>CANFOQ010000031.1 GCA_947448745.1 Comamonadaceae bacterium
ACCCGCTTTGCACGAGGTCTTGTCATGAAACTCTTGCCCCGCGACGCCCCACCCCGCACGGTCTGGGCCTTGGAACAAACCGGTGTGCATCCACTGCTGGCCCGTTTGTACGCCGGGCGCGGTGTGCAAGACCCGCAAGAACTTGACAACCAGTTGAAGCATTTGTTGCCGCCCAGTGGCATGAAAGGCATGGACCAAGCCGCGCAGTTGTTGGCCGATGCCATCGCGCAGCAACAACGCATCTGCATCGTCGCCGATTACGACTGCGACGGTGCCACCGCTTGCGCCGTGGCCTTGCGTGGTTTGGCTTTGTTGGGTGCGCAGCATGTGGGCTTCATCGTGCCCGATCGCGTGGTCGATGGTTATGGCCTGACGCCCAGCATTTCCAAGCGGGTGCACGCCACGGGCGCACAACTCTTGATCACGGTGGACAACGGCATCGCCAGTGTCGAGGGTGTGGCAGCGGCGCAAGCGCTGGGCTTGAAAGTCTTGGTGACCGACCACCATTTGCCAGGGCCCGAACTGCCGCAGGCTGATGCCTTGGTGAACCCGAACCAACCCGGTTGCACCTTTCAAAGCAAAAGCATGGCCGGTGTCGGCGTGATGTTTTACGTGTTGCTGGCGTTGCGTGCCGCGTTGCGCACACGCGGTGTGTTCAGCAAAGACAGCGAGCCGAAACTGGATGGTTTGTTGCCGCTGGTGGCCTTGGGCACGGTGGCCGATGTGGTCAAGTTGGACGCCAACAACCGCCGCTTGGTGGCGCAAGGTTTGCAACGCATGCAGCGCGGTCAATTGCCGCCCGGTTTGGCGGCCTTGTTCAACGTGGCCGGGCGCGATGTGGCCCGCGCCAGCAGCCAAGACATGGGCTTTGCCATCGGTCCGCGCATCAACGCCGCCGGTCGTTTGTCCGACATGACTTTAGGCATTGAATGTTTGCGTACCGACGACGCGGGTTTGGCGCTGCGATTGGCCGAGCAACTCGACGCCATCAACCGCGAACGCCGCAGTTTGGAAGGCGAGATGCGCGAGCAAGCGTTGCTGATCGCCGAGTCCTTGATGGATACGGACGATGAACCCCCTGCTGCACTGTGTGTGTTCGACGAAGAATTTCACGAAGGTGTGGTCGGCATCGTTGCCGCGCGTTTGAAAGACCTGCACTACCGGCCCTGCTTTGTGTTTGCCGCCAGCGAGTCCGAAGGCCAAGCGGTGCTCAAAGGCTCGGGCCGCTCCATCCCTGGTTTTCATTTGCGCGATGCTTTGGACGCCGTGGTCAAGATGCACCCCGGTTTGTTGTTGCGCTTTGGCGGCCATGCCATGGCCGCCGGTTGCACCTTGCTCGAAGACGACTTGGCCACGTTTGAAATCGCGTTGCAACAGATTGCCGAGCAGTGGTTGTCACCGGCCACGCTGGCGCAATCTTTGGAAACCGATGGCTCCTTGGAAGCCAGCTACATGCGCCCCGATGTGGTGCTCGAATTGCAAAACCAGGTGTGGGGCCAAGGCTTTGCGCCGCCGGTGTTTCAAGACCAGGTGCAGGTGCTGGGGCAGCGCATTGTGGGTGACAAACATTTGTCCTTGAAGCTGAAATTGCACGGCCAAGACATCGACGGCATTTGGTTTGGCCGCACCGAACCTTTGCCCGCGCAAGCCCTGTTGGCCTATCGGCTGGACATCAACACTTGGCAAGGCAGGGACAAGCTGCAATTGCAGATTGAAACCATGCAAGCCCCCTAGAATCAAAACGTGTCCATCCTCAACGCCGATCTGCACTGCCACTCTGTCGTCTCTGACGGCACGCTCACGCCTGAAGCGCTGGCGCAACGTGCCCACAGCAACGGCGTGCAACTGTGGTCGCTCACCGACCACGATGAAATCGGTGGCCAACAACGCGCCGCCACCGCGGCCAAAGAAGTGGGCATGCAGTACCTGAGTGGCACCGAAATTTCGGTCTCGTTTGCCGGCCACACGGTGCACATCGTCGGCTTGGGTTTTGACATCCACGACCCACGGGTGGTGGCAGGTTTGCAAAGCACACGCGGCGGTCGCCACGCCCGGGCCCAAGACATGGCTGCGGGTTTGGCCAAGGTCGGCATCCACGGCAGCTTTGAAGGCGCCCTCACCTACGCCGGCAACCCCGACTTGATTTCGCGCACCCATTTCGCCCGCTATTTGGTGGAGACAGGTGTGTGCAAAGACACCTACGAGGTGTTTCGCCGTTTTCTCACCGAAGGCAAGCCCGGTTTTGTGCCGCACCGCTGGGCCAATTTGAAAGACGCCATTGCCTGGATCCGCGATGCCGGTGGCATGGCCGTCATCGCGCATCCGGCCCGCTACGACTTCACACCGAATGAAGAATTCGCGCTGTTCACGGAGTTCAAGGCGCATGGGGGCCAAGCCGTTGAGGTGGTCACGGGCAGTCATTCGGCGGCCGAGGCTTTGGAATACGCCGGCATGGCACGCGAGTTTGGTTTGGCCGCGTCGCGCGGCAGCGATTTCCACAGCCCGGATGAAAGCCACACCGACCTGGGCGCCTTGCCCTGGTTGCCCGGCGACTTGACGCCCGTGTGGGAACTGCTGCAACACCGCATTCAATAAGGCGTTCATGGCCCAGTGGCTGCAAGTTCACCCCGACAACCCGCAGGTGCGTCTGCTCAAGCAAGCGGTGGCCCTGTTGGCCCAAGGCCATGTGTTGGCCGTGCCCACCGACTCCAGCTATGCCTTGGTTTGCCACTTGGACGACAAAGCCGCTGTGGACCTGATGCGGCGCATCCGTGCTGTGGATGAGCGGCACCACCTCACTTTGTTGTGCCGCGACCTGAGCGAATTGAGCGTCTACGCCAAAGTCGACAACCGCCAATACCGCTTGCTCAAAGCCTGCACCCCGGGGGCCTACACCTTCATTTTGGAAGCCACCAAGGAAGTGCCGCGCCGCGTGTCGCACCCGCAACGCAAAACCATCGGCCTGCGGGTGCCCGAGCACCACGCCTTGCTGGCGCTGCTGACACTGCATGGCGCGCCCTTGTTGGCCACCAGCCTGATCCCCCCGGACGAGACCGAGCCCCTGAACGACGCCCAGGAGATTCGCGAGCGGTTTGAACATCAGATTGCAGCGGTGTTGGATGCCGGGGCCTGCCGCCGGCAAGCCACCACCGTGGTGGACCTGACCCCGATGGGCACCGGTGGCGACCCCTTGTTGGTGCGCGAGGGCGCGGGCGATGTAACGCTTTTGGGCTTATAAAATCCGCCATTGCACCCTGAATGGGGACAGAAACTCAGGCTACCTCTGGAAAATGCCTACAAAGTCTTTCCTATTTGCCCGCAAATTTAACAAGTTTGATGAGACAATGGTCTCGTGAATTTCAATGAATTAGTTCAAACGATTGCGACGCATGCGCTGCCAGTACTACTGGCGATCACCATGCACGAAGCCGCCCACGGTTATGTGGCGCGGCTTTTTGGCGACAACACGGCCTGGAGTTTGGGTCGGGTCACCCTCAATCCCATTCCCCACATCGACCTGGTCGGGACCATCGCCATGCCCTTGATCCTGTACTTGGCCACCGGCGGGCAGATGTTGTTTGGCTACGCCAAACCCGTGCCCGTGGAGTTTGGCCGACTGCGCCACCCCAAGCGCGACATGGTTTGGGTGGCCTTGGCCGGACCCGCCAGCAATTTCTTGCAAGCCTTGTTGTGGGGTGCGGCTTTGTATCTCATGTCTGGCTTGGGCGCCGAAGAACGCTTTTTCATCGAGATGGCGCAAGCCGGTGTCTTGGTGAATTTGGTGATGTTTGCTTTCAATTTGTTCCCCTTGCCGCCCTTGGATGGTGGCCGGGTGTTGGTCGGTTTGTTGCCTTGGCGCATGGCGGTGCAGTTCGCACAGGTCGAGCGTTTCGGCTTTTTCATCGTCATGGGCTTGGTGCTGATTGGCGTGGTCAACACGTTTTGGATGCGCCCCATCATGGCGGTGTCCACACAAGCCCTGCAATGGCTGTTGCTGCCCTTGGCGGCTTTGATACAACTGTCTTCCTCATGAGTGATCGCGTTCTCTCCGGCATGCGCCCCACGGGCGCACTTCATTTGGGCCACTACCACGGCGCCCTGAAAAATTGGGTGCGCTTGCAGTCCGAGATGGAATGCTTTTATTTCGTCGCCGATTGGCACGCGCTCACCACGCATTACGAAAGCCGCGAGGTCATCGAGAAAAACGTCTATGAGATGGTGATCGATTGGTTGGCCGCCGGCTTGGACCCGAATCAATGCACCATCTTTTTGCAAAGCCGCATCCCCGAGCACGCCGAGTTGTTCACGCTGCTGAGCATGGGCACGCCACTCAGTTGGCTCGAGCGCGTCCCCACCTACAAAGACCAGATGGACAAGCTCAAGGACAAGGACCTGACCACCTATGGGTTCTTGGGCTACCCGCTACTGCAAGCCGCCGACATCCTGATTTACAAAGCCAAGCATGTGCCGGTCGGTGAAGACCAAGCCAGCCATGTCGAATTGACCCGCGAAACCGCACGCCGCTTCAACCATTTGTATGGCCGCGAGCCCAACTTCGACGCGCTGGTGCAAGACTGCTTGGCCAAATTGCCCAAAGACAGCGTCAAGCGCTTTGAAAAATCCCGCAAACAATTTCAGGAAACCGGCGACACCCAGGCCTTGGAAGGCGCGATGGGCTATGTGCAGTCCGCTCCCGAACTGAACGAGCATGACCGCGAACGCTTGGAAGGCTATTTCAAAGGCACCGGCAAAGCGGTGCTGACCGAGCCGCATGCCTTGCTGACCGAGGCCAGCAAATTGCCGGGCTTGGACGGCGCCAAGATGAGCAAAAGTTACAACAATGCCATCGCCATGCGCGAAGACAAAGCCAGCATCGAAACCAAGGTGCGGCGCATGCCCACCGACCCAGCCCGGGTCAAGCGCACCGATGCCGGCAACCCCGACCGCTGCCCGGTCTGGCAATTCCATTTGGTCTACTCCACCGAGACCACCAAAACATGGGTGAAAACTGAATGCACCCGTGCTGGCATTGGCTGTTTGGAATGCAAACAACCCATCATCGATGCCATCGTGACTGAGCAAGCGCCCATGTTGGCGCGGGCTGAGCCTTTTGTTTCCAATCCTCGACTTGTTCGTGATATCGTTGACGCTGGAACACAGCGCGCACGCATCACGGCGCAAGAAACCATGCGCGACGTGCGCGAGGCCATGGGCCTGAATTATTGACACCGGAGAAAACACTATGAGCTTGTATGTGATTGATGACCATCCCATGGTTCGCCAAATGATTGGCATGCTGTTGCGCCGCCTGCGCCCAGCATCCAAAGTGGTTGAATTGGAAAAATTCAGCGAGTTGCAAGCTGCGCTCATCAAAAATGGCGAGCCCGAGTTGTTTGTCCTCGACTTGCTGCTGCCTGGCGTCAAAGGTGCCACAGCCATTTCTGACGTGAAAAAAATGTACCCCGAGATTCCCTTGGTGGTGTTGTCGGCCATGCCTTCTGGCGAAGCCCGCGACGCTTGCTTGGAAGCCGGTGCCGACCTCTACATTGAAAAATCCACCGACACGTCTGAAATTTCGCAAGCCATCCACGACATCATGAAGTCGGACGACGACGAAGCCGATGCCGATGCCGTCGTGATTGGCGACATCAAACTGTCCAAGCGCCAAAAACAACTGATCCTCATGCTGGACCGGGGCTTGTCCAACCGTGACATCGCAGCCGAACTCAACATCAGCGAGCACACCGTGAAGGTGCACTTGTGGCGTCTGTTCCGCCGTCTGGGCGTGAAGAGCCGCACGCAAACCCTGCACTTTGCCCGTACCCACGGTTTGTTGATGGGCTAAGCACCTGTCCCGATGGGCAGCCTGTTTCGGGGCCCATCAGCAACACCTTCAGCCTGTTTGTTCAGGCCACAAAAAAACCCGCCTCGGCGGGTTTTTTTGTGGGTGTGTAGCCAGAGCGTCAGGGCTGATCAACCACCGGCGTTGATCTTGCGACCATTCAGGCTTTGCACGGGACGGGCATTGAGCTTGAAGGGGAACTTGGCCAATTGTTGTTTGGACACGTCCATCGGGGTTTTCAGGATGTAGAACTGAACGCCCTCGGTGCAAGGTGGTGTGGTGAGCGAGCCTTCATAGTTGTAGAAACCAAGCTCTTTGGGCAGCATGCTGGCGGGGTTGAACATGACCTTGGGTGGCAAAAATTCTTCCAACTCCTTGGGTGGCAAATTGGCCCACAAGGTTTTGATGGCCGCGCTGTCTTTGCCTTCGTTCAGCAAGACACCAATGACGGCCAGCTTGCCTTCTTTGCTCTTGTGCACAAAGTGCGCCACCATGGCTGCGTTTTTGCCTTCCACTTGCTCTTCAGAGGGGCGGTGGAAGTGGAATTGCAACAAGTCAAAGGTTTCTTTGCCGATGGTCAGGGTGCTGCCGGGCTCGACATTCACTTGAATGGTGTGGCCGTTGTTGAGCATTTTCAGCGGACCTTCTTTGTAGTCCACGGTCAAGGTTTCTTTGGATTTCTCGAAAGGGCCGACGATGTTCAAAGGCGATTGTTTTTTGCCTTTGCCGCAAACAGGGAAGTTGTCACCCCAGTGCTCGGGGCCGTTGTCGCCCTCATAGCCCCAGTGCACGTCATGGGCTTTGTCGTCCTTCTTGGTGTGCTCGTCTTTGGCTTTTTCTTTGTCAGCCGCAGGTTCTTCTTTGTCGCCAGAACGCTTGCAGTCGGACAAGACTTTGACTTTTTGACCCGCTGCGGCCAGTGCGTTTTGGGCGGCACACACGGTTTGCAGGCGGTTGCTCCACTCTGCCATTTCCAAGGCTTTTTGGAAGGCTGAAATGGTTGATTCGTCTTGCGCACCTTTGGTGAGGAGTCGCAACGAGGCCAAGCCGACTTGACGTTCAGCGGTCAGGGTTTTTTGCGCTTTGTACAAAGTTTCCATGTCTTGCAACACCACGCCATTGGTGAAGGCCGCTTTCAAAGCGTCCAATTCCTGGCTGTTGGTGGTGCCCGCTTCAGCCGCGTGTTCTTCCGCAGGTGGGGCTTCTTCGCTGGATTTTTCCAAGGCGGATTTGGCCTCGTCGAGTTGCTCGGTCAATTCAGCGACCTCATCGGCCAAATGCTTCTTGGCCGAGTAGTTCATGTAGGCCAGCGTGGCGGTGGCCACCAGGCAGATGCCCAGCAAGACTTCCAAGATCAATCGTAGGTATTTTTTCATGGCTGCTCAAAATAAAGGACTGCAAATGCAAAGCGGCGACCCAAAGCCCACCGGCGTGTGAGATGGTATCGGCTTCAGGAGCCAGTCTCTTTAATCCACATGCAGATTTAGCATTCTTTTCACTTAAATCAACCGGTAAATCACTGTTTATTCAGTTGAAACTGCCGCCAAAGCGGCATTTTCATGCCGCACTGTCCAACAGTTCTAAGCCCGCACGAACACCGTCACCAGTTCATCCGGGCCCACTTGGCGGCTCCAGTGGCCATGCACTTGGCTGTCAAACACCGCCCCCGCGGGCAACAGATCGGCGGAATAAAAATGCTGGCCCGGACCAAACACCTTGGACGAGCCGTCTTGCAAGCCTATTTCCATGTGGCCTTGCAAGATGAACACCCATTGGGTGTGGCTGCTCACATGGAACTGGCTGCGAAAGCCCACCGGACTGCGCCGCAGCTGCAAGCCTTGGCTTGGAATCAGTTCACTCAACATCGCTTGCGGCGTGCCTTGGTCCAAAGGAATGGCTTCTTCGCGAAAACGTGCGCGGCCATCGGTGTCGGTGAAAAGCACGGTGCGGGTGAAATGGTTCATGGACTGCATCATAAAGAGCGCTGGCTACAATCTGCCCTCCTTTCACAGCCTCTGGATCTACACCATGACCCGCTGCATCTCTTCAAGGACTTCGCCATGAGCCGCAAAGTCTTCATCAAAACCTTTGGCTGCCAAATGAACGAGTACGACTCGGACAAGATGGCTGATGTGCTGAACGCCGCCCAAGGTTACGAACAAACCCAAGACATCGACGAAGCCGACCTGGTGGTGTTCAACACCTGCTCGGTGCGCGAAAAAGCCCAAGAAAAAGTTTTTTCCGATTTGGGTCGGGTGAAACACCTGAAACAAAAGGGCGTGCAAATCGCCGTGGGCGGATGTGTCGCCAGCCAAGAAGGCGATGCCATCATCGCCCGGGCACCTTATGTGGATGTGGTGTTTGGACCGCAAACCTTGCACCGCTTGCCCGAGTTGCTGAACCAACGCCGCGACCTGAAAAAACCGCAGGTCGACATCAGCTTTCCCGAGATTGAAAAATTCGACCACCTGCCACCAGCGCGGGTCGAAGGCGCTTCGGCTTTTGTGTCCATCATGGAAGGTTGTTCGAAGTACTGCAGCTATTGCGTCGTGCCCTACACGCGTGGCGAAGAAATCAACCGTCCCTTGGACGATGTGCTGACCGAGGTGGCAGGCCTGACCGCCCAAGGCGTGAAAGAAATCACGCTGCTGGGGCAAAACGTCAATGCCTACCGAGGCAGCATGGGCGACACCTCAGAGATTGCCGACTTTGCATTACTCATCGAGTACATCGCTGAAATTCCCGGGGTGGAACGCATCCGTTACACCACCAGCCACCCGAATGAATTCACGCAACGATTGATTGACGTGTATGCCAAGGTGCCGCAATTGGTGAGCCACTTGCATCTGCCGGTGCAACATGGCAGCGACCGCATCTTGATGGCGATGAAGCGTGGTTACACCGCCATGGAATACAAGAGCACGATCCGCAAACTGCGTGCGGTGCGCCCCGACATCGCCATGAGCTCAGACTTCATCGTCGGCTTTCCCGGCGAAACCGAAGAAGACTTTGACAAACTGATGAAGCTCATCACCGACATTGGTTTTGACGCGTCCTTCAGCTTCATCTTCAGCCCACGCCCGGGCACGCCTGCGGCCAACTTGCCTGACGACACACCGCACGAGGTGAAGCTGCGCCGCTTGCAGCACCTGCAAGCCACCGTGGAAGACAACGTGCGCCGCATTGGTGAAAGCCGCTTGGGCACAGTGCAACGCATCTTAGTGGAAGGCGCATCCCGCAAAAGCGCGGTCGAATTGATGGGCCGCACCGAATGCAACCGCATCGTCAACTTTGACGCTGGTCCGCTGGGTCAGCGCTTGGTGGGGCAGATGGTGGATGTGCGCATCACCCAGGCCCTGCCGCATTCATTGCGTGGTGAAGTGGTGGTGGTCTGAGCTGCCGGGCCAGTGCTGCCAAGAACTGTTCAAACACGTCCAACCATTGATGGATGTGCTGCGGGGTTGCAGCTTTTCCGTGGCGAAAGCGTCGAGCGTCAACATGCGTCAGATGCTAAGCCAGCCGTCATTGTTTGGG
Organism: Comamonadaceae bacterium; assembly: GCA_947448745.1. GTDB lineage: Bacteria > Pseudomonadota > Gammaproteobacteria > Burkholderiales > Burkholderiaceae_C > Limnohabitans. Next base: position 9,377 of record CANFOQ010000031.1, read on the forward strand.
CGCAACTGGTTGTATTCAATTGGATAAAGTGGCCCCATGTGGTGCCTCGTTGGCCGCTTAAGCTCGGTGCAACCCGTGACCGTTTCAACCAGGATCAACCTCATGAGCCTTGACGATTTTCCCTATGCCCAAAGCAGCGGCCGCTTTGCCAGTTGCGCGGCCTTGCAAGACCAGCCCTTGGCGCTGATCGGGGTGCCATGGGACGGCAGCGTCACCAACCGCCCAGGTGCGCGCTTGGCTCCGCAAAGCATCCGCGCGGTCAGCCAAACTTTGTGCGATGCCACGCACCCGTTGTTCGACATCAGTCCACTGCCGTGGATGGGCGATGGTGGCAACCTGCGCCTGCCCAACGCCACTGGTTTGGAGGCTGCGCGTGCAGCCATTCAAGCCCAAGCCGCGCCCCTGATGCAACGACACCATTGTGTGTTTTTAGGTGGAGACCATGCCATCACCCTGCCTTTGTTGCGAGCCATGAAGCAACAACATGGCACGCTGGCCTTGCTGCATTTCGATGCCCACTGCGACACCTGGGAAGATCATTTTGGCGAACCCTCGGGGCACGGCACCTGGACCCGCGAAGCGATTGAAGAAGGTTTGGTGACTGCGCACCACACGGTCCAAGTGGGCCTGCGCTCGGCGGCCGAGCGGTCGGCGCGTGAATACGTGCGTGACCGTGGCGGCCTCATCTACCACGCCCGCGATCTGTGGGGCTGCGAAGGCACCCAACTCGCACCTTTGTTGCAAACCGTGCGAGAGCGCATCGGCCAACAGCCGGTTTATTTGAGCTTGGACATCGATTGTCTGGACCCGGCGTTCGCGCCCGGCACCGGCACGCCTGAAGCCGGTGGCCTGAGCATGAGCCAATTGCTTTACTGGGTCGAAGGCTTGGCCGATTTGAACTGGGTTGGCATGGACTGTGTCGAGGTGTGCCCGCCTTTTGACCACGCCGAACTCAGCAGCTTGGCGGCTTGCACCTTGGTCTGGGCCTACTTGAGCGCTCAAGCCCGGCGTTTTCAATCCGCTGCTCATTGAAAGGCCCACCATGAATCTGGCCGCCGTCAACCGCGACCTGGGACAAGACTGCTTCTACGAGTCCACCGTGAACCGGCCCGATTGGCCCAGCCTGCAAAACAACAGCGAGGCTGATGTGGTGGTGGTCGGTGGTGGCTTGGCAGGTTTGTCCACTGCACTGGAATTGGCCGAAAGTGGTCAACGCGTCATCGTCCTCGAAGCCGAGCGTCTTTGTGGACATGCCTCGGGCCGCAACGGTGGGCAAGCCATCAGTGGTTATGCCTGTGGCCAAGCTTGGTTGGATGCCCATTTGGGTTTGGCTGCGGGCCAACAACTGTGGCAACTCTCTTTGGCCAGTTTGCAGTTGATGCAAGAACGCATCCAGCGCTTCAACATCGATTGCCAACCCGTGTGGTCTTACATCACCGTCGCCGATCGGCCGCGCAAAGCCCGGGCACTGCGTGAGGAACAGGCCTACATGCAACAACACCATGGCCACCAGATGCATTGGGTCGAAGGTGCTGAACTGCGCCAACACATTGGCAGCGACCAGTATGTGGCCGGCTTGCGCGACCCAGCTTCGGGTCACCTCAACCCCTTGCGCTATGGCTTGGGCATCGCTCAAACCGCGCAAGCGGCAGGTGCGCGTTTGCATGAACACAGCCCAGCGGTGTCCATGGACAAAGTGGGCAACGATTGGGTCGTGCGCACAGCGCAAGCGCAGGTGCGGGCGCGGCAAGTGGTGCTGGCAGGCAACAGCGGCTTGCTTTGGCAATCACCCCACATGGCCACCCGCTTGCAGGCCCGCATCATGCCGGTGGGCACCTACATCATCGCCACCGAAGCCTTGTCATCCTCCCAAGCCGAAGCGCTTCTGCCCAGCAACGCTGCTGTGTGTGACAACAATTTTGTGCTCGATTACTTTCGCTTGAGTGCCGAGCGGCGCATGTTGTTTGGCGGCCGGGTCAGTTACACCGCCGCCACGCCTTCGCGGCTCACGCACACCATGCGACAGCGCATGGTGAAGGTTTTTCCAAGCTTGCAGCAGGCCCTCATCGACCACACCTGGGGCGGTTTTGTTGATATTTCCAGCCAACGCGCACCCGATTGGGGGCAGTTGGCCCCTGGCGTATTTTTCATGCAAGGCTTCAGCGGCCATGGTCTGGCGGCCACCACCTTGGCGGGGCGCGTCATTCGCCAAGCCCTGATGGGTGACCGCCACGCCTTGGACTTGTTCGAACGCATTCGGCAAAGCCCGTTCCCCGGCGGTGCGGCCTTGCGCATCCCCTTGCTGCTGTTGGGCACCAGCTATTTCCGTTTGCGCGATTGGCTGGGTTGAGTTGCGGGGTCAAGCGTGGCGATGCCGCAAGGCGCGCACCACCAATTGCGCCAACACCGGTCCGTCTTTTTGAATGGCCTCCAAGGGCGCATAACCATAGCCAATCACCAAGCCGCGCAAGTCTTGGCGGGCGATGGCATAGCGCGACAAAGCCCGCACCGTCAGTCCATGGGTCTGTGCTTGCTGCGCCAAGGCCACATCATCCAAGGTCTGCGGCAAATGCAAACACAGGTGCAGGCCTTGTTCGGCGCCACTGATGCTGGCTTGCAAACCCAAACAAGGGGCCAAGGCTTGCAACAAAGCCTGGCGTCGCTGCACATAAGTGGCGCGGGCTTGGCGGATGGTGCTGTGGAAATGCCCGAGTTCGATGAATTCGGCCATCGCCACCTGCTGGTGCAGCAAGCCCGGTCGGTTCATGTCGTAATGGATGCGTTTGAACGCCGACACCCAGTCTGGTGGCACCACCAAGTACGCCATCTTGATGCCGGGATACAAGGTTTTGGAAAAAGTCCCCATGTAAAACACGCGGTCTTGCAAGTCCAGTGCATGCAAAGAAGGCTGCTGCGGTCCGGCAAAGCGGAACTCGCTGTCATAGTCGTCCTCTAATGCCCAGGCGTGCATGTCCCGGCAACGCCGCAACAAATCCAAGCGCCGCTCTGCGGTCAGCACACCACCCGTGGGGTATTGATGCGAAGGTGTCACGTAAACCATGCGGGGGGCTGGCGCTTGATCGGACAGCACCAAGTTCAAGCCCTGGGCATCGGTGGGAATGCCGTGCATGTGCAAACCATTGGCTCGAAAAATTTGTGCCGCACCCCAGTACAAAGGATCTTCCACCCACACCGTGTCCCCCGGATCGGCCAGCAAGATGGCGCACAAACTCAAGGACTGTTGTGTGCCGGTGGTGACCAACACCTGCTCGTCGTCCAACCGCATGCCGCGAAACATCCGCAAATATTGGGCAATGGCGCGCTTGAGCGGTTTGAAGCCACCGGTGTCGTTGTAATCCAGCATGCTGGCATACGACAAGCGCCAGTGCTTGGCCAAGAGCTTTTGCCAAACAGCCACAGGAAATGGCGAAAAGTCGGGCAGGCCTTGGGTGAACGGCTGCACCTCCAGCTCATTGGCCGTGTCTTGCTTGAGCAACCGCTGACCACGCGCAGACACCTGCCGAAAACCCAGGCGGCTGTTGCCCGTCGTCTCAGCAGGGGAGGACGGCTGGCCATTTGCCGGTCGTTTGAACCGCACAAAGGTGCCGCTGCCTTGACGCGTTTCCAAAAAACCTTCGGCTTCCAATTGGGACAAGGCACTCATCACGGTGTTGCGCGCCAATTGCAAGGCCGCCGCCATGACGCGACTCGAGGGCAAGCGCTCACCATGGCGCAGCACTTGGTCTAGGATGGCCTTTTTCAACAGCAGATAAAGTTGGCGATTCAAGGCCAAGGCCGTTGCACCGCCATCAGCAGGCTTGAGCTGCAGTTGTTGACCCAGGAATTCTGTGAGCATGGCAAAGGTGCTTCCAAGCAACGGGATGGCTTCAGCGCGGTATGCTGAGGCTGAGATTGGCACCATCGAAAAAACCAAACTGGCACCTTTGATTTGCTTAAGAATGTAACAGAATGGTTTAACTGGCAAAAGGAAATCAACATGCATCCTTGGGTTTGGGTCACACACGATCACCGTCAACTGGGCCATGGCGAGCACCGCTCGCCCTTCACGGTGCTGGGTGACAAGTACGCCACGGCCATCAAACAAGGGGCCCAGGCCGAACCATTCACCCTGCCCACTGCCAACGCGTCACACATCCCTGCATTGCTGGCCCACTGTGACGGTGTGCTGTTCACCGGCTCGCCGTCCAATGTGCATCCCAGTCATTTCCAACAAGAAGTGTTGCGGCCCGAATTACCGCTCGACCCCCAGCGCGACGCCCTCACCCTGCCATTGATCCGGGCTTGCATCGCCGAAGGCGTTCCCATGCTGGGCATTTGTCGCGGCTTTCAAGAAATCAATGTCGCCCTGGGCGGCAGCTTGCACCAACAGGTGCAAGAAGTCGCCGGCATGCAAGACCACCGCGAACCGGCTGAAGCGTCCTACGCTGACCAATACGCCCCGCGCCACCCGATCCGCATCCTGCCCAACACGGCCTTGGCCGAATGGGCGGGCGGCGACACCGCCATGGTCAACTCCTTGCACGGCCAGGGCATTGACCGCTTGGCCGACGATTTGGCCCCCATGGCTTTGGCCCCCGATGGATTGGTGGAAGCTGTGCAGGTGCGCTCGGCCAAGGCCTTTGCTTACGCTGTGCAGTGGCATCCCGAGTGGCGTTGCCAAGAACACCCTTTGTACCTGGCCATTTTCAAAGCCTTCGGGCAAGCCTGTCGGCAACGCCAAGCCGAGCGCTTGGCGATGACGCAACCCGCTTCCCATGCCCTGGCCTGAGACCCTTTCAACCCACCAAACTTTCCCATGTCCAACAACAGTTCCCTCCCTACACCCACCAACTTCAGTGAATTGGAAAATTGGCTGAATGTTCACCGCGTCACCGAAGTGGAATGTTTGGCCCCGGACTTGACCGGCGTGGCCCGTGGAAAAATCCTGCCACGCGTCAAATTCACCGAAGACCGCGGCATGCGCCTGCCCGAGGTGGTGGTGGCCTTGGGCGTCACGGGTGAATTTCCAAAATCCGGCCCCTATTACGACGTCATCAACCCGAACGATCGGGACATGCATTTGCAGCCTGACCCCACCACGGTGCGCATCGTGCCTTGGGCCTCGGACCCCACCGCGCAAGTCATCCACGACTGTTATGACCGCTACGGTAAATTGATTCCCTTTGCGCCGCGCAGCGTGTTGCGCAGGGTCTGCGATCTGTACACCGAGATGGGCCTGGAGCCCGTGGTCGCACCTGAACTCGAGTTCTATTTGGTGGCACGCAACCCCGACCCCAACTCTTTGCTGCATCCCCCGATTGGCCGCAGTGGCCGCGCCGAAACGTCCAGACAGGCCTACAGCATCGATGCGGTCAACGAGTTCGACCCCTTGTTCGAAGAAATTTACGACTATTGCGAAAAAATGGGCCTGAATGTGGACACCTTGATTCACGAGGTGGGTGCCGGTCAAATGGAAATCAATTTCTTCCATGACCATCCCATGGGCTTGGCCGACGAGGTGTTTTTCTTCAAACGCACGGTGCGCGAAGCCGCCATGCGGCACAACATGTACGCCACCTTCATGGCCAAACCGATTGCCGGTGAACCCGGCAGCGCCATGCACATCCACCAAAGCATTTTGGACAAACAAACCCGCCGCAACATCTTCAGCAACGCCGATGGCTCCCCCTCCGACGCGTTCTACAACTACATCGGTGGTTTGCAAAAACACGTGCCCTCGGCCATGGCCTTGGTCGCACCCTATGTCAACAGCTACCGCCGCTTGGCCCGCCACACGGCCGCGCCGATCAACATCGAATGGGGCGAAGACAACCGCTCGGTGGGTTTCCGCTCGCCCCTGTCCACCCCCGAGGCGCGCCGCATTGAAAACCGCGTCATTGGCGCCGATGCGAACCCTTATGTGGCCTTGGCCATGACCTTGGCCTGCGGCTACCTTGGCTTGAAAAACAAGTTGCCCGCCAAGGCTGAAATGAAAGGCGACGCCTACTTGGCACCTTACGCCTTGCCGCGCAGCTTGGGAGAGGCGCTGGAGTGGTTGCGCCGTGACGATGATTTGCGCGAGGTGCTGGGCGATGAATTCGTCACCGTCTACACCGAGATCAAGGAAACCGAGTTTGAAGAATTCATGGAGGTCATCTCTCCATGGGAACGTGAACATTTGTTGCTGCACGTCTGAGCCGACCCCGCACCAGGAAACCCGCCATGTCATTGAACCCTTTGCCCAACATTGTTCAGATCGAGCGGCGTCAAGTTGACACCGCCCACATTCAGCAACTCGACAGCGCCCATTACCTGCATCCCTTCACCGACACCCACGCATTGGCCCAGCGCGGTGCCCGCGTCATTACACGGGGTGAAGGCATCTACATCTGGGACTCGGAGGGCAAAAAAATCTTGGACGCCATGAGTGGCTTGTGGTGCGTCAACATTGGCTACGGTCGGCAAGAACTGGCCCAAGCGGCTTATTTGCAAATGATGGAGCTGCCCTACTACAACAGCTTTTTCAACACCACCAATGTGCCCGCCGTGAAACTGGCCACCAAACTGTGTGCCTTGGCCCCCAAGGTGGCCGACCGCAGCTTCACCCATGTGTTCTTTTCCAGTTCCGGCTCCGAGAGCAATGACACCAACATCCGCATGGTGCGCCACTATTGGGCCAGCTTGGGCCAACCGCAGCGCAAAGTCATCATCGCCCGCCACAACGGCTACCACGGCTCCACCATTGGCGGCGCCTCCTTGGGCGGCATGAAGGGCATGCACGAGCAAGGCGACTTGCCCATCCCCGGCATCGCCCACATCGACCAGCCCTACCACCTTGAAAACGCCTTGCCGGGCGAGTCTGAGCATGATTTCGGTATCCGCATGGCGCGCCAACTCGAAACCAAAATTCTCGATATTGGCGCTGACAAAGTGGCCGCCTTCATCGGCGAACCGGTGCAAGGCGCTGGCGGCGTGATCATCCCGCCGGCCAGTTATTGGCCCGAGATTCAACGCATCGTCGACCAGTACGGCATCTTGCTGATCAGCGACGAGGTGATTTGCGCCTTTGGCCGCCTTGGCGCTTGGTTCGCCTACGAGCAAATGGGCTACAAACCCGATTTGGTGACCTTTGCCAAAGGCGTCACCAGCGGCTACATGCCCTTGGGCGGGGTGCTGGTGGGCAACCGGGTGGCCGATGTCATTGTCAACAAAGGCGGCGATTTCAACCACGGCTACACCTACAGCGGCCACCCCGTGGCATGCCAAGTGGCCTTGGCCAATTTGGAGTGGATGGAAAAAGAGCGGGTGGTTGAACGGGTGCACGAGGACATCGCGCCTTATTTGGCCCAGCGTTTCAACGCTTTGCTGTCCCATCCCTTGGTCGGTGAAGCCCGTACCCACGGCATGATGGCCGGCTTGGTGCTGATGAAAAACAAAGCCACGCGTGAAATGTTTCCAGCCGAACTGAGTGTGGGCATGGCCTGCCGCGCCCATTGTTTTGACAACGGCTTGATCATGCGCGCCGTTGGCGACCGCATGATCATTGCCCCCCCCTTGGTGATGACCCGCCAAGACATCGACACCATGATGGCGTTGATACTGCGTTGCCTGGACCTGACCTTGGCCGAAGCCCAGGCCAAAGCTTGGTGTTAAATGCATGTTTGGCCCATCCCACCTACCGATTTTGTTTAACCAGGAGATCCCTATGTTCAGTTGTTTCCACCTGCCCCGCATGCATCGATCCATGTCATTGATCCGTTGGCTCAGCGCCGTGACGCTGGGTTGTGGCCTGAGCCTGGGTGCCCACGCCGAGGGGCAACTGAACATGTACAACTGGTCGGACTACATCAGCGAAAACACCGTGCCCAATTTTGAAAAAGAGTTTGGCGTGAAGATGCGCTATGACGTCTTTGATTCGAATGAAGTCCTGCATGCCAAATTGGTGGCTGGCAAAACGGGTTACGACATCGTCGTGCCCTCCTCCAACTGGGCAGCCATGCAAGCGCGTGGCGGATTGCTGACCAAAATAGACAAAAGCAAGATCCCCAATTACAAAAACTTGGACCCCCAGGTCATGGAACAACTGGCCAAGCTCGATCCCGGCAACCAATACCTGATCCCATGGTTTTGGGGCTACACCACGGTCGGTATCAACGTTGAAAAAGTGAAAAAAGCATTGGGCGACCTGCCCATGCCCGATGATCCTTGGGCCTTGGTGTTTGACCCGCAATACGCCTCGCGCGTGAAGTCATGCGGTGTCTCATTCTTGGACTCCGGCGCCGACATCATGGAAGCCATGTTTGTGTATTTGGGCATTCCCGTGGCAACCAACAACACCGCCGATTTCCAACGCGCTTGGACCGAGTTGCAAAAAATCCGCGGCAATGTCACCTTGTTCTCTTCCTCTGGCTACATCAATGACCTGGCCGGTGGCTCCTTGTGTGTGTCACTGGGTTGGTCCAGCGACATGAACATTTCACGGGCGCGTGCCGCTGAAGCGAAAAACGGCAACCACATCCAAGTGTTGGTGCCGAAAAAAGGCGCGGTGCTGTTCTACGACACGGTGGTGATTCCCAACGACGCGGCCAATGTTGAAAACGCCTACAAGTTCATCAACTACCGCTTGCGCCCGGATGTGGCTGCGGGTGACAGCAACAAAGTGCAATACCCCAGCGTGGTGACCGAGAGTGAAAAACTCATCAAACCCGAGATCGTCAACAACAAAACGATTTACCTCAGCAAAGAAGACGCTGCCCGCATGATCGCGCCGCGCATGTACAACAACGATCAGCGGCGCATCGTCACACGCAGTTACACCAACTTCAAAACCGGCAGATAAACAGGGTTACGCGCCACAAGGACACTTCACATGACACCCACCCAACCTGCCGATGCGTTTTTGCGCGTTGTTCAACTGTCCAAACACTTCGACGATGTCAAGGCGGTCGATCAGGTGAATTTGGATATTCAGCAAGGCGAAATCTTTGCGTTGTTGGGCGGGTCGGGCTGTGGCAAGTCCACCTTGCTGCGCATGTTGGCGGGGTTTGAAAGCCCCACCAGCGGCCAAATTCATTTGGCGGGGCAATCGATTGGTGACATGCCCCCGTTTGAACGACCCATCAACATGATGTTCCAGTCGTATGCACTTTTTCCCCACATGACGGTGGCGCAAAACATCGCCTTTGGTTTGGAATGCGATGGTTTGCCAACCGCCGATATTGATGCGCGGGTGCAAGAAATGCTGGGCTTGGTGCAGCTCAAACCCTATGCCAAACGCAAACCGCATCAACTCTCTGGCGGGCAGCAGCAACGCGTGGCACTGGCCCGCAGTTTGGCCAAACGGCCACGCTTGCTGTTGCTTGACGAACCGCTGGGGGCTTTGGATAAAAAACTGCGCGAAGAAACCCAAATCGAATTGGTCAATATTTTGAAAAAAGTCGGCGTCACCTGCGTCATGGTGACCCATGATCAAGAAGAAGCCATGGCCATGGCCGACCGCATCGCCATCATGCGCGATGGCCGCATCTTGCAACTGGGTGCACCGATGGACATCTACGAAACCCCCAGCTCGCGCTATGTCGCTGATTTCATTGGCAATGTGAATATGTTCACAGGCAAGGTGGTGGAGGACGAACCTGACCACGTCATCATTCAAACGCCGCAATGCAGCCACTACGTCAGCCATGGCATCACGGGCACCTCCGACATGGAAGTGGCGGTGGCCCTGCGGCCCGAAAAAATTTGCCTGAGTCCCAGCGAACCGACACTGGAAGAGCGTGAACTCGCGGCAGAAATGGGCTACAACCAGGTCCAAGGCCGCATCACCGGCATGGGTTATTTTGGAAGCTTCACCACCTACCATGTGCACATCGACGATCGCACCACCCTCAAAGCCACCTTGGCCAATGCCGCCCGACATGAAGACCGTCGCTTGGCTGTGGGCGACACGGTATGGGCGTGGTGGGATGGCAGCGACGTGGTGGTGTTGACGCACTGACAGGCAGACAACCCATGGCCCACTCAACCCCTTCGAACCCAGCCCATGGCCATGCGCGCCCCAAGCCTTGGGGACGCTGGTTTCTGATCGGCACGCCCTACCTGTGGCTGTTTCTGTTTTTCCTGCTGCCTTGCCTGATTGTGTTCAAAATCAGCATGTCCGAATTGGAAGACACGGGCATCGGCTTCATCGACATGGTCAGCGTGCAAGAAGGCGTCTTGCAACTGCGCTTGAAGTTCTCCAACTACCTGTTCTTGCTCAGCGATTCGCTCTACCTGCTCACCTATTTGTCGTCCATCGGTTACGCCCTGATGACCACCCTGATTTGCTTGTTGCTGGGTTATCCCTTCGCCTATTTTTTAGCGCGTTCACCTGCCACCCTGCGTCCTGTCCTGATGATGTTGGTGATGCTGCCGTTTTGGACCTCGTTTTTGCTGCGAATCTATGCCTGGGCCGGTTTGTTGGACAACAACGGCCTCATCAACCAATTGTTGATGGCCACCGGCATCATCTCTGAGCCTCTGTTGATGATGCACACGCCGTTTTCATTGCAAATTGGCATGGTCTATGTTTACCTGCCCTTCATGGTGTTGCCCCTCTACGCCAACCTGGTGAAGATGGACTTGCGCTTGCTGGAAGCGGCGGCCGATTTGGGTGCCAAGCCTTGGACGATTTTTCGCCGCATCACCATCCCCTTGTCCTACAACGGCATCTTGGCCGGTGCCATGTTGGTGTTCATTCCCTGTGTGGGCGAGTACGTCATCCCTGCCATGCTGGGTGGCGCCGATACCTTGAACATTGGCCGGGTGCTGTGGGATGAATTCTTCAACAACAACGACTGGGCCATGGCCTCGTCGGTGACCATCGTCATGATGCTGCTGATTCTGGGCCCCATGACCTGGTTCAACCGCGTTCAAGCGGCCGAGAGCGCAGGAGCAGGCCGATGACACCCAGCAAACTCGGTCAACGCCTGAGCATCGGATGGATGCTGGCGATTTATGCCTTTTTGTACCTGCCCATTGCCAGCCTGATCGCCTATTCCTTCAACGATTCCAAAATGGTCACCTTGTGGGGCGGTTTCACCTTCCGTTGGTATGGGGAACTTTGGCACGACCGCGACATCATGGAGGCGTTCAAGTTGTCGCTGGAGATCGCCCTGATCAGCGCCAGTTTGTCGGTGGTCTTGGGCACCTTGGCAGCGCTGAGTTTGGTGCGCTACCCCGGCTTTCGAGGCCGTGCCTTGTTTTCCTCCATGGTCAATGCACCGTTGGTCATGCCCGACGTGATCGTCGGACTGTCTTTGTTGCTGCTGCTGGTGGCGATTCAAAAAACCTTTGGTTTTCCAGAGCGCGGCATGATGACGATAGTTTTGGGCCACACCTTGCTGGGCATGGCCTACGCCACCGTGGTGGTGCGCTCGCGTTTGCTGGAGATGGACAAATCTTTGGAAGAAGCTGCCCTGGATTTGGGTGCCAAGCCCTTTCAGGTGTTTCGCCGCATCACCTTGCCCATCATCACCCAGGCGCTGTTGTCCGCTTGGCTGCTGACGTTCACGGTGTCGCTCGATGATGTGGTCATCACCGCTTTCCTCTCTGGTCCAGGCAGCAACACCTTGCCGATTGTGATTTTTTCGCGTGCCAAGCTGGGATTGAACCCCATGGTCAACGTGGTGGCCACGCTCACCGTGGTGGTGGTCGGCACGGCCCTCTTGTTGGGCAGCTGGTGGATGGCACAGCAAGAAAGAAAACGTGCACGCGAAATGTCCTTGAGCTGGCAGCAGGCCTCTCAAATCGAATCCCATTGAACTTTCACCCCTTCAACACAGGAGCAACTCATGAAATCACTGCAAAAAACACCTTTGGCCCTGGCGGTGCTGGCCTTGACTGGAATGGGCTTGCATGGCTCGGCTCTGGCCCAAAGCAATGCCGAATTGCTCAACGAGTTGCAAAACCTCAAAGCACGGGTGCAGCAGCTTGAGACCCAGTTGAAAGCCCCGCAAGCCCCTGCATCGGCTGGTGCGGTCGACCCCGATGAATTCAACCGGATCCGCACCAAGGTGGAAGCCCAAGAAGACGCCGCTGAATCCATGGGCTTCAAAGGCTTGCGCATCAGCGGCATGATCGATCCGACGTTTGTCTACAGCCAACGACAAAACACAGCCGGCTTTGTGTTCTTGAATAACTTTGATGGTGCGGAAAAATCAGGTCCTGGCGACAGTTTTGCCTTTGACAACTCCTACTTTGGTCAAGCCATGTTGGACTTTCAAAAAGAAACCGAGTCGGGCCAAAAATGGCGGCTGACTTTGGCCCCTCACAAATCGGCCAGTTCAGGCACCAATGTTGGTTCCATCGTGCACGAGGCTTCGGTGTCCATTCCTGTGGACGGCGCCAGCACCCGGGTGATTGCTGGCCAACTGCCCGATTGGTCAGGCTATGAGTACATCTGGTCCAACCAGCAGCCTTTGATCAGCCACAACCTGCTGTTTGATTTCACCATCCCGAGTTTTTACAGCGGTGCTGGTATGGAGTTCATCCGAGGCAAATGGGACACCAAATTTTTGGTTGGCAATATCAATGAAGCACGCCGAGCGTCCGGCCAGAAAAAACCAGGTGTGACCTACCGGACCGACTATGCCAACAGCGAGTTCAGTGGCTTTGGCTTTGCCGGCACCAACACCTTTGAAACCGATCAAAAAGTCAATTTGTTTGAAGTGGATGGTTACTACACCCGTGGTGACCTGACCATGCAAGGCCAAATTGGCACCGGCACGGCCGAAGGTTTGGCCAGCAATGGTGGCAAAGCCAGTTGGTCGGGTGTGTCAGGCTTGCTGGGCTATAAGCTCACCAACCGCTTGCAACTCACCGGACGGGCCGACTACATTGCCAACAGTACCAATGGTGGTGGTGTTTATGGCACGGCATTTGATGCAATTGATGGCCCCACAACAGACTCCCGCAATGGATTTGGCCCCTCCCAAGCAGTTGATGCGGATCCAAATAAAGGAGTGAACCGCTACGCCCTGACTGTGGGCTTGAACTACCTGATCAGCGCCAACCACACCCCTGGCAGCGGTTTGTGGAACACCGGCACCTGGTTCAAAACAGAGTTGCGCTACGACACCGCCGATGGCAAGGTTTTCCTAGCTCCTGATGGCAGCTACAAAAAGGACAACTTGATGTTCAGCACCTCGCTGGTCTTCGCTTTCTGATGCCATGAGCCAAGCCGCCACTGCCTTGCCCCCTTTCGATGGTCGTGCCTTCATCAACGGCCAGCGTTGCTGGGCACAAGCAGGTGCGCGGTTTGACAACATCTCGCCAGTGCATGGCCAAGTGCTGTGCGAGGTGGCGCGTGGTGATGGCGCCGACATCGATCTGGCGGTGCAAGCAGCCAGACGCGCCTTTACAGACAAGCGCTGGTGTGGCTTGGCCCCTGCTGCACGCAAACGGGTGCTGATTCGATGGGCCGATCTCGTTTTGGCGCATGCGCCAGAGTTGGCGCTGCTGGAAACCTTGGACATGGGCAAGCCCATTCAATACGCCACCCAAGTGGATGTCAACAGCACCGCCAATTGCATCCGTTGGTATGGCGAAGCGATCGACAAGGTTTACGATGAAATCGCTCCCACCCCAGCGCATGCACTGGCCTTGATCACCCGCGAACCCATGGGTGTGGTGGGCGTGATCGTGCCTTGGAATTACCCCATGATCATGGCGGCTTGGAAGATCGCTCCCGCCTTGGCCTGCGGCAACGCGGTGGTGCTCAAGCCCAGCGAAAAATCCCCGCTCACCGCCTTGCGTTTGGCCGAGTTGGCGATGGAAGCGGGCTTGCCAGCCGGTGTGTTGAACGTGGTGCCCGGTTTTGGGACCGAAGCAGGCACACCCTTGGCGCTGCACATGGACGTCGACTGCATTGGCTTCACCGGCTCCACCCGTGTCGGCAAACAGATCCACGTCATGGCCGGCCAAAGCAATTTAAAACGCGCTTGGACCGAGCTGGGTGGCAAGTCCCCCTTCATCGTGATGGACGACTGTCCCGACTTGGAACGTGCCGTGCAAACCGCTGTCGGCAGCATTTTTTTCAACCAAGGTGAAAGCTGCAATGCGCCTTCACGCTTGCTGCTTCACCACCACATCAAGGACGCGTTTGTTGAGCGTGCCTTGCAATTGCTGCCCCAGTACCAACCGGCCGACCCACTGCACCCCGAGACTGTGATGGGGGCGATCGTTGACCGCAGCCAACTCGATACCGTGTTGGGCTACATCGAGAAGGGTCGCCAAGAGGGAGCGACTTTGCTGGCTGGTGGGCAAGTGGCGCGTGTGGACAGCGGTGGTTTTTATGTGCAACCGGCCATCTTTGATGGTGTGGGTCCCCACATGGCGATTGCCCGGGAAGAGATTTTTGGACCCGTGCTCAGCGTGATGGCCTTCAATGATGTGCAAGAGGCGGTGCATTTGGCCAACGACCATGTCTACGGCTTGCAAGCCTCCATTTGGACCCGGGACATCAACTGTGCCCATGGTGTGGCCCGAGCCTTGCGGGCGGGCACGGTGCATGTCAACCAATACGACGAGGATGACATCACGGTGCCCTTTGGCGGCTACAAGCAAAGCGGTGTGGGGCGCGATAAATCTTTGCACGCCTTTGATAAATACACCGAACTCAAAACCACCTGGATTCGCATCGACAGCCCTGTTTGAGGCTACGGCAGCAATTGCAGAGAACCTTGACGGATGCGCTGCTCAGCGAGGCATGCCCGGGAACCCGCCGCCCATGCCGGGGAAGCCCTTCATGCCGCCGAGTTTTTTCATCATCTTCATCAAACCGCCGCCGCGCATTTTTTTCATCATGTCTTGCATCTGCTCAAACTCTTTGAGCATGCGGTTGACCTCTTGAACTTGCACGCCCGCGCCTGCGGCAATGCGGCGTTTGCGGGTGGCCTTGATCAAGTCCGGCTTGGCCCGCTCGAGCGGCGTCATGCTGTGGATGATGCCCTGCTTTTTCATCATGTCTTTTTCAGCGCGGTTCAAGTCCACGTCTTTGGCCTTGGAGGCCAACTGCGAGGGCATCTTGTCCATCAGGCTGGACAAGCCACCCATTTGCTTCATCTGCTGAATTTGCGCCAAGAAATCATTCAGATCAAAGCCATCGCCGCTTTTGAACTTGGCCGCCATTTTTTGCGCCGCGTCCATGTCCACATTGGCGGTGACTTGCTCCACCAAAGCCAGGATGTCGCCCATGCCCAGAATGCGACCCGCATGGCGATCAGCGTCAAAAGCTTCCAAGCCGTCGATTTTTTCGCTGGTGCCCGCAAATTTGATGGGTGCACCGGTGACCTGTCGCACCGACAAAGCCGCACCACCGCGTGAATCACCGTCGGTTTTGGTGAGCACAATGCCTGTGAGTGGCAAGGCTTCTTTGAAGGCTTTGGCGGTGTTGATGGCGTCTTGGCCCAACATGGCGTCCACCACAAACAAGGTTTCCACCGGGTTCACCGCGGCGTGCAAAGCCTTGATTTCTTGCATCAGGGCTTCGTCAATGGCCAAGCGACCGGCGGTGTCGACCAACAGCACATCGATGTAATGTTTGCGGGCATAGTCCAACGCGGCCAACACAATGTCCACCGGTTTTTGACTGGGGTCGCTGGGGAACCACTCGGCACCTGCTTGGGCGGTCACTGACTTCAATTGCTCAATGGCCGCTGGACGGTACACGTCAGCCGAGACCGTCAGCACTTTTTTCTTGCGCTTGGTGATCAGGTGCTTGGCGAGTTTGGCCGTGGTGGTGGTCTTGCCCGCGCCTTGCAAACCCGCCATCAGGATGACGGCTGGCGGTTGGGCCGCCAGGTTGATGTCAGAGACGCCCTCGCCCATGGTTGCGGCCAACTCTTTTTGCACGATGCTGACCAACACCTGGCCGGGTGTGAGCGAATTGATGACTTCTTGCCCCAAGGCTTTGTCTTTCACGCGGGCGATGAAATCGCGCACCACCGGCAAGGCCACATCGGCCTCCAGCAAGGCCATGCGCACTTCGCGCAGCATGTCGGCCACATTGGCTTCTGTGATGCGGGCCTGACCACTGATCTGTTTGACCAGCTTGGAAAGTTTGTCGCCGAGGGCTGTTGCCATGGAGGTGCCTGCTTGGGAAGAGGGTTGTAGAGACGGTCAGCCTGCTGGGTGTGCAAGACGCTAAACTGACAGCATGATTGTATTCAGCGCATCTTCCTTCAGTCTGCTTTGGGGCTTTGTGGCCGCCTTGGCCTACACGCTGGGTGCATTGTTTGGTGGGCGCTTGTCGCCGCAACAAAGCCGCCACTACTTGTGGGTCATCTCTTTGTTCCATGGCTTGAGTGTGATTGCCACGCTGGTGCCCGCACCTGACGAGGCAGCCCACTTTGGTTTTGCACCGGCCTTGTCAGCCACCACTTGGTTGGTGCTCCTTGTTTATACCGCAGAGCACCACTGGTTCCCACAAATGCGCACCCGCTGGATCTTGTCTGCGGTGGGCTTGGTCACCGTGCTGTTGCCATTGATGTACCCCGGACAAGTGTTGCACAGCAATGCTTCGGCTTGGTTGCCTTTGCACTGGTTGCTGGGTTTGGCCTCCTATGCGATGTTCGCTGCCGCGGTGGTGCATGCCAGCCTGATGAGCCGCGCTGAACGTCAAATGCGATTGGCCGCAACAGATCCCACGGGCTTGCCATTGCTCACGCTTGAACGGTTGACATTTCATTTTGTCCACTTGGGTTTCTTTTTGTTGTCAGCCACCTTGATGGCCGGTTGGTGGTTTGGCGAACAACTCTATGGCCTGGACAAAGCCATGCGATGGGACCATAAAACGGTCCTGTCTGTGATGGCCTGGCTGGTGTTTCTACTGTTGATTTGGGGCCGCCATGCGCGAGGTTGGCGCGGACCCTTGGCAGTGCGCACGCTCTATGCAGGTTCTGCCATGCTGTTATTGGCTTATGCCGGTTCACGCTTTGTGATGGAAGTCTTGTTACAGCGCAACTTATGAAATACCTGCTGCTGTTTGGCATCATCATGGGCGTCATCTGGTGGCTCAAGCTCAGTCGACGTTCGGGTGATGACCAACAAGCCACTTTAGACGAACCCCAAACCATGGTGCGTTGCTTGCATTGCGGACTTCACTTGCCATCAGATGAAGCCCTTCTCGCTCAAACAGGCATTTATTGCGGTAAAGAGCACCGCGACTTGCACGAAAGAGGCCACGTTTGAGTGCGCCTTTCTGGCACCAAGGTTGGTACCGCTTTGCGCACAAGGTGGATTCACCCAACTTTGGACCACGCCCTGCTGGCACTGAGATTGACTTGGTGGTGATTCACGCCATCAGCCTGCCCCCAGGTGAATACGGCAGCCATGATGTGCAAGATTTCTTCACCAACCAACTCAAGTGTGATCGACATCCGTATTTCGAACATTTGCGTGGTGTGCAAGTGTCAGCCCATTTCTTCATTCGCCGTGGAGGCGAGTTGCTGCAATTCGTCAGTTGCGACCACCGCGCATGGCACGCTGGCGAATCCACGCACGCAGGTCGCGCCAATTGCAATGATTTTTCTATCGGCATTGAACTCGAAGGTTTGGATGGTGATGTCTTCACTTCAGAACAATACGAAAGTTTGATTTCGTTGTTGCCCGTTTTGGCCATGCAATACCCACTGAAACACACGATTGGTCATGAGCACATTGCACCTGATCGTAAAAAAGATCCAGGGCCGGGTTTTTCATGGGGTTTTTTGCAACAAGGATTGGGTTGGGAATCTCATAGTTTTCCCGAATGAGTTATCCACAGCATCTGAAATAAGCGCGTCAACTCTCAAGAAATGGGACAGTCTTCACCAACTGATCGCCACATATCGATATTCTGAAAAAAAATCTTCAAACACTACGTGTAGTGTGTTGTAAAGAGTTTCGACCCCATATATAGTGTGGGCCATGCACATTGTCAGTTGCCAAACTTGTTGGTTTGAGCACCGCAAAAAAGAAGTTAACAAAAGCATTCAAGCCCTACAGGATTTAAAACAAGATGCAAATCGCCTCCGCCACATCCGTCTCTACAAGCTATATCAATCCCACTGATTCCACTGATGCCGCCAAGACTGCTGCCCTCAACGCCAGCTTGAGCCATTACCAAATCATCCGCCGCAATGGTGCCGTGGTTCCTTTCGAGCCCGCCAAAATTGCCGTGGCCATGATGAAAGCCTTTTTGGCTGTGCATGGCACCCAAGGCGCCGCTTCTGCCAGCGTGCGCGAAACAGTCGATCAACTGACTCAAGCGGTGGTGCGTGCCCTGTTGCGCTCACGTCCAGGTGGCGGCACTTTCCATATTGAAGATGTGCAAGACCAGGTTGAATTGGGTCTCATGCGTGGCAGTCACCACGAAGTAGCGCGCGCCTATGTGCTCTACCGTGAGCGCCGTACCCAAGAGCGTGCCACCCACAAAGAGCAACAAGTCACCAATGAGCCTGTGTTGCACGTCATTGACCAAGGTCAACGCGTTGCCTTGGACACGGCACGGTTGAAATTTTTGGTCGAAGCGGCTTGTGCTGGCCTGGGTCAAGATGTGCAAGCTGCACCCATCCTCAGCGAAACCATGCGCAACTTGTACGACGGCATTCCCATGGAAGAGGTGCACAAAGCCTCTGTGCTGGCTGCCCGTACGCTCATTGAAAAAGAACCTTCGTACACTTTTGCCACCGCACGCTTGCTGATGTACTCCATTGCTAAAGAAGTGTTGGGCAAAGAAGCCACCCAAGCTGAAATGGGCACCCATTACCAAGAGACATTTGCAACATTCTTGAAAAAAGGCGTTGAGAACGATTTGCTCGACGCACGTTTGCTGCAATTCGACTTGCCTCGCCTGGCCAAAGCCTTGAAGCCCGAACGTGACTTCCAATTTGACTATCTGGGCCTGCAAACCCTGTACGACCGTTATTTCCTGCACGTGCGCAAGCAACGCATCGAGCTGCCCCAGTCTTTCTTCATGCGCGTGGCCATGGGCCTGTCGCTCAATGAAGTCAACCGTGAAGAACGAGCCATCGAGTTCTATGAAGTCCTGTCTTCATTCGACTTCATGTCCAGCACGCCCACGCTGTTCAACAGCGGCACCACCCGCCCGCAGCTCTCCAGTTGCTACTTGACCACCGTGCCCGATGACTTGGACGGCATTTACGAATCCATCAAAGAAAACGCTTTGTTGTCCAAATTCGCCGGCGGCTTGGGCAACGACTGGACGCGTGTGCGCGCTTTGGGAAGCCATATCAAAGGCACCAACGGCGAATCACAAGGTGTGGTGCCCTTCCTCAAAGTGGTCAACGACACCGCAGTGGCGGTGAATCAAGGCGGCAAGCGCAAGGGCGCGGTCTGCACTTACCTCGAAACATGGCACTTGGACATTGAAGAATTCCTGGAGCTGCGTAAAAACACGGGTGACGACCGCCGCCGCACCCACGACATGAACACTGCCAATTGGATCCCAGACTTGTTCATGCGACGCGTCATGGAAAAAGGCGAATGGACTTTGTTCTCACCCTCCAACACCCCCGACCTGCATGACAAATTTGGCGCTGAGTTCGAGAAGGCCTACACCGCTTACGAAGCGCAAGCTAAACAAGGCCTGATCAAGCCAGCCAAGACCGTGCAAGCCAGCGACCTGTGGCGCAAGATGTTGACCATGTTGTTTGAAACCGGTCATCCTTGGATCACCTTCAAAGACGCTTGCAACGTTCGCTCACCCCAACAACACGTGGGCGTGGTGCACTCTTCCAATTTGTGCACTGAAATCACACTCAACACCAGCGACACCGAAACTGCTGTTTGCAATCTGGGCTCGGTCAACTTGGTACGCCACCTGAAAACCGGCGCCAATGGCCCCGAACTCGACCACGACAAACTCAAGCGCACCATCAACACCGCCATGCGCATGTTGGACAACGTGATCGACATCAATTATTACGCTGTCAAAAAAGCACGCGACTCCAACCTGGCGCACCGCCCTGTGGGCATGGGCATCATGGCGTTCCAAGACAGTTTGTACGAGCAACAAATTCCCTACGCCTCGCAAGCGGCAGTTGAATTCGCTGATCGCTCCATGGAAGCCATTTGCTATTACGCCTACTGGGCATCCACCGAATTAGCCCGAGAACGTGGCCGTTATTCCACCTACAAAGGTTCTTTGTGGGACCAAGGCATCCTGCCCTTGGATACCCTGAATCTGCTGGAAAAAGCGCGTGGCGGCTACATTGAAGTGGACCGCAGCGCCACCTTGGACTGGGAAGCTTTGCGCAAAAAGATCGCCGTTGACGGCATGCGCAATTCCAACTGCGTCGCCATTGCACCAACTGCCACCATCTCCAACATTGTGGGTGTGGACGCCTCCATCGAGCCTTGCTTTGGCAACCTCTCGGTCAAGTCCAACCTGTCTGGCGAGTTCACCATCATCAACTCCTACTTGGTGCGCGACTTGAAGCGCCTGAACCTGTGGGACGACGTGATGGTCATGGACTTGAAACACTTCGATGGTTCCTTGCGCCCTATCGACCGCGTGCCCCAAGACTTGAAAGACATGTACGCCACCGCTTTTGAAGTGGAAACCAAATGGTTGGTCGAAGCTGCTGCCCGTCGTCAAAAATGGATCGACCAAGCCCAGTCTTTGAACATTTACATGGCAGGCGCATCAGGTAAAAAACTCGACGACACCTACAAACTCGCTTGGTTGCGTGGTCTCAAAACCACCTACTACCTGCGCACATCCAGCGCCACCCAAGTTGAAAAATCAACCGTTCAGTCGGGTTCACACAATGCTGTGTCCTCGGGTGGCACCTCTGGTTTGAGCGCCATGGAAGTCGCTGCTGCGGCTGCACGCGCTCAAATGGCCAGCACGCCTGCGACCGATGTCAAATTCTGCGGTGTTGACGACCCAACTTGCGAAGCTTGCCAATGATGAAATCCGCAAGGGGTGTAAACCCTTTGTGCTTCGATGCAAATCAACAACAGGCAACTGGCGTGATGTGAATGAACACTTTGCGTTTTAGCTACATACAATCATAATCAGAAGAATGGAATCATCGTCATGTTGACCTGGGAAGAAGAAGCAGTCCCCCAAGCGCCCAGCGCTGCACAAGGTGGTTTACACAACCACCCGATTCAGTCACCCCTCTCCGAACCCACCTCGCCTGCAGCGCAACGCGTGCTCAACGACGGTGCGGTGGTGGACACACCCGCCACAGACGCCCCCTCGATCATCTCCAATGCGTCGGTTCGCCGCGTCAATGCAGCCGACAAGCGCATCATCAATGGACAAACCGACGTCAACCAGTTGGTGCCTTTCAAATACAAATGGGCCTGGGAAAAGTACTTGGCCACTTGCGCCAACCACTGGATGCCGCAAGAAGTGAACATGACGCGCGACATCGCCCTTTGGAAGGACCCCAATGGCCTGACCGAAGACGAGCGTCGCATCATCAAGCGCAACTTGGGTTTTTTTGTGACTGCCGACTCTTTGGCGGCCAACAACATCGTGCTAGGCACCTACCGCCACATCACTGCGCCCGAGTGCCGCCAGTTCTTACTGCGCCAAGCCTTTGAAGAAGCAATCCACACCCATGCCTACCAATACATCGTTGAATCGCTGGGCTTGGACGAAAGCGAAATCTTCAATGCTTACCAAGAAGTGCAGTCCATCCGCGACAAAGACGAGTTTCTGATTCCGTTCATCGACGCAATCATGAATCCGCATTTCCACACAGGCACGCCCGAAACAGATCAGACACTGTTGAAATCCTTGATCGTGTTTGCGTGCTTGATGGAAGGTTTGTTCTTCTATGTGGGCTTTACCCAAATTTTGGCATTGGGTCGTCAAAATAAAATGACCGGTGCCGCTGAGCAATACCAGTACATCTTGCGCGATGAATCAATGCACTGCAATTTTGGCATCGACTTGATCAACCAAATCAAATTAGAAAACCCCCACTTGTGGACCGCTGAATTCAAAGCCGACATCAACGAACTGTTCCACAAAGCGGTTGAGCTTGAGTACCGTTATGCCGAGGACACCATGCCGCGTGGCGTGCTGGGCATGAATGCCTCCATGTTCAAAGGCTATCTGCGCTACATCGCCAACAGACGTGCTACGCAAATTGGTTTGGATGCCTTGTTCCCCAATGAAGAAAACCCCTTCCCTTGGATGAGCGAGATGATCGACCTGAAAAAAGAGCGCAATTTCTTTGAAACCCGTGTCATCGAGTACCAAACTGGTGGCGCTTTGTCCTGGGACTGACAAACCATGAATGCATTCTGTTATTGGCCAACACCAACGCTGGGGATCTCAGCATTGGGTTTGTCATTAACAACCCCTGTTCATGGTGTTGAACCTCGGTTCAGCACCATGAATCACTTGGCTGCATGAGAAGGGGCCAAGTGTTTTGAACCAACGATCTAAGATCTTGATCTAGGAGTATCTAATGGCAACTGCAAAAAAATCCGCTGCAAAAAAACCAGCAGCAAAAAAACCAGCAGCAAAAAAAGCTGCTGCCAAGAAACCTGTCGCTAAAAAAGCAGCAGCTAAAAAGCCCGTAGCCAAGAAAAAGGTTGCAGCCAAAAAGCCCGCCGCTAAAAAAGCAGCAGCTAAAAAGCCCGTAGCCAAGAAAAAGGTTGCAGCCAAGAAGCCCGCCGCTAAAAAAGCAGCAGC
>CANFOQ010000032.1 GCA_947448745.1 Comamonadaceae bacterium
ACCAGCTTGATGACCAATGCACCCGGAGAACCCCGATTGGGTGCGCAGCTTATTTCAGAAATTCCTTCCGCCGATCACATCGATCTGATCATGGCCTTCATTCGACGCAGTGGCATTGCGCCAATGCGTGAAGCGCTGGGCCAGCATCTGTCCGTCGGTAAAACCTTGCGGGTCTTGACCACCACCTACACAGGTTCGACCGAACTGTCCGCGTTGGAAGATTTGAAAAACATGGGTGCTCAGATACGTGTTTCCTACGACACCTCGGTGACCCGATTGCACGCCAAAGCCTGGGTTTTTCATCGGCACAATGGGTTTTCAACTGGCTACATCGGCTCATCCAACCTGACGCATTCGGCGCAAGTGCATGGCTTGGAGTGGAATTTGCGCGTATCCGCCGCTCGCAACAGCCACGTGCTTGAACGCATGTCGGCCTTGTTTGAATCCTGCTGGAACAGCGATGAGTTCATTGAGTTCGACGCCGACCAATTTGCCCAAGAACTGGAGCGGCAAAACCACCCCAAAACCGATCGCCGCATCGGTGTGCTGCCTGCCATTGAATTGCGGCTTGAGCCCTTTCAAGAGCATTTGCTGGAACTCATCAATTTAGAGCGCAGCCGAGGACATCACCACAATTTACTGGTGTCGGCCACCGGCACAGGCAAGACGGTGATGGCCGCCGTCGACTATGCGCGGTTGCGCAATCGTCTGGGTCGTGCACGCTTGTTGTTCATCGCACACCGCAAAGAAATCTTGGACCAATCTCGTGCGACTTTTCAATACGCTTTGCGAGATGCAAGCTTTGGGGAAATGTGGGTAGATGGTGCCAAGCCACAACGCTTTGAGCATGTGTTTGCATCGGTGCAGAGCTTGTCGCATACCGACCTCGCTTTATTGGATGCCAAACACTTTGATGTGGTCATCATCGATGAGTTTCACCATGCCGCTGCACGCACCTACGAGGTCTTGCTGGCGCATTTGCAACCGGTTGAATTATTGGGTTTGACGGCCACGCCAGAGCGTGCCGATGGTCAATCGGTGTTGCAATGGTTTGGCGGTCGGATCGCGGCAGAGCTTCGTTTGTGGGATGCCATCGACAAACAGCGCTTGGTGCCTTTCGCCTATTACGGTGTTGCCGACACGACCGATCTCAGAAACATTCCTTGGCAACGCGGCAGGGGTTACGACAGTTCTGCTTTGAGTCAGTTGCTCACGGCCGACGATGCATGGGCACGCATGGTGATCGCGCAATTGACGCGCAAGGTCGATCGCGTGTCCGAGATGCGGGCCTTGGGATTTTGTGTGTCGGTCAGCCATGCCCAAATCATGGCTCGCGTGTTCAATGCCCACGGCATTGCATCGGTGGCGGTGTCGGCCGACTCCACCACGGCCGAACGGGAAGACGCTTTGCGCAAGTTGGCGGCACGATCGCTGCAAGTGGTGTTTTCGGTGGACTTGTTCAACGAGGGTGTGGACGTGCCTGCAGTCGATACCTTGTTGATGCTCAGACCCACCGACAGCCCCACCTTGTTCTTGCAGCAACTGGGACGTGGATTGCGGCGGCACGATGGCAAGCAGATGTGCACCGTGCTTGACTTTGTCGGCCAGCATCGCCGCGAATTCAGTTTCGACCGCAGGCTTCGCGCCTTGTTGGGCGGCACCCGGCAACAACTCATGACGCAAGTTGAACAAGGCTTTCCGCTGTTGCCCTCGGGTTGCCACATGGCACTCGAAGGTGTTGCGCGAGACCGCGTGTTGCAAAGCTTGAAAGACGCCGTGCCCCGAGGCTTGACCAAAATGGCAGACGAAATTCGTGCCATGCGTCTGATGGGCGAGCCCATCAGCTTGGCTAATTTCTTGCAACACAGCGGTTTGGATCTTGAAGATGTCTACGCCCATGACCGCAGTTGGAGCGATGTGTTGCAGGCCGCAGACGAGCCCATCTTGACCAGTGGACCAGGCGAAAAAACATTGCGCAAAGCCTGCGCACGCTTGCTGCATTTGGACGACCCCAGTCGCTTGTCGGTTTATCAAGCTTGGTTGGCAAACGATGATGCGCCAAGTCTGAGTGCGCTGGATAAACCGCAAAGCCGTTGGCTACGCATGTTGTTGAGTGTGTTGGTCGCTGCCAGTCCCGAGGTGAATGCATGGCCCACAAATAAAGCTGCGCAATGGGTCTGGCAACACCCGCAAGTGCGCGCGGAGCTGATGGAGTTGTTCGCGCTGTTGGCGCAACGCAATCAGCATCTGGGATGCGCCTTGACCGAGCGCTCGGATGTGCCCCTTCAAGTGCATGCGCGTTACAGCCGTTTTGAAATTCAAGCGGCATTTGGCGATGCGGCATCAGGACAAGACGAGCATGCGCAAATCAAAGTGCCGGCTTGGCGCGAGGGCGTCAAATTCATGCATCAAGAGCGCTGCGATGTGTTTTTGATCACCTTGAACAAAACAGAAAAACGGTTTTCACCCAGCACCCGTTACCGCGATTACGCGATCAATCGAAGTCTGTTCCATTGGGAAAGCCAGTCCCGCACCACCGCTGATTCGACGACTGGACGGCGCTATCAGTTGCACCGTTCCCAGGGCACAGAAGTCATGGTGTTTGTGCGCCTGAATGCAGAAGATCGTGCTTTTCATTTCTTGGGACCAGCCAGCTACCAAAGCCACCAGTCAGAAATGCCGATGCAAATCACTTGGAAGATGCAGCATCCATTGCCTGCCGATTTGTTCCTGAGCTACCGCGCTGCTGCTGCTTGAACTTGCAGACTTACCCCAATACCTTCAAAGCAGCTTGAGGCGCTTTGTCCAAAATTTTCAACAACGCTGATGCCGCACCAGTGGGCTTGCGTTTGCCTTGCTCCCAATTGCGCAGTGTGTCCAAGGGCACGTTGATGCGCAGGGCAAAGTCGGGCTGCGAAAACCCCAAGCGTTCGCGAATGCCGCGCACATAGGCCGCACCATCGGCCTTGGCTTGCAAGGTGTCCATGCGTTGATGTTGGCGAATTTGCGCCTCGGTGGTGGCGTCCACCTTGGCCAAATTGACGCGACCAATGGCGCGTGGCGCAGATGGTTTGGTGTTAGCGGGGGTGGTTTTCATAGACCCAGACCTCTCTCAAATTGGCTTTGCGTGCGGAGATGATGCGACGTTTGGAAATGCGATCTGCAAAGATCACGACATACAAGCGCCCATCGATGCGTCCCATGATTTGAAAGCGCCGCTCACCATAATCCCATCGAACATCTTCTTTCTGCACTTGATGCGGATCGTCAAAAGCACGACTGGCATGAGCGAAATCAAATCCGCGCTGTTCAAAACACAGATGGCTTTTGTGCGCATCCCATTCGAATGCATCGACCCAATCGTAGTTCATTGGACGACCCCTTGTCAATCAGTCTTGGATCGAGTTTGAGGTCTTTGTCGCTAAAGCGGTGTGAGTTCTGGGTTCTGAATTTGTGAGTCCCGAACAAGGGCGAATTCATCAAGCAGGCGGAAAATCGGACTGTAAACCTTTCCAAGCCACACCAGAAAGTAAACTTTAAAACTCATTTGCTATGATGTACGCGTACACACATCCGGAGGAGCCATGACCAGCACAAGGTTATTTAAAAACGGCAATTCGCAAGCAGTTCGCATCCCGGCTGAGCTCGCATTTCCAAGCAACGACATGGAGTTGGTGATCGAGCGGGTTGGCGATGAATTGCGCATCCGGCCAGCTCAAAGGCGCATGGTGAATGTCATGCAAGCTTTGGCCAGTTTCTCGCCAGACTTCATGGCCAGTGGGCGCGGAGATCAAGCGCAAGCCGAACGCGAGGCCCTCTGATGGCCCGCTACATGCTCGACACGAATATTTGCGTTTACCTGATGAAGCATCAGCCGCCCGAAGTGGCAGAGCGGTTTGCGAAGTGTTATGTGGGTGATGTCGTGATCTCTGCCATCACACAGGCAGAGTTGGAATATGGCGTGGCCAGTTCGGGAGAACAGCAGTCGCACAACCGCAAAGCCTTGGACACTTTTTTGCAAGAAGTGCCCGCAGTGCCGTTTGATGGTGCAGCTGCTGCGGTCTACGGCCCCACCCGTTTAGCCACACGACAGAAACAACGTGATGCATTGGACAAACTCATAGCCTCCCACGCGCTGGCGATGGGGGTGACGTTGGTAACCAACAACCTGTCAGATTTTTCAGCCTATGAAGCATTGAAGCTTGAGAACTGGGTGGGTGGTCACTGAAGACCCATCAAGCAAGGCCTGACCTTCACAACCCACCCCTCACCCCAACTTCTTCAACAACAACGCATTCACCTGCGCCGGATTGGCCTTGCCCTTGCTGGCTTTCATGATGGGCCCGACCAAGCCGTTCAAGGCTTTGGTGTTGCCGGCTTTGAACTCTTCCACATTCTTGGGGTTGGCGGCCAACACCTCGTCAATGATGGCTTCCAACGCGCCGGTGTCGTTGATTTGTTTCAAGCCTTTGGCGTCAATCAGCGCGTCAATGGTTGTCAAGGCCTCTGCATCTGCTGATGCCGTGGCTTCGCTCCACAACGCTTCAAACACCTGCCGCGCTGCGCTGTTGCTGATGGTGTTGTCGGCAATGCGGGTGATCAAACCCGCAAGCAGCGCTGAGCTGACGGGGATGTTCTCCAACGACATTTCACCGCTGTTCAAGCGGCGTGACACCTCGCCCATGATCCAGTTGCTGGCCAGTTTGGGTTGACCACAGGCTTTGGCTGCGGTTTCAAAATAAGCGGCCATGGCTTTGCTTTGCGTCAGTTGCGTGGCGTCGTAGTCGGGCAGGCCGTAGTCGCGCACAAAACGCTCGGCCATGACGCGCGGCAACTCGGCCATGTCACCTTGCACCCGCGCCACCCACTCGCGCGAAATCAGCAGCGGCGGCAAATCGGGGTCGGGGAAATAGCGGTAATCGGCGGCATCTTCTTTGGTGCGCATGGCGCGTGTTTCACCGGTGTCGGGGTCGAACAAAACCGTGGCTTGTTGAATCGCGTGGCCGTCTTCAATTTGTTCGATCTGCCAACGCACCTCGAAGTCGATGGCTTGTTGCATGAACTTGAAGCTGTTCAAGTTTTTGATTTCACGTCGTGTGCCCAAAGGCGCACCGGGTTTGCGCACCGAGACATTGGCGTCACATCGGAACGAGCCCTCTTGCATGTTGCCGTCGCAAATGCCAATCCAAGTGACGATCTTGTGCAGCTCTTTCGCATAGGCCACGGCCTCGGCGCTGCTGCGCATGTCGGGCTCGGTGACGATTTCCAGCAGCGGCGTGCCCGCGCGGTTCAAGTCGATGCCGCTTTGACCAATGAAATCTTCATGCAAAGACTTGCCTGCGTCTTCTTCCAAATGCGCCCGCACCAAGCGCACGGTTTTATGCACAGTTTCTTGGCCCATCTCGAGGAAGAAAGACACCTCGCCGCCTTGCACCACGGGAATTTCAAACTGGCTGATTTGGTAGCCCTTGGGCAGATCGGGGTAGAAATAATTTTTACGCGCAAAGATGCTGCGCTCGGCGATGTGCGAACCCAGCGCCAAACCGAGTTGAATTGCGCGTTCAACAGCGCCTTTGTTCATCACCGGCAAGGTGCCGGGCAAGGCCAGGTCCACCGCGCAAGCTTGGGTGTTGGGCTCGGCACCAAAAGCGGTGGAAGCGCGGCTGAAAATTTTGCTGTGCGTGGACAGCTGCGCGTGGGTTTCAAAGCCGATGACGACTTCGTAGCCGTGAACCAGTGGGGCGCTCATGCGGCACCTCCGGGTGTTTGCAAATGATGCTGCGTGTGCAATTGAAACTGGTGCGCCACATTCAACAACTGGGCTTCTTGCAGGTAGTTGCCCATGAGCTGCATGCCCACCGGCATGTTGGCCTCACCGAAACCCACGGGCAGGCTCATGCCGGGCAAGCCCGCCAAGGAGGCGGGTAGCGTGAAGATGTCGGCCAAATAATTCGCCAACGGGTCGTCGGATTTGTCGCCCAATTTCCACGCCACGGTGGGGGCCACGGGCCCGGCGATCACATCGCATTGTTGAAACGCAGTTTGAAAATCATCGGCGATCATGCGGCGGATTTTTTGCGCTTGCAAATAGTAGGCGTCGTAATAACCATGCGACAACACATAGCTGCCAATCATGATGCGGCGTTTCACCTCGTCACCAAAACCTTCAGAGCGTGTTTTCTCGTACATGTCGGCCAGGTCTGTGAAGTCTTTGGCGCGGTGACCAAACTTCACGCCATCAAAGCGGCTCAAGTTGCTGGAGGCTTCGGCGGGCGCAATGATGTAGTACACCGGAATCGACAACTCGGTGCGCGGCAAGGCGATGGGCACCAAGTGGGCACCAAGTTGCTCAAGCTGTTTCAATGCGGCATCAATGGCGGCGCGAACATCGCTGGCCAATCCATCGCCAAAAAATTCGGTGGGGATGCCCACCTTCAAAGCGCCACCCGCTTGGCCTGCTTTGGCCAGCGGTTTGTCCCCTTGGGGCGCTTTCAACAAACGAGAAAAATCCTCAGTCGCCACATTCAAGGACGTGGAATCGCGGTCGAGGTCGGGGCCGCAAAGCGCTGACAACAACAACGCGCAATCTTCGGCGCTGCGGGCCATCGGACCGGCTTGGTCCAAGCTGGAGGCAAAGGCCACCATGCCATAGCGCGAGGCGCGGCCATAGGTGGGTTTGATGCCGGTGATGCCGCAAAACGCAGCAGGCTGACGGATGGAGCCACCGGTGTCGGTGCCGGTGGCCGCAGGGGCCAAGCGTGCGGCCACCGCCGCTGCACTGCCACCTGAGGAGCCACCCGGAATGCGCGACACATCCCAAGGGTTGGTGACGGCTTGTGGTTTGGCAGACGGCACGGCGACGTTTTCATTCGCCGAGCCCATGGCGAATTCATCGCAACTGAGTTTGCCCACTGTCACCATGCCGGCATCGGCCAAGCGCTGCACCACGGTCGCGTCAAACGGCGAGCGGTAGCCTTCCAAGATGCGCGAACCAGCGGTGGTGGGGTAGTCGCGGGTGACAAAAATATCTTTGTGCGCAATGGGCAAACCCAGCAAGGGCGATGTGTCGCCCGCATCAATGCGTTGTTGCGCGGCTGCAGCTTGGGCCAACGTGGCTTCTTCGTTGAAGGCCAGAAATGCGTGGTGCGTGTCGGCTTGGGCGCGTTGCAAAAAATGCTGGGCCAGCTCGGTGGCGCTGAGTTGTTTGCTAGCCAAGTGGGCACGCAATTCAACCAAGGACTGTTGATGCAAGTCTGGTGTGCTCATTCGATCACCTTGGGCACCAAGAACAAACCGCGCTCCACAGCGGGTGCACTGCGCTGATTGGCCTCGCGTTGGTTCGGCTCGCTCACCAGGTCGTCGCGGAGGCGCAATTGCATGCCCTCGGTTGCCGTGGGGTCGTGCGCGGCCAGGTTGGGCATGGCGTCGATGGGATGCGCCATCGGCACGACACCGCTGGTGTCGACCGCACGCATTTGCTCGACGATGTTGAAAAAACCGTTCAATTGCCCCAGCAAGCGTTCGCTGGCGGGGGCGTCAAAGTGCAAACGGGAGAGTTGGGCCAGACGCTGGATATCGTTCGAAGTCAAAGACATAGGGTTCAAAAGTCTCATGGCCACAGGCATGGCGCAGTCAGGGTGATCAGGTATTATCTCGCCTTTGCTGGATTCACCCAGAGAGGATTGTGATGTTTGGAGCATTTCGTCGGTATTTCTCCACCGACTTGGCGATTGACCTGGGCACAGCCAATACCCTGATTTACGTGCGCGACCGCGGCATCGTTCTTGACGAGCCTTCCGTGGTGTCGATTCGCCATGAAGGCGGACCGCAAGGCAAAAAAAGCATTCAAGCTGTGGGCCATGAAGCCAAGGCCATGTTGGGCAAAGTGCCCGGCAACATCGAAGCCATTCGCCCCATGAAAGACGGCGTGATCGCCGACTTCACCGTCACCGAGCAAATGCTCAAGCAATTCATCAAGATGGTGCACCCACGCTCCCTCTTGAAGCCCAGCCCCCGCATCATCATTTGTGTGCCTTGTGGCTCCACCCAGGTGGAACGCCGTGCCATTCGCGAATCCGCTTTGGGCGCGGGTGCTTCCGAGGTTTACCTGATTGAAGAACCTATGGCCGCGGCCATCGGTGCCGGTTTGCCTGTGTCCGATGCGTCTGGCTCCATGGTCGTTGACATTGGCGGCGGCACCACCGAAGTGGGTGTCATCTCTTTGGGCGGCATGGTCTACAAAGGCAGCGTGCGTGTGGGCGGCGACAAGTTCGACGAAGCCATCATCAACTACATCCGCCGCAACTACGGCATGTTGATTGGCGAGCCCACGGCAGAAGCCATCAAAAAACAAATCGGTTCAGCCTTCCCCGGCAGCGAAGTGCGCGAGATGGAAGTCAAAGGCCGCAACCTCTCCGAAGGTGTGCCCCGTTCTTTCACCATTTCGTCCAACGAAATTTTGGAAGCACTGACCGACCCGCTCAACAACATCGTGTCGGCCGTGAAAAACGCCCTCGAGCAAACGCCCCCAGAGTTGGGTGCCGACATTGCCGAGCGCGGCATGATGCTGACCGGCGGTGGCGCTTTGCTGCGCGACCTCGACCGCTTGATGGCCGAAGAAACCGGTTTGCCCGTGTTGGTGGCCGAAGACCCCCTCACTTGCGTGGTGCGTGGTTGTGGCTTGGCCTTGGAGCGCATGGAGCGTTTGGGTTCCATTTTCACCAGCGAATAAATGCCACTCGGCACGCTTGATCGCTCACCGCCGCCTTTTTTCAAACAAGGCACATCGGCGCTGACCAAGCTTGTGCTGTTCAGCGCCATTTCTTTGGCGCTGATGTTCACCGATCAACACTACAACATCGTCCAACCGGCGCGTTGGGCCTTGTCGCTCATCGTTTATCCGGTGCAGTGGCTGGCCTTGCGCCCGCAGGTGTTGTGGGACCAGGTTGACGAAGCCTTTGTTGGCAAGCAAGAAGCCCTTGACGCGGTGGAGCAAGCGCGCGTTCAGGTGTTGTCACAAGCGGTGCGCACCAGCCAACTGGAACAACTTGCGTTGGAGAACAAAAACCTGCGCGAGCTGCTTGAACTGCGTGACCGTGTCGGCACCACCGCCATGGCCGCCGAGGTTTTGTACGAGGCCTCCGACCCCTTCACCCGCAAAATGATTTTGGACAAAGGTGCCAACAACGGCGTGCAAACCAGCTCGCCGGTGATGGACGAGCGCGGCATCTTGGGACAGGTCACGCGGGTGCATCCGATGGTCAGTGAAATCACCTTGGTCACCGACCGCGAACATTCCATCCCGGTGCTCAACACCCGCACCGGCGCACGTGGCGTGGCCTTTGGCGAGTCGGGTGGCGCACCCTTGCTCGAGTTGCGCTACATGGCCACCAACGCCGACATTGAAGTGGATGACGTGCTCACCACCAGTGGCGTCGATGGTGTCTATCCACCGGGCATTCCGGTGGCCAAAGTGGTGAAGATTGAACGGCGTGCCGACTCGGTGTTTGCCCGCATCTTGTGTGAATCTTTGGCGCGGGTCCAAGGTGCACGCCATGTGATGGTTTTGGTGCCGGTGAAATCGGCGTTGCCCAGCTTCAAAGAGTTGCCACCCGAGCCGCAGCCGCTGCCCAAAGGAGGCCGTCGATGATCATGCCGCGCGGCCACCAACTGCTGTTGCCGGCCAACCCGATGTTCATGCTGTTCAGCTTGGTGTGTGCCTTGTTGCTGGACATGTTGCAAAGCATGTTGTGGTTGGGCAATGCCGCTTGGGCCCCCGATTGGTTGGCGCTGGTGTTGGTGTTTTGGGCGATTCATCAGCCGCTCAAAGTGGGCGTGGGGATTGCCTTTTTGTTGGGCCTGTTGACCGATGTGCACCAAACATCGTTGCTGGGCCAACACGCCCTCACCTACACGGTGCAAGGTTTTTTGGCCACCATGATCCACCGCCGCATTCTGTGGTTTGACGTGCCCTCGCAAGCCCTGCAAGTTTTCCCCGTGTTTTTGGCCGCGCAAGTGTTGGAACTGACGGTGCGCATCAGTGTGGGCGGCTTGTTTCCGGGTTGGTCGATGATGTTGTCGCCGGTGATTCAAGCCTGCTTTTGGCCCGTCATCACAGTGCTCTTGTTGGCACCGCAACGCCGCGCCCCTGACCCCGACAAACACCGCCCCTTATGAGTCTGCTGCGCAACGTCGAATACGACCTTCGACGCTTTCGTGCGCGGGTGGTGGTGGCTTCATTGGCTGTGCTGTGTGCGTTTGGCTTGTTGTTCTTGCGCTTGGCCTATTTGCAGTTGTGGCGTTACCAAGAGTTCAGCGCACAGGCTGAGAGCAACCGCACGGCCATCGTGCCCATCGTGCCCAACCGCGGCGTCATCATGGACCGCAATGGTGTGGTGTTGGCCACCAACTATTCGGCCTACACCTTGGAGATCACACCCTCCAAAGTCACTGCACCACTCGATGAAGTGATTGAAAAACTGGGCGAGTTGATCGACATCCAAGGTCGCGACAAACGCCGTTTCCGCAAACTGCGCGAAGAATCGAAAAGCTTTGAATCGGTGCCCATCCGCACCCGATTGACGGACGAAGAAGTGGCGCGTTTTGCCGCGCAGCGCTACCGTTTTCCCGGCGTTGAAATTCGCGCCCGCTTGTTTCGCAACTACCCCTACAACGAACTGGCCAGCCATGTGATTGGCTACATCGGTCGCATCAACCAGTCTGAAAAAGAAAAACTCGAAGAGTCCGACAACGTTGGCAACTACCGAGGCACCGATTACATCGGCAAGCTCGGCGTGGAGCAAAGTTTTGAGCGCCAACTGCATGGTCAAACCGGTGTGCATCAAATGGAAACCTCGGCCGGTGGTCGGGCTGTGCGCCGCTTGCGCAGCAGCCCCGCCACGCCTGGCAACACCGTGGTCCTGTCGATCGACATCAAGTTGCAAAAGCTGGTGGAAGATTTGTATGGCAATCGGCGTGGTGCCTTGGTGGCCATCGATCCCAAAAATGGCGAGGTCTTGGCCTTTGTCAGCAAGCCCACCTTCGACCCCAACTTGTTCGTCGAGGGCATTGACGCCGACAACTGGAAAAAACTCAACGAGTCCCCCGACAAGCCCTTGTTGAACCGCGCCTTGCGCGGCACCTATCCACCGGGCTCCACGTACAAACCCTTCATGGCCATGGCGGCCTTGGCCACAGGCAAACGCTCGGCCAGTCAAATCATTTACGACCCCGGTTATTTCATGTTCGGCAACCACCGTTTCCGCGATGACAAAGAAGGCGGCCATGGCTCGGTGGACATGTACAAGTCGATCGTGCAGTCCTGCGATACCTACTACTACACCTTGGCCAGCACCATGGGCGTGGACCTGATTCACGACCAAATGAAACCCTTGGGGTTTGGCCAAATCACGGGCATCGATATTCAAGGGGAGTCGCGCGGCATCCTGCCCTCCACCGACTGGAAGCAAAGCAGTTACAAACGGCCCGAGCAACAGCGTTGGTACTCGGGTGAAACCATTTCATTGGGCATCGGGCAGGGCTACAACAGCTTCACCATGCTGCAACTGGCCAACGCCACCGCCACCTTGGCCAACAATGGTGTGCGCAACCGACCGCACTTGGTGCGCGAAGTGGTGGACGTGGAAACCAAGGACAAGCAAGCCAACAGCTTGGCAGCCGCTGAGATGTTGGGTTTGAAACTCGAAGACTTGGACGTGGTGAAAAAGGCCATGGTCGGCGTCAACTTGGAAGGCACTTCGGCGGCCAGCTTCATCAATGCGCCCTACACCAGCGCGGGCAAAACGGGCACGGCGCAGGTCTACACCGTGAAGCAAAACGAAAAATACAGCGCTTCCAAAATCGACGAACGCTTGCGTGACCACGCCTTGTTCATCGCCTTTGCGCCGGCTGAAGATCCCAAAGTAGCCTTGGCGATGGTGGTGGAAAACGCCGGCTTTGGCGCACAAAGTGCGGCACCCATTGCACGTCGTGTGTTTGACTTTGTGTTGATGGGCTTGTACCCCTCACAAGAAGATTTGGAAGCCGTGCAAAAAGGGCAAGCCACGCGGCCGTTGGGCAAGCCACGCCCAGTGGCCAGCATGCCTTGGCCACCCAAGGCCACCACGGTGCCGGATGAACCGGTGTTGGATGAGAGCTTAGAGCGTTGAAGCGGTCTGCAAAAGACCCCAAGCATCCCAACCGGTTTTCAAGGTGAGCGCGGCCACCACCCCAATGAACAACCAACGCACAAAGCGTGTGCCATGCCGCAAGGCCATGCGGGTGCCCAGCAAACTGCCGACCACATTGGCCAGTGCCAAATACACGCCGACTTGCCACCAGACATGACCCTGCCATGCCAGCAAAAGGACAGCGGCCAAGTTGCTGGCCAAGTTCATCACCTTGCTGTGGGCGGAGGCTTGTAAAAAATCAAACCCCAAGACCCGCACCAACAAGAAGACCAAAAAGCTGCCGGTGCCGGGGCCAAAAAAACCATCGTACAAACCCATGCTGCCACCGACTGCAGCCATGGCCCACAACTGCGCCCGTTCGCTGAAACGCGGTGCATGCTGTTGCCCCAAATTTTTCTGCCACAGCGAATACAACAAGAGTGCCAACAACAACACCGGCAAAGCCAAACGCAAATAGGTGGGTGACACCAAGGTGAGGATGTAGGCGCCGACAAACGAACCTGCCAAGGCCATCAGGCTGCCTGCGGCCAAGGGCCGCCAAGCCATTTGCACTTGCCGTTGGTAATGCAGGGCTGCAAACAAGGTGCCCCACACCGACGCTGATTTGTTGGTGCCCAACAAAGTGGCCGGATGAACCGCAGGGTAAGTGGCAAACAAGGCGGGCACCAAGATCAGGCCGCCGCCGCCCACCACGGCATCGACAAAGCCCGCCAAGCCGGACAACAGGGTAACGATCAGCAGATCCACATGTTTCTTTCGGTCGAAAAAAAAGCACCGTTGTGCGGTGCTTTTTCCATTTCACGCTTCGCTTCGGGTGAAGTTTGCGCTGTTTGTCTCCTCAGACCCTCAAACATGCAGCCACAGGCCGATGCGAGTTGCTGAACTTTAGAGCGAAGGGGCGGTTTTGTGACCTAGGACTTTCCCGAGGCTTTATTGTCAGCTTGGATCAAGAGTTCGGCCGCGCGTTCGGCCAACATCAGCACCGGGCTGTTGGTGTTGCCACTGGTGATGGTGGGCATGACGCTGGCATCCACCACGCGCAATCCTTGCACCACACCGCCGCGGCCATCGCGCACCCGCAGCTCGCTGTCCACCACCGCCAGGGGGTCGTCCAAGCGGCCCATGCGGGCCGTGCCCACCGGGTGAAAGATGGTGGTGCCAATGTCGCCGGCCAAGCGTGCCAAGTCATCGTCGGTTTGAAACTGCGTGCCGGGCTTCCATTCCTCCGGCTGGTATTTGGCCAGCGCAGGTTGGGCGGCGATGCGGCGCGTCACGCGCAAAGAATCGGCGGCCACTTGGCGATCGGCATCGGTGGCCAAGTAATTGGGCGCGATGCGTGGTGCTTGGGCGTGGTCGGCGCTTTGAATGTGCACCGTGCCTCGGCTGGTCGGGTTGAGGTTGCAGACACTGGCGGTGAAGGCAGGGAAGGGGTGCAGGGGTTCGCCGAAGGCGTCCAGGCTGAGCGGCTGCACGTGGTACTCGATGTTGGGCCAAGGCTGGCTCGGGTCGCTGCGGGTGAAGGCGCCCAATTGCGACGGTGCCATGCTCATCGGGCCGGAACGGTGCAACACATATTCCAAACCGATGGCGGCTTTACCCCACCAACTGTTGGCCAAAGTGTTGAGCGTTTTCACGCCTTTCACCTTGAAGACGGCGCGGATTTGCAAATGGTCTTGCAAGTTCTCGCCCACACCTGGCAAATCAATGACCGGCGTGATGCCATGTTGTTGCAGCAAATTCGCTTGGCCGATGCCTGACAACTCCAGCAGTTGCGGTGAGCCAATCGCGCCTGCGCACAGCAGCACGGCTTGCTCGGCTTGGGCACTCACCATCTCGTGGCCATTCCACACCTGCACCCCGGCACAACGTTGGCTGCCATCGGCTTCGGTTTGCAGCAACAAGCGCTTCACGTGCGCGTTCGTCCACATTTCAAAATTCGGGCGGCCATAGCAGGTGGGTCGCAAAAATGCTTTGGCGGTGTTCCAGCGCCAACCGTTTTTCTGGTTCACCTCGAAGTAGCTGACACCTTCATTGCTGCCACGGTTGAAGTCGTCGGTGGCCGGGATGCCGGCTTGCACTGCGGCTTGTGCAAAGGCGTCCAGCACATCCCAGCGCAAGCGTTGTTTGTCAACACGCCATTCGCCGCCTGCACCGTGCAAATCGTCGCCGCCTTGGTGGTGGTCTTCATGGCGTTTGAAGTAGGGCAAAGCGTTGTCCCAACGCCAACGTGCGTCGCCCGTCACCTCGGCCCAGTGGTCGTAATCACGCGACTGGCCACGCATGTAAATCATGCCGTTGATGCTGGAGCAACCACCCAAGACCTTGCCACGCGGGTAGCGCAGACTTCGGCCATTCAAACCCTCGGCAGGTTCAGTGTTGTAGAGCCAATCGGTGCGCGGGTTGCCAATGCAATACAGGTAGCCCACGGGGATGTGCACCCAGTGGTAGTCGTCCTTGCGCCCGGCCTCGATCAGCAACACGCGCTTGCTGCGGTTGGCGCTCAAACGGTTGGCCAGCAAGCAGCCCGCGGTGCCGGCGCCAACGATGATGTAGTCGAAATGCGCGTCGGTCATTTTGAGGTTGGCATGACGAACTCGGCACCCTTGGGTGTGCTTTCCGGCCAACGCTGCATGATGGATTTTTGCTTGGTGTAAAAACGCACGCCTTCTTCGCCATAAGCATGCATGTCGCCAAACAAAGAGCGCTTCCAACCACCAAAGCCATGCCAAGCCATGGGCACAGGAATGGGCACATTGATGCCGACCATGCCCACTTGAATGCGGCGTGAAAACTCACGCGCCACGTTGCCGTCGCGGGTGAAACAAGACACGCCGTTGCCAAATTCGTGGTCGTTGATGATTTGTACCGCGGTGGCGAAGTCAGGGACCCGCACACAGGCCAACACCGGGCCAAAAATTTCTTCCTTGTAAATGCGCATGTCGGTGGTGACGTGGTCGAACAGCGTGCCACCCATCCAAAAACCGTCGTCGCAACCCGCACCAGCTTGTGCGCCCTTGAAGCCACGACCATCCACCAACAACGTGGCACCTTCATTGATACCTTGTGCGATGTAGCCGCTGATGCGTTCGTGCGCTTGTTGCGTGACGATCGGGCCCATTTCGGCCGCCAGGTTCTCGCCATTCAAGACCTTCAAGGCCTTTGTGCGCTCGATGAGTTTGGGGATGACTTTGTCGGCCACATCGCCCACCAACACCGCCACAGAAATCGCCATGCAACGCTCACCAGCCGAGCCATAGGCCGCACCAATCAGTGCATCCACCACTTGGTCCAGGTCGGCGTCAGGCATCACCACCATGTGGTTTTTCGCGCCACCCAAAGCTTGCACGCGCTTGCCATGGTGTGCGCCGGTTTCGTAGATGTAGTTGGCAATCGGCGTGGAGCCGACGAAGCTGATGGCTTTCACATCGGGGTGCACCAACAAGGCATCCACCGCTTCTTTATCGCCTTGCACCACATTGAACACACCATCGGGCAGCCCGGCTTGCTTGAGCAAATCGGCCAGCATCAGGGCCGGTGTCGGGTCGGTCGGGCTGGGCTTCAAGACAAAGGTGTTGCCCGCGGCGATGGCCACGGGGAACATCCACATGGGCACCATGACCGGAAAGTTGAATGGCGTGATGCCGGCCACCACACCCAAGGGTTGCCGCAGCGTCCAGTTGTCGATGCCAGTGGCCACTTGCTCGGTGTAGTCACCCTTGAGCAATTGCGGAATGCCAGTTGCAAACTCGACGATGTCGATACCACGCGCCACCTCGCCTTGCGCATCGGTGAACACCTTGCCGTGTTCGGCGGTGATGGCGTGGGCCAAGGCGTCTTTGTGCTGGTTGAGCAATTCCAAAAATTTGAACATGACGCGGGCGCGGCGCAGGGGTGGCGCATCAGCCCAAGCAGGGAAAGCGGCTTGTGCAGCGGCCACGGCTTGGCCGACATCGGCCGCATTGGCCAAGGCCACATGGCCAGTGACGGCGCCGGTGGCGGGGTTGGTGACGGGCTGGCTGCGCTTGGAACTGCCAGCGGTGGATGCGCCATGGATGTGATGGTGGATTGGCTTGATGCTCATGGCCTTGTCTCTGATTGTTTGAAATTGGAGCTTGATTATTGCGCGCTGGGCGCTGGCGTACGGCGTCTGAACATGCCCCAACCTTCCATGTGCAACACCTTGTCACCATGCTGGTTGAACATCTCCCACAAGTTGCGCGTCAGGCCAACATCGGGACGACGCCCCATGGGTTTGGTTTCCAGCACCGTGGTTTGCAAGCGCAACACGTCACCGGGAAACACCGGCTTGAGCCACTTGATGCCTTCCAAGCCGGGCGAACCCAGGCTGGAGGTGTCATTCAAAAAGTTGGTCACCATCAAGCGCATGGCCATGGCGCAGGTGTGCCAACCGCTGGCACACAAGCCACCAAACACCGAGGCCTTGGCGGCGTCATCGTCCAAGTGAAACTGTTGTGGATCGAACTGTGTGGCAAAGGCGATGATTTCTTCACGGCTGGCGCTGATGCTGCCCAGGTCACGCACCTGACCGGCTGCAAAGTCTTCCCAGTAAAACTGTGGTTCCGCCATCAACGGCCTCCCGAGACGTCGAGCAAGCTCATGGTGGTGTAACTGGCTGCGTCGCTGAGCAACCACACAATGGCTTGTGCCACTTCTTGGGCGGTGCCGCCGCGTTGTGCTGGGATCAGGTGTTGCAAGTCTTTCACCCGGTTCGGCAGTCCGCCCGAGGCGTGGATCTCGGTGTCAATCAGACCCGGGCGCACGGCGTTCACTCGGATGCCCTCGGCCGCCACTTCTTTGGCCAAGCCGAGCGTGAAGGTGTCGATCGCGCCTTTGGCTGAGGCATAGTCCACATATTGGCCTGGTGAGCCGATGCGCGAGGCCGCGCTGGACACATTGACGATGCTGCCGCCATTGCCGCCGTGCTTGGGACTCATGCGCCGAACGGCTTCGCGGGCGCAAATGAAACTGCCCAACACATTCACATCGAACATGCGCTTCAAACGCGCCACGCTCATTTCATCAACCCGTGCATACACATCCACCACGCCCGCGTTGTTGACCAAGCCCGAGAGGCGGCCCATGTGTTGGTCAATGGCAGTGAACATGGCCATCACCTGCTCTTCTTCGGCCACGTTGGCTTGAAAAGCTTGGGCTTGGCCGCCTTGGGCCTGAATGGCAGACACCACTTTGGCCGCGGCTTGGGCGTCTTGCGCATAGTTCACGGCCACCGCCCAGCCTTGCTGTGCGGCCAAAATGGCTGTCGCGGCACCAATTCCCCGACCGCCGCCGGTGACCAGTAAAACGCGTTTTGTGGCTGTCATCGTGTCTCCAAAGTGCAGGCCGCGCCTGCGCAAAATAGTTAGGATGCCGCTGAGTGGGTGCAGCACTGCAGCCGAAAAAGATAACACGACCGAAAGAACAGCATGTCCTTGACCATCGATTACTACCTGGCCCCGCAAAGTCCTTGGACTTATTTAGGCCACCAGCGCCTGACCCAAATGGCGCAAGCCCATGGCGCCACAGTGCGGGTCAAGCCCGTGGACATTGGCGGGCAAATTTTTCCAGCCAGCGGCGGTTTGCCCGTGGGTCAGCGCGCTCCACAACGACAAGCCTATCGGCTGGTTGAATTGAAAAGGTTCGCTTCTTTTCTCAAGCTGCCCTTGAACCTGCACCCGACGTTTTTCCCGGTGCCCGGCGACGATGCTTCGCGCTTGATCATTGCCGTGAACCAGCACGATGGGGCGGATGCCGCCATGCGCGTGTGTGCGGCCTTGTTGGCCGTGGTCTGGGTGCAAGAACGCAATTTGGCCGATGCGGCTGTCTTGGCCGAGGTGCTGCACGAACAACACCTGCCTGCTGAGCGCTTGTTGCAATCGCAGCAAGCCGATGTGCAAGCGATTTACCAAGCCCATACCGAAGAAGCCTTGAAGCTGGGTGTGTTTGGTGCGCCCACCTTTGTGGTGGCGGGTGAGTTGTTCTGGGGCCAAGACCGTTTGGACTTTTTAGAGCGTCGCTTGCAACAAGGCTGAAGGAGTCAACATGGGACAGTTGATTAATTTGCGCGCGGCAGATGGCCACCTGGGCGAGGCCTATGTGGCGCAGCCCAAGGGAAAACCGCGTGCCGCCATCGTCATCTTGCAAGAGATTTTTGGCGTCAACAAGCACATCACTGCGGTGGCGGATGGTTTTGCCATGGCCGGTTTTTTCGCTATCGCACCGGCCACGTTTTCAAGGTTGAAAAACGATGTGCATTTGGGCTACACGCCCGAGGACATCGCCCAAGGCCGCGCCCTGAAAAACCAAGCCGAAGCCCTGCCGGCACCCGGCGTCATGGCCGATGTGCACGCGGCGGTGGACCATGCGGCCCAAGCAGCGC
Organism: Comamonadaceae bacterium; assembly: GCA_947448745.1. Lineage (GTDB taxonomy): Bacteria > Pseudomonadota > Gammaproteobacteria > Burkholderiales > Burkholderiaceae_C > Limnohabitans. The sequence continues at coordinate 18,586 of CANFOQ010000032.1, forward strand.
AAGGCTTGGTGGGGGTGGTCGGCTACTGTTGGGGTGGCTTGTTGACTTGGCGTGCCGCCGAACAAGTGGGCGGTTTGAGTGCGGCGGTTTGTTATTACGGTGGTGGCATGACCGTACCGCCCGAAATCATTCGTCAACCAAAGTGCCCGGTGCTGGCGCATTTCGGTGAACATGACAGCATCATCCCCATGGACACGGTGCAAGCCTTCAAGCAGGCGCAACCTCAAGTGGAGGTGCATGTGTACGACGCCGACCACGGTTTCAATTGCGACCACCGGGGCTCGTACAACGCTGACGCCGCCGACTTGGCCTTAGAGCGCACCCTGGGCTTTTTCATTCAGCACCTGGGCGTGTAAGCCTCAGCCTTGGCGTAATTTTTCAGCAGCGGCGATGGCGAAATAGGTCAGCACGCCGTCGGCACCCGCGCGTTTGAAGGCCAACAAACTCTCCAGCATCACGGCATCGTGGTCGAGACAGCCGTTTTGCGCCGCCGCTTTGAGCATGGCGTATTCGCCCGACACCTGGTAGGCGAACGTGGGCACTTTGAATTCGTCTTTCACCCGGCGCACGATGTCCAGGTAAGGCATGCCGGGCTTGACCATCACCATGTCAGCGCCTTCGGCGATGTCCATGGCCACCTCGCGCAGCGCCTCATCGGAGTTGCCCGCGTCCATCTGATACACCTTCTTGTTGCTCTTGCCCAAGTTGGCCGCAGAGCCCACAGCATCGCGAAACGGGCCATAAAAAGCACTGGCGTACTTGGCGCTGTAAGCCATGATGCGGGTGTGCACATGGCCATGGGTTTCCAAAATGTGGCGAATGGCACCAATGCGCCCGTCCATCATGTCGCTGGGGGCCACGATGTCGACCCCCGCGTTGGCTTGGGTCAGGGCTTGCTGCACCAGCACTTCAACGGTGGGGTCGTTGAGGATGTAGCCGGTGTCATCCAACAAGCCGTCTTGGCCGTGGCTGGTGAACGGGTCTAAGGCGACGTCGGTCATCACACCCAACTCAGGGAAGTGTTGCTTCAGGCTTTTCACCACGCGCGGCACCAAGCCTTTGTCGTTCAAAGCTTCGCGGCCATCCGGGGTTTTCAACTCGGGCGCGATGACGGGGAACAAGGCCATGACGGGAATGCCCAACTTCACGCATTGCTCGGCCACCGGCAGAAGCAAGTCCAGGCTCAAGCGTTCGACACCCGGCATGGACGCAATGGCTTCGCGTTTTTTCTCGCCATCCAGCACGAACACCGGGTAAATCAGGTCGTTGGCGGTGAGCGTGTTTTCGCGCACCAAGCGGCGGGTGAAATCGTCACGGCGCAGGCGGCGTGGGCGGGCGGCGGGGAAGGAGGGCGTGATCATCGTTAAATTGTGCCGCAACCGGCATGGGACTTTTTGGGGTGAAACCCGAGGTGGCCAGGCCACTAAACTCTGCACATGCTCTGGATCAAAGCCTTTCACATCGTCTTCGTGGCCAGTTGGTTCGCCGGCTTGTTCTATTTGCCGCGCATCTTCGTCAATTTGGCCATGGTGGACCCTGGTTCCATTGCGGAACATGAGCGCCTGCTGCTGATGGCGCGCAAACTGGCCCGCTTCACCACCATCCTCATGGTGCCGGCCTTGGCGCTGGGCCTGTGGTTGTGGCTGGGCTACGGCATTGGCGCCAATCCGCAGGCCGGCTGGATGAATGCCAAATTGCTGTTGGTGTTGCTGGTGCTGGGCTACCACCATGTGTGCATGCGCCACCTCAAGCAATTTGAAACCGGTGACGCCCAACACTCCCACCTTTGGTACCGCTGGTTCAACGAACTGCCGGTGCTGCTGCTGGTGGCCGTGGTGGTGTTGGTGGTGGTCAAGCCTTTTTAAGCCCTGATGGTTCAGCCCAAGCACCGCACCACCGCTTGGACCTTGTCATGGCTGTGCATGCTGGTCATTGCCTATGCCAGCCTTTACCCTTTTGAAGATTGGCGCAACCAAGACATTGCCCCTTGGTCGTTTGCCACTGCGCCCTGGCCGAAATACCTGACAGCATTTGACTTGTGGAGCAATCTGCTGGGCTATCTGCCACTCGGATTTTGGCTGTGTTTGGCCGCCTTGCGAAGCGGTGTGAAGCGCTGGCAAGGGGTGCTGATGGCCCTGTTGCTGGCCAGCGCTTGGTCATTGGCTTTGGAGAGCCTGCAAAGCTTTTTACCAGCGCGGGTGCCGTCCCAGGTGGATTGGCTGACCAACAGTCTGGGCGGTTTGATTGGCGCATTGCTGGCGGCGGTGTTGGAGCGGCGGGGTTGGCTCTACCACTGGGCGCAATTTCGCCGCCATTGGTTGGTCAAGGATGCCAGTGGCAGCTTGGTATTGATGGTCTTGTGGCCTCTCGCCTTGTTGTTTCCCTCAGCCGTGCCGTTGGGCTTGGGCCATGTGTTGGAACGCTTGCGCACCAACCTCTTGCAAGATTTTCCGGCCTGGACCTGGTTGCAACACTTTCCGCCTGATGGTTTTTTTCAAACCCTGTCGCCGCGCATGGAGATGTTGTGCGTCGCGCTGGGTTTGTGGGTGCCGACTTTGTTGGGCCAAGGTGTGTTGCGTGGCAGGGGACAGCGCTTGCTGTGGGTGGGCAGTGTGGTGTTGGTTGCGGTGGGATTCAACGCCCTGTCTGCGGCACTCAGCTATGGGCCAGAACACGCCTGGTTTTGGGTGCATCCGCAGGTCTTTGCAGGCATGGCCGTGGGGGTATTGCTGTCGGTGCTGAGCCTCAAAGCGCCAATGCGCTGGAGTTTGCTGCTGATGGTGGGTGCTCAGTTGCTGCTCTTGGTGTGGTTGAACCAATTGAATGCCAGCACTTACTTGGAACAAACCGTGCAAACCTGGGAGCAAGGGCGCTTCATTCGCTTTCATGGCCTCACCCAATGGCTGAGTTGGTTGTGGCCTTGGGCCGTGTTGATTTGGGGCTTGTTCGGCTTGCTGCGTCTGGTCTTTGCACGCCAACCTGCCGCCTAGAATCTGACACATGACATCTGCCAGCTACTTCAAACACCACGTGTTTTTTTGCCTCAACCAACGCGAGGGCCCTCGCGAAAGCTGTGCCAACCACCAAGCGCAGGACGCGTTCAAGCACTGCAAAGCCAAAGTCAAAGAAAACAATTTGTCGGGCGCGGGCGTGGTGCGGATCAACCAAGCCGGTTGCCTGGATCGCTGTGCTGGCGGCCCGGTCTTGGTGGTTTACCCCGAAGCGGTTTGGTACACCTATGTGGACCACAGCGACATCGATGAAATCATTGAATCGCATCTCATCAAGGGCCAAGTGGTTGAACGGCTTCGCTTGCCAGACGACGTGGGGCATTGAACATGGCCTTGCCCAATCGGCTGAATTTGCAGGTGCAAGGCCGCGCGGTTGAAGCTGTGTTGGACCCCGCCACAGGCGAATCCAAGGGCTTGGCGGTGGTGGCGCACCCGCATCCTTTGTACGGCGGCACCATGGACAACAAAGTCGTGCAAACCTTGGCGCGTGCCTTTGTGCAATCGGGCTGGAACTGCTTGCGTTTTAATTTTCGCGGCGTGGGCACAAGCGAAGGTGCTTATGACGAAGGGCAGGGCGAAACCCAAGACCTGCTGGCGCTTGTTGAACAACTCGCTCCTACTGGACAACTGGCCTTGGCCGGGTTTTCATTTGGTGCTTTTGTGGCCACGCAAGCGCTGCAAGCCTTGTGGCCAAGTGGCCGGGTGCACAAAACCATCTTGGTGGGGACGGCCGTGCCCAAATTTCCGGCACCCGCCTTGCCCGAAGATGCCCACAACCAAGCTTTGGTGGTGCATGGCGAACACGATGACACCGTGGCTTTGGCCGGCGTCCTCGACTGGGCCCGCCCGCAACAACTGCCCATCACCGTTGCGCCGGGGGGTGGTCATTTCTTTCATGGACAATTGCCCCTGCTGAAATCTCTGGCCTTGCGCCACCTCCAGGCTTGAACAGCCCTCAACTTTATCCATCGGTTTTCATGAAAAAACAGGTTTTCCTTTGGTGTTTGGCCTTTTTCTTATCGGCGGCCAACGCCCAAATTCCCCAAGCGCCAGAAGTGGCGGCACGCGCTTATTTGTTATTGGATGTCACGGCCAACCAAATGTTGGCTCAAAAAGAGGCCGATGTGTCCGTGGAGCCTGCCTCGCTGACGAAGTTGATGACGGCTTACTTGGTCTTTGATGCGTTGCGCAGCAAAAAAATCAGCTTGCAGCAAACCTTTTCCGTCAGCCCCAAGGCTTGGAAGATGCCTGGTTCGCGCATGTTCATCGATCCGAAAATGCAAGTGCCGGTGGAAGACCTGATCAAAGGCATGATTGTTCAGTCGGGCAATGACGCCACCATGGCGCTGGCCGAGGGAGTGGGCGGCACGTCAGAGCATTTTGTCGAGATGATGAATGCACAGGCCAAAGCCTTGGGCATGAACAACACGGGCTACAAAAACCCCGAAGGCTTGACAGAGCCTGGTCACACCACCACGGCGCGTGATTTGTCCATCTTGGCCACCCGCTTGATGCAAGATTTCCCCGATTACGTGGGCTACTACGCGATCAAGAAATACCGCTATCCCGGCACACCAGCTGCCAACGACAGCAACCGCAACCTGCTGTTGTTTCGCGACCCCACCGTCGATGGATTGAAAACAGGTCACACCGATGCGGCTGGCTTTTGTCTGGTGGCCACCGCCAAACGAGACTTTCCCAACTTGCCCAGCCGTCGTTTGCTGGCCATTGTGTTGGGTGCCAGCAGTGAAAACGCCCGCGCTGAAGAAGCGCAAAAGTTGCTCAATTGGGGCTACATCGCTTTTGATGGCATCAAATTGTTTGATGCCAACCAAGCGGTGGTGACCCCTGCGGTCTACAAAGGCCGCGACAACCAAGTGGCTTTGGGCCGCACCCGGGCCATTGTGGTGGCCGTGCCACAGGGTCAGGCCGCTCGCTTGAAAACCCTGGTCACCCGCCCCGACCCGTTGTTTGCCCCGCTGGTTAAAAACCAGTCGGTCGCCACGTTGAAGGTCCTGCTTGACCAAACCCCGCTGACTGAAATTCCCCTGCAAGCCCTGGCCGGCGTTGAAGAGGCGGGGTTTTTCGGCCGCACTTGGGATGCGCTGACCCTGTGGCTGAAATGAATACTTAGAAACTCATTTTTCAGGCTGATTGATTTTCTCCAGGCCCAGCGCGCTTCACTGCTATACTGTTGGGCTTTTCGGAATTACCGAATACCCCCCTTTTGTTAGGACATTCTCAATGCCAACCATCAATCAATTGGTGCGCCACGGACGCGAAGTCGAAAAGACCAAGTCCAAAAGCCCAGCGATGCAAAACTCGCCACAGCGTCGTGGCGTTTGCACCCGCGTGTACACCACCACTCCCAAGAAGCCAAACTCTGCGCTGCGTAAAGTGGCCAAAGTGCGTTTGACCAACGGCTTTGAAGTCATCTCTTACATCGGCGGCGAAGGCCACAACCTGCAAGAACACTCTGTGGTGTTGGTGCGTGGTGGTCGCGTCAAAGATTTGCCCGGTGTGCGTTACCACATCGTGCGCGGCTCACTCGACTTGCAAGGCGTGAAAGACCGCAAGCAGTCACGTTCCAAATACGGCGCCAAGCGCCCCAAGAAAGCCTGATGTACATCAGGTGTTTTGCAAGCTCTGGCTGGGCTTGCAAAACAAAGATCCGTTAGAGCAAACCTGTAGTTTGCGCGGGTCGAGTAAGTGGAGGTCTTCATGGCCTTCGCGGATGTGCCCAGCACATCCAACTGAAACACAAAGGAAGAAACATGCCACGTCGTCGCGAAGTCCCGAAACGGGAAATACTGCCTGATCCTAAATACGGCAACATCGAGCTGTCCAAATTCATGAACGTTGTCATGGAAAGCGGCAAAAAAGCGGTTGCTGAGCGCATCATTTACGGTGCCTTAGAGCAAATCCAAGCCAAATCTGGCAAAGACCCCCTCGAGCTGTTCAGCCACGCCATTAACAATGTCAAGCCCATGGTCGAGGTGAAATCCCGCCGTGTCGGTGGCGCCAACTACCAAGTGCCTGTTGAAGTGCGTCCTGTGCGTCGCTTGGCCTTGTCCATGCGCTGGATCAAAGAAGCCGCCCGCAAACGTGGCGAAAAATCCATGGCCTTGCGTTTGGCCAATGAATTGCTGGAGGCGGCCGAAGGCCGTGGTGGCGCCATGAAAAAGCGTGACGAAGTTCACCGCATGGCTGAAGCCAACAAGGCGTTCTCACACTTCCGCTTCTAAAAGCGCCCGCATCGCGGGTCTCTTGTGTGGCTGGGGTTGTCGGCGCGATGTCACGTATTTTTCGCACAACCTCTTTAGACTCAGACCCGCTCGCTACCCACCACAAGTGGTGTAGCGATTTTTTGTTTTTAACTGAATTCCCAAGAGGTTGACCATGGCACGCAAGACTCCTATCGAGCGCTATCGCAATATTGGTATTTCTGCCCACATTGACGCGGGCAAAACCACCACCACCGAGCGCATTCTTTTTTATACCGGCGTGAATCACAAAATTGGTGAAGTGCACGATGGCGCGGCCACCATGGACTGGATGGAGCAAGAGCAAGAGCGTGGCATCACCATCACCTCTGCGGCCACCACCTGTTTCTGGAAAGGCATGGACGCCTCCTTCCCCGAGCACCGCATCAACATCATTGACACCCCCGGACACGTGGACTTCACCATTGAGGTGGAGCGTTCCATGCGCGTGCTGGACGGCGCTTGCATGGTTTACTGCGCCGTGGGCGGTGTGCAACCCCAATCCGAAACCGTTTGGCGTCAAGCCAACAAGTACAAAGTGCCGCGTTTGGCCTTTGTCAACAAAATGGACCGTACCGGTGCCAATTTCTTCAAGGTCTACGACCAAATGAAATTGCGCTTGAAAGCCAACCCTATTCCCATCGTCATCCCCATCGGTGCCGAAGAAAACTTCCGTGGCGTGGTTGATCTGCGCAAAATGAAAGCCATCATTTGGGACGAAGCCTCACAAGGCATGAAGTTCACCTTCGAGGACATTCCTGCAGAGTTGTTGGAAGAAGCCAAAAAATGGCGTGAAGGCATGGTTGAAGCCGCCGCCGAAGCCTCAGAAGAGTTGATGAATAAATACCTTGAAGAAGGTGATTTGACCGAGGCTGAAATCACCCATGGCCTGCGCATCCGCACCATCGCCAGTGAAATTCAGCCCATGATGTGTGGCACCGCCTTTAAAAACAAGGGCGTGCAACGCATGTTGGACGCGGTCATCGAATTGATGCCTTCGCCCATCGACATCCCCCCTGTTGGCGGCACCGATGACGATGAAAAAGAAGTCTTCCGCAAAGCCGACGACAACGAAAAATTCTCTTCACTCGCTTTCAAATTGATGACCGACCCGTTTGTCGGACAACTCACCTTTGTGCGCGTTTACTCTGGCGTCTTGAAAAAGGGCGACACGGTTTACAACCCGATCAAAGGCAAGAAAGAGCGTATCGGTCGTATCGTGCAAATGCACGCCAACAACCGTGAAGAAGTCGATGAAATTTGCGCCGGCGACATCGCTGCTTGCGTCGGTTTGAAAGACGTCACCACTGGCGAAACTTTGTGCGATCCCGACAACATCGTGATGCTCGAGCGCATGGTGTTCCCTGAGCCTGTGATTGCCCAGGCCGTCGAACCCAAAACCAAAGCCGACCAAGAAAAAATGGGCATTGCCCTGCAACGCTTGGCTGCTGAAGATCCCTCTTTCCGCGTGAAAACCGACGAAGAATCTGGCCAGACCATCATTGCCGGTATGGGCGAATTGCACCTCGAGATCATCGTGGACCGCATGAAGCGCGAATTCGGTGTCGAGGCCAATGTGGGCAAGCCCCAAGTGGCTTACCGCGAAACCATTCGCAAAACCATCGAAGACAGCGAAGGCAAGTTTGTTCGCCAGTCCGGTGGTAAGGGTCAATACGGCCATGTGGTGTTCAAAATCGAACCCAATGAAGCTGGCAAGGGCTTTGAATTTGTAGACGCCATCAAAGGCGGTGTGGTGCCCCGTGAATACATTCCTGCGGTTGAAAAAGGCGTCATCGAAGCCTTGACTGCTGGCGTGTTGGCTGGTTACCCCGTGGTCGACGTGAAGGTTACCTTGCACTTCGGTTCTTACCATGACGTGGACTCTTCTGAAATGGCCTTCAAGATGGCTGCTATTTTTGGTTTCAAAGAAGGCTGCAAGAAAGCCGGTCCCGTCATCCTGGAACCCATGATGGCCGTGGAAGTGGAAACGCCTGAAGACTACGCCGGCAACGTGATGGGCGACTTGTCGTCACGCCGTGGCATGGTGCAAGGCATGGAAGACATGGTGGGTGGCGGTAAAGCCATCAAGGCTGAAGTGCCCCTGTCCGAGATGTTTGGGTACTCGACCACATTGCGCTCCATGTCGCAAGGTCGCGCCACCTACTCCATGGAGTTCAAGCACTACACCGAAGCCCCTCGCAACGTGGCGGAAGCCATCGTGGCAGCAAGGGCAAAATAAAAACATGGGGACAGATCAAACCGCTTGCGGTTTGCCCTGTCCCCTCTGATCAGGCACGAAGTGTCTGCGACGATGCGCCGCTTTGTCACCCGTGCAAAGCGAACCAGCAGCATCGTGCAGACGTAAAACCAAGCACGGGCATTGTTCTTTGGAGAATTGAAATGGCAAAAGGCAAGTTTGAGCGGACCAAACCGCACGTGAACGTGGGCACGATTGGCCACGTTGACCATGGCAAGACGACGCTGACAGCGGCGATCACGACGATTTTGTCGGCGAAGTTTGGTGGTGAGGCCAAGGCCTACGACCAAATTGACGCAGCACCTGAAGAGAAGGCGCGCGGCATCACGATCAACACGGCTCACGTGGAGTACGAGACGGAGAACCGTCACTACGCGCACGTGGACTGCCCTGGACACGCTGACTATGTGAAGAACATGATCACGGGTGCGGCGCAAATGGACGGCGCGATTTTGGTGTGCTCGGCCGCTGACGGCCCCATGCCCCAAACCCGCGAACACATTTTGTTGGCCCGCCAAGTGGGCGTGCCATACATCATCGTGTTCTTGAACAAGTGCGACATGGTGGACGACGCTGAGTTGCTCGAACTGGTTGAGATGGAAGTGCGCGAGTTGCTGGACAAATACGATTTCCCAGGCGACGCGACCCCCATCATCCACGGCTCAGCCAAGCTGGCCTTGGAAGGCGACAAAGGCCCATTGGGCGAAGAAGCCATCTTCAAATTGGCAGCAGCCTTGGACTCTTACATCCCTACACCTGAGCGTGCCATTGACGGCGCATTCTTGATGCCTGTGGAAGACGTGTTCTCCATCTCTGGCCGCGGTACCGTGGTGACAGGTCGCGTTGAGCGCGGCATCATCAAGGTCGGTGAAGAGATCGAGATCGTGGGTATTGTGGACACTGTGAAGACCACTTGCACGGGCGTTGAGATGTTCCGCAAATTGCTGGACCAAGGCCAAGCGGGTGACAACGTGGGTATTTTGTTGCGCGGCACCAAGCGCGAAGACGTGCAGCGCGGCCAAGTGCTGTGCAAGCCCGGCTCTGTCAAGCCCCACACCCATTTCACGGCTGAGATTTACGTGTTGAGCAAAGACGAAGGTGGTCGTCACACGCCTTTCTTCAACAACTACCGTCCCCAGTTCTACTTCCGCACGACGGACGTGACCGGCGCGATCGAATTGCCAGAAGGCAAAGAGATGGTGATGCCTGGTGACAACGTGTCGATCACGGTGAAGTTGATCCACCCGATTGCGATGGAAGAGGGCTTGCGCTTTGCCATCCGCGAGGGCGGCAAAACTGTTGGCGCCGGTGTCGTTGCCAAAATCATTGCTTAAGGAAACCACATGTCTTCTAAGCAAAAAATTCGCATCCGCCTCAAAGCGTTCGACTACAAACTGATTGACCAATCTGCGGCTGAAATCGTGGACACGGCCAAACGCACTGGTGCGATTGTCAAAGGCCCCGTGCCTTTGCCCACCCGCATGAAGCGTTTCGACATCCTGCGTTCACCGCACGTGAACAAGTCCAGCCGCGACCAGTTGGAAATTCGCACGCACCAACGCTTGATGGACATCGTGGACCCCACCGACAAAACCGTCGATGCTTTGATGAAGCTCGATTTGCCTGCCGGTGTGGACGTCGAAATCAAGTTGCAGTAAGAAATTAGGCATCCTTTGCGGGGTGTCTTGGTTGGATTGAGTCTGAAAGCTGGCGCACTGCCAGTTTTCGGCTACAATCCAAGGCTTCGCGCGATGTGCGCGGAGAAATTATCAACCTTCTTTCATACACCAAACGCAACTGCCAATTGAAGTGGATGCGGTGAAAGTTTTGGAGAACAACATGAGTCAAAGCAATCGTTTGGGATTGCTGGGCCGCAAGGTGGGCATGATGCGTCTGTTCACTGATGATGGGGACGCAGTGCCTGTCACAGTGGTGGATGTTTCTAACAACCGTGTAACCCAGGTCAAGACCCAAGAAAATGACGGCTACGTGGCCTTGCAGGTCACCTTCGGCGCCCGCAAAGCGTCGCGTGTCACCAAGCCCCAGGCTGGTCACATGGCCAAAGCTGGCGTTGAAGCCGGCGAAATCACCCAAGAATTCCGCGTCACTGAAGAAACTGCAGCGCAATACCCTGCTGGCTCTTCTGTGCCTGCCACTGCCATCTTCACCGTTGGCGAAAAAGTGGACGTGCAAGGCACCTCCATTGGTAAAGGTTTTGCGGGCACCATCAAGCGTCACAACTTCCGCTCACAGCGTGCGTCTCACGGTAACAGCCGTTCGCACAATGTGCCCGGTTCCATCTCCATGGCTCAGGATCCTGGCCGCGTGTTCCCTGGTAAAAAAATGTCAGGCCACTTGGGAGACGTGACGTGCACCACCCAAAACCTCGACGTGATTCGAATTGACGAAGCGCGCCAACTGTTGTTGATCAAAGGCGCTGTGCCCGGATCAGCCGGTGGCTTCGTGACCGTGCGTCACGCCATCAAAGCCAAGGGAGCCAACTGATGCAAATCGAACTCCTGAACGATCAAGGCCAAGCTTCAGCCAAATTTGAAGCGCCTGAAACATTGTTTGGCCGTGACTACAACGAAGATTTGGTTCACCAAATCGTCGTTGCTTACCAAGCCAATGCACGTCAAGGCACCCGCGCTCAAAAAGACCGCGAACAAGTCAAACACTCCACCAAGAAACCGTTCAAGCAAAAGGGCACTGGTCGTGCCCGTGCTGGTATGACTTCATCGCCCATCTGGCGTGGCGGCGGTCGCGCTTTTCCTAACAGCCCTGAAGAAAACTTCACCCAAAAAATCAACAAGAAGATGTACCGCGCCGGCATGGCCGCCATCTTCTCCCAGTTGGTGCGTGAAGGTCGCTTGGCTGTGGTGGACTCCATCAAAATCGAAGCACCTAAAACCAAGTTACTGGCTTCCAAATTGAAAGCCATGAACCTGCAGTCCGTGTTGGTCATTTCCGAAGAAGTGGATGACAACTTGTACTTCGCAGCACGCAACCTGGCCAATGTGCTGGTGGTTGAACCCCGTTATGCCGACCCCGTCTCATTGGTCCACTACAAAAAAGTGCTGATCACCAAAGGCGCTGTCGACAAACTCAAGGAGATGTTCGCATGAGCACCCCCAAATTTGACGAAGGCCGTTTGATGGCCGTGTTGGTTGAACCCATCGTGTCTGAAAAAGCCACCATGGTCGCCGAAAAATCCAATGCAGTCACTTTCAAAGTGCTGCAAAACGCCACCAAGCCCGAGATCAAAGCGGCGGTTGAACTGATGTTCAAAGTCGAGGTCAAAGGCGTGTCTGTGGTCAACATCAAAGGCAAAACCAAGCGTTTTGGCCGCTCTGTGGGTCGCCGCGATCACGTGCGTAAGGCTTACGTGACGTTGAAAGACGGTCAAGAGCTCAACCTGTCTGGAGAGGTGGCTTAATCATGGCAGTCATCAAAATGAAACCAACCTCACCCGGTCAACGGGGTGTGGTCAAGGTCACGCGTGACCATTTGTTCAAAGGCCCAGGTTATGCGCCCTTGTTGGAACCTCAGTTCCAAAAAGCGGGTCGCAACAACAACGGTCACATCACCACCCGCCACAAAGGCGGTGGTCACAAGCACCACTACCGCGTGGTCGATTTCCGTCGCGTCAAAGATGGCATTCCTGCCAAAGTTGAACGCATCGAGTACGACCCCAACCGCACCGCGCACATTGCTCTGGTCTGCTACGCCGATGGCGAGCGCACCTACATCATTGCGCCACGTGGTTTGGAAGTTGGTGCCACCATTCACAGCGGTGCAGAAGCCCCGATCCGTGCTGGCAACACCTTGCCCATTCGCAACATCCCCGTGGGTTCAACCATCCACTGCATCGAGTTGCGTCCTGGCAAAGGCGCCCAAATCGCGCGCTCAGCTGGCACATCGGCCACCTTGTTGGCACGTGAAGGCACCTACGCTCAAGTGCGTATGCGCTCTGGTGAGGTTCGCAAGATCCACATCGAATGCCGCGCCACCATTGGCGAAGTGGCCAATGAAGAACACAGCTTGCGTCAATTGGGCAAGGCCGGTGTCAAACGCTGGATGGGTATCCGCCCAACCGTGCGAGGCGTCGCCATGAACCCGATTGATCACCCCCACGGTGGTGGTGAAGGTCGCACAGGCGAAGGCCGCGCTCCGGTTGACCCATGGGGCAACCTGACCAAAGGCTACCGCACCCGCAACAACAAGCGCACGCAAGTCATGATCGTCTCGCGTCGCAAGAAATAAGGGTTAACACATGACACGCTCACTCAAAAAAGGCCCGTTTGTTGACCACCACTTGTTGGCCAAAACGGAAAAAGCCGTTGCCACCAAAGACAAAAAGCCAATCAAAACTTGGTCACGCCGCTCCATGGTGTTGCCCGATTTCATCGGCTTGACCATCGCGGTCCACAACGGCAAGCAACATGTGCCGGTCTATATCACCGACCAGATGGTGGGTCACAAGTTAGGCGAATTCGCGCTGACTCGGACCTTCAAAGGCC
>CANFOQ010000033.1 GCA_947448745.1 Comamonadaceae bacterium
CCCTTGTTGTCACCGATGCGCACGATGCGCTCGGCGGGAATGCCAATCTCTTTGTGCCAAATGTCATAAGCCTCGTCGTCGTCGATGTAGACCGTGACCCAGAGTTTGTCGGCGGGCAGTTTGTAGACCTGGGTCAGCAGCTCCCAACCCCATGTCAGGCTGTCGCGCTTGAAGTAGTCGCCAAACGACCAGTTGCCCAGCATCTCGAAAAACGTGTGGTGGCGTGCGGTATAGCCCACGTTTTCCAAGTCGTTGTGCTTGCCGCCAGCACGCAAACAGGCTTGCACCGAAGCGGCCCGCACATAAGAGCGTTTGTCTTCGCCCAAGAACACGTCTTTGAACTGCACCATGCCCGAGTTGGTGAACATCAGCGTGGGGTCGTTGCCGGGCACCAAGGGGCTGGAAGCCACCACGGTGTGGGCGCGGGCGGCGTAAAAGTCGAGGAAGGTTTGACGAATGTCGGCAACGGAAAAGCGGGGCGTGGTCATGTGCGGGGCTGCAATCGAGGTAGGCGGCGCAGGAGCGAATGCCCTGCGAACTGCGTGCGAAATTATAGGTTTGCCCCTTCCGCGCATTCGGGGCACGCAGGGATGCTGGTTTTTGATTTGTGCCATCATCGCCGCAGCCTGTTTCGGCACCCCTTTCCAAGCACCCTGGACACCATGACAAACGCCACCACCACCCCCTCCCCGCTGCTGCAATTGAAAGACCCCAGCCTGCTGAAAAACGATGCCTTGGTCAACGGCCAATGGCTTCAAGGCGCGTCCCGCTTTGCGGTGCACGACCCGAGCAACGGCCAGTGGCTGGCCGATGTGGCCAACCTCGGCCCCGCTGAAGCGGCCCTGGCCATTGACGCCGCCAACGCCGCTTGGGGCCCCTGGAAAACCAAGACCGCCAAAGAACGCAGCATCATCTTGCGCCAATGGTTTGAGCTGCTGATGGCGAATGTGGACGACCTGGCCCGCATCCTCACCGCCGAGCAAGGCAAGCCCTATGCCGAAGCCAAAGGGGAGATTGCGTATGGCGCGAGTTTTGTCGAGTGGTACGCCGAAGAAGCCAAGCGGGTGAACGGCGAAACCCTGCCCCAGTTTGACAACAACCGCCGTTTGATGGTGCTGCAACAGCCCATCGGCGTGTGCGCCGCCATCACGCCTTGGAATTTCCCGCTGGCCATGATCACGCGCAAGGTGGCCCCAGCCTTGGCCGCCGGTTGCCCAGTGCTGATCAAACCCGCCGAGTTGACGCCCCTCACGGCTTTGGCCGCCGCCGAATTGGCCGTGCGGGCTGGTTTGCCTGCTGGGGTGTTGAATGTGCTGAGCGCCGACAGCGACAACAGCATCGCCATTGGCAAGGTGATTTGCGACAGCGATGTGGTGCGCCACCTGAGCTTCACCGGCTCCACCGAGGTGGGCCGCATCCTGATGGCGCAGTCCGCGCCCACCGTGAAAAAACTCTCCTTGGAATTGGGCGGCAACGCGCCCTTCATCGTGTTTGACGATGCCGACATCGACTCCGCCGTGGACGGCGCGATGGCCAGCAAGTTCCGCAACGCTGGCCAAACCTGCGTGTGCGCCAACCGCATTTATGTGCAAGAAGGCGTGTATGAAGCCTTCGTGACCAAGTTCGCCGCCAAAGTGAAGGCGCTGAAAGTGGGCAATGGCTTTGAAGAAGGCGTGACGCAAGGCCCCTTGATTGAGCCCGCCGCTTTGGACAAAGTGAGACGCCACGTGGCCGATGCCTTGGCCAAAGGCGGTCGCGCCCTCACCGGCGGCCACGCCCTGAGCGGTCAATTTTTTGAGCCCACGGTCATTGCCGACGCCAGCCCCGACATGCTCTGCGCCAAGGAAGAAACCTTTGGCCCCTTCGCGCCGGTGTTCAAGTTCAAGACCGAGCAAGAGGCCATTCACGCGGCCAACAACACCGAGTTTGGCCTGGCCAGCTACTTCTACAGCCGCGACATTGGCCGTATTTACCGGGTCAGCGAGGCGCTGGAATACGGCATGGTCGGCATCAACGTGGGCATCATCGCCACCGAACACGTGCCGTTCGGCGGCGTCAAGCAGTCCGGGCTGGGCCGCGAGGGTTCACGCCATGGCATGGCGGAATACCTGGAAATGAAATACTTGTGCATTGGTGACATAATGGCAAAGTCTGCCTGAATAACAAATTTGACAATTAACAGCCATAAATCATGCAAAATCAAAGTATTTACCTGCGATTTCTCAGTTTGCTGCACGCCATCGAAGGCAAAGGCGAGCTGCCCAATTTGGACCTGGATGCCAAACGATTGCTCGAAGTCATCGGTGTTCAGCACAGCCAAGGCAAGCCCCTGACCGTGAGCGACGCCATGGCCATGACGCACATTGCCTCTCCTGCCACCATTCACCGCAAACTTGATGTGCTGCGCGAGATTGGCATGATCGACACCTACTTTGAAGGCAAAAACCGCCGCACCAAGTACCTGTGCCCCACCCCCCAGGCTGAAAAATACTTCAGCCAAGTCGGCGAAGTGATGCACCAAGCCGGCATGAAAACAGCCTGAAGCACCGCTTCTGACGGGCTTGCCGCCCCAAGAAAAAAAGCACCCATAGGGGTGCTTTTTTTTCGCCAGTTCGATTGAACGCCGGTGGCAGGCCAGCGCTCCTCTTCACTTCAAAGCAAGGTGACGCCGGTTTTGCTTTGCAAAAACGCGCGGGTCACACCCGGTGCCAGCTCCACCACTTTCAGACCCTCGGGCACCACGTCCATGATGGCCAGGTCGGTGATGATGCGGTCCACCACGCCCAAGCCCGTCAAGGGCAAGGTGCATTCTTTCAAGATCTTCAGGTCTTCGGTGCCGTCTTTTTTCTTGGCCACGTGCTCCATCAAGATGATGACGCGCTTGACGCCGGCCACCAGGTCCATCGCCCCGCCCATGCCCTTGATCATCTTGCCGGGGATCATCCAGTTGGCCAGATCGCCCTTCTCGCTCACTTGCATCGCGCCCAAGATGGACAGGTTGATCTTGCCGCCACGGATCATGGCGAAGGATTGATCGCTGCCAAAAATGGCCGAGCCTTTGATGGTGGTGACGGTTTGTTTGCCCGCGTTGATCAGGTCGGCGTCCACCTCGTCTTCATAGGGAAACGGGCCAATGCCCAACATGCCGTTCTCGCTTTGCAGCCAGACCTCGACATGGTCGGGCACGTGGTTGGCCACCAGCGTGGGAATGCCAATGCCCAGGTTCACATAAAAACCGTCTTGCAATTCACTGGCCGCGCGTGCGGCCATTTCGTCTTGGGTCCAAGCCATGGTCTACCTTTCAAGGGGCATGGGCGCTGCGCCCTGCCCGGAGTTCATTAAATTTTGCGGTCGCGGATGGTGCGTTTTTCGATGCGTTTTTCAGGCGTGGGGTTGTGCACGATGCGGTGCACGTAAATGCCTGGCAGGTGGATGTCGTCAGGGGCGAGTTCGCCGGTGGCGACGATGCGCTCCACTTCGACCACGCAAATCTTGCCTGCTGTTGCCGCAGCGGGGTTGAAGTTGCGGGCGGTCATGTTGAAGCGAAGGTTGCCAGAGCGGTCCGCCACATCGGCTTTGATGAGCGCAATTTGGGGCACCAAGGCGCGTTCCATCACATAGATTTCGCCGTCAAACTCGCGCAGTTCCTTGCCCTCGGCCACCTGGGTGCCGACGCCGGTTTTGGTGAAGAAGGCTGGGATGCCCGCGCCACCGGCACGCAGCTTCTCGGCCAAGGTGCCTTGCGGCGTGAATTCAAGCTCCAATTCGCCCGCCAAATACTGGCGCTCAAACTCTTTGTTTTCGCCCACGTAGCTGGAAATCATTTTTTTGATTTGCCGGGTTTCCAGCAGCTTGCCCAGGCCAAAGCCATCGACCCCGGCGTTGTTGGAAATGACGGTGAGGTCTTTCACCCCGCTGTCGCGCAAGGCGTCAATCAGCGCTTCGGGAATGCCGCACAGACCAAACCCGCCAACAGCCATCAACTGGCCGTCGGCCACGATGTCCTGCAGGGCTTCTTTCGCGGATGGGAAAACTTTGTTCAATCGAATCTCCTGAATAGCTTGAATTCATTCTACGGGGGGTGTCTTGCATAAGACTGAACCCCGCTGGGCATAATCACCGCAAACAGGAGACAACATGTCACGCTACCCCGCCCCCGAATTGAAAGACCTGCCCGAAGACATCCGCGCCAAGGTGCTGGAGGTGCAAGAAAAGTCTGGCTTTGTGCCCAATGTGTTTTTGGCCTTGGCCCGCCGTCCTGCTGAATGGCGGGCCTTCTTCGCCTACCACGATGCCTTGATGGTGCCCGAGTCGGTGGGGCGCACCAGCAACCTGAGCAAAGGCGACCGCGAAATGATCGTCACCACCACCAGCGCCGCCAACCACTGCCTGTACTGCGTGGTGGCGCACGGCGCCATCTTGCGCATCTACGAGAAGAAACCGCTGGTGGCAGACCAAGTGGCGGTGAACCACCGCAAAGCCGACATCACGCCGCGCCAACGCGCCATGCTGGACTTCGCCATGAAGGTGTGCAAAAACAGCCACGAGGTGGAAGACGCCGACTTTGAAGCCCTGCATGCCCATGGATTTGACGACGAGGATATTTGGGACATTGCGGCCATCACCGCCTTCTTTGGCCTGAGCAACCGGGTGGCCAACATTTCCAGCATGATGCCCAACCCAGAGTTTTATCTGATGGGGCGGGTGCCGAAAACCAAGGCTTGAGGGGTTGGCGGCCACGCGGCCGGAAACCAAGGCTTGAGGGGGTTTGCGGCTGGGAAGCCGCAACCCTTTTTCTTCATTTTTTTGATCTCTAGAGCTACAAGAGCCTAAATACAGAGAACTTTCCATTACGATCCGTGCTCATTTTGTGAGTACTAAATGGGTCTTCACTGGAACAAAATCAAATCCAGGGCATTGCTTTTCAGCAAAACCTGGGATGACGCCTGCAACGAAAAGAGCCTGGCCACGCCCTTTTGGATTGATTTCTTTGAAATCTTTGGCATCACCGACAAGCGCATCGGCACTATTGCCGTGCTTGACGCACGCGCCCAATTTGGCTCGTCATTGGCCGACCTCTACGACCCACTGACCATGCCCCCGGCCTTGCTCAAGGCACACCAAAAACTAGACACCGCCATAGACGCCGCCTACCAACCCAGCGGCGGCAAAAAGTCCTATGCCTCGGAAGTCGAATGTGTGGCGTTTTTTTTAGCTGTACCAACAGATCACCTGTTTGCTTGCTGCATCACAAACCAAGAAAAGACGAAATACTAAAGTCAAAGAAGGTTATTGAATATGAGCGAAATTAATGATTGGCGCTGGGCGGCCCCTTTACACGAGCGACCTCTTTGCATTGATATCCGAAATTCATTAGTATTTGACCCATTAGGGATTCGAATACTCAAAAGCCCACTTAAAACCGGAATATGCCAGTGAATGAAAACGAAAAATTAGAAGGCCGGAGTCAAAAAAACAAGTAAATATTTCAAATTAAATCAATTTAAGAAAATCACTCAACCATATGCTTGACTTCAATTCACAAGATAGTGTCCATGCTTGGCTGAATGACAACGGTGGAATCGAAGGCCTGCGCATTGCTGTTCAAACCGGACGATTTGGAAATCAAAGACAGGTTCAAGCAGAGGCTTGGCTTGACGCCCACGACAGAAATCAGACGACTCGCGAAGCTTCCGAGGAGCGCGCGCTAGTTGAACGTACTGTAAGAGCTGCCGAGGCCTCAGCCAAGGCTGCCGAAAAATCCGCAACTTGGGCTATATGGGCTGCTGTGTCAGCTGTGGTGGCCGCCATCGTTAGTGTTGCTCAGTTTCTGCTGAAATGATAGCCGTCAATACTTGGAATAGGGCCTATGAGGGAATCATGAAAAAAATACTTGTGACCATATTAACCATCTGGTTCGGTGTAGCCATCTTAGTCTCGGTCTACTACGAGTTCAAGCTTGGGGTCGATTGCATTAAAGAGGAGGGGTTGCTCAAAGGCTTCTTTGGATGCAAAAAAAAACCTATTAATCCTATAGGCTATGTATCGATGCAAATTAGCTTTCTGGTTCGCGGCTTGGCATGGCCATACTTTCTTCTTTCAAATTCTGATGGAATAGTAGGCGAACGACATATAGGTTCATGGGGTGTAATAAATAAGGGAACGCCATTTACAGTCGCCACAGCCATCCCAATTTCCAAGGAAGAAGACTCGAAAGCAGTTCTGCTTGTTTTCTTTAATCCCAAGAATTCGTGCAAGCCTGAATTGAGCTTTTTGGCAGTTGTCAATGACAAGTTAGGTGACCCTGTGAGTCAAGATAAGACCTCTACATGGATACAGGTTTCAGTTGGCGATATTTCAAAAAAAGACTATCCGACTGTGTTCAACAGATACACATCTGGAATTGAATATGCGATGCGACTAGATGATGAACTCATGGGTAAGATGAAAGAGGGTCAATCAATCCTTCTTGCGCCTAGTAACGTCAAGCAAATTTGGACCTTCCCTCTTGAGGGTTTCGAAACTCTGGCTAACTCTCAAAACGCTGCTTGTAAAACAGCTGAGTTGTCTGGGAATTGAATCTACTCTGTTGGCCTTAAGTCGACCTGCATAAATTTACTTACTCCAACTCGCTTTGCTTTTTTGCCAAACTGTGCGCTTGTAAAGCCTAACCGAGCTGACGTAACAGTCAGAAACTGAGTCTCTCGCTCTCTAGTCGCGAAGGCAAAAATCGATTCAGGTACATATACCCATCCCTTGCGCCGCGAGGTAGCCCCCCCACACCCATTTACAAAAGCCAACAAGTTCAGAAAAACTTCAGCTTATCCAGCCGTCAAAGGCTCCATGCGCACCAATGCACGAGCTCCCACGTCACGAGCCAGCTCAAACTCGGGCGCTTGTGCGTCACAAGCTTGGTGAACGGCTGGGTTGGCCAAGGGTGCACCGCATCAACCAGCAAAGAAGAGCGCTACCCGATCCGAAGTCCATGTGGCAACCCCTGTTCCAAAAAAGTCCGCATCTTCCGTCCAAACAGGGCAACCAATCGCCATGGCGCAAGCCAGAACGGGCCAATCTTCCGCATCTCGTGTCGCAATTCTTTCGAGTGCCTGCGCTTTGAAGCCTGCATAAACGCCAAGCTCCAGAGGCTGGACGATGGTTTGCAGCGCGACCAAAACTGCCGTCGCCGACTCACTGTGAACGCCTCTTTTTTCCAAAATTGCGGGAAGGTACTTTCGGGCGTCAACGTAGGCGACATCAGGTGAAAAAAAATTGAACGCTGTTTGCGTTATCCACAATCAGTTCGCGCACACGCTTGCCCAGTACCGCGCGGATCAAGATGTTGGCATCTAGAACGATCGCTCTATCGCTCATGCTTCGGTGGATGTGGGTTACTTGAGCGTTTTCGCGAGTTGACGCGCCGATTTGAAATCAGTGACCACGGCGTCCACATCAACGGCCTTGGCTGCAAGCAGGCGATCCAGCGTTTTGCTGGCTTTTTTGAGCGAAGCAATATCTGCATCGGCTTGGCCATGGGTCGGAATGAAGTAGCCAATGGTTTGGCCATGACGTGTCACGGCAACTGGCGTGCTGGATGCAATGAATTCGGCCATTCCAGCACGAAATTCCCGAATGCCCACTTTGGTAGCTTCCATGTTTTCTCCTTTGCAGACCGCGTCAATTTGTGGATCTCAGTGTACACAAACTCGGGCGCTTGTGCGTCATAGGCTTGGCGAACGGCGGGGTTGGCCAACAGTAGCGGATATTTTTCCATACAAACGTATGGATTTTTTTATGGCCAAATCCTACGATGAGTCATGACCGCAGCTCAATTCGAATGGGATGACATCAAGGATGCTGATAACCAAGCCAAGCATCGCAAATTCATTCGAATCATTGGGGCAGGCTATTGGCGTAAAGGAAAGGCAATTTATGAAAAAGAAGATCGTTTACACGGATGAGCCCATGGGCGATGTTGAGGTGATTGCAGATTTTCTGCCGTCACCTGCACAGCTAGCATTCAAAGAAGATGGCGTGAAAGTCACGCTGGCCCTGAGCAAGAGCAGCGTGGATTTTTTCAAGTCTGAGGCATCCAAGCACCACACCCAGTACCAGCGCATGATCCGCCGGTTGCTGGATTCATACGTAGAAGCTCAGAGCACCGTCAACACCAAGGCAAAACCCACCGTGCGCAAGCGCGCAGCAATGTAGCTCTAAAACTCCATGCGCACCACGTCACGCGCTCCCACGGCACTGGCAAAGCGCTGAACTGTTCGCATGGATGACGTGCCCCTGCCACTTTCAATACGTGCCACAACGCTTTGGGTTGTGCCCATGCGTGCGGCCATGATGTGCCTATCGGTAAATTTCACGCCGGTTGCCAACCTTCACCACAAAGACGCGTAAAGCGCCATCTGTTTGTCGAGCTTGCGCAGCTGCCCTTTGGCCGTGTCGGCGTATTCAATTGTCCAAGCCAAGGTCACGTCTCACATCAGCAGCGGAATGGACCTGTTCTTTCCCTTGACGAACACGCGCAAGCACATCGGCAGCGAGGTAGTAGTCTTCCATGTCTTGGATGCCGTTTTCGATGATTTCGCGCAGGTAAAAAGCCTTGGTGCGCCCAGTTTGGGATGCGAGGTAGTCAAGCCTTTGCTCGATCTCTGGAGCTAGACGAATTGAAGTTGCCATATCTCAACCCCCCCCCATTAAATACATGTATTCAATGTATCACAGGGAGCTCATCTTGCCCGCACCTGAGCACTTCACAGTTCATTGAGTTGAGGTCTTTGCCCTTGGATCGTCCTCAGCCCATCCGTCCATCGCAGGGTAGTAACGCGTCGAACGCCCGTCACCGCGTCGGGCAAGCTTTGACTGCATGCCTCAGCCAATGATAAAGTAGGTACGTTTCCATATATACATTTCAAGGAGCGCGCCATGCTTGCTACCGCCAAAGTTTTTACCAATGGCAACAGCCAAGCCATTCGCTTGCCCAAGGCATTTCGCGTGGATGTCGATGAAATGTGGATTGCTCGCAACGAGGTCACGGGCGAGATCACGCTCAAGCCCAAAGACACTGAAACATTGCGCAAGCGCAGGCTCGATGCGCTGATGGCCGCGATTGCGGAAAACCCATTGCCCGACAACTTTTTGTCGGATGCCAATCGGCTGAATGATCCTCCGGAAAATCCGTTTGCAGACTGGGAAACGCCAACAGCCCCAAAAGCTGCTGCAAAAGCAAGCGCCAAAACCAAGGGTCGCAAGTGATCAAGTTTTTGGTGGACACCAACATCTTGGGCTACTTTGCACGCAACAACTCTGCCGCGCTGCAAAAGCGCATGTTGGCGGCGATCAAAAAGCAGGAGGTCGCCATCTCCGCCATCACCCGCGCCGAAGCACGGTTTGGGCTGGCACTGCTGCAACCCGATGACAAACGCCGCCGAACCATTGATTTGCTGCTCAATGAATTTCCAGTTTTCCCATGGACGCTGGAGGCCGCAGACCAGTATGGAGAAATTGCTGCACACCTGCAGCAAACCGGGCAGCCCATTGGCAATATGGACACCCAAATCGCCGCGCATGCATTGGCGCTGGGCCTGCCCTTGGTGACCCACAACACTCGGCACTTCAAGCGGGTACCGGGTTTGAAGCTTCAAGACTGGATGACTTGAGGCAGCGAACTAGCGAACTGCTATTTGCGCTGTGCGCATCGATGGCTGCCCAACGAACCGCGTCACGACAACACCTCAGTGCGTCTCTGGCACCAAGCGCATTTGACCGAGCACCATTTCAACCAAATCGTCTTCAAATGCATGGGAATCGATTTGGTTGAAGCGCTCTAGGGAGGCGCTGCGCAAGCAACCCATGAGTGCGCGGCTGAGCACGAACCAGCGGGTTTCATTCAATTCAGTCATTTGGGGATGTTCGATATAGCGCAAACAGGCGATCAGGCGCTTGACCATGCTTTGCACCGATTGCGCCGATTCATCGGGTTGCTCGAGCAACCAGCACAACCGGTTCATGGCTTTGCGATAACTTAAACCGAGTGAGAACCCATTGATGCAAATGCGCACGTACTGGCGCACAAACTGTTCGGGGTCGATGTCGGTGGGGTCTTGCGAACATTCGATGGAAAACAAATAACTTTCAAGCTCGCGCAATGCCAAGGCACGAGCGTGTTGCGACATGGCGCGAAAGATCGCTTCTTTGCTTGAAAAATACTGGTAAAGCGTCCCGACAGAAAAACCCGCTTTGGCTGCAATTTTGTTGGTGGTCAAACCGCCCACACCTTCACGGTCTACGATTTGGGAGGTGGCCTCAAAAATGGCATCAATGGTCAGCTGGGCTCTTTTTTGTACAGGTTGCTTTCGCATGATTTTGGCGGACAACTCATCAGGAAGTGTCACAGGCAATGTCTCCAGGAAGCCAACGAAAGTTGGAAACCTTGATATTACCTATTAATCATTATTAATTGTCAATAAGTCCTTCATTTAAATCATAAATGAAGATTTTTACAATTGGATGTGAACCCTTTAGACAACAAATCTCACGACAGCAAATCGAACAACCATGCGGGCATGGGCTTGGATTTTTGCGCTGGGAAATCCACCCACACGGTTGTGGCACCGCCCTCGGCATGCACCACACCAGGCATGTCCACACGCTCTAGGGTGGCCCACGATTCAAAGGTGCTGCGCTTGGGGTCACTGACGTACATCTTCACCAACACATCGCCGGGGTATTCGAGTTGTTTGTAGAAGTTGCAAAACGCGTTGACGATGACCGGGCCTTCACCGGTGGGCACAGGTTGGCAACCAATGCTGGTCATCCAATCGATGCGCACGGTTTCAAGGTATCGAAAGTAACTGCCGTTGTTCAAATGCCCCATGGCATCCATGTCGCCCCAGCGGATGGCGATGACTTTTTCAAACACCAGTTTTTTAGCTTCAGGAACCAGAATCCTCATACGCCAAATCCATCGTCCGCCGCAATGATGGCCCCGTTGATGAAATCACTTTGCGGGCTGGCCAACATCACCAACACCGCATCGAGGTCGTCAATTTTGCCCAAGCGCTTGCGCGGCAGCATGTGCACCAGTTTTTGGCCTTGTGGTGTTTCCCAATGGTGTTGGTTGATTTCGGTTTCGATGTAGCCCGGGCAAATGGCATTCACATTGATGCCATGCTTGCCCCACTCTGCGGCCATGGCCTTGGTCATGTGCACCACCGCCGCTTTGCTCATGCAGTACACACCAATTTGCGGCAACACACGCAAACCCGCCATGGAGGCGATGTTGATGATGCGTCCGGCATCAAAGCCTTCGATACCCGCTTCTTGGGCGTCTTTGGCGCGGGCCAACATGCGCTTGCCCACCGCTTGCGCCACAAAAAAAGCACCGCGCGTGTTGGTGTTGAAAATAAAGTCGAAGTCTTCTTCGCGCACATCTTGCAAACGCTGCGTGTTGCTGACACCGGAGTTGTTGATGAGGATGTCAATCGGACCCACCTCTCGCTCGGCAAAATTCAAAGCCGCTTCGATGCTGCCCACATTCGTCACATCCAAGGCCACCACATGCGCGTCACCCCCTTCGGCTTCAATTTCAGCCCGCAAGGCCTTGAGCATCTCTACGCGGCGACTGGCCAACACCACAGCAGCGCCGGCTGCGGCCAAGGTTTTTGCAAATTGCGCACCCAAGCCACTGGAGGCGCCCGTGATGAAGGCGACGCGGCCTGATAAATCGAGTGTGTATGCCATGTTGAACTCCTGTTGGTGCTTGCATTATGACCAGCCCTTGCGAGTGGCCAGCGCATAGAATCTCCCCCTCTGTCAACATCCTGAAAAGCCCTATGACCGCCCCACACTTGCTTGAACAATTCGGCCCCCGAGAAGCCATGGAATATGACGTGGTCGTGGTCGGCGGTGGACCCGGTGGTTTGGCCACCGCCATTCGCATCAAGCAACTGGCCGCACAAAAGGGCCAAGACGTGTCGGTGGTGGTGCTTGAAAAAGGCTCAGAGCCCGGCGCACACATTTTGTCGGGTGCGGTCATGGACCCCAAGGCCTTCACCGAACTCATTCCCAACTGGCAAGAACTGGGTGCTCCGCTGAATCAAGCGGTCACCGGCGACGACTTGCTCACCCTCACCGAAACCGGCGTCAGCAAAGTGCCTGGCTGGTTGATGCCGCGCAACTTCCACAACGACGGCTGTTATGTGGTGTCGCTCAGCAATGTGGTGAAGTGGATGGCCGCCCACGCTGAATCCATGGGCGTGGAAATCTTCCCAGGCTTCACCGCCGCTGAAGTGCTTTACAACGACGACGGCAGCGTCAAGGGCGTGGCCACGGGCAACTTGGGCCTGGGCAAAGACGGCGAGCCCACCGACCACTTCCAGCTCGGCATGGAACTGCATGCCA
Organism: Comamonadaceae bacterium; assembly: GCA_947448745.1. Classification (GTDB taxonomy): domain Bacteria; phylum Pseudomonadota; class Gammaproteobacteria; order Burkholderiales; family Burkholderiaceae_C; genus Limnohabitans. The sequence continues at coordinate 12,409 of CANFOQ010000033.1, forward strand.
AGTACACCATCTTTGCCGAAGGCGCTCGCGGTCATTTGGGCAAGCAACTGATTGCCAAGTACAAATTGGACGAAGGCCGCGATCCGCAAACCTATGCCATTGGCATCAAAGAATTGTGGGAAGTAGAGCCCTCCAAAGCCAAGCCTGGTTTGGTGGTACACACCTCCGGTTGGCCCATGACCGGCAGCACCTTTGGGGGTGGCTTTTTGTACCACCTCGAAGACAACAAAGTAACTTTGGGCTTCGTGCTTGGCCTCGACTACAAAAACCCATGGCTCAGCCCGTTTGAAGAAATGCAGCGCTGGAAAACCCATCCTGCCATTCGTGCGCACCTGGAAGGCGGCAAACGCATTGGCTATGGCGCCCGCGCCATCAACAACGGCACACCGCAAGCGTTGCCCAAAACGGTGTTTCCGGGTGGTGCTCTCATTGGCTGCGATGCAGGCTTCTTGAATGCGGCCCGCATCAAGGGCAGCCATGCCGCCATCAAGAGTGGCATGTTGGCAGCGGATGCGGCCTATGCCGCCGTCACCTCGGGTCGCGCTCACGACGAGCTGAGCGCCTACCCTGCCACCTATGCCAACAGCTGGTTGGCCAAAGAACTCGACCAATTCCGCAACTTCAAACTGTGGTTCAAAAAAGGCATGCTGGTGGGCACCGTGATGACCGGCATCGAACAGTGGTTGTTGCCCAAGCTCGGTATTCAAACGCCGCCTTGGACGCTGCATGGCCACCAGCCCGATCATGTGGGCCTCGAACCAGCGGCGCAACATGCACCCATCCACTACCCCAAGCCCGACGGTGAAATCACTTTCGATCGTTTGAGCAGCGTGTTCATCAGCAACACCAACCACGAAGAAAACCAACCCGCGCACCTCACCTTGAAGGATGCGTCGGTGCCCGTGAACATCAACTTGGCCACCTACGCTGGCCCTGAAAGCCGCTATTGCCCAGCCGGTGTCTACGAGTATGTGAAGAACGACGACAACTCAGACCGCTTGCAAATCAACGCGCAAAACTGTGTGCATTGCAAAACCTGCGACATCAAAGACCCCACGCAAAACATCGTCTGGGTCACGCCCGAAGGCGGCGGTGGCCCCAACTACAGCGAAATGTAAACATGAACCAATACCATGCAGAACACACCTGGGTGCGGGTGGATGCCGATGCCACTTTTGTGGGCATCACCAAACACGCCCAAGACACTTTGGGTGACATCGTGTTTATCGACTTGGCCGAGATTGGCAAGACCGTTGCACAAGGCAGCGTGGCCGGTGTGGTCGAGTCGGTGAAAGCTGCGGCCGATGTGCACATGCCTGCCGCCGCCACGGTGCTGGAAGTGAATGAAGCCTTGCGGGCCGATCCCTCCTTGGCCAACAGCGACCCCGAAGGCGCGGGTTGGTTTTACAAGGTCTCGCTCAGCAACCCCACCGAGCTTGAAGGCTTGATGGATGCTGCGGCCTATCAAGCGTTCACGGGCTAAAACAGCTTCTTACAAAGACTGACCCAAGCGTGCAATGCCTTCTTTGATTTTGGCCACATCCGCCGTGGCAAAGCTCAAACGGATGGCGCTGGTGTCGGGGTTGTTGGCATAAAACGGAGCACCCGGCACAAAGGCCACGCCCTTTTCAATGGCGCGTTTGGCCAAGGCACTGCCATCGGTTTCTTGACCATTGGCCCCTGTGAGGTTCGCCCAAAAAAACAAACCGCCCAAAGGTTGCGTGAAACGCAAGGCGCTGCCCAGCTCTTTGCTCAAGGCTTCGCCCATGGTGCTGGCACGTTCTGCATAAACACGGCGCACGGTGTTTAACGTGTCGGGCATGCGGCCCGCTTTCAAATACTGCGCAGCAGTGGCTTGTGCAAACGTGGAGGTGTGCGCATCGCTGAACTGCTTGCACATGGTGGCGCGAGCCAACAGTGGCTCTGGCGCAATCATCCAGCCCACACGCAAACCGGGTGACAGCACCTTGCTGAGTGAACCGCAGTGCACCAGCCATTCGCGGCTGCCAGGCACTTGATCTGTCAATGCCAACAAGGAAGGCGGTGGTGCATCGCCAAAATACAAGTCGCCATAAGGATCGTCTTCCACCACCACGGTTTGGTATTTGACGGCGAGCTTGAGCACTTGCAGTCGTCGCTCCAAACTCAGCATGGCACCACTGGGGTTGCCAAAGGTGGGCACCAAATACACCAGCTTGGGGCGGTGTTGCACCATCATGGCTTCGAGTTGATCGACTTGGACACCGTGTTCATCTATCGGCACACCCAACACTTGCGGGCCGTACAAACGAAAACATTGGATGGTCGCCAAAAATGTGGGCGCTTCTACCAAAGCCACATCGCCCGGGTTGAGCAAGGTTTTGGCCACCAAATCGAGGGCTTGTTGGCTGCCGGTGGTGACGATCAAACCCTCGGGGTTCAAGCCCTTGACGCCTTTGCTGGCCATGAAGGCGGCCAGTTGTTCACGCAAGGGGTTGTAGCCTTCGGTGGCCCCGTATTGAAGGGCCGCACCAGGCTCTTCGGTCAAAGCGCGGGCACTGGCCTCGCGAATGCCTTCCACATCAAACATGGCGCTGTCAGGAAAACCACCCGCAAAACTGATGATGCCGGGCTTGCCCAGCAACTTGAAGAGTTCGCGGATGGCAGAGGTTTCGACGTTGTTCAGGCGATCGGCAAATTGCATAAGCTGATAATTGGGGTCAGACCCCGATTTTTTAATGATGAAAAAAGAGCACATCGAGCCATTTTTTGCGACGCTGAAAGCAGCCAATCCGCAGCCCAATACCGAGTTGGAATATACCAGCGTGTTCGAGCTGCTGGCCGCTGTTTTGCTGAGTGCACAGGCCACCGATGTGGGTGTGAACAAAGCCACGCGCCGCTTGTTTGTGGTGGCCAACACGCCGCAGCAAATTCTGCGTTTGGGTTTAGAAGGCTTGGAGCAACACATCAAAACCATCGGCTTGTTTCGCAGCAAAGCCCGGCACCTGATGCAAACCTGTCAGATGCTGGTGGACTTGCATGGCGGTGAAGTGCCGCGCACCCGCGAAGCCTTGGAAGCCCTGCCCGGTGTGGGCCGCAAAACCGCGAACGTGGTGTTGAACGTGGCCTTTGGCGAGCCCACGATGGCGGTGGACACGCATATTTTCCGGGTGGGCAACCGGACAGGTTTGGCCCCTGGCAAAACACCTTTGGATGTAGAGATGGGCTTGCTCAAGCGCATTCCTCCAGCGTATTTGGTGGATGCCCACCATTGGCTGATCTTGCATGGCCGTTATGTGTGCCAGGCCCGCAAACCTTTGTGCTGGCAATGCGCGGTGTCAGACCACTGCGACTTCAAACCGAAAACCAAACAAACACTTTAAGTTCATTCCACATGCTCACGCGCCATGTGGATGGCTTCTTTCAGCACACCCAAGTCACCCACATGGTTGGCCAGCACCAGGATGAGTCGGGCATTGAGCAAATGGCTTTGTGATTCGGTCAAACCTGTGTGCGCATCCATCAAGGCTTCGTAAAAAGCGTCACCTGGCTCGAAGTCGCCACGCACTTTGGAACCGCTGTCATGGAAGTTGGCTTGGGTTTGAAGTTTGGACATGGAACACCTCGTTCTGCGAATGACTGCAAGCTTAACAAAGCCCGCTCAGACCAACAACGCCACCCAATGCGCACCCACTTGGTGAAAACTCAAACGGTGGTCAAACACTTGTTGCAAACACGCATGTAAGGCAGGGTCGCTGGGCGCAGCTTGCAACACCACCCTGCCCGCTTGCATCACCAGCACTTGGTCGGCCCGCAAAGCCAGGTTCAGGTCGTGCAAGACACTGACCACGGTGGTGCCGGATTGGGTGAGTTGTTGCACCGTGGCCAACCAATCGGCTTGGTGCGGCGCATCCACGTTGGCAATAGGTTCATCCATCAACAGCACAGGCGCTTGCACCGCCAAGGCGCGGGCCAACAAGACCCGCTGACGCTCGCCGCCTGATAAGGTGCCGAGGCTGCGATGTCGCCATTCGGTCAATTGCATGGATGCCAACAAGTTTTCCACGACTACGCGGTCTTCGTCAGTGGCACCGGTCCACCATGTTTGGTGGGGTAAGCGACCCAACATGACCACATCGAAGACGCTCAAATCGTCACTGCCAGTGGCTTGTTGACCCAACCATGCCAACTGTGTTGCGCGTTGTTTGCTTGAAAAGGATTGCAGGTTTTGACCATGCAACAACACCTCGCCTTGCGCTGGCATCAAGCCCGCCAACACTTTGAGCAAACTGGTTTTGCCCGCACCATTGGGGCCGACGATGCAGGTCCATTGGCCTTGTGCAAAGTCTGCATGGGCATCCAATAACACGGGCACCTTGTCCCAGGCGGCATGAATCCCTTGGGCTTGCAAGATGCTGTTCATGCGGCGTCCTCGGCACGCTTGGTGGGCGACTGCAAACGCCACAACAAATAACCACCACCCAACACACCGGTGAGCACACCCACTGGCAATTCTTGCGGAGCCAACAGCAAGCGGGCCAAGATGTCGGCACCACACAGCAAAACGCCACCCATGAGCGCTGCCAACAAGGAACTGCGTGCAAACGTGGTGCGCACACGGGCCCGCACCAAGTGCGGTGCCACCAGACCGACAAAGGCAATCAGGCCGGTTTGGGCCACGGCGGTGGCGGTGGCCAAGGCCATCACGCCCAACAAAATAAAGCGCAAGGGCGCGACGCGCAAGCCCAAACTTTGTGCTGTGGATTCACCCAAACTCAGACCATCCAACAAAGGGCTGAGTCGCCACGCCAACAGCCAACACAGCAACAAAGACAAGGCCATCAAACTGCAAGACGCGCCGCTCAACATGGCGGTGGACCCCAGCGTGAACGATTGCATGGCCGGGTAAATTTGCGGGCGCAGCACCAACATCAAGGACGTGATGGCTCCCAGCACCACCCCCACCACGACACCAGCCAACAGCAAGCGCAAGGTGTGCTGCACACCTTTGGCCAACAACAGCGTCATCAACACGGCCAACCACGCACCCACAAACGCGCAGCCCGTGAGACCCAATCGCCAAGCCCATTGCGCGGCCATGGAGGCTTCCGCTGGCAATTGCAGGCCACCCCACAAACCCAGCATCAAAGCGACCGTGACGCCCAAAGTGGCACCCGATGCACTGCCCAGCAAATACGGATCAGCCAAGGGATTGCGAAACAGTCCTTGCGCCAAGGCGCCTGCCAAGCCAAGCAAGGCACCCGCCAACCAAGCACCCAAGGTGCGCGGCAATCGGATGTCTTGCACGATGCTGTCTTGCCATTGCACAGGCCACTCCAAGCCTTGGCTGCCCGCCATCAAACCCACACACAACAACAGCAGGCTGAGCAAGCTCAAGCCCATGGCCATGCGAGTGGTTGGCTGTGAAGGTTTGTTCATGGATAGTGCCGCTTCAAACATTGGGCGATGATGTGTGCCGCCTCCCCCAAGCGTGGGCCTGGACGCACCAACACATCGCCTTGAGCAGGCGTGAACGCACAAATGCGTTTGTGTTTCACGGCTTGCATGGCAGACCAACCAGGCCGCTTGTGCAAATCAATCGCCATGGGCTCGGCCAACAAAATGAGGTCGGGATTGGCACGCACCACGTATTCAGGGTTGAGTTGTGGAAACGCACCCATCGTGCGGGGCACCACATTGCGCAAACCCAAGTGCAACATCACTTCACCGATGAAGGAGGCCTCGCCAGCGGCATAACCACCCGTGCTGGCTTCAAAGTAAACGCTGGTGCCTTTCGCTTTGGCAGGCATGCTGCTTTTCGCTTGTTCCATGCCGTCCAGGGCTTGTTGCCAAACTGTGTCGGCAGCAGCATCGGCTTGGGGCAGTTGAAGCGCTTGCGCCACGGTGTGCATCACGCGCTTCACATCGGCTTGGTTTTGCGGCTCCAAGGCCAAGACCTTGAGACCCAACGATTCCAAGCGGTTGATGAGCCGGGTGGAACGCGCGGCCAACACCAAGTCGGGCTTCAAACGCACCAAGGCTTCCAATGAGGTGTCATCCAAACCGCCCAGCTTGGGCAGCTTCTTCACGTCTTCAGGCCAGTTGGCAAAGTTGTCGGTGCCCACCAAACGATTGCAGGCACCCAGCACGCAAACGGTTTCAGTCAAGGAAGGCAGCAAGGTGATGATGCGTTGCGGTGACTGTGTGAGGGTGACTTGCACGCCCCGGTCATCGGTGAGCGTGACCGCTGATGCAGGGGTCAACATCACGCAGAGCAACAAGGCGATGAACTTAGCCATGCTGCTGCACCCACTGTTGAATGATGCGGTGCATGTGATCCACGCCATCGGTCAAGGCGGCTGGGCCGGGTTGCAAGATGTCAGCGGATTTGATTTCAAACAATTGTTGGTGTTGGACTGCTGGCACATCTTGCCAACCCGGGCGCTGCGCCACTTTTTCGGGGCGGAATTTTTTGCCACACCACGAGCCCAAGATGATGTCGGGTTGTTTGGCTGCAATGCTCAAGGGGTCGGCGATGATGCGGTCCTTGCCCATGGGCTGCAATGCCAAATCGGGGAAGCAATCGTCACCCCCGGCGATTTGAATAAGCTCCGACACCCAACGGATGGCACTGATGGCAGGTTCGTCCCATTCTTCAAAGTACACCTTGGGTCTTCGTGCAAAGGCCTTGGCGTTGTTTTGAATGTCCTGCAAATGCGCTTGCATGGCGTGAATGCGTTGCAAACCTTGCTCGGCTTCACCCACCATGGCCGCCACTTGGTAGAGCATGGCAAAGATGTCTTGCACACTTCGCTGGTTGAACACCGTGACTTGCACCCCATGGCGAATCAAGGCTGCTGCAATGTCGGCTTGCAGGTCTGAAAAACCAAACACACAGTCCGGCTTCAAAGCCAAGATCTTGTCGATCTTGGCGCTGGTGAAGGCGCTCACACGCGGTTTTTCAGCACGTGCGATTTTGGGCCGAACCGTGTACCCCGAAATGCCCACAATCCGCGCAGATTGCCCCAAGAGGTAGAGCCACTCGGTGGTTTCCTCGGTGAGGCAGATGATGCGTTGGGGGAGGTGCATGTCAATCACTGGAGTTACTTCATCAAATATTTGAGATTGACAAAGTAGCTTCGTTTCATGTCCGGATAAATGGCCGTGCTTCTGGTCAAGCCTTCGTAGGTGTTGGTCGCAAATGAGTAATAGTCTTTGTCGAGGAGATTTCGAACGAAGAAATCAACAGCCCAGGGGCCTTGCTTGTAGCCATATCGAATATCAGCGGTGTAATAGGCGGGCATAGTGTATTGGTTTGCGAAATCACTGCCAATGTGTTGCTGTCCGATGTATTGAAAACTCAAACCAATGGTTTGCTTGGCTTCAAACCGCCAGTTGGCGTTCGCGCTGAGGATCGTCTCAGGTGAAAGGGGAATCTTTTTCCCTTTGAAGTTGCCAGAAGTGAATTCAGATTGTTGGTAAGTGGCAGAGGTACCTACTATCAATTCCGGACTGAATGCGTGATTCAGACTCCAATCTAAGCCTTGTCTTTGTGTACGGTCGAAATTGATGTTTGAACCCACCCAATATGGGTCGTAAGGAACCGAGGGATCACCCGGATCAAGATAGGCAGCTCTGTCAAAAGCAATTTCATTGGTGTATTTATTTTTGAACAGCCGCAATCTGCTGCGTGTTTTGTCAAACTTGCCGTGCCAGCCCAATTCTTGATCGATGGATGTTTGCGGCTTTAAATTCATCACTGTGTAGGCATAGTCAGAATATGCGCCCGAAATTTCATCGATATTGGGCATCCTGAAATTACTAGAAACCTTGGCCCACACGCTGTTTTGGAGATTGAGCTCATGCAACGCAGATATTTCCCATGCTTTCAATTTGTCTCGTGCCTCATAGTATTCGGGCGTTTTGTAACCTACTGATGACCGATCGACTTGCTCCTGCCTTGCGCCCAAGCCAAAGGTGGTGTTGATTGAGTCCAACGACAGGCGGCCCTTGGCAAAAAGGGCTTGTGCGCTTGACACATTGCGGTAGTTGCCAAAGGCTTGCGTCACTCTGTTTTGTATCCAATCGTTTGTATCCAGGCCAACAATGTAGTCGGCACCACCGAAGCCATATTTTTGGTTATGGCTTAAGTTGATGCCGTAATTGTTGTTCAAGGTTGATATGGACGCCGAGCTGGCCCCCCCCCCTTTTTGATCCAAGAAAAAATAGTCTTTGTCTCTTTGTTTGACATCAACTCGCAGAAGGAGCGAATCAAAATCTTTTTCAATGAAAACACCATAGCTGGTTTTTTGAAGATCGTTGAAGGTCTTCACCGACTTGTTGGAGCTGTTGGCTTGATTTCGATCCGTTGCATACTGATCTTCGCTGAGTGAGCCGGGCGTTTTCGCATATTGCGTTTCCTTTGACAGGCTCAATCCCACCCTGGTTGATTCAGTTGCATGTTGAATTCCCAGCAGGACATTGTCTGAATAATTGGCTGAGTTTTCTCTGAAGCCAGTTGAATTCAGATGCGATCCTGAAACTGTGAGGTTGGTTCCTTGACCCGTTTTGCTTGCACTGAATTTAAGTTCTTCAGCCCCGTAACTGCCAAATCCTGTTTGCACGCTTCCAGAAGTCTGGTTTTTGGGGTTCCAACCTGAAGCACGCGTCACGATATTGACCACACCAGATACCGCACCCTCGCCATACAAAACAGACGATCCACCTTTTTGAATTTCAATTCGTTCGACTTCATCAAGTTGGATGTTGCCAATACGGACTTCGCTCTGATCCCCTTCTTTGTAGGTCACGCCATCAATGATGAAAACCATGTTTGAGGCGGCAGTTTCCCCAAAACCCATTACATCCAAGGTCAGTTCATTGCCGCCAAAAAGGCTTGGTCTTCCTATCAAACCACCCAATTTAACGATCGCTTCATTCACTGAACGAACACCCGACTGTTGAATGTCGTCTTGTGTCAAAACATTGATATAGGCGGGCGTTTTGAAAATTTCTTCTGGTGATTTGCTTGCTGTGACCACCAAGGTGTCTAGAGCGTTTTCTGTTTTATCGAATGCGAACGATGAACTTGCCATGACGAAAAACGCCAGGCCACTGCATTGCAGGATTTTTTTCATGATGATGACCAGCCAAAGTGCCCTCACCGCCTTCCCCGACAGTGCTTGAGCGTTACGAAGCCGCGACTTGCGCGACTCCACCTTGTTGGCCGGTATCCGGGCTGGCGAAAACAACCTTGTCCGCCTTCCCAAATGCTTGTTCAAGGCACTCAGTGGCTGGGTTGGACAGGGCGGAAATGCGTGGGGCATTTCGTTCGCTTGACCGTTGCGGGGGCAGCGCAGGCTGGTCATCAACTCGGGCCATGTACAAAAAAGATGTACTTGGTAGAGCGAAAACTTCTGCTTCCCGTTGAACTGCGGCATGTGAACCACACCGCGAGCACCAACCAGCGCATTCTAGCCACAAGCGCAACATCGCCCCCTAAAATGCAGACCATGTCCGAAAACACTCCCCTTGATCCTGTGCTTGAACGCGTTGAGCGTTTGATTGTTCGTTACGAAGAACTCAAACGCACGAATGACTTGTTGAGCTCTCAGGTAGAAGCCTTGACGCAAGAGCGTGACTCGCTCAAATCCCGTTTGCAAGCAGCGCGCAGTCGCATTGATGGCCTGCTCGATCGGCTGCCGGTGGAAGTCAAGGATGGTGCATGAGCCAAGTTGAAGTTCAAATCATGGGGCAAAGCTACATCTTGGGTTGCCCTGAAGGCGCTGAAGAAAGATTTCAAACGGCGGTTCGCAAAGTGGACGAAGCCATGTGCAAAATTCGGGATGCCGGCAAAATCAAAGCGCGTGACCGCATCGCAGTTTTGGCCGCTTTGAATCTGGCTTTCGAGCTCAGCGATTTTTCTGCCGCTCCCAACGAGCCCAGCACCTCACACCACAACCTGCACAACCTTTTGCACCGCCTGGACAATGCGCTGGGTCATGACGGCCATTTGATTTAGCCTCCTACAATGCAAGCGTCTGCAAGACTGCTGGGTTTTATATTTCTTGAACCAATGCTCTCTGGAGCCCCGGGCTTGGAACATCGTTTGGTGAGCGTGATCATCTCGCGTTAGATGAACCCAACACCTTACTGACCTCGCCCACCTGAACCTTTCGTTCAGGATGACGATCCAGTGGACCCTTGCAGACACCTTTCCCCCTCAGATTGGAATCACTTTGATTTGGATATTGTTGGACCTGGCCATCCTCGGCATCTTCACGGGTTTCTTGGCAGGTTTATTGGGTGTGGGCGGTGGCTTGGTGCTGATCCCCATCCTCACTTACATGTTCCACAACGCACTCGGTTTAGAGACCGCTCTGGCCGTCAAGATGGCGATTGCCACCGGCATGTCCACCATCGTCGTCACCTCCTTGGCCAGCACCCGCATGCACCACCAAATCGGTGCCGTGCGCTGGGACCTGGTCAAAGGCCTGACCCCTGGTTTGATTGTGGGCAGTTTGATTTCCAGTTTGTGGTTGTTCGCGTTCATCAACGGCGCTTTGCTGGCCTTGGTGTTTGCAGGCTTTGCGGCTTTTTCAGCCACGCAAATGCTGCTCGACCGCAAACCCAAGCCCTCGCGTGACATGCCTGGCCCGGCGGGTCAAACGGCTGCAGGCGGCCTGATTGGTGTGGTGTCTGGCTTGGTGGGCGCGGGTGGGGCCTTCATGAGCGTGCCCTTCATGGTCTGGTGCAACGTGCCCATGCGCCAAGTGGTGGCCACCAGTGCCGCACTGGGCTTCCCCATCGCTTTGTTCAATGCCGTGGGCTATGTGGTCAGCGGCTGGCATGTCACGGGTACACCTGTTTATTCTTTTGGCTATGTGTGGCTGCCCGCCTTGTTGATGATCTGCCTGAGCACCGTGTTCACTGCGCCCATCGGTGCCCGCATGGCACACCGTTGGCCAGTGAAACAACTCAAACGTGCTTTTGCGGTGTTGCTCTATGCTTTGGCCACATCCATGCTCTACCGCGGCTTGACGGCTTGAAGCCAAGCAGCAGCGCTGTCGCAAAGACCCTTGAAGGCTTTACCGCAACACCAGCACCGGGATGATGGCGTGGGTCAACACGCTGGTGGTTTCGCTGCCCAACAACAAGCGCTTGATGCCTTTGCGACCATGTGAGGCCATCACAATCAACTCAGACTTGAGCTGTGTGGCCGTGTCAATCAAGCCTTGGGCAATGTCGTCAGACTTGATCACACGCGTGTGAATATGCAAGCCTTGTGCCGTGGCCTTGGCTTGCACGGCATCGAGTGTTTTTTGAGCAGCGGTTTCCCATTGCGATTCGATGTTTTTCACGTCCTCGTCGCTGATGGCAAATGAGCCTTCGAAATACGTTTGGATGTAATGCGGCACCACTTTCACCGCCACCAATTCAGCGCCCAAGACCTTGGCCAAGGCCAATCCGCTTTGAACGGCTTTGTCGGACAAGTCTGAGCCGTCGGTGGCCAATAAGATGCGTTTGTACATGTCTATCTCCTTGATGTTGGACACTGAAATTCGCAAAGCAACCAGTGTTGAGAACAGCTTAGATCACGGCTTGTTCAAGGTATTGACCAGTATCAACAAAACAAGTTTTGATGCTCACAAAGCTGGCTGTACACACCAAGGCGCTTGCTCGTGCACCAAGCCCATCCACAAGCCCCAAGCGGCTGTGCCACTCAGCGTCAAACCCGCCAAGCGCGTGCCCCAAGAGGACCAGCGCGAAGACACTTTGCGAGAAGCTTGAAGCTTGTCCCACACCAGCGGCAGCACCGTGAGCATGACGCCTCCACCGAGCGCGAACATCAACATCACCAGCGCCCCTTGTCCTGGGCCGCCGCTGAACAAGGCCACCATCAGGGCCGAATACAGCAAGCCACAAGGCAACAAAGCCCATGCCATGCCCAGCAAGAGCGGCCCATAGGCGCGTTGTTGCATGGCTTCACGTTTAGCTGGACTGGCGACACGCTGCCAAAGTTGTTGTGCGCCTCGCGTCAACCACACGGGTTGTTCGCCGCGCCACAGCAGCAGCAAGCCGAACAACACCGCCGCCACATGCACCATGCTCCACACTGGTCGAAAGCCTGCGCTTTGCAGCGTGAGCCAGCCGAGCGAGTCCATGGAGAGCGCCGCCACCGCACCCAAGCTGGCATAGCCGATGAGGCGACCGAATTGAAACAACAGCAGGTTGTGCAAGGCACTGCGTGCAGGCCAACGCGAGATGCCCAAGCAAGCTGCGCCGCACATGGCCAAGCAATGGGGGCCGCCAACCACCCCCATCAAGCCGGCGGTGAGCAGCAAGGATGAAAACATCAGAGGATTTTAGAGAAGTGCGCTCGTTGCTCGTCCGATTGCACATAGCGGTCAAACACCATGGCAATGGCACGCACAAAATACCAACCGAGTTCGGTGACTTCAATGGTTTGATCGGTGAGTCGGACCAAACCTTGTTCGGTCATGGGTTGCAGCAGCGCAAGTTCTTTGCTGAAGCTTTGTTTGAAGTTCAACAAATGGGCCGCTTCGATGGACTCGAAATGCACCTGACCTTGGCACATCAAGGCCATGATGATGCTGCGCCGGGTCAGGTCGTCACGTGACATGGCGATGCCCCGCACCACTGGCAATCGTCCTTGGTTCAGCAGGTCTTCGTATTCATCCAGGCTCTTGGCGTTTTGCACATAGTTGGCACCAATGCTGCCGATGGAGGACACGCCCAAGGACACCAAGTCGCAATCGGGTTGCGTGCTGTAGCCCTGGAAATTGCGGTGCAAACGCCCTTGCCGCTTGGCGATGCTCAAGGGGTCGTGCGGCATGGCGAAGTGGTCCATGCCAATGTACACATAGCCCGCAGCTTGCATGGCGTCCAAGGCCATGGCGAGCATCGCGGTTTTTTGCGACGCTTTGGGCAAGGTGTTGGCGTCAATGTGGCGTTGTGGTTTGAAGCGAGCTGGCAAATGCGCATAACCGTACAAAGCCACGCGATCGGGCTTCAATGCCACCACGGTGTCCAAGGTGCGGGCCCAGGACGACTCGGATTGCATCGGCAAACCGTAAATCAAATCCAGGTTGATCGATTCAAAACCCATGGCGCGGGCGGCCACCATCAGGTCTTGGACTTGTGAAGAGGTTTGTTCGCGGTGCACCGCCACCTGCACTTGCGGGTCAAAGTCTTGCACGCCCAAACTCAGGCGGTTGAAGCCCACATCAAACAAGGTTTGCAAGCGCTTGTTGTCCACGGTCCGTGGATCGACTTCGATGGAGTACTCGCCACCCGGCTGCAAATGAAACGCATTTTTCAGCGTCTGCATCAAATCAATGAGTTCGGGGTCTTTGAAGAAGGTGGGTGTGCCGCCGCCAAAGTGGAGTTGCGACACGTTTTGCCCCTTGCCAAGGTGGGGCAACAGCAAACTGATTTCTTGCTTGAGATGGTGCAGATAGGACACGGCCTTGCCGTAATTGCCCGTGATGATCTTGTTGCAAGCACAGTAATAGCACAAAGATGCACAAAAAGGGATGTGCACATAAATGGAAAGGGGTACGACATGAGCGCGTGCACCCAAACGGCGTTGGTCCAAAGCTTGGATGTATTGGGCCTCGCCATAGGCATCCACAAAACGATCGGCCGTGGGGTACGAGGTGTACCTGGGTCCCGGAACATCAAAGCGCTGTAAGAGTTCTGAAGAAATGTGCATGGTTGTCAGTGGTAGAGTGCGTACTGTGCCCTTTTGACAAGCTTTCGTGTTTGAGCTACATCAAACTTTTGTTGTTCCATCAAGTCAAACAAGGTCTGCAGACCGCCATGAATCCACAAAGTTTTAAAGTCGCTTGCTCCAACTGCAATTTGCGCGAATTGTGCATGCCAGTCGATTTGAGCGCCGCCGATCTCGACCGCATCGACGAGCTTGTAGGCACACGCCGCAAAGTCCCTCGTGGCGAGTCGCTCTACCACCACGGTGCCAACTTCACGTCCCTCTATGCGATTCGCTCTGGTTTTTTCAAAACCAGTGTCACCTTGGAAGATGGCCGCGAACAAGTCACTGGCTTTCAGATGGCCGGTGAAATCATGGGTTTGGATGGCATCGTCAGTGACCTGCACACCTGCGATGCCGTGGCGCTGGAAAACGCCGAAGTGTGCGTCATGCCTTTCGACAAGATTGAAGAGTTGTCCCGCGAGGTCAGCGCCTTGCAACACCATGTGCACAAAATCATGAGCCGTGAAATTGTGCGTGAACACAGCGTGATGATGATGCTGGGCAGCATGCGCGCTGAAGAACGAGTGGCTGCGTTTCTACTGAACCTGACGCACCGCCTTCATGCGCGTGGGTTTTCGCGCTCCGAGTTGGTCTTGCGCATGACGCGCGAAGAAATTGGCAGTTACCTCGGTTTGAAAATCGAAACCGTCAGCCGCACCTTCTCCAAATTTGTCGATGAAGGCGTGCTGGAAGTCAAACAAAAAAACCTGCGCATCCTGCAACCCGACACCTTGCACCAGTTGGTGAACGCGCCAGTCAACTCCTGATTCTTCAGGGCTTGTTGCTTTCTGCTGGGCCCGGTGTGGCCGCATGGTTGCGGGCTTGAATCGCTGGCGTCATCGATCTGTCCTTCGCCAATTGCATGTCGTGCGCTGCGCGAATGGCCACCGGGTCGTCTTGCAAAGCCGTGTCGTTGCCCTGAAAAGCCACGAACGCTGAAACAAAACTGGCCACCACCACCAGCAAGGGGCCAGAAATCACCAACCAGACATGACCGAAAGACCACCAGGCGGGTTGCTGTTGTGTTTTTTGAGCGTTCATGTTGTGTCCTTTGTCGCTTATTTCGGCACCAAGAAGACCGAGGCTTCGGTGATGTTGATGGGATGTTCGTCTGTGTTGCTGATGTCAAACCAAATTTTGTGTGAGCCAGGCTTCAAAGCATCGTAGGGGATTTCCACCCGCAAAGGCACCCAGCGGGATTGCGCTGGTTCGACCACGATGTCGTCATCCACCTCGATTTCCAAACCATCAATGCCATGCACCCGGATGTTGAGGCGCTGCTGGGTTTCGGTGGCATTCATGAGCTGCAAACGGTATACGTTTTCAATTTCACCTTTGCCACTGATGCGCGGCAAACTGCGGTCGCGCACCACATCGACACGGAACGGGGTTCGCACATACAGGCTGATGCCCAGCACCAAAATCAGTGTCCACAAAATGCCGGTGTAAACCAAGACGCGGGGACGGAAGATGCGCCGCAGCATGTCCGAGGTGGACCAGCCTTGCTTCAATGCGTTTTGTGTGGAGTAGCGCACCAACCCTTTGGGGTAACCCATTTTGTCCATCACGCCGTCGCACACATCGGCGCAGGCGCCGCAGCCAATGCACTCGTATTGCAAGCCATGGCGAATATCAATGCCGGTGGGACACACCTGCACGCACAAACTGCAGTCCACACAAGCACCCAGGTTGGACTCGGCCAGCACCACACTGTGCGAGCGTTTGCCGCGCGGCTCACCACGTTGTTCGTCATAGGTGACGATCAAGGTGTCATGGTCGAACATGGCACTTTGAAAGCGTGCATAGGGGCACATGTACTTACACACTTGCTCGCGCATGAAGCCGGCATTGCCATAGGTGGCAAAACCGTAAAACAACACCCAGAAGACTTCCCATGAACCCATGCGGGATTGGAAAAACTCCATGCCCAATTCATGGATGGGCGTGAAATAGCCGACAAAGGTGAAGCCGGTCCAGATGGAAAAACCCAACCAAACAATGTGTTTGTAGGTTTTCTTGACGCCTTTTTCCAAGCTGTAGTCACCCGCATCCAAGCGCATGCGGGCACTGCGGTCGCCTTCAATCTTGCGTTCGATGTACATGAAAATTTCGCTGTACACGGTTTGCGGACAGGCATAGCCGCACCACAAACGCCCGGCCACGGCCGTGAACAAAAACAAGGACAAGGCACTGACCACCAGCAAGCCGGTCAGGTAAATAAAGTCTTGCGGGTAAAGCACCAAACCAAACACATAAAAGCGCCGCGCACCCAGGTCAAACAACACCGCTTGGCGTTGACCCCACTCTAGCCAAGGCAGGCCATAGAAAACCAGTTGGGTGATGAACACCCCCAACCAACGCCAATGGGCAAAAATGCCTTGCACCGTGCGCGGGTAAATCTTGGGTGTCGACGCATACAAAAAAGCAGACGAGGCATCCTCGTCTGCTGAATGGATGGGGATGATTTTTTTATCGTTGGATTCAGAACTCAAGGTTTCGCTGCTTCAGGATGGTTGGAGAACGACCACACATAGCTGGTCAGGACGTGAATTTGGGAAGCACTCAAGCGGTCTTGTTGCGCGGGCATGATGTTTTGTTTGCCGTTGTTGACCATGGCGGCAATCGCCTCTTCGCCCCAGCCATGCAGCCAGATTTTGTCGGTCAGGTTGGGAGCACCAACAGTTTGGTTGCCTTTGCCATCGATGCCATGACAAGCAGCGCAAGCACCAAACTTGGGTTTGCCAAATCCAGCTTTGAGTGAATCGTGCGGGCTGCCCGACAAACTCAACACATAGTGGGCCACGTTGCGAACATCGTCGGGGGTGCCCACCGCTGCAGCCATGGGGGGCATGTTGCCCACCCGGCCCAAGGTGATGCTTTCCTTGATCTTCTCGGGTGTGCCGCCATGCAACCAATCGCTGTCGGTCAGGTTGGGATAGCCCTTGGAACCTTGCGCATCCGAGCCGTGGCATTGGGCGCAGTTGTTCATGAACAAACGCTCGCCAATCGCATGGGCTTTCGGGTCTTTGGCCACTTCTTCCACTGTCATGCCATCAAAGCGGGCGTAAAGCGGTTGCAATGCGGCGTTGGCTTCGACCACTTCGGTGTCGTACTCGGCCTTGGAAGACCAGGCTTTGCTGCCAGCGTATGAACCCAAACCGGGGTACAAGAACAAATAGGACAAGCCAAAGATGATGGTGATGATGAACAAGCCGACCCACCACAAAGGCAAGGGGTTGTTCATCTCACGCAGGTCTTCATCCCAAACGTGGCCGGTGGTGTTGTCGGCGTTGCCCACGGATTTTTTGCGGGCTGTGACCCACAACAAAACCAAGCAAGCCAAGATGCCGACCAGGGAAATGATGGCCACATAGTTGGACCAAAACGAACTAGTGAAGTCACTCATGGCAATCCTTACTCATCCAAAAAAGGCAAATTGGCGGCTTCATCAAAGCGGCGGTCTTTGTTGCGATCAAAGACCCAAACCAAAATACCCATGAAACACAAGAAACTCACAACGGTGGCAACCGTGCGCAAGGTTGTGATGTCATCCATGACTTCTCCTTATTTGAGCGCGCGGCCCATGTTTTGCAGATAGGCAATCAAGGCTTCCAACTCGGTTTTGCCGCGCACGGCATCGGCCGATTGCGCAATCTCTTCGTCGGTGTAAGGGACGCCCGTCACGCGCAAGGCTTTCAGGTGCGCGGGCAAAGCGTTGGCATCCACCAGGTCTTTCTCAAGCCAAGGGTAGGCCGGCATGTTGGACTCGGGCACCAGGTCACGCGGGTTGACCAAATGCACACGGTGCCATTCATCGCTGTACTTGCCGCCCACGCGTTGCAAATCGGGACCGGTGCGCTTGCTGCCCCATTGGAAGGGGTGGTCGTACACAAACTCACCAGCCACCGAATAGTGGCCGTAGCGCAGTGTTTCCGAACGGAAGGGGCGAATCATTTGCGAGTGGCAGTTGTAGCAACCTTCACGCACATAGATATCGCGGCCAGCCAGTTGCAGCGCGGTGTAGGGCTTGACACCTTCCAAGGGCTGGGTGGTGGACTTTTGAAAGAACAAAGGCACGATTTCAATCAGGCCGCCGATGGCGATGACCAAGACGATCAAGACCACCATCAGCAAGCTGTTGGTTTCGATTTTTTCGTGGCTGAAGCCTTGAGATTGTTTGTTGTCAGACATTGTTTTTCTCCTCAAGCGTGTGCCGCCAAAACTGCAGGGATCGGCACCGGTTCAACCCGACCTTTGAGCGCGGTCATGATGACGTTCCACAGCATGACCAACATGCCGAACAGGTACAGGGCACCGCCCACCACACGCACCACGTAATAGGGGTAAGTGGCTTTGACGCTTTCCACAAAGGTGTAGGTCAGCGTGCCGTCTTCATTGATGGAGCGCCACATCAAACCCTGCATCACACCGGCGATCCACATGGCCGCGATGTAGAGCACGATGCCGATGGTGGCGGTCCAGAAATGCAACTCGATGGCAGGCACGCTGTGCATTTTTTTCTGGCCGAACAAACGGGGAATCAGGAAATAAATGGTGCCCATGGAGATGAGGCCCACCCAACCCAAAGCACCCGAGTGCACATGGCCCACGGTCCAATCGGTGTAGTGGCTCAAGGCGTTGACCGTCTTGATGGACATCATGGGTCCTTCGAAGGTGCTCATGCCGTAGAAGGACAAGGACACGATCATGAAGCGCAGCACCGGGTCGTCGCGCAATTTGTGCCAAGCGCCTGACAAGGTCATGACGCCGTTGATCATGCCGCCCCAGCTGGGTGCCAACAAGATGAGCGAAAAAACCATGCCCAAAGACTGCGTCCAATCGGGCAAGGCGGTGTAGTGCAAATGGTGAGGGCCGGCCCAC
>CANFOQ010000034.1 GCA_947448745.1 Comamonadaceae bacterium
AGCACCACATTGCGACCCTTAGGGCCCAAAGTCACTTTGACCGCGTTGGCCAAAATGTTCACGCCTTCAACCATGCGTGCGCGGGCTTCGCCGCCGAAGATTACGTCTTTTGCTGCCATGTTAGGACTCCAGAAAATTCAATTAAATATAGAAACGTGAAGAGAGGAAAGCTTTGCAGAACAGGCGCTGGTAGGCGCCGCCGCTTTATTTCTCGACAACAGCGAAGAGGTCTTCTTCTTTCATGACCAGCAATTCGTCGCCGTCCACTTTGACGGTTTGGCCGCTGTACTTGCCGAACAACACGCGGTCGCCGACTTTCACGCCCAAAGGCTTGACGTCGCCTTTGTCATTGGCTTTGCCGGGGCCGACGGCCAGGATTTCACCTTGATCGGGCTTTTCAGCGGCGTTGTCGGGGATGACGATGCCGGAAGCGGTTTTGGTTTCGCTTTCGATGCGTTTGACGATCACGCGATCGTGCAAAGGACGAAGTTTCATGGGTTCTCCTGATGGAAACGTTGAATAAGAAATGCACCAAAGTGCTTTTAACGACACAAGGTTTGGAGCTGTTAGCACTCGCAGACCGTGACTGCTAATGATAAGGGTAAAAGCCGGGGTTTCAAGGGCGAGAGGTTAAAAACCTCATTGCCGATGCCAATCGGCTTGTCAATGCTGACGCTCAGATTTTGAACATCATTTTTTGTAAGTATCTGATTTTATTAAATATTTTCAATTGGCAGGTTAATCTAACGATGCACGAAGAAGCGGTGACGCCACTTCAACACCAAGCCGATATCAAAAATTTCAGACGCATGGCTTGCACTGATCTCCCCTGCCCCCTGCCAGCCTCAAAGCGCTTGACCGCATCCATGACCCGGCTGTCGCTGAATGTTGAACTCTTGATATAGAGCCTCTTCCATTGGAAAAAATGCTGCTTCTCTCAAGCCTTTGGTTCTAGGGGACGATTACCGTCTAGCCATTCAGGCGTTAAAGGGCCGTTGTTGGAAATGAGGAGGAGCAGCGCCTCTTTGAGGCGATTCATGTCATACCTGCCGGAGTGCGACAGGCGTTGCCAGTCTTTCAGGAACTCTCGGGTGAAGTCCGAAGCACGTGGCAGGTTTGCCCGCTTACTCGAGGCTGGTTTTTTCGAGGCCATTCAATAACTCGTCAGCGGTTGCGAAGCGGGCGCGGCGGCTCTGAATGATTTGATCGGCTTCAAGGATGGCCAAACGACTGGCGCTGTTGGGGGCCCTGAGTGCGAAGGGTAATTCTTTGTCGGCAACAACACGCGTTAGAAATACGCGCACAGCTTCTGAGATGCTCAGGCCCATGGCGTTCAGCGTTTCTGTCGCTTGGTCTTTGATATCTTGATCTATGCGCACGTGAACCATTGTGGTGGTGGCTGCCATGGTGTACTCCTTTTGCTATGAATTGAGATACTTTGTATTTCGAAAGGCGTTGGCGTGAAACCATCGCGAATGAGCTTTTTCAAACGACCTGAAAACGGGCTGGCATGAGCCAGCCTACGGAAAATTCAAGACGTCACGTGAATCAACCGTCGCTTCGATTCCGCCCGAGTGTTGAATAAAGACCAGCAGATTTTGAACATCAATTTTTATAAGTATATGATTTAATTTAATATTTTCAATTGAGCAGTCAATCTGACGATGCACCCAGAAGCGGTGACGCTACTTCAACAGTCAGCGGAAATCAAAAATTTCAAACGCAGGGCTGGCATTGATCTGCACTTGAAATGCAGAAAAATAAAGGACAAAATCACCTTGTAGCAACATAACTACATTTATGAGGAGTCCAGCCATGGCCATTTCCAGCATGTCAGGCCGCGAATTCAACCAAGCGGTCAGCGAAGCCAAAAAAGCCGCCAACTTCGGCCCGGTGTTCATCACCGACCGGGGCCGTCCTGCCCATGTCTTGATGAGCATGGCGCATTACCAGCAGCTCACAGGCGGTCAGCCCAAGATCGGTGAATTGCTGTCAATGCCCGGCGTGGCGGCGTTGGCCTTGGACACGCCCAAGCTGAGTGATGTGGCGCAAGCAGCAGATTTTTCCTGATGTACTTGCTCGATACCAACGTTGTTTCAGAACTTCGCAAAGTCGGCGCGGGCCGCGCAGACCCCAAGGTGGCGCAGTGGGCACAAAGGGTGGAAACGGCAAGTTTGTTTGTCTCCGTCATCACCATCCAAGAACTGGAGATCGGCATTCAACTGGCCATGCGCCGCGACAGCACCCAAGGTGAGCTGCTTCGACAATGGATGAACCAACATGTGCTGCCCGCCTTTGAGGGACGCGTGTTGTCGGTGGATCTGCCGGTGGTGCAGCGAAGCGCAGCCCTGCATGTGCCCAACCCGCGGCCAGTGCGAGACGGATTGATCGCAGCGACGGCGCTGGTCCATGGACTCACTGTGGTGACGCGAAATCTGGCGGATTTTCAGCCCTGCGGTGTGACGCTGATCAACCCTTGGGGATGAACTGTCGGTCGAACCGCCTTGGATCGTTTCAATGGTTCAGGTGGTGAGCCTTCAGGCTGTCAAAAAATCCAGCACCACTGGCCACAGGTCTTCAAAATCACTCAGTCCATGGTCCGAGCCTTGAATGATGTGCTGATGCGCATGGGCATAACGCGTGGCCATTTCGTGCCAATCCAACACCTCATCGCCGGTGGCGATCACGGCCAACAAGCGCGTGGCGTCAGCACCCTCCGGGGTTGCGTCAAGCCACTTCAACCCCGCACCCACATACAAGGCCTTCAGCTCATCAATGAAAGCCGGGTCAAAGTAAACACGGTCCTCGGGGTTGTGCCAACTGGGGTGCTCGCCGATGTGGTTCGCCAAGTCACGCGCAGGGTGCACGGCGGGGTTGAGCAGCACGCCAGTGCAGCCCATCTTGGCGGCCAGCCACGTGGCATAAAAGCCGCCCAACGAAGAACCCATCACCGCCATGGTGTGGCGCGGCCAGTCTTGCACCCGTTGCATCATCAAGGCGGCACTCTGTTGGGGGGAGGCTGGCAACTGCGGGCAGCACCACACCACCTCAGGATGATGCTTGGCCAACCAAGCGCCGACAAAACGCGCCTTGGCCGATTGCGGGCTGGAGCGAAAGCCATGCAAATACAAAACGTGTGTGGGAAAAGTCATCCCTTGCATGATACGAGGCGACCCCTTGAAACGGTGGCAAGTTGCCCTATCTGATAGTGATCCAGACGCCTTCGGGGTCTGGATGACTCATCAACTTCGCTTAATCAAGGAACTCTCAAAATGGCTTATGCATTTGGACGCAATTTACTGTTGAACTCTGTTGGTTTCGAGCGCCTCATCGACGCGTTTGAAAAAATTGATTCCCCTGAAAACGCTGGCCGCGCACAGGCTTATCCCCCGTACAACATCGTCAAGCTGAGCGATCACCACTACGCCATTGAAGTGGCCGTGGCTGGTTTCAAGCAAGAAGAAATCGACATCACCGCCGAGGGCAACAAGCTCAGCATCGTCGGCAAAGTCAAGAACGACAACCCCGGTCAATTCCTGCACAAAGGCATTGCCACACGCGACTTCACGCACCAATTCACCTTGGCTGAAACCGTGGTGGTGCGCGACGCCGACATGGTCAACGGCATGCTGGTCATCAAACTGGAAAACGTCATCCCCGAAGAAAAGCTGCCACGCAAAATCATGATCGGTGGCGCTGCCAAGTTGGTGGTGAACGAACGACAAGCGGCCTGAGCGCTAGGCGGCTTCAGGGCCCAAGGCTGCTTGGCCTGAAGCCAAAAGAAGTCCATCAAACCAGACCAACAAGCCTTGCCCTGCGTGGCAAGGCTTTTTTCATGCGCGAAACCCTTGCATGGTCGGGGGAATTGGCCAGGGTGTGGATTCAAGACCAGCCCAGGTGCTAACTTTGCCGCTCTACCAAAGGCGGCGACGATGGCACTCCAACGCATTCAATCGGCATTGATCGGCATTTGCATGTCGGGCCAGGTGCTGGCCGCCAACGACATCTCGCAGATTGAATATTCACCGCCCGAAATTGACTTTGACGTCATCAGCCGTTTGTGGATCTTTGTGAAGCAACAAACCCAGGCGCCTGCGGATTTGCCGCCACCGAAACTGGTGTTGGATTGGCATGTACCGGCTTTCGCCCGCATGGGGTTTCAATACCCCACCAAGCAATACCCCGACTATGAAATGCAAATCAGCATTGCGCCGCGCACCATCGAGCACTACACCAAAGAAATGGTGACGTGGGGCGTGGGCCACGAGCTAACCCACTATGCCTTCATCTTGCGTGAAAACCATTGGCGCTACCAACAGCAAACCTTCAGCGACCAACTCAAGCACCATTGCAACCCCGAGTTCAAGGCCCTGACCCGTGCGATTGCCGATCAAATTTGGTTGATCTATCACAGCGACACACAACGCGCCGCCATGTATGACGAGGTGGAGAAGAGTTGCTTCAACGAGCCCAACCAATGAGGCGATGGGGCTGAAGTTTCAACGAGCCCAACCAATGAGGCGATGGGGCTGAAAAAACAAGGCACGGACAGGGCGTGACCGTGCCGCGCTCATGCTGATGGGCTTATTGCAGCAACTGAACGACGGCGTTGTGGCCGCCTTCTTTCGCCATCTCTAACGCTGTCAAGCCGCGCTCGTCTTTCAAGGCTTTGTTGGCGCCTTTGTTGAGCAACAACTTCACCGCTTCTGCGTGGCCTTGACCAGCAGCCCACATGAGGGGTGTCAGGCCATCAATGTAGGCCGCATCGACCTTGGCGCCTGCGGCCAACAACTTGCCCACGATGCTGGTGTGGCCCATGCCTGCGGCATACACCAAGGCCGATTTGTGCAAGCGGTCTTCTTCTTCCAACTTGGCACCATGCGCCAACAACAGGTCAACCATTTGTTCGGCACCTGCATAAGAGGCAGCAATGAGGGGTGTGACTTTTTCAAGCGAAGCCAGGTTCACATCGGCGCCTGCATCAACCATCATTTTGGCAATATCAAGACGGTTTTTTTCAATGGCCAAGTACAGCGTTGTCTTGCCCAAGCGGTTGCGTGAGTTGGGTGAGGCACCACGGTCCAGGCTCTTTTTCACGCCTTCTGCGTCGGCCATGCGGGCGGCCACCAACAGTTGTGCGTGGATGCTTGGATTGGACTCGGACTGCGCCCAAACGGACGGCGTGAAAAACGTGCAGAAAGCGAAACCAATAGTAATCAAACGGAAAAAAGAGGTCAGGGTAAACATCATGATTGGGCTCTGAAGGTTGAAGTCTTAGGCTGTTGAGGTCTTAAGGGATTTCCCTTGTTGGCGTTTTCGGCAAGATGCAATTCAACACTGCATGGTTAAGATGAGCCATGGGAAATTTTCCTTGATGGTGCTTCGTGTTGCAACAGCACAAGGTTATCGCAAGTCAAATACCCAGACTTCTAGGGGCGGTTTCTTTTTTTCGAAATCCATGCCGTCCTTGGTTTTTCAAACATGGCCTTTAGGCTGAAGGAGCACAAATGCAAAAACTCGGAAAGTCCATTTCCCAAACCCTCGCCTGCTTGGCAGTTGGCGTGTTGGTGGCTGGCGCTGCACAAGCTGATGTCGGCAAAGCAGTTGCCGTGCAACAGTCGCAACTCACTGCTGCTGACAAAGATGCAAACAACTTCTTGCATTCCAACATGAACTACGCGCAAACGCGCTACTACCCCAACAAGCAGATCAACAACGGCAACGTTAAAAATCTGCGCCCCGCATTCACTTTCCAAACTGAAGTGCTGGAATCCATGGAAACCGCGCCCATCGTTGTCGATGGCGTGATGTACATCACCACTTCTTACAACCATGTGTACGCCGTCGATGCTGTCACCGGCAAGCAGTTCTGGCACTACAAACACAAAATGGGCCCCGTCACCACTTACTGCTGCGGTCCTAACAACCGTGGTGTGGCCATCTCTGGCGGCCATGTGTTCATGGGCACCTTGGACGCCAAGCTCGTCGCTTTGGACGCCAAAACCGGCAAGCTGGCTTGGGAAACCCAAATCGCTGATCCCGAGTTGGGCTATTCAGAAACCATGGCACCTGTGGCTGTCAACGGTCGTGTCTTGATCGGTACCAACGGTGGCGAATACGGCATCCGTGGTTTCGTCAAGTCCTTCGATGCCAAAGACGGCAAACTGCAATGGACCTTCCACACCATTCCTGAAAAAGGTCATGAAGGTGTGTTCGCTGTCAATGACGCGACCAACCGCAACATGCTGCGCAACATCGCACAAGAGAAAGATCAGTTGGCCAAGCACGGCGGCGATTTCTACAAAACCTTGGGTGGTGGCGTGTGGATGGCTCCTGCTGTCGACTTGGAAAGCAACACCGCATTCTTCGTGGTGGGCAACCCCTCTCCTGACCTCTACGGTTTGGAGCGTCCCGGAGACAACTTGTACACCGACTCGATCGTCGCTGTGGACTTGAACACCGGCAAATACAAATGGCACTACCAGTACGTTGCTCACGACGTGTGGGACTTGGATGCTGTGTCTCCCGTCATCCTGACCGAAGCCAAAAACAAAGACGGCAAGATGGTCAAAGTGGCGATCCACGGTGGCAAAACTGGCCACGTGTATGTGCATGACCGCGCCACTGGCGAATTGATCCGCTTCTCTGAAGCCATGGTTCCCCAAGATGGTCTGTGGACATTGCCTACCAAAGAAGGCGCCAAGATGATGTTGGGTGCCAACGGCGGCGTGGAATGGAGCCCCATGGCGATCAATCCTGAAGCCCGTTTGGTCTATGCAGCCAACTTGCTGCAACCCATGACCTACCACGTTGAAGCTTCCAAATACCCCGGCGGCAAGCTGTGGTTGGGCGGTGCGTTCAAAACCATCCCCAGCGAGAAGCAATCTGGTCGTTTGTCAGCTGTCAATTTGGACACCGGCAAAGTGGCATGGAAATTTGACACCGACGAGCCTTTGATTGGCGGCGTGCTGGCCACTGCTGGCGACCTCGTGTTCAACGGCGAAGCCAATGGTTTGTTCCGCGCATTTGATGCCAAAAACGGCAAAAAATTGTGGGAATACCAAACCGGCGCTGGTGTGAATGCACCTGCTGTGTCATATTCCGTGGGCGGCAAACAATACGTGGCCGTGGCCTCTGGTGGTAACAACCAGATCGATGCCAAGCGCGGTAACTCTGTGGTTGTGTTCACACTGCCCTGAGCTGACTAAGCTGTAAAGCAGAGGCCTGCGGGGCACGCAAGTGTCCCCAGGCCTTTTTCATGTCTGACTCTCGAATGTTTATGAAAACACTTTTCTCTTTTGTTGTGGCTTCTTTCACTGCCCTGATCTTGGGCGCACCTGCTTTGTCTTGGGCCGACATGCCGGCCAAGGCCGGTTCTTGCATTGGCTGTCATGGCCCCAATGGCAACTCCAGCATGCCTGGTATTCCAAGTTTGGCTGCCCAAAACTCACGCTACATCTATTTGCAGTTGCGCGACTTCCAAGAAGGCCGCCGCCACAACGACATGATGACGCCCATGACCGCTGGCCTGAGCCGCGAAGAAATGAAAGAGCTGGCGCAGTATTTCTCCGAGCAAAAACTCAGCAGCAAAGGCTTCAAGGCTGACGCGGCCAAGGCCAAATTGGGCCAAGCCAAAGCCGATGAAACCTTGTGTGCCATGTGCCACTTGGGCGAGTTTGTAGGCCAAAATGAAATCCCGAAAGTCGCGGGTCAAAACTACGACTACGTGGTGAAAACTTTGAAAGACTTCAAAGCCAAAAACCGCACCAACGATGCCGGCAACATGACCAGCGTGGCCAGCACCTTGAGCGAAACCGATATTGAAAATCTGGCGCATTACATCTCTGGTTTGAACTGATGAACAACACCACCATCCCAAGCGATGGGGTCTACCGCGACCCCAAGCGCTGGGCTTGGTGGTTTTCCTTGTTGGTGCCTTTCTCCATCGGCCTGGGCCCGCTGCTGATGCAGTGGTCTGAGCAGGCTTACATGCTGTGGTGGCCCTTTGTCTTTTTGTATGTGGCCGTGCCACTCATCGATGCGTTGTTGGGCGAAGACCGCAGCAACCCGCCTGAGTGGGCTGTGCCGCAACTCGAGGCCGATCCTTTTTACCGCTACCTCACCTATGCCTTGGTGCCCGTGCTCTGGGGTTCGTTTGTGTTTGCGGCTTGGTTTGTGGTCAGCCATGAACTGGCTTGGCATGCACAACTGGCCATGGTCTTGAATGCGGGCATCATTGGTGGCTTTGCCATCAACCTCGGTCACGAGTTGGGGCACAAACACAACCGCTTGGAAAAAACCTTGGCCTTGCTCGCGCTGGCACCCAGCGGCTATGGCCATTTCAGCGCCGAGCACAACCGGGGTCACCACACCGAAGTGGCCACGCCCGAGGACACGGCCTCGGCCCGCATGGGCGAATCCATTTGGCGATTTGTGTGGCGTGAAATGCCCGGCGGCGCACGACGCGCTTGGCATTTTGAAACCCTGCGTTTGAAAGACAAAGGCTTGTCCACGTGGAGCCTGCACAACCAAATTTTGCAAGGCTTGATGATCACCTCGGTGTTGTGGTGGGCACTCGTTCTTTGGCTGGGCCTGCAAGTCTTGCCCTTCTTGTTGGCCGTGGCCGCTTGGACCAATTTTCAACTCACCTCGGCCAACTATGTCGAGCACTATGGCTTGTTGCGCGTGAAGCAAGCTGATGGCCAGTATGAGCGTTGCCAAGCCTGCCACTCATGGAACAGCAACCACATCCTGTCCAATTGGATCTTGTTTCACTTGCAGCGCCACGCCGACCACCATGCGCATGCCAGCAGGCGCTACCAAGCCTTGCGGCATTTCGAAGATGCGCCGCAATTGCCCAGTGGTTACAGCGGGATGTTTTTGCTGGCCTATGTGCCCAGCTTGTGGTTTGCGGTGATGAACCCGCGTTTGTTGGATGCGGTGGGGCGAGACCCCAACCGCATCAATTTCGATCCGGCACAGCGACAAGCCCTGTGCCAGCGCTACGCGCTTACTTGACGCCTGCCGCTGCTTTCAAGGCCGCAGCGCGGTCGGTGCGCTCCCAAGTGAACTCGGGTTCGTCGCGGCCAAAGTGACCATAGGCTGCGGTCTTTTCGTAGATGGGGCGCAGCAGGTCCAGCATTTGAATGATGCCTTTGGGGCGAAGGTCAAAGTGCTCGGCCACCAAGGCGGCGATTTTGTCGTCAGAGATAACGCCCGTGCCATGCGTGTTGACCGTGATGTTCATGGGTTTGGCCACACCAATCGCGTACGCCACTTGCACTTGGCACTGCGTGGCCAAGCCTGCAGCGACCACGTTTTTCGCCACGTAGCGAGCGGCATAAGCGGCTGAGCGGTCCACCTTGGAAGGGTCTTTGCCAGAGAAGGCACCACCACCGTGGGGGCAGGCGCCGCCGTAGGTGTCGACAATGATTTTGCGACCGGTGAGACCGCAATCGCCTTGCGGACCACCCACGACAAAACGACCGGTGGGGTTGATCAGGTAGCGCGTGTCTTTCAACCATTCTTTGGGCAACACCGGCTTGATGAGTTCTTCAATGATGGCTTCGTTGAAGGAAGCTTTCATCTTGGTGGCGGTTTCAGATTGGTCGGGGCTGTGTTGGGTGGACAGCACCACGGTGTCGATGCTGTGGGGTTTGCCGTCCACATAGCGCATGGTCACTTGGCTTTTCGCGTCGGGACGCAAGAAAGGCAAGCGGCCATCGCGGCGCAACTGCGCTTGGCGCTCGACCAAACGGTGAGCGTAATAAATGGGGGCGGGCATCAACTCGGGTGTTTCTTGGCAGGCATAGCCAAACATCAGGCCTTGGTCACCCGCACCAATGTTCAAGTGATCGTCGGAGGCGTGGTCCACGCCTTGCGCGATGTCATTCGATTGCTTGTCATAGCAAACCATGACGGCGCAACCTTTGTAGTCGATGCCGTACTCGGTGTTGTCATAGCCGATGCGCTTGATGGTGTCGCGTGCAACTTGGATGTAGTCCACATGCGCGTTGGTGGTGATTTCACCAGCCAACACCACCAGACCGGTGTTGGTCAGTGTTTCGGCAGCAACGCGGCTGCGGGGGTCTTGTTTGAAGATGGCATCGAGAATCGCGTCTGAAATTTGATCCGCCACTTTGTCGGGGTGGCCTTCAGAAACAGATTCGGATGTGAAAAGAAAGTCGTTCGCCATTGAAATACTCCAGATGAAAAGGTGGACGCGTTGCCAACCTCGGGAGTTCGGCGAACGCTTTAGCAGATGGCTGGAAACCAGCCGACTCTTGCGAGTTTGTCGCCCTGCAAGTTGCTTCATTAACTCAGCGACAATGGGCATTCTAATCAAAAGCGACAGTGTTTTTTCAAAGCCTTGTTCGCCAAACGCATTTGCTTATTCAATGACAGGTTTGTTTCGTTTCTTGGCTTTTTTGCCGCTGCCCTGGATGCATCGTGTCGGTGCTGTGCTGGGTTGGTTGGTGTGGTGGCTCTCGCCCACCTACCGAAGGCATTTCAAAGAACAATCTGCGCAAGCGGGCTACAACTGGCCCCAAGTGCGTGGCGCGGTGGCCGCAGCGGGTTGTCAAACACTTGAATCGTTTCGCGTCTGGTTCGGGGCCCCCATGCCCATGCATTGGGACGGTGTGCACCACATCGAAGAAGCCTATGCCCAAGGCCATGGTGTGTTGTTCCTCACACCACACTTGGGTTGTTTTGAAATCACGGCGCCTTCCGGTGCGGCGCATTTCGGCCCCAGCCGTGGCCCCATCACCGTGCTGTATCGACCCGCGCGTCAAGCATGGTTGCGTGAATTGCTCAGCCATGCACGTGAACGCGACTTCATGAAAGCCGTGCCCACCAACATGGATGGCGTGCGTCAACTTTTGAAAGCCTTGCGACGCGGTGAAGCGGTGGGCTTGTTGCCCGACCAAGTGCCACCAGAAGGTTTGGGTGTTTGGTCTGAGATGTGGGGCCGCGAGGCTTACACCATGACCTTGGGTGCCAAGTTGGCCTTGCAAACCAAGGCCGCCGTGGTCTTGGCCTGGGGGGAGCGTTTGTCCAAGGGTCAAGGCTATTGCATCCATGTGGAACCGCTGGGCCATGCCTTGGATGCCGATCTCAACACGGCCGTCGCGCAACTCAACCAAGCCATGGAACGACTCATTCGGCAATGTCCCGAACAATATTTGTGGGGCTACGCCCGTTTCAAACAACCCCGCAAAGAGGTACTGTCTTGAACCCCCTGGCGGGCTTGATGCGCCTATTGGCCATGCTGCCGTTGTCTTGGCTGCGTGCCATGGGTTGGGTGTTGGGCCAAGTGCTGTTTCAGGTGTCGGCGCGGCGTGGTCATGTGGTGGCCACCAACATTGCTTTGTGCTTTCCGAACCTCAGCGCGAATGAACAACGCCAACTGGCAAAAAAACATTTTGTGTTGGTGGCGCAATCGCTCATTGACCGTGCATGGTTGTGGCACGCACCCGAACAAGTGTTGCAACAGCGCTTGCAATGCAGCGGCGAGTTGCGCAACTTAGAAGACCCTTCGCCACTCATCATGCTGGCACCCCATTTTGTGGGCTTGGATGCTGGTGGTGTGGCGCTCACGGTGTTGCAACACGTGCGCATGGCTTGCGTCTATGTGCCCTTGAGCAACCACTACGCCGAAGACTGGATGATGAAGGGGCGCAATCGCAGCGGCCGTTTATGGTCTATTGCCCGCAAGGCTGGCCCCCAACCACTGATGAAAGCCCTGCGCGAAGGCCAACGTTTGCATTTTTCACCCGACATGGATTTCGGCATGGACGGCGCGGTTTGGTCTTCTTTTTTTGGGGTGCCCACGGCCACCCTCAGTTCCTTGTCGCGTTTTGCCAAGTTGGGTCGTGCGCGGGTTTGCACCATCGTCACACGGTTGACACCACAGGGTTACAGCTTTGAGATGGGACCCGTGTGGACAGACTTTCCAAGCTCAGATGTAGACGCCGACACCTTGCGCATGAACCAAGACATTGAAGCGTGGGTGCGCCAGTCCCCCGAGCAGTACTACTGGGTGCACAAACGGTTCAAGACGCGCCCGCCGGGCCAGCCTTCGGTGTACGAGCCAACCATGCCTGCATAAGCTGCGCCACACGCTGGGGTTGTTCGTGCACCAACCAATGTGTGCCTTCTTCAATTTTGTGCAGCGTGAGTAGCGGCACATACGCCTCTAAGCCCTCAATCAAACCCGGTGGCAAGGCGATGTCTTGCATGCCCCAGAGCACCAGCGTTGGCACATTCACTTGCAGCATTTCAGCCGGCAAGCTGATGGCTTGGGCCGCAGGGTCGTCCGCACGCGGTGGGCGCAAAGGTGAAGCGCGGTAATAGTTCAGCGCGCCTGTCAGGCCCTGGTTCCACACCGCACGGTACTTGTCTTTTTCAGTGGTGGTCAACCAAGCGTGCGGGCCGGTGTCGGCACCCATGTTGGTGAAAAAAGCCCACAAACGGCGAAAGTCATCTTCGGCCAACAGCGCTTCAGCATCTGGGCGAATCAGGAAATTCATGTAGGCGCTCGAGGCTTGCTGCTCGGGGCTGCTTTGAAGTTCACGCAAAAACGTGCCGGGGTGGGGCGAGTTGATGATGACCAAGCGCTGCAACAAGTCGGGGTGTTGGTTGGCGAAATTCCAAGCCACTGCGCCGCCCCAGTCGTGCGCCACCAAGGCGGCCAAGGCGTCCGTGCAGCCCAAGGCGGTTTTCAGCGCCACGATGTCTTGCACCAAATGCTTGGCCCGGTAGGCGCTCACATCCGTGGGGCTACTAGAGCCCGCAAAGCCCCGCAAATTCGGCGCGACACAAAAGTAGCCGCCGTTTTGCGCTTGGCTGAAATGAAGCAGCAAGTCGTCCCACACGAAGGCCGCTTCGGGAAAGCCATGTAAAAACAGCATCAGGGGCTGGCCGGGCGTGCCTGCCAAGCGGCAGTTCAAGCTGATGCCGTGGGGCAGGTCCAGGCGTAGTTCGCGGATCATGCGGCGGGCGTGTCGGGGTGGGTCCAGTCCCACAGTTTCAAGCTCACCTCTTCCACGCCTTTCTTTTTCAGCGCGGAAAACAAATGCGCCTCGCCGCCGCCCGACTGCAATTTGGCAATCGACAAGGCTTTGTCACCCTCGGTGCGGTTGAGCTTGTCGGATTTGGTGAGCAGCATCATGAACTTCAGGCCTTCTTCCACCTTGGGACGGATGACTTCGAGCAAGATTTCATCAAGCTCCGTCACGCCCAACCGCGGGTCGCACAGCAGCACCACGCCTTTGAGGTTGTCGCGGGTCATCAAATAGTTGGCCATGACCCGTTGCCAACGCACTTTGTCGGCCTTGGGCACGGCGGCGTAGCCGTAGCCGGGCAGGTCGGCCAATACGGCGTCAGTTTGGTTTTGCCGGCCCAGCGCAAACAGGTTGATGTGCTGGGTGCGGCCTGGGGTTTTGGAGGCGTAAGCCAGTTGGCGCTGTTGGGTCAGCACATTGATGCAGGTGGATTTGCCGGCGTTGGAGCGGCCGACAAAGGCGATTTCGGGCTGTTGGTAGGCCGGCAAATGGTGCAACTGGGCGGCCGTGGTCATGAAACGGGCGGTGTGCAGCCAGCCCACGGCTTGTTTAACGCGGTCTGCGTGCGCCGCATCAACAACGGGGAGGGGAGTGGCCATAGGGTGATTCTTTGTTCGCACCCAGGGTGGGCGCAGGGGTGCATTGTAGAATCATGGTCGAACTCTTAAACACCGGATTGCCATGACTTTGTTTGCCCGTTTGATGTTGTCCGCCGCCTGTTTCGGCGCA
The DNA here is from genome assembly GCA_947448745.1 of Comamonadaceae bacterium. GTDB lineage: Bacteria > Pseudomonadota > Gammaproteobacteria > Burkholderiales > Burkholderiaceae_C > Limnohabitans. The sequence goes on from CANFOQ010000034.1 coordinate 13,794, forward strand.
TTGACCCTGGCCGCTGCTGAAGAACACGCTGCCGCCCCCAAAGCCGACGCTGCCAAAGGCGCCGCCATTTTCAACGGCGCTTGCGTGGCCTGTCACGGTGCCGACGGCAATTCTGGCGCTCCCATCTACCCCAAGCTGTCACAACAGCACCCAGAGTACATCGCCAAACAACTGGCTGAATTCAAGTCGGGCAAGCGGGCCAACGCCGTCATGCTGGGTTTTGCCAGCGCATTGAGCGATGACGACATGCGCAACATCGCCGCTTACCTCAGCAAAACCAAGGCCAAACCTGGTTTCGCCAAAGACAAAGAACTGGCCACCTTGGGTGAAAAAATCTACCGTGGTGGCATTGCCGACCGCCAAATCCCCGCTTGTGCCGGTTGCCACAGCCCCAACGGCGCGGGCATTCCCTCACAGTTCCCCCGTTTGAGCGGTCAACACGCCGACTACACCGTGTCTCAACTCACCCAGTTCCGTGACGGCATCCGCAAAAACAGCTTGCAAATGGGCCAAGTGGCCGCCAAGTTGAATGACCGGGAAATCAAAGCGGTCGCGGACTACATGGCTGGATTGAATTAAATTCAATCTGCACCCCTTCAAAGGCTGGCCTGGTGCCAGCCTTTTTTCATTTCAGGAGACCCTGCATGTTGATCAAAACCCTTGAAGATGGCTTTGTCCATCCCGTGCCCAGCGAGATCACGCCCGCGCAGGTGTACCAAAACCGTCGCCAGTGGTTGCAACAAGCCGGCATGCTGGGGCTGGCCGCAGCAGGCTTGGAAGCGCAGGCGCAAACCGTCCGTCCTGGCGAACTGCCACCTTTGCCCGCCAAAGTTTCTGGCGTGGCAGGTGCCATGGCCACCGACACGCCCACACCTTACCGGGACGCCACCACCTACAACAACTTCTACGAGTTCGGCACCGACAAACTCGATCCCGTGCGCAATGTCAAAAATTTTGTGACTTCGCCTTGGAGTGTGGAGATTGAAGGCTTGGTGAAAAAACCAGGCCGCATCAACCTGGAAGACCTGCTCAAAGTCAGCGCCATGGAAGAGCGTATCTACCGCATGCGTTGTGTCGAAGGCTGGTCGATGGTGATGCCCTGGGTGGGCTATTCGCTGTCCGAATTGATCAAGCGGGTCGAGCCCTTGGGCAGTGCCAAGTTCGTCGAGTTTGTCACCCTGGCCGATCCGAAAACCATGCCTTATGTCGGCTCGCGGGTGCTGAGTTGGCCTTATGTGGAAGGCTTGCGCATGGACGAGGCGATGCACCCGCTCACCCTGCTCACCTTTGGCTTGTATGGCGAGGTGCTGCCCAAACAAAATGGGGCCCCTGTGCGTTTGAACGTGCCTTGGAAATACGGTTTTAAAAATGCCAAGAGCATTGTGAAAATACGTTTCACCGACAAACAACCCGCCACCGCTTGGAACAAAGCCGCAGCGAATGAATACGGCTTTTATTCCAACGTGAATCCGAATGTGGACCACCCGCGCTGGAGCCAGGCCACCGAACGCCGCATTGGCGAGGACGGCTTGCTCACCAAGAAACGCAAAACCCTGATGTTCAATGGCTACGAGGCGCAAGTAGGTCAGCTTTATGCAGGCATGGACTTGACCAAAAACTTTTGAGCATGAATTGGCGCAACGCGTTCTTGTCAACCTGGGCCAAACCGGTGTTGGCGGTGTTGCTGGCGTTGCCCATGGCGTGGTTGGTTTACGCGGTGTTCAACAACCTGTTGGGGGCCAATCCGGCCGAAGCCTTGAGCCGACAAACGGGTGACTGGACATTGCGCGGCCTGTGCTTGGTCTTGGCCATCACGCCATTGCGCGTGGTGTTGAAAGCCCCGGGATTGCTGCGTTTGCGCCGCACCGTAGGCGTGGCCACATTTGTTTATGCCAGCGTGCATTTGCTCTGCTACGCCTGGTTCGACCAAGGTTTTGATCTGGATGACATGTCCAAAGACATCCTCAAGCGACCCTTCATTTGGTTGGGTTTCTCCGCTTGGGTCTTGATGCTGCCGTTGGCTGCCACCTCGTTCAACAGCGCCATCCGCTGGTTGGGCGGTCGGCGTTGGCAAGCCCTGCACAGACTGGTTTATGTCGCCGCTTTGTTGTCGGTGCTGCATTTCTTTTGGATGCGCACGGGCAAAAACAACTTCGCTGAAGTGTGGGTGTATGCCGCCATCCTCGGCGGCTTGATGGCTTGGCGCGTATGGTGGTGGCGCAGGCGCTGATCAATCAGCTTGTATCACCCCACCAACTGCTCACCGCGCATTTGGTCTTGCACGGTTTCGCGTTGACGAATGAGGTGCACGGTGGCGCCGTCCACCAACACTTCCGCGGCGCGGCCACGGGTGTTGTAGTTGCTGGCCATGCTCATGCAATAGGCGCCTGCCGACAGCACAGCCAACAAGTCACCGGCTTGCACGGACAGCGATCGGTCACGGCCAATCCAGTCGCCGCTTTCACACACGGGGCCCACCACGTCATACACCGCACCAGCACCAGTGCGCACAGAGAGCGGCACGATTTGATGAAACGCTTCGTACATGGCGGGGCGCGGCAGGTCGTTCATGGCAGCGTCAATGATGCAAAAGTTTTTGGTTTCACCGGGCTTCAAAAACTGCACTTCGGCCAGACACACCCCAGCGTTGCCCACCAGCGAACGACCGGGCTCGATCATCAATTGCCGATCGCCAAAACCACGTTCGTCCAAACGTGCCAACAAGCGGGCCCACAAGGCATCGGCTGCAGGCGGTGTGTCGCCGTTGTAATCAATGCCCAGGCCGCCGCCAAAATCCAGATGGTGAATGGGTATGCCCGCAGCTTCAATTTGCACCACCAAATCCAGCACCTTGTCGACCGCATCCACATAGGGCTCGATGGTGGTGATTTGTGAGCCGATATGGCAATCGATGCCCACCACTTTCAAACCCGGCAAGGAGGCCGCATGTTGATAGGCCTGCAAGGTGCGTTCATGGGCCACGCCGAATTTATTGCCCTTCAAGCCCGTGGAGATGTAAGGGTGTGTTTTCGGGTCCACATTCGGATTGACGCGCAAACTCACAGGTGCAGTTTTGCCACAGGCCACGGCCACCTCATTGAGCACATCCAACTCGGCTTCGCTTTCCACGTTGAAGCATGAAATGCCGGCTGTCAGGGCTTGGCGCATTTCTGCGCGGGTTTTGCCCACACCTGAAAAAATCACGTCTTTTGCTTGACCACCAGCGGCCAGCACGCGTTCGAGTTCACCACCCGAGACGATGTCAAAACCACAACCCGCATTGGCAAACACTTGCAACACGGCCAGCGATGAATTGGCCTTCATGGCGTAATGCACTTTGGCGCGTCGCCCTTGAAAACCGCGTTGGTACGCGGCCAGTGCCGACAGCATGGCGGCTTTGGAATAGACAAACAAAGGCGTGCCATGTTGGGCGGCCACGTCTTGCAATCGCACGTCTTCAAGGTGCAAGGCACCGTCGCGGTAGGCCAAAAAAGGAGAGCCGGGCAGGGTGGAGGTCATGGCGCAGGGGGGATTAAAACTTGGGGGAACTGAGCCCGGTCTTTGGCGTCCGGGTCGGTGGGAATGAACAAAGCGCCTTTTTGTCCGCAGGCTTGCAGCATCAAGGCCATGCCACACGCAAGGACTAACAGCCTGCCTAGAATCGGTTTTTTCATCGGGGAAATTGTAACGAGCCCCTGTTTGCAACCCGGTCTTCCATGACCCACTCATCAACGACTGCCAAAAGCATGACCGACCTTGAATTTTCCAACCACGCCGAAGCCTTGTTGCAAGCTTTGGAAACCGCCTGCGACCGATTGAATGATGACGCTGACAACGACATCGACAACCAGCGTGTGGGTGGCATGGTCACGCTCACGTTTGCCAACCGCAGTCAAATCATTGTGAATTTGCAACGACCTTTGCAAGAGGTTTGGCTGGCCGCCAAGAGCGGCGGTTACCACTACCGTTTTGATGGCCAGCATTGGCAAGACACCAAGGGCCAAGGGGAGTTTTGGCAGCAGCTCAATGCAGATGCCAGTGTGCAGTCGGGTTTGCCGCTGGTCTTCAAGGCCACTTGAATCACTCTTTGAACAAATCGAGGATTTTCTTTTTCTCGGGGTCGGCCGATGGCGCTTCGCCATCATGAGGCTTGCCTTCAATGCCCAAGCTGGTGATGCCCGTGCTGTGGGTGAATTCTTGGAAGAACCAATCGTTGCCTTCAAAGACCACACCTGAAGGCACCGGCATGCCCGTGACAGGCACGTTTTTCAAAGCATGCTGCATGTAGGTGATCCACACCGGCAAGCTCAAACCACCACCGGTTTCGCGGTCGCCGAGTTTGCGCGGCGTGTCATAGCCAATCCAAGTCACAGCAGTGAGCGATGGGTTGTAGCCGGCAAACCAAGCGTCCATCGAGTCGTTGGTGGTGCCGGTTTTGCCGTAAATGTCATTGCGCTTCAGCACCTGTTGCGCCTTGGCCGCCGTGCCAGAACGCGTGACCTCCTGCAGCAAATGGCTCATCAGGAAGGCATTGCGCGGCTCAATGGCGCGAGAACGTTCGTCAAGTTCGATGGGGGTGTAGTTGGACAAGACCTTGCCCAAAGGGTCGGTCACTTTGGTGATCAGGTAAGGCTTGACCAAATAGCCGCCATTGGCAAACACCGAGTAACCCAGGGCCACTTGCATCGGCGTGACCGAACCCGCGCCCAACGCCATGGTCAGGTAGGGGGGATGTTTCTCAGCATCAAAACCAAAGCGGCTGATCCAGTTCTGCGCGTTTTGCGGCCCCACGGCTTGCAAGATGCGGATGGACACCATGTTTTTCGATTTGGCCAAGGCGGTTTTCAAAGGCATCACGCCTTCAAATTTGCCGTCGTAGTTCTTCGGCTCCCAAGCTTGGCTGCCCGTGACGCTGGCGTCAAAAAACAAGGGTGCGTCATTCACCAGGGTGGCTGGCGTGAATCCTTTTTCCAAAGCAGCCGAGTAGATGAAGGGCTTGAAACTTGAACCGGGTTGACGCCAGGCTTGGGTCACGTGGTTGAATTTGTTTTTGTCGAAATCAAAGCCGCCGACCAAAGATCGAATGGCACCGTCGGAGGGATCCAGCGCCACAAACGCGCCTTCCACCTCGGGCAATTGCGTCAGTGCCCAATCGCCTTTGGTGGTTTTGGCCACCCGCACGACGGCACCGGGGCGCAGTTTGATGTGCGGCGGGGCTTTGTCTGCCAAACCAGACTGCACGGGTTTCAAACCATCGCCAATGATTTCCAACACCTCGCTGTTTTGCCGCATGACGCGCACTTTTTTCGGAGTGGCTTCCAGCACCACCGCGGCCAGCAAATCGCCTTTGTCGCCCGCATCAATCAAGGCCTCGTCAATCGCATCTTCCAATTCACGCGCTTCGGTGGGCAAGGTGATGAATTTTTCGGGGCCTCGGTAAATTTGACGCAGCTCATAGTCCAAGATGCCACGGCGCAAAGCTTGGTAAGCCACTTCTTGGTCTTCGGCCTTGATGGTGGTGTAGACACTGAGGCCACGGGTATAGATGTCTGGACCGTATTGGGCGAACATGAGTTGACGGGCCATCTCGGCCACGTACTCGGCGTGGGTGTTGTTGTTGCTGGCAGCCGTGCGAATTTTCAATTCTTCGGCTTTGGCGGCTTTGGCTTGTGCTTCGGTGATGAAGCCGTTGTCTTGCATGCGCTCGATGATGTAGAGCTGGCGCGAACGGGCGCGTTTGGGGTTGTTGATCGGGTTGTAGGCCGAGGGTGCTTTGGGCAAGCCCGCCAACATGGCGGCTTCGGCAACGCTCAGGTTTTGAATCGGTTTGCCAAAGTAGGTTTCAGCGGCTGCTGCAAAACCATAAGCCCGGTGACCCAAAAAGATTTGATTCAAATAAATTTCAAAAATTTGGTCTTTGCTCAACAAATGTTCGAGCTTGTAGGTCAGCAGCAGCTCGTAAATTTTCCGGGTGAAGGTTTTCTCGGAAGACAAATACACATTGCGTGCCACCTGCATGGTGATGGTGGACGCCCCTTGGCTTTTCGCATGGCCCACATTCGCCAAACTGGCGCGGGCCAAGCCAATGTAGTCCACACCACCATGTTGGTAAAACCGGGCGTCCTCGATGGACAGGACCGCGTTTTTCACCACGTCAGGAATGTCTTTGAAGGGGATGAGCTTGCGCCGCTCTTCGCCAAACTCACCAATCACCTTGCCCTCGACCGAGAACACCCGCATTGAGAGTTTGGGACGGTAATCGGCCAACTCAGAAATATCGGGCAGCTGCGGATAGGCCATGGCCAAGGCCACCCCCACCAACAGCATCAAAGCCGCCAGACCGGCGGCGGACAGGCCCATGAACCACAACATGAAACTGCCAAGGACCCGCCATAAATTGTTGGCAGGGTTGGGCGTGGCGTCTGCTTTGCGGGGCTCGGCAGGGGGAGGGCTAGGGGGCATGGAGGGGGTTCGGCACATGGGCCGACTAGGAAATCGTTGAGTGGATTGTAAAAAAAACGCCAGTACAGCTTAACCCGCCCAGATGAACCAGGTTTTACAACCTCAGCCATGGACCAACAACACAAGGAGACAGACATGGCCAGACTCTGGGGTTGGCGCGTGCCCAAGCGCGGATTGGGTTTGATGATGACAGACAGGGGCGTGGCCTTGGCGCAAAGCCAAGCCATGGTCCGCTCGGGGGAACAGCACTGCGCTTGGCATTGGCACCGTTGGTCCGTGGGTGACGCTCAAGGGACTTCTGGTGCATGGCCTGACCCTGGGCAATTGCGCAAAGCCTTGGCCCGCAGTGGCTTTCAAGCGCAGGCCACCGCCGTGGCCGTGCCCGAAGCCCAACTCCAGCGCTTCAGCTTGCCGCTTGAGCCAGGCCAAAGCACGCGGCAAATGCATGCAGCCATTGCGACACAACTGGGCAGCTTGCTGCCCCACCCCGTCAAAGATGCTGTCTGGGATTTTGAATTGCGCAGCGAGCAAGCCCCTGCCAACGCTGCACCAAGTGCCCAACCGGCTTGGTTGCAAGCGGCCTTGCAAACCCAGGCCACCCAAACCGCAGATGTGCTGGTCATCACCCGAGCATGGGTCATGACTTGTGAACAGTTTTGTCGCGCAGCAGGTTTGCAACTGGTGCGGCTCGAGCCACCTTGGCAGGCCAGTACACGCTGGCAAGTGTTTGCACAAAACCATGCTGACCACGCCAGCGAACCGGTGGCGCAAGCCCTTTCTGCACAAGAACAAGCGGTCTTAGGAGGCCTGGCTTTGGGTGTGGTGATGCCATGAGCAACCTGAACTTATGGCCTTGGCGTGAACGCCAACGCGAAGACGCCATGCGCCGCTGGGCTTGGGGTTTCTGTTTGATGCTGTTGGCAAGCACCGCCATGGTGGCGCTCATCGACCAACAGTTGCAAGACTGGCAATACCAGCATCAGCAACAACAGCAGCACTGGGCGCAAGAACAACAGCGCTTGAAAGCCGCGCTGCTGGATGCGCCGTTGTGGCAAACCCGTTTGCGGCAAGCGCAGCACATTCAGGCCGATGGCGTGCAATGGCAGCAGCAACAGCAGCTGGCTTGGCGGGTGCTGCAACGGGTGTTGGCTTTGCCACCTCAGGGCGTGCAAATGACCCACCTCGTCTGGCAAAACAAACAACTGCGCATCCAAGGTTGGGCCGTCAGTGCTGCGCATTTGCAGCGTTGGCAAGATGCTTTGCAAGCGCAGCGTGTCGAGTGGCATGAAGCCCAGTGGCGTCAAGCCGATGGCGTGGCGCTGCGTCAACACGCCTTTGTATTGCATTGGCCCGTGGCCCATGGGGCAGACTCATGAGCAGGTTCGTTTGGCGCTCACCTTGGCCGCAATGGCGCACCCATTGGCATGTGTGGCACGCCTGGCCGGTGCTGGCGCAAGTGTTGGTGTTGAGTTGGTGTGGTTTGTGTGCCGGTAGCGTGGGCAGTTGGTACTGGTCAAACGAGGCTTGGCAAGCCTGGTGGTGTGCCGAAGAAACCGATGCCGAACAACAGCAACAACAAACCCAGTTGCAAAGCCAATGGCAGCAACTGCAAGCAACACAACGTCAATTGCAGGCCCAGCCTCACCCTTCGGGTGGGCCATGGCCTGCGTGGCAAGCATTGCCAAAACTGGACGCGCCGACACAACACGCGCGTATCTTGCAACTGGCGCAACAACATGGCTTGCAACTGCAAACCGTGAACGACGAGGGCGGCCAATGGCGCGGTCCCTTGCCCCATCTGTTGGCGGCTTGGCAAAACATGGCTGTGGAATTGCCGCAGCATCGCTTGGTGTCCTTTGAGTTGTTGCGGCTGGACAACCCCGCTGTAGAGGGTGTGAAGCAGCCTGTTGCGCCTGACGCGCAGCAACAGACGCATGTTGGTTTGCAAATGGCATGGCGATGGACCACGGCCTTGGAGAAAGACCCAGGCTTGCGCCCCGTCGCTTTGGGCGCGTCAGCAAAAGGGCTGGGCGCGGACGACTCGCCCAGCCCAGGTGCCCAGGTGTTGCACAACTTGTTTGCCCCGGATGGCTTGGCGCAAGCGCTGCCAAGCGCCGCGCATCAACACCTCAACCAGTCAGCATTGGCCGGCCACAGCCTGAACGACATGCAGTGGATGGGCATGTTGTCCAAAGCTGGGCAACAAGAGGCCTTGGTGATGCATGGCGGCTTGATCCATGCCTTGCGAGTGGGTCACGCCATGGGTCAAGACTTTGGCGAAGTGGTGCAGATTGCCGCTGACCATGTCTTGTTGCGCGAATGGCGTCTCAATGCCCAAGGCCAATGGAAAGCCGAGACCACCCGCTTCCCCAGTGCAGGCTCGCCATGACGACCAGAGGGCTGGCAGTGCCAACTTGGATGCGCAAACTCAAGCGTCAGGGCAAGCAGGGGTGCTGGGCGCTGTTGTGGTGGGCGTGTGTTGGCGTTTCGGCACAAACACCAGCAGAGTTCAGCGGGGCCGCCATCACCATGCAGTTTCAAAAAATCGACCTGCGGGCGGCGCTGCAAATCTTGGCCGACTTCAGCGGCGTCAACCTGGTCTTGGCCGACAGTGTCAGTGGCAGCCTCAGCTTGCGATTGCAAGATGTGCCCTGGGACCAGGCGCTGCACACCATCTTACAAAGCAAAGATTTGGGACAACAGCGCGAAGGCAATGTGATTTGGGTGGCTCCCTTATCTGAGTTGGCTGTTCGGGATAAGCAACAGTTGGAAGCCAAGGCGGCCGTGCAAGTGCTTGAACCCTTGCAAACCCAAGCCTTCAGTTTGAATTACGCCAAAGCGCTGGACATGCTGGGGCCTTTGTTGAACGTGGCCAATGGACCGCCAGCGGGCGTGGCCTCGCCCAGGCTGCTCAGCAACCGAGGCAGCGCCTTGGCCGATGTGCGCACCAACCAGTTGTTTGTCACCGATGTGCCTGACCGCTTGAAGCAAGTCGCGCAATTGATCGAACGCATTGATGTGCCGCAACGCCAGGTGCTGATTGAAGCCCGCATTGTCGAAGCCTCGGACAATTTCGCCACCTCCTTGGGGGTGCGTTTGTCGGCGAATGGCGGTGCACCCAATCTGAATTTGCCGGCCAGTGGTTTGCAAGGCGCAGAAGCCGCCAACGTGGCGCTGTCCTTGTTCAACGCCACGCACAGCAAGCGTTTGGGCATTGAACTGTCTGCATTGGAAGCCGAAGGTTTGGGCCGGGTGGTGGCCAGTCCGCGCTTGGTGACGGCGGACCAATCCAAGGCGGTCATCGAGCAAGGCACCGAACTGCCCTACCAACTCGCAGGGGCCAATGGCGTGGTGTCCATCGCTTTTCGCAAGGCCAATTTGCGTTTGGAAGTGACGCCGCAAATCACGCCCGAAGGCAGCATCACCATGCACCTGGAAGTCCACAAAGACAGTGTGGGACAAAGCACGCCCGCAGGCTTTGCCATCGACACCAAACATGTCAGCACCCAAGTGCGGGTGGACGACGGCGGCACGGTGATGATTGGCGGCATTTACGAGACCAACGAGAACAGCAACCGCGCCGGTGTGCCGGGCTTGCGTGACTGGCCGGGTGTGGCTTGGTTGTTCGGCAACCGCACACGTCGCCAGAGCAAGCAGGAGTTGTTGATATTCCTAAGCCCTAAAATGCTTCAGCAAGGTGCCCCTGCACCATGAGAAAGCAAAAACGTGTTGGCATTGGTAGGCATGCCCGGCAGCGGGAAATCAACGGTTGGCAGACAACTCGCGCGCAAATTGGGCGTGGGTTTTGTCGACACCGATCAGGTGATTGAAATTCGCATCGGCTGCAGCATTCGTGATTTTTTCGAGCGCGAGGGCGAGGCGGCCTTTCGGGACATTGAAGCTCAGGTGCTGGACGACATGACCCAAACGCCTTGTGGTGTCATGGCCACCGGCGGCGGCGCCGTGTTGCGAGAAGCCAACCGCGATTTGTTGCGCCAACGCAGCCACGTTATTTATTTGCGTGTGCAACCCGACGAGTTGTACCGCCGACTGCGCAACGACACCCAACGCCCTTTGTTGCAAGTGGACGACCCCAAGGCGAAGTTGATCGATTTGTTCGAGCAGCGCGACCCGTTCTACCAAGCGGCAGCGCATTTCGTCATTGAAACCAGCCGCCCCCGCATCCCCACCATGGTCACCATGATCATGAGCCAACTTGAACTCGCGGGCGTGTTGCCCATGGAGACCCCGACCGCATGAGCCTCGTTCCCCACAACCCCCAAGCTGGCCAGGTGCACATTGGCCTGGGTGACCGCAGCTATGACATCCGCATTGCCACAGGCCTCATGTCGAACGCTGACGCTTGGCTCGGCTTACCCAAAGCTGCGGCAGCGCTGATCGTCACCAATGAGACCGTGGCACCGCTGTACTTGGCGCAACTGCAAGCTGCCTTGCAGCCGCATTACGCCAAAGTGCATGTGTGCACATTGCCCGATGGCGAGGCTTACAAAACCTGGGAAAGTTTGCAGCTGATTTTTGACGTGCTGTTGGGCCAAGCCTGTGACCGCAAGACCGTGTTGTTTGCTTTGGGGGGTGGTGTGGTCGGCGACATCACCGGCTTTGCCGCCGCGTGCTACATGCGCGGTGTGCCCTTTGTGCAAGTGCCCACCACCTTGCTGGCGCAGGTTGATTCATCCGTGGGTGGCAAAACCGCCATCAACCACCCGCTGGGCAAAAACATGGTCGGCGCGTTTTACCAACCCGAGCGCGTGCTGTGTGATTTGTCGTCTTTGAACACCTTGCCGCCACGCGAACTCAGCGCGGGTTTGGCCGAGGTCATCAAATACGGCCCGATTGCCGACATGGCCTTCCTCGATTGGATCGAACAACACCTGAGCGACTTGCTGGCGCGAGACCCGCAAGCCTTGGCACACGCGGTGCAACGCAGTTGCGAGATCAAAGCCTGGGTGGTGGGGCAAGACGAACGCGAGGGCGGCATCCGTGCCATTTTGAATTTCGGTCACACCTTTGGCCACGCCATCGAAGCCGGTTTGGGTTTTGGTGTCTGGTTGCATGGCGAAGCCGTGGGCTGCGGCATGGTCATGGCCGCGCATTTGTCGCAGCGTTTGGGCTTGGTCGATGCCGCTTTCACCCAGCGGCTCACCGCTTTGATTTCACGTGCAGGCCTGCCCATCGTGGGCCCAGACCTTGGTGCACAAGCCTACTTGCACCACATGCGTGTGGACAAGAAAGCCGAGGCGGGTGACATTCGTTTTGTGCTGATCGACAAGCCAGGCAGCGCCGTGGTGCGCGGTGCCCCCGACGCCTTGGTTGCCGAGGTGATTCAGGCTTGTTGCCGCTGATGTTGGCGGCCTACGCCTGCGACCCTGCGCAGTCACAGGGACGACGTTTCACCGAAAGCGATGCGCCCACACGCAATGCGTTTCAGCGGGACCGCGACCGCATCGTGCATTCCACCGCGTTTCGCCGTTTGGTCTACAAAACCCAGGTGTTTTTGAACCACGAAGGTGATTTGTTTCGCACCCGGCTCACCCACAGTTTGGAAGTGGCGCAGCTTGGCCGCTCTTTGGCCCGCGCCTTGGGGCTGCATGAAGATTTGGTGGAAGCCATCGCCTTGGCGCATGACTTGGGGCACACGCCGTTTGGCCATGCGGGCCAAGATGCGTTGAACGATTGCATGGCCCCCTACGGCGGCTTCGAGCACAACCTGCAAAGCTTGCGCGTGGTCGATGGTTTGGAAGAACGCTATCCGCAGTTTGATGGTTTGAATTTGTGCTTTGAAACCCGAGAAGGCATTTTGAAACACTGCTCGGTGCGCAACGCGCAGATGTTGGAGGCCTTGGAGCCCGGCGGTGTGGGTGCGCGGTTTTTGCGGCACGGCCAGCCCAGTTTGGAAGCGCAGTTGTGCAACTTGGCAGACGAAATGGCCTACAACGCGCACGACATTGACGATGGTGTGCGTTCCGGGCTCATCACCCTCGAGCAGTTGCAAGACGTTCCCCTGTTCGAGCACTACCGACAGCAAGTGCAAGCCGAATTCAGCCAACTCACCGGCCGACGTTTGTTGTACGAGAGCATTCGCCGCATGTTGAGCGACCAGGTGTATGACGTGTTGCACAGCTCCCAAGCGGCCTTGCAACACCACGCGCCTGCGTCGGTGAATGATGTGCGAACACTGCCGCCTTTGGTGCAATTCAGTGCCGACATGAAAGCCCAATCCACTGCGCTGAAAACCTTTTTGCTGCACCAGCTCTACCGACATCCGCAGGTGTTGCAAACCACCGAATGGGCCAAGCAAGTGGTGCATGAGTTGTTTGCGGCTTACCTTGATCAACCCCAGGCCATGCCCGACAGCCATGCGCAACGCGACAACCTGCCACGTGCCGTGGCCGATTACATCGCCGGCATGACCGATCGTTTTGCCAGCCGCGAACACGCCCGATTGACCGGCAAGACCGCACCCTTATGAAAGACGAACAAGCCATTCAAGACACCCAAGCCTGGTTGAACAAAGCAGTGATTGGCCTGAACCTGTGCCCCTTTGCCAAAGCCGTGGTGGTGAAAAACCAAGTGCGTTATGTGGTGTGCCAACACCCAGACCCCGAAGCCGTGTTGCAAATGTTGCAGGCCGAGTTGCAGCACTTGGCGGATGCCGACCCCGAGACCTTGGACACCACGCTGCTGATTGCGCCAAACCTGCTGCCTGAGTTTCTGGATTTCAACGAGTTTTTGTTTGACTGCGATGCGGTGTTGCAGTCTCTGGATTTGGAAGGTGTTTTGCAAATCGCCGACTTTCATCCCCGCTATCAATTTGCTGGCGTTGAGGCTGACGACATCAGCAACTTCACCAACCGCGCCCCTTACCCCACGCTGCATTTGCTGCGCGAAGACAGCATCGAGAAGGCGGTGGCGGCGTTTCCGGATGCGGCCAATATTTACGAGAAAAACATCCTCACCCTGCAAGCCATGGGGCACGAGGGGTGGGCAGCATTGAACTTGCGCAAGGCCTCCGAATGAAAAAACAACATGTGAACAAAGCAGACAAGCCTTTGGATTTGGATTTGCGCCCCGGCCAATCCATTGAACTATTGAAAGCCCTGCACATCCTCACGCGCGAGGGCAAACTGAACCAAGATTCACGGCGCAAACTCAAGCAGGTCTATCACCTGTTTCAATTCATTGAGAAACCCTTGTTGGCCATGTTGTCTGAAAAAAAAGAAGGCCAAGATTTGGTGTTGGCCGACCACGGCGCGGGCAAATCGTATTTGGGTTTCATCATCCACGACTTGTTTTTCAAGCCGCAAGAGGCTGCACTCGGCCATCCAGTGGGGCAGGTGATTGGCATTGAAACCCGTGCCGAGTTGGTCGCTGCATCGCAGCAACTGGCGCAGCAATTGGGCTTTGCCAAGAGCATGAAGTTCGTCAATGAAAGCGTCAGCCAAGCCATGCAAGACCAGACCTTGCCCGAGCGCGTGGACATGGTGACCGCACTGCACGCTTGCGACACCGCCACCGACGACGCCATCGCCTTTGGGCTGGCCAAGCAGGCGCAGTACATGGCCTTGGTGCCTTGTTGCCAAGCCGAGGTGGCCAGCCATTTGCGCCAACACAAAGCGCTGAATTTGTCGCGCACACCTTTGGCCGAGTTGTGGCGGCACCCACTGCACACCCGCGAGATCGGCAGCCAACTCACCAATGTGTTGCGCTGCTTGTACCTGGAGGCCATGGGCTACCAAGTGACGGTGACCGAGTTGGTGGGTTGGGAGCACAGCATGAAAAACGAACTCATCTTGGCGCAGTTCACGGGGCAGAAAAAGAAAAGTGCCGCGGACCGCTTGCAAGCTTTGTTGGTCGAGTTTGGTTTGGAAAACTTGAAACCGCGTTTCAGTTTTGCAAACTGAAAATTTTTTACGCGGTTTGCGACCGCTTACTGTTTAGCATTGCCACCTCTTACAACAGGTTGGAGCGCATGAACATCCTCGTCACCGGCGCCTTCGGCAACATCGGCACCAGCACTTTGCGGGCCCTGGCAGGTCGTGGACACCGTGTGCGCTGTTTCGATTTGCCCAGCCGCACCAACCAGCGCTTGGCGACCAAGCATGCGGTTGAATGTGAGGTGGTGTGGGGCGACATTCGCCAGTTTGAAGATGTGCAGCGCGCTGTGCACAACCAAGACTTGGTTTTGCATTTGGCGGCCATCATCCCCGAGCTGTCCCACACCGGTGAAAAAAGCGAACAAGAGCCCATCAAAGCCCATGCCGTGAATGTGGGCGGCATGCGCAACCTCATCGAAGCCGTGCAACGCATGCCGCATCCAGCACGCATCGTGTTCACCTCCACCTTGCATGTCTATGGCCGCACCCAGCATTTGCCACCACCGCGCACCACAGCGTGCCCGGTCAATCCGGTGCAAACCTATGCCAAACACAAAGTCATTTGCGAGACATTGCTGCGCGAAAGTGGTTTGAAGTGGGCGGTGTTTCGGGTGGCGGCAGCCATCCCTGTGAGGCTGGTGTTTGAAAAGGCTTTGTTTCTGATTCCGCAACACAACCGCTTGGAGTTTGTGCACACCCGCGACGTGGGCTACGCCTTGGCCAATGCGGTGGACAAGCCCAACTTGTGGGGCATGGTGTGGTTGATTGGCGGCGGCTCGCGCTGTCAGCTCACCTATGGCTGCATGCTGAACCAAGTCATGGCGCTCATCGGGCAACAGCCCTTGCCCTCCAGCATCTTCAGCAAGATCGACTACAGCGTCGATTGGCTCGATACCCAAGCCAGCCAACAGTTGCTGCGCTACCAGCAACGCACGTTTGACGATTACGTCAGCGAATTGCACACCATCTTGGGCGAGAAACTCTATTGGTTGCGTTTGTTTCGGCCGTTTGTCCGCCAGGCTTTGTTGTTGCGCTCAGTCTTGCCCTGAAGCCAACAGACCAGGCACCACGGCCAACCACTCGGGGTCGGTCACCAGCGGCAAGTCGCCAGCCAGAGCGGCTTTGCACATGCGCTGCAAGGTTTCAAAGTGCGGCAACACCGTGCCGGCAAAACGAGCTTGTTGTTGCGCGTCGGCAATCAACAAAGTGGGGAAGTTTTCGATGTCCAGGTCTTGCAGCAGGTCGTCGTGCGC
>CANFOQ010000035.1 GCA_947448745.1 Comamonadaceae bacterium
CCACCATGTGGCGGTGGAAGAAACCACCGGCACCGCGCAAGACAAAACCGGCAGCAGCAAAGTGGTGGGCTTTAAAAACTGCATCATCTCGGTGGGCTCGCAAGCCGTGCACTTGCCCTTCATGCCCGACGATCCGCGCGTGGTCGACAGCACCGGTGCGCTGCAACTCTCCAAGGTGCCCAAACGCATGCTCATCTTGGGCGGCGGCATCATCGGTTTGGAAATGGGCACGGTCTACAGCACGCTGGGCGCACGTCTGGATGTGGTCGAGATGATGGATGGCCTCATGCAAGGTGCGGACCGCGATCTGGTGAAGATCTGGCAAAAAATGAACGCACCGCGCTTTGACAACATCATGCTGAAAACCAAAACCGTGTCGGCCCGCGCCATGGCCAAGGGCATTGAAGTGACGTTTGAAGGCGAGGGCGCACCCGCGCCACAGGTCTACGACCTGGTGTTGCAAGCGGTGGGCCGCACACCGAATGGCAAAAAGATCGCCGCCGACAAAGCCGGTGTGGACGTGAGCGAGCGTGGCTTCATCAACGTCGACATTCAAATGCGCACCAACGTGCCGCACATCTTCGCCATTGGCGACATCGTGGGCCAGCCCATGTTGGCGCATAAGGCAGTGCACGAAGGCCATGTGGCGGCCGAAGTGATTGCAGGTGAATTGCAAAGCAACCACGAATTGGCCTCAGCGGCTTTCAATGCGCGAGTGATTCCCAGCGTGGCCTACACCGACCCCGAAGTGGCGTGGGTGGGCCTCACTGAAGAC
Organism: Comamonadaceae bacterium; assembly: GCA_947448745.1. Taxonomy (GTDB): domain Bacteria; phylum Pseudomonadota; class Gammaproteobacteria; order Burkholderiales; family Burkholderiaceae_C; genus Limnohabitans. The sequence continues at coordinate 776 of CANFOQ010000035.1, forward strand.
CAAGCCAAAGCGCAAGGCATCAAGGTGAAAAAAGGCCTGTTCCCGTGGGCCGCATCAGGCCGCGCGATTGCCAATGGGCGCGACGAAGGTGTCACCAAACTGCTGTTTGACGACAGCCCTGAAGCGCATGGACACGGCCGCATTTTGGGCGGCGGCATGGTCGGCACCCATGCGGGCGACATGATTGGTGAAGTGGCCTTGGCCATCGAGATGGGCGCAGACGCCATCGACATCGGCAAGACCATCCACCCGCACCCCACGCTGGGCGAAAGCATTGGCATGGCCGCCGAGGTGGCGCATGGCAGTTGCACGGACCTGCCGCCTGCAAGACGGTGATAAAGGCTAGCTACCAACCCGCCGCTAAAAAATCTGCGGGTGAAAGGATGGCGATGTCGCGCCACCGCTGAAGGCTTAACAAGTCTGCATCACTTGAAATAAGGGCCATGGCTTCACAGGCCATGGCCAAGGCCAGAAATTTATCGTCCTTGGGATCTCGGCAAGCACCAAGTGAGGCTGCTTCACTGGCAGTATCTATTTCGAAAAGATGCGCCGTTTGCGTCACCACCTCCAAAAAATCCAAGCGTGTTTGCAAGGGCGCGTAACGGTCAAACTTGGGTCGCTGAAGCACGACTTGCAGTTCAGCCAAGGTGCTTTGGCTGACACACAGCGCATGGGACGTGACAACCGCCAACAAGGCTTGCCGCGGTTTTGATGCAGGGCGAAGCATGGCGCCGACCAAGGTGCTGGTGTCGATCACCACGCGGCCCATTCAACTCACCTCGAGGTTTTAACGAGCTTGCTGGTCTGCACGTCGGTCAGCTTGCCCGCTGCAGGCGTGAGCGTGTTGTCCGCTTTGGCAAAGTACGCATCAAATGCATCGGCTGCGCTGGTTCGCTTGCTGCGCAACTGTTGCAACTCCATCATGTCTTGGGGCGAGACGATGAACGCCGCAGTGCGGCCATGCCGTGTGATGGTCACAGGTTCGCGCTGCACGGTATCGAGCAATTGGCCAAAGCGGTTTTGCGCTTCAACGGAGGTGACGGTGATCATGGCTAAACTCCCTGAGTTGACTATTTTGTACAGTTTAGCCAAGATGGCATGACCCTGCAATGGCTGCAGTGACAATGAAAGTGCAACAGCACCACACAAATGACCATCCCTTTGCTCTACACCTACCGCCGCTGCCCCTACGCGATGCGGGCCCGCATGGCGTTGCTGCAAGCGGGTGTGGCCTATGTGGCGCATGAGGTGTCCCTCAGGGACAAACCCGCCGCCATGCTGGCCTTGTCACCCAAGGGCACGGTGCCGGTGTTGGTGTTGCCCGATGGGCAAGTGCTCGAGCAAAGCCTGGACATCATGCAATGGGCGTTTGCGCAATCGGCCGACGCGCAAACCTGGTGGGCGAGGGCGCAAACCGCTGACAACCTCGCCCTGATGGCGGTCTGCGATGGCCACTTCAAACACCACCTGGACCGCTACAAATACCCGCAGCGTTACGCCGACGCCCAAGACCGGGCGCACCATCAATCACAGGCGCTGGCCTTGCTGCTCAAGCCCTTGAACCAAGCGCTGCAAAGCACCGGCTTGTTGGGCAGCACCACGCCTTGCGCTGCCGACATCGGCATCTTTCCGTTTGTGCGCCAGTGCGCGGCGGTGGACCCCGCCTGGTTTGAGGCCTTGCCGCTGCCGCATCTGCAAGCCTGGTTGGCCGGTTGGTTGACGCATCCTTTGTTTGCGGTGGCGATGAAGAAAATGGACGCTGCTCAACCCAGCAACCCCTGACGCTTGACCCTCAGCACTGCAGCCCCAAATCCATGGGCATGCCACCCGTGCCAATGACCAGTGCTGCGCGTTCGATGGTCATTTCGGTTTGCTCAGTTGATTGAGTCATTTATCTCATTGCATTGAGTCAATGAATTGCTGACAGCGCAAGCTGTACTGGCCAATCCCTGTGATATTGAACATGCTTTTAAAAAAACCTATATAAATCATATGCTTACAGAAAAGCATGGCCAAACCTAGGACAGCAATTGCTGCAATTCACGCCACCAACCCATTCAAATAGTCATCCGCCCGCACCATCTGTATCTCGCCCAACGCATGGCTGTGCGGCAAATGGCGCACCACCTGCACCGCTTGGGCCTGGGGCTGTTCGCGGGCAAAGCGCAGCAGGGCGCGGTGCGGTTTGGGGTCTGACAGTTTGCATTCCACCAACTGCGTCAGTTGGCCTTTGTGGCTTAGGGCAAAGTCGACCTCGGCGCCGTCTTTGGTGCGGATGTAGTGCAACCCGGCTTCTTGGCCTTGCACGTCGTGTTGCCACTGCACATGCTTGTGCAAGGCGGTGGCCACCAGGTTTTCAAAGCGCAGACCGTCGTCGCCCAGCACCAGGCCGGTGTCGTAAAAATAAACCTTGGGCGCTTGCAGCACGGACCGGGCAATGTTGTCGTGAAAAGGGCGCACCACAAAGACGATGTAAAGCGCTTCCAAAATGTCGAGGTATTTTTTCAGCGTGACGGGTGAGACGGCCAAGTCGCGCCCAATGCTGGCCAGCGACAGCGGTGAGCCCACGCGCGAGCGCAGCAACTCGGCGAACAGCCGAATGGCGTTGACCTCTTGAATGCGCGAAAACTCCAGCACATCGTTGCGTACCAGGCCGTCAAAGTATTGCCTGCGCCAGCGCTCGGCCTGCGCGTTGTCGGGGGCCAAGCAGGGCTCGGGAAAGCCGCCGCGCTCGAGCAAATGCGTCAGCGCCGCATCGGCTGCGGCCCCGGTTTGTTCACACCATTCGCGCACCGAGAGGGGGTGCAGGCGCAAGCCGAAAAAGCGCCCAGCCAAGGATTCACCGCTTTGTCTAAAGGTGTCCATGCGGGCGCTGCCCGTCACCAGCAGTTGCTGCGTGGCGGGTTTGCCGTCCACCACGCCTTTGAGCCAGGCTTTCCAGTCGGGCATTTTGTGGATTTCATCCAGCACCAGCAGGGGTGCCTGTGGGTTCCAGCGTTGGCTCAGGATGATGGCCCGGTCTGCGGCCACGTCGTAGTTGAGGTATTGCCCGCCTTGCTGGGCGATGAGCTGGCGGCTTGAGCCATCCTTTGTTGGCCTTGGCCATGAGGAAGATGAACGCTGTTCAACCGATGTGACATTGACCTGGAGCCGCAAGCCGGTATCTGTCTTCATCATGGCGTTTGGACGGAAAGAAACTTCAAATAAGCCACCAGCTCCCAAATTTTTTCTGAGCTAAAAGACTTGCCCCAAGGTGGCATCACATCAACACCTCGCCGACCTTCTGTGATCGTGCGAAATGCAAAATCCTGATCAAATCCTGGGTAGTTTTTAAAGGGAGTGGACTTTCCCCCCATCCCTTCAGATCCATGGCAATAGGCTGCGCAATAGCTGTTGAAGCGTTTTTTTCCTTCTTGTATTCGTGAAGAGTCAGTGAGGTCAAACGGCGGTGAAGTTGGCGAAGTGCTCTCTTGGGATTTGATGGGAGTCTCTTGCGCAAGTGGATTGGTGACTTGAAAGACAAGCAGGCAGGAAACAACCCATGCCCACACTACGCTATTCAAAGAAACTTTCATCAATATGCTTTCCAAAAAAACGGATAACAAAAGGGCCGGCCTCTTGTGGAAGCCTGCCCGTTAAGCCACGTATCAATCGAGTGCAAACACAAGCAAGGATGCACCGCCAGGGAGTTCACGGATCTGCGGGAAGGCACCGGTCAAGAATCCTGGAGCATGCGACCCCAGACCGGTCGGAATGGCAATGTATTGCTTGCCCTTAACCGAGTAGCTGATCGGGCCGCCGCGCGCACCAGACCCCGCGTTGAAGGTCCACAGCTCTTTGCCGTTCTTGGCATCGAAGGCGTATAACTTGCCCCGCATATCGCCCGTGAAAACCAGTCCGCCACCCGTGGCCAAGACATGGCTCAAAGGGGGCATTTCAAATCGCACTTTCCAGGCTTGTTTGCCAGTCAAAGGATCAAAAGCGCCCAACCAACCGTCCGAAATTTTCCCAGGCGGGTTGGTCAAAGTGATTTCAGACAAGCCAAGTGACAAACCACTCATGGGGACATCCTTATCTTGCAAGGCGCTGGTCACGGTGTTGCAAACTTCCATGCCTTGGGTGTACCAAAGTTTGGTGTCGGGGTTATAGGCACCCGCATTCCAGCTGCGGGCACCCAACAAGTTGGGGCAATGCAGCTTTTGAATACCAGCCTCGGGGTAAACCGGATCAATGGCCAAGCCCGTCTTTGGATCGACCCCTTTGGTCCAGTTCATGTTTTCCGCATATTGCCAGGCATTTTTCATTGCGCCATTGTCCTTGTCCATCACATAGACAAAGCCATTCTTGTTCAAGTGAACCAGGGTGGTTTTGCCGCTGCTATCAGGTACCAACAAGGCTTCATAAGCCGAATCGAAGTCCCATGTGTCCTTGGGCACTTCCTGACGATGCCATTTGACTGCACCGTCTTTTGGATTCAAAGCCAGTAAAGTGGCTGTGTAGAGGTTGTCACCATCGCGGTCGGCATGGTTGAAGTCAGGCGCAGCATTACTGGTTCCGATATAGATGGTGTCCGTTGTTGGGTCGTAAGTGCCAGGCAGCCATGCCGAACCGCCGCCGCGCAGGCGGCTGTTGCCGGGCCAGCTGTTCTTGTCATCCTTGGGCACTTCGAATGTCCACTCCCGTTTCCCCGTATCTGCGTTGACAGCAAATATTTTTCCAACGATCGGTTGGTCGCCACCCGTGGTGCCACCAAACAAAATATGGCCAGCCAGTTGGGGTGGCGAAGAAAACAACGCACCGTACTCTTCCTTCAAATTGGTCAATTGGGTCGACCACAGTTCTTTGCCGCTCTTTTGGTCTAAAGCGATAAATCGTCCGTCCAAGGAGCCAATGAAAACTTTTCCTCGGCCTACTGTGACCCCACGACTGGCTGAACCGTAGAACACTTCTTTCACAATCGGATCAAGCTTTGGGGTGTATCTCCAAAGGACTTTGCCATTGGTGGCATCCAGAGCAAAGACGTTGTTGTCTGGGCCAATCGTGAACATCACGCCATCAATCACGATAGGCGTTGCTTGCAGACCGTGGGTGACGGTTCCAGGCTGATGAATCCAAGACACGTGCAGCTTGGCTACATTGGACGTGTTGATTTGATTTAAGGGACTGAAACGCCAGGCGTTGTAGCTTCGGTGGTACTGCGGCCAATTGTTGGGATCGTCATAGCCAGGGCCACTGCCGGCTTGGCTGGCCTGCAAGCCCATCAGTGCTAATGCGGCAGCAGTCACTATGTTTCGCAAGGCGTTCTTTTTGTGAGCAGAGGGGGATGAAGTCCCCTTCTCGACCTGCTCACCACAGTTCAATTCAATGTGCATGGGGTGTCTCCTAGGTTTTATGGTTTCAATTTCATGAAATCACCATCGTTTCTTATGGCAAAAAGCCTAGTTGCATCATTTGTGCCATCTCGCAAGGTTTGGCTGAGCAGACCATGGCCGAAGGATTTGAAGAGGCCCATGCGGGGACTTTTGCCCAGTGCCACCAGCGATGAACTGCGCCATCCCAATGCTGCAACCAGGCCTCTAACGCACATCAACAGCTGGGATCGTTCGCGTATTCGTTCTTTTAAAATTCGCTGGTAAACCCTGATCTGTAACGTGCGCGACACGCGTGGGACGTACCTACCGTCACATGTTACAAATCCAGTTAACACTTGATCTTCACGCCACCAACCCATTCAAATAGTCATCCGCCACGCCGTTGAGCCATCCTTTGTTGGCCTTGGCCATGCGGAAGATGAACGCTGTTCAAGCCGGGTTATTTTGAACATGCTTTTTAAAAAACCTATATAAATCATATACTTACAGAAAAGCATGGTCAAACCCAGGCCAGCAAGTCCAGAACTTCAAGTCAGCAGAACCTGTCCTTCAAGCCAGCCTGACCTGAACTTCAAGCTAGCAACTCAAACGGCAAACTCTGTTTCACCAAGACCACGGTGCAAGGCGCGTCCATCGCCACCTTGATCGGCACGGTGGCGACCAAGCGTTGCATCTGCAGGCCGTGGGTGGCGGCCCCCATGATGATCATGTTCACCTGGTTGCCATGCGCGTACTTCAACAAGGCATCGGCCACATCGCCAGACTCCAGCACGTGAAACGAGGTTGGCCGCCCGCCCAGGTCGATGGCTTGGGCCCATTGCTTCATGCGCGTCAGGTGCCAGCGGTGCACCGTGGTTTCGCTTTTCTCAGAGGCGGTGCTGCTGGTCTCGTTCGGGTTGATGACGGTCACGCAAGCCAAGCGTGCTTCAGGCCGCAGGCCCAACGAGCGCTGCACCGCTTCGCGCAAGGAATAGAGGGTGGCATCGCTCACATCCTTGTAGGGCAGCGCCACCATGACGATGGGCACCTCGTCGATTTGTTGCGCAGGCAAGGGGCTGGGTTGGTACTGCATCCCAGCCGCACGCAGCCAGCGTTTGAAATGAACCCAAAAACCCGTGCCTTGGGTTTGGCGGCCCCGTTCGGTGATGCGCACATCCAAGGGGTGGCTCAGGTCAAACGCCAAATGCGCGGCGGAGGGGTAACGCTGCGCGGCCACGGGCGCCAAGCATTTCAAAATGATTTCTTGCAACCACTCGGGCACTTCAGGGCGGTGCTGACGCGGCGGCAGCGGGTCCATCCACAGGCGTTGCCGCAAACCACCTTTGGTGACCGGTTCGCCGAAGGGCAGTTCACCGGTGGCCAGTTGGTAAAGCATCACGCCAATGGCAAACACATCGCTGCGCGGGTCGCCGCGCACCCCCACCACTTGCTCGGGCGAGATCCAGACCGGTGAGCCCACGGCTTGGCGCAACTCCTCGGCCAACAGGTCGGGGAAATGCGCGTGGCAGGACAAGCCAAAGTCCAGCATCACCGCGCTGCCATCGGGGCGAATCAACACATTGGCGGGTTTCAAATCCAGGTGACAAACATTTTGGCGGTGCAAGCTGTGCGCGGCCCGCGCCAAGGCCCCGCCCAAGCGGGCCACGGTGTCGGGGGTGGGCCGTTCAGGCTGATCCAACCAATGCTGCAAGGTCTGGCCTGGCACGTACTCCATCACCAAATAAGGTGTGCGCGACAAATCCCCGGCGGCGACGAATTGCGGCACATGACGCCCGGTCAAGGCCGGCAAGATTTGGTGTTCCACCTCGAAGCTGATGATGTTTTCGGCGCCGTCGCCAGCCGTCATGCGCGGGATCTTCATCGCCATCTCAAACTCACTGGCGCGTCGGCTGCCATCGGCGGCTGCGGCGTAGTCGACACGGTAGATGTGCGCCATGCCACCGGCATGAACGCATTCGCGCACTTCAAAGCCGTCGATCACGGTGCCAGGGCTCAGCAGTTTCATCGGCCGGTTTCCAAACGCTCGGCGAAAAACTCCGGCAAGCCGGCCGCGCGAATCGCGGCTGCGGCGGCCACATGGTCATAGGCGACACGCTGAAACGTCAGGCGTTCGGCGGCCAGGTCGTACAAGGCGTACATGGCGCGTGGATCGCCGTCCCGCGGTTGGCCCACCGAGCCGATGGTGACCACGGCGTCGCGTTGTTTTGGCATGGGCACGCCGACACCCGGTGTGGGCGTGAAGGCCATCAAGCCGCGCCCGGCGGCGCGGTAATACAAGGCTTGATGGTGCACATGGCCGACCAGCACATGGCGGGCATCGGGCTGCAGTTGATGCGCGGCCGCCATGCAGGCACTGGCGGCACGTTCAGTGTCCACATACCGCCATTGGGTTGGTTGATCGGCACTGGCGTGCACCAGCAACAGGTGTTGCAAGCTGGCGGTGAAGGGCAGGGCGGCTAAAAATGCGCGTTGCGCAGGCGAGAGTTGTTGGTGCGTCCAGGTGGCGGTGCTGGCCCCCATGGAGGGGTTGTTCGGCGGTTGAACCGCCATCTCATCGTGGTTGCCTTGCAACACGATGGCCCCTTCATCGGCCAAGCGCATGGCCTGTTCCACCACCTGCTCGGGGTGGGCACCGTAGCCGACCAAATCCCCCAACAAGGCAAAGCGGTCCGCACCCTGGCTTCGGGCATGGTCCAAACAAGCTTGCAAAGCTTGGCGGTTGGCGTGGATGTCTGACAACAAGGCCAGCTTCATGGGGTCTCCTGCGGTCGATGGGCCCGACTCGCGCCCGAATTACACCATGCGGATTGGCGGCGAAAAGGTGTAGGCAAGCTTTGCCGACACTTTGATTTCGGCGCTGGTGCTGGATTAAGCTCATGTTTGAAAGCGCCTTCACCGCGCTCAATCACGGGTTGATCTGACCGCATGGCTCGAACCCAGTCTCTGATGAACCAACGCCTCTTCACTTTATTGCGCCAATTGACGGCCCTGTTTTGGGTGGGCTGCCTGCTTGCAAGTGTGCAGCCTGCATGGGCACAAGGCCGCCCCGGTCACAAGTTTGTGTTGACCCTCATCAAGGGCAACGACAAAGTGGTGTTGACGATGGATGATTTGAAAGCCTTGCCGCAACAGTCCATCGTCACCAAATCGCCCTGGTACCCCGGCCCGGTCAAGTTCACAGGCCCTTTGTTGCGCGATGTGTTGGCCAAGTTGCACTTAGAAGGCCACGACCTCGACGTGTTGTCTTTGGACGATTACAAAATCCAAGTGCCCATCAGCGACATCCAGCAATACAACGTGGTCATCGCGCATTCATTGAATGATGCGCCCTTGCCCATGAAAGCCAAAGGCCCCTTGATGGTGGCTTACCCGTTTGACAGCCAACCCGAACTGCAAAGCTATGTGTATTACGGGCGCTCGGTGTGGCAACTCAAATCCATCACGGTGCGATGAATTTCAAGACCGCCAGGCCCCTGACCTTCCGACGCTTGCCGCTGTGGCTGTCGTTGTTGGCAGCCACCATGGCAGCGGCCATGGCCGCCTTGCTGGTGTTTGAACTGCACCAAAGCCAGTCGATTCAAGAGGGTGAAAAACTGCGGGTCAATGCGATCACGTCGCACTCGGTGTTGCTGGACCGCGAGTTTTTGCGGTTCAGGCAGGCCCTGAGCAACCACCTCTATGACCGCCGCAATCCAGACCTGGAGGTGCTGGAGTTGCGTATCAATGTGTTGAACACCCGCGTGGACATCTTGCGCCAGTCCCCGGCAGCGGCGTTTTTCTTTGTCGACGCCAAGAACCAGCAAACCCTGACCCGATTGGAAAACCTGTTGACGCGTTTGTACGACGCCTTGCAAGCCGAAGAGATCGACAAAGTGAGCTTGGTTCGCTTGCTGCAAGAGACCGATGAACTCAACCCCGACGTGATGGCGCTGGGCAATTCGGCCGAGGCGGTGACCGCCAGTTTGTTGGAAAAACAAGGTGAGGACATCCTGCGCCAGAACAAGCAAATCACCTTCCTCACCTTGGGTTTGCTGGTCTTGTTTGTGATCGCTGCGCTGGCCCTCTACCGGCGGGATCTGACCCAAGCCAAAGAACATGAGGAAGTCCGCAAACTGGTGGCGGTGGCGCAGCAAGCCAGCCGGGGCAAAAGCCAATTTTTGGCCAACATGAGCCATGAACTGCGCACCCCGTTCAACAGCATTTTGGGCATGTTGCAGCTGCTGCAAACCACTGGTTTGAACGAGGTGCAAGCCGACTATGTGCGCACGGCCAGCGGCTCGGCCAGCCACTTGCTGACCATCTTGAATGACATCCTCGACCTGTCGGCCTTGGAGGCCGGCAAGATGAACATCCAACCCCAGCCCTTGCAATTGCCCCAACTGCTGCAAAACGTCAACGACGTGATGCAACCCTTGGCGTTGAACAAAAACCTGTCGTATGAATATCAAGCCGAAGACGGCTTGCCGCTTTGGTTGCTGGCTGACGCCACCCGGGTCAAACAGGTGCTCTACAACCTGTTGAACAATGCCATCAAATTCACCCGGCAGGGTGGGGTGGTGTTGCAGGTGTCGCAGGAACAAACGGCGAAAGGCCAAGCCATGCTGGTGTGCAAGGTGCAAGACACCGGCATGGGCATGCGGCCTGAAACCGTGGCGCAACTGTTCAAACGCTTTTACCAAGTGGACGCGGGCACAGCACGCTTGCACGAGGGCACCGGTTTGGGCTTGGAAATTTCGCAGTCTCTGGCGCAGCTCATGGGCGGGCGCATCGAGGTGCAAAGTGAATGGCAACAAGGGTCCTGCTTTGCTTTTTGGTTGCCGTTGAAAGTCTGTGAGCCCCCGGTTGCACCGGCTGCATCTCCAACTACAGCAAATTCAGAGAAGCCAACACATTCAGGACGCCGCATTTTGGTTGCGGAAGACAACCCGGTGAACCAAAAACTGTTGGCCATCCTGCTGCAGCGCATGGGCCACGAGGCCACGTTTTGCGACAACGGCCAGTTGGCCTTCGACGCGCTGGTGCGGCAACCGCAAAAAACGCCGTTTGATTTGATCTTGATGGACATCCACATGCCGGTGATGGACGGCATCACCTGCACCCGAGCGGTGCGCAACCTGCCTTATCCCGTGGGTGAAACGCCCATCGTGGTGATTTCAGCCGATGTCATGAACGATGCCCAGGCCACCGCGCTGGCCGCAGGCGTGAACGACTTCATCAGCAAGCCGCTGCAAATGGCGCGCTTGGACGAGGTGATGCAAAAGTACTTGCGTGAACCAGCCTGAGCTGGATGCTTTGGAATGGGTTAGAAAACAACAAAATGCGTACTATTTAATTCTCAAATATTAAATTTTAGTTTTCATTAATACTTTATGAAGTTAAATTAAGCGCTTCATTCTTATCATTAATTCATCTGTATTCAGAAATGGCTTGCAGATGGTAACTGTCAACAATGACAAAAACAGTGTGTTCTCGCCTTGAAACTGCCCAGCTGGCAGCCATCACGGCCAGCGTTGGTTTAAGCGCTTGTGGCGCGGGTGCCGATCTTGGCCAAGCCCCCGCAGGCGAAGCGCCGGTCATCAAGGACGATCCAGTCGCGCCAGCTGTCAGTCTGGCGGCTGCGGCGGCTTCTCGCTTTCTCGGCCAAGCGGCTTGGGGCGGCAACCCCACCGAAATTGACCAAGTCATCAGCTCAGGCCAAGCGGCTTGGCTGGACCAGCAAATGGCCATGCCCATCGAGCAAACCTTCGTGGATTGGTTGGTGGAAAGAGGCTACGGTTACCAGGCATACAAAATATTTCCTCGTGCAAACGCAGGTGGCGCTGGCATGATGCCCGGCCTCTGGCGGCGCTTGATGAGCCACCCCGATCTGGTGCGTCAGCGCATCGCTTTGGCATTGAGTGAGTTTTTTGTCTGTTCGGCCGACAAGCTGATCACCGGCATTGGTTTTGGTCAATTTGCCGTCGGTTTTTATTGGGACGTGTTGGAAAAAAATGCGTTCGGCCATTTCAGAGACTTGCTGGAAGACGTGAGCTTGAGCCCGATGATGGGGATATACCTCAACACCAAAGGCAATACCAAGGCCACAACCGGTCGGGTGCCGGATCAAAACTACGCCCGCGAGGTGATGCAACTCTTCAGCATCGGACTGATTCAGCTGAACCCCGATGGCACAGAAAAAAAAGACGGGCAAGGCAACCCGCTGGAAACCTACAGCAACGAGGATGTGGAAGGCTTGTCCAAGGTGTTCACGGGTTGGAATTTCGATACGCGAGAGACAACCTCGACGGACGATGCTTTCTGGCAAAACGGCCGTTGGTTGTCGCGGCCCATGTTGTTGACAGAAGCGAATCACAGCCCTGAAAAAAAGACATTTTTAGGCACCACCATTCCTGCGGACACCCAGGGTTTGCCAAGTTTGAAAATCGCTTTGGACACTTTGTTCAACCACGCCAACACCGGGCCGTTTTTCGCCAAGCAGATGATTCAGCGCTTGGTCACCAGCAACCCCACGCCGGCCTATGTGCAACGCGTGGCGGCGGTGTTTGCCAACAACGGCCAAGGCGTTCGGGGCGATTTGAAAGCCGTGTTCAAAGCCATCTTGCTCGACGCGGAGGCGCGGCAGTTGGACGCAGGCGGCAGCCACAGCAGCTTTGGCAAATTGCGCGAGCCCATGGTGCGATTCATTCAATGGGCCCGCACCTTCTCAGCGGTTTCGGTTCAAAAATTCGAAAACGGCCAACCCATCGTGGGTGTCGTGCCATCCACCAAGTACAACGAAGAATGGGTGATTGCCAACAGGTTCATCCACACCGAATCGGAATTGGGCCAAGCACCTCTGTATGCCCCCAGCGTCTTCAACTATTTTCGGCCTGGGTACACGCCACCCCACAGCGCCATCGCCACCCAAGGCTTGCTGGCCCCAGAGTTTCAAATCCTCACCGAGCCCGCCATCGTCGGTTATGTGAACTTCATGCAAAAAACCGTGAACAACGGGGAAAGCGTGGGTCCCGCTGGGACGCCCGTGGGCGCCTTGAGAGCCGACTACGAACCCTACCTGGACATGGCCATCAATCCCACCGAACTGCTCAACACCCTCACGCTGTACTTGGCGCCCCATGCGTTCAGTGCTGCGCAAATCAACGCCATGGCAAATATGCTGGCAGCGATTCCCACAACCACCGATGGTTTGAAAAAACGGGTTTACACCGCGGTGTTGTTGATCATGTGTGTGCCCGACTATGTGATTCAAAGGTAAGACCATGCAACACCTTTCCAAAGCCACCCGCCGTGAATTCATGAAGAAAGCGGGTGCTCTGACAGTCATGCAAGCCGCGGCACCATTGGCCGCGAGTTTGACCTTGATGAACAATGCAGCGGCGCAAGTCGCAGCCACACCATCCGATTACAAGGCCTTGGTTTGTGTGTTCATGTATGGTGCCAATGACCACTACGGCACCGTGGTGCCTTACCGGCAGGATATGTACGACGCGTACCGCACCATTCGCGGCGATAAAACAGTGGTTGGCGACTACAGCGGCATTGCCTTGCTTCGCGAAAAATTATTGCCCCTGAATGCCATCACGAACAAAGTGGTGAGCGACCATGCTTTGCATCCGGCCATGGGCAAGATGCAAACATTGTTTCAAGCAGGCCGGGCTGGCATTGTGATGAACGTGGGACCGTTGATCAAACCAACCACCTTCGAAAATTTCAAAAACAGATTCACAACCCCTTGGGCACTTCCCCCCAACTTGCTGTCGCACAACAACCAACAAGCCTATTGGCAAACCGCCTTTCGGGGCGAAACCGCACCCACAGGCTGGGGTGGTCGCATGGCGGATTTGTTTTTGACATCGAACGGCGAGAACGCCAACTTGACCTGCGTGTCTGTCACCGGTGACGCCTTGCTGCTGTCGGGCAACAACACCATTTCCACCAAGATGAGCACGGCGGGCGTGGCGACCATGAACCCGCTGAATAATTCGTGGTCGAAGACCTATGGCAACGATGTCGCCGCGCTGGACATGATCAGGGCCCTGTCCACCAGCAGTGGCCAGCACATGATGACGGCGCAATACGCGAATGTCATGAACCGCAGTTTGAGCACCTACAACACGGTGGCCAGTGAATTGGGAACGGCTGCGATAACCAAGTCCGATTCGGCGTACATGCCTTCGGCGCATGACCAACTGCCCAACACCACCTACAACCCGACGAATGTCAAAACAGAGTCCACACCATTGGCTCAACAATTGGAAATGGTGGCCCGCATGATTCAGCAAGGCCCCGCCATGGGGATGAAGCGGCAAGTCTTCATGGTGGGCGTGGGCGGTTTTGATTTGCACGACAACCTCGTCAGTCAACACCCCACCTTGTTGAAAATGGTCAGCGATGCGTGTGCAGAATTTGATGCGGCCATGGTGAAGATGGGCCTGGGCAACAAGGTGACCACCTTCACAGCCTCGGACTTTGGCCGCACCCTGAGCTCCAATGGCGACGGCTCGGACCACGGTTGGGGCAGCCACCATGTTGTGTTGGGCGGGGCGGTCAATGGGGGTAAGTTTTACGGCGACACGCCTGAGATCGGGCTCACACATGCGCAGTCGATCGGCGGCGGCATTCTGATTCCCACCACCTCGTTGGAACAACTGTTCGTGCCTATTGCGAAATGGTTTGGTGTGACAGACGGCGACATGGCTAGCGTTTTTCCCAATGCCGACAACTTCAATACCACCGCCCTGAGTGGCTTGCTCAAACCAACGTGATGTTCAAACGCGTGTTGATCGCTGCAACACCAAGCGCTGCACCTCGCTGCGCATCCGCTCCAAGTCAAAGGGTTTGAGCAACAAGCCATTCAGCCCCGCTTGTTGAAACCGCAGCAAATCGGGCTCGCTCACATTCGCCGTCAAGCCCAGCACCGGCAACGCGCGAATCTGCACCGCGTCGGCATGGCGCACCCACTGCAGGGTTTCAATCCCATCCATCACGGGCATCACCATGTCGATCAACATCAGGTCGTAGGGCAGACCTGTTTGCAAGGCGTCCATGGCTTTGGCACCGTTCTCGCATTCATCGACCTCGCAATCGGGCCAGTGTTGTTGCAACACTTGCTTGACCAACAAGCGGTTGACCGGGTGGTCGTCCACCACCAAAAAGCGCAGATGTTGCGCCTCGTTGGTGTGCGCAGGTTCGGCGATGCTTTGACGACCAACCGGGGCGGCTTGGTTGCGCAGCGGCAACCAAAACCAAAACGTGGAACCCATGCCGGCTTGGCTGTCCAAGCCCATGCGGCCTTGCAGCATTTGCACCAGCCGCAGTGAAATCGTCAAGCCCAAACCACTGCCCCCATACTGCGCTTGGATGTCGGGCTGGGCTTGGCTGAAGCGTTCAAAGATTTTTTGCTGTTGTTCGGCGGCAATGCCGATGCCGGAGTCTTGCACTGAAAACTTCACGCCACCCTCCACGGCTTGCACCCGCAAACACACGCTGCCGTGGTGCGTGAACTTGATGGCGTTGCCCAGCAAATTCACCAGCACTTGCATCAAGCGGTGCCGATCCGTGTCCACCCATTGCGGCACGTCGTCGTCGATCTGGCATGCATAGCGCAGCTTGGTGCTTTCAATGCGCGGCTTGAACAGTTCGAAAGCGGCCATCACCGTGGCTTGCAACTCAAAGCGTTCGACCCGTGCTGTCAATTGGCCGCTGACAAACTGTGAATAGTCGAGCACGTCGTTGATCACCGTCATCAAATGGTCGGCCGATTGCCGGGTGTAGGCCAGCACTTTTTCAGCTTGCGGTTTGTTCTTCACCCGGTCGAGCAGCAAACCGTTGAGGCCCAAGATGGCATTCATCGGGGTGCGCAATTCATGGCTGACCGAGGCGATGAAATGCTCGCGCATTTGCAAGGTGTGTTCCAACTCGGCCTGTTTGGCTTGCAGCTCGCGTTGGCGCTGTTGGCTCAATGCCAAGGCTTGGGTATATTGGTATTGGAAAAAACGGTGCACCATGAAGATGGCGATGGTGGGGACTAAAAAATCTGCAAACGACATGATGGCCCGATCAGCACCTTGCATCTGTGGCCATGCGGGTGGGGCATGCAAGCCAAACCAGGTTTGAAACAGCAGCGCGATGATGACCAACACCAACCATAAAAAACCTTGGCGGCTGCTGATCACGTAGTACTGCGTCACCATCAGCACATACATCCATTGGTTTTTCAAAGAATAAATACCACCGTCCAACCAGGTCGTCACCGACAAATGGGCCAAGCCAAGGTACATGGCGATTTGGGCCAGTTTGAAAATGGACAAGCCGCGCAACACGGCCACCAACAAGACCGACAAACTGCTGCCCAGGATGATGCAAGACGCCAGCGTGATCGGGTCGTGGGCCACGGCGGCGTTGATGAAGCTGGCCACGATGCTCAAAAACAAAATCATCAATGCATAGGGGACTCTGGGGTCCTTGAAAGCTTGTTTCATGATCTTCATGACAGGCTCTGCGGCAATGGGGCTGCTGACGAAAGGCGGTGCCCTTGGATGGTGTGTCGCACCACTTGCGCATCCATGGGTTTGGACAACACATCGTTCATGCCGGCTGCCAAACACGCTTCCCGGTCTTTTGGCGTGGTGTTGGCGGTCAGGCCAATCACCACCACGTTGGCGATGTCGGCACGGGGGTGTTGGCGAATCAAGCGGGTGGCCTCCAAGCCATCCATGCCGGGCATGACCATGTCCATCAACACCAGGTCAAAGCTTTGCGTGTCCAACAGTTGCAAGGCTTGCTCGCCACTGGCGGCGCTGGTGATCTGGCACTGCGGCCAACATTTTTTCAGCACCAAGCTGGCCACCAATTGATTGACCGCATTGTCATCGACCAACAAAAAATGCAAGGCCGCGTTGGTTTCAACCGGGGGCGCACTGGGGTGCGCGGCCAGCAGGTTCAGTTGCACCGGCCGCAGCGGCAATTCAAACCAAAACAACGCGCCTTTCTCCGGGGTGCTTTGCACACCGATGGTGCCGCCTTGCAAAGACACCAAGCGTTCGCAAATGGCCAGTCCCAAGCCGGTGCCGCCATAAGCGCGTTTGGTTTGCACATCGGCGTGTTCGAAGCGCTTGAACACGTCTTGTTGACGGTCCAGGGGAATACCGCGTCCAGTGTCTTGAATTTCAAAGCGGATGAAGGGTGTGGCATCGATGACCCGCAGTGCAATCTGGCCGTGGTCGGTGAATTTCACCGCGTTGTCCAGCAAGTTGTCCAACACCTGCTGCAAACGCAAGGGGTCGAGCAACACCGCCGTGGGCAAGCGTTCATCCACGTGCAACTGCAGTTGCAGGTGCTTGGCCGCTGCAAGGGCTTCATGCGTTTTGAGCATGTGGTGCAAACCCTCGTCGAGCAACATGGGTTTTTCTGACAAGGCCAAGCGACCGGCTTCGAGCTGCGAGAAATCCAAAATATCGTTGACCAAGCCCAACAGTTGTTGCGTGGATTCGCCAATGTGTTTGGCGATTTGGGCGTTGTCGGGTTCATCGGCCAATTCGCTCAACAGCACGCCATTCAGGCCCAAGATGGCGTTCATGGGGGTGCGCAATTCGTGCCCCACCGAGGCAATGAATTCGTCTTTGTGCGACTGCGCTTGCAACAAGGCTTGATGGGTATTTTCCAACGCCTGGTTGCTCTGTGTCAGCGCTTTCATTTGCTGGTTGTGCAAGCGGTCGTAGAAATTCACGGCCAGCATCAAGCTGATGGCGACATTGATTTTGTCGGTCAAGACCCAAGGAATCACCGCTGGCACTTTCAACACCTCGCCCGAGATCCAGCCCATCAACACACCCACAAACTGCGCCACGCAGACCAGCAAAATCAGGATCAACCAGGCCAAGGCACTGCGCTTGGACAGCAACAACAAAGCGGGCACGGCCAAGATGGTCATCCACACCATGGCGGGTGAATTGATACCGCCGGTGTTGAGCGTGATGTAGGTCATCAACGACAAAGCCGCGAGCAAGGCCAAGTGGCTGATCAGGGTGATGTGACGTTGCAAAGGCACCAAGGCCGCCAAACCCCAAAACACCAACACCCCCAGCCCATTGGCGTTGTGGTTGTAACCGGGTTGGTAAATGAAGACAAAAAACAGCGAGTTGGCCCCCGCGCCCACCAAGCACGACAGCAACAAGATGTGTGGATGCGCCCGCAGTGTGTCGATGGTTTGCACCAACCATGTCCAGACGTTGTGGGGGCGGGCGCTGCTCATGTCAATCTTGTGTTTTGCTGGCCTTTTTGCGAACCGCACGCTCGGCATCGGCTTGTTTGCCTTCTTTCAACCACTGGGCAAATTCATCGGGTGTTTCCAAGGTGATGCGACCCAAGGCGTTGGCGCGAAAGTCTTGAATCACGATGTTGGCAGCCTTGGTGGTGTTGATGCGGCCACCCGACTGCACCGCGCCTCGGTGTTGGCCAATCGCGTTCAAGGCTTGTTCATCGCTCAGGCCGTGCACGTCCAATTTGTAGCGTTCAAGCAGCGCCTGCGGATAGTTGGGGATCAGGTAGTTCAGCAACTCGAGCGCCACCACTTCTTCATCAAA
Organism: Comamonadaceae bacterium; assembly: GCA_947448745.1. Taxonomy (GTDB): domain Bacteria; phylum Pseudomonadota; class Gammaproteobacteria; order Burkholderiales; family Burkholderiaceae_C; genus Limnohabitans. Next base: position 18,732 of record CANFOQ010000035.1, read on the forward strand.
CGCATTCACACCAATGGCCCCACTGGCGGCCAAGTTGAAGCCGCTTTGCTCGACGATGATGCGCGGCCACAGCACACCCGGGGTGTCGTACAAATAAAAACCATCGGCCAGTGTGATGCGCTGTTCGGTTTTGGTGATGCCGGCTTCGTCGCCGGTTTTGGTGGCGCGTTGGCCCTTCAAGGTGTTGATCAAGGTGGACTTGCCCACGTTGGGAATGCCACAGATGAGCACCCGCATCGGCTTGACCATGCTGCCGCGCAGCGGCGCAAGGGTGTAGCAAGCGTCCATCAAGGCTTTGGCGGGTGAACGCATGCTGGTGTCCAAGCCAATGGCTTTGACACCAGGCACGGCGTTGTAATGCGCCAACCACAAGGCGGTGCGTTCAGCATCGGCCAGGTCTTGTTTGCTCAACACCTTCAAAGCCGGTTTGCCTTTGATGAGTTCGGCCAGCATGGGGTTGGCACTCGAGCCGGGCAGACGTGCATCCAGCATCTCGATGACCACATCGATTTCTTTGATGCGCTCCCCAATCGCTTTGCGGGTGAGGTGCATGTGACCGGGAAACCATTGAATCGCCATAACGCGCCGTCATCCTTGAACAGAAAGCCTGCATTGTCACGGAGATCAGGCCGTGGTGAACAATAGACCCATGATTTGCGCACAGGTTTCATGTTGAACAACGACCCCCTTGCCGAGGTCCATTGGACCGTCGATGGCCAACACCAGCATGCGCGATGGCACGCCGACAACGGGTTGAAGCCGCCCAAACGCATCGTGCTGGCGGACGACACCCTCAATGCGGATGCGGCTTACCGCTTGGCTTGCGAGGGCACGGGCTTGCTGTGGCAAGGCGATTTTCAAAACGCCCGCCAGCTGCTGCAAGCCTTGGTGCGCCGTGCCGACAAACCCCCGCGCAAGTCCAAACAGGCGGCAAGCACTGCCGCGAACAGTTTGACGGCGGAGGCATTTCACGCGCACCGACAAGCGCAAGCGCAGCGCAGTCGGGTGTTGCACCAGTTGCTGTTGTGTTTGGATGGTGCATACGTTTTGCACCTGCGACGCGCCCCTGATGTGCGCTTGGCACTTGAGCAAGCCATGGGCCCAGCGGATGGCCAAGCGCGCGTCATGTCATTGCGCAGTGTGCAAGGCATGGTGGGCGCTTTCGAGTGGCGCAAGCATGGTTTGGAAATACCTGCTTTGGGCATGGCGAACAACCGCATCCATCCGCACTACGGCGTGTTCGCGCCGGTGCGCGGTGAATACCTCAGCTTGGTGGCACAAGCGCCCTTGCCACTGGCATTGCAGCAGCATGGCTTGGCCATCGAGTTGGGCGTGGGCACGGGGGTGTTGTCGGCGCTGTTGGTGCGGCGTGGCGTGGCCCAGGTGTTGGCCACCGATGTGTCTGATCGCGCCTTGATATGTGCATTGGAGAATTTGACGCGGTTGGGCGTGGCTTCGCACGTCAAGCTGTTGAAAACCGATGTTTATCCAAGCGAGAAAGCGGCGTTGGTGGTCTGCAATCCGCCGTGGTTGCCAGCGCGTCCCACCTCCTTGCTTGAGCAAGCGGTGTACGACGAGAACAGTGGGATGCTGAAAGGGTTTTTAGCCGGTTTGTCGGCGCACCTGGTGCCAGGTGGCGAGGGGTGGCTGGTGTTGTCGGACTTGGCCGAACTGTTGGGCTTGCGCAGCCGCGAAACCTTGCTGCAATGGATCAGCGAAGCGGGTTTGCAGGTGCTGGGCCGTCTGGACACCCAACCACTGCATGGCAAGGTGCAAGACCGCTCAGACCCGCTGCATGCGGCCCGCGCCAAAGAAACCACGTCCCTTTGGCGCTTGACGCACAAGTCTTGATTACTGCTTGGCTGCTTCGACTTGAATCAGCAATTTGACTTTGTCTGGAATGCCAAAGTCGATGCCCCATTTCATGCCCCAGTCGCTGCGCATGATGGTGGTTTCAAAGTCGCCGCCACACACTTCACGCTTGAGCATGGGGTGGTCGTAGCAGTTGAAATTGGTGGCTTTCAACACCACGGGCACGGTTTTGCCCAGCATGGTCAGGGTGCCAGCCACTTCGGAGACTTTGTCGCCGTTGAAGCTGAATTTGTCAGCGCTGAAGGTCATGGTGGGGTGCTTGGCGGCGTCGAAAAAGTCAGGCTTTTTCAAGTGCGCGTTGAAAGCATCGCTGCCGGTGTTGATGGAATCGGCTTGGATGGTCAGTTGCACAGAACCGGTTTTGGCGGCACGGTCAAACTGCACCACGCCTTCTTTTTTGTCAAAGCGGCCACGGTTGGTGGAGGTGCCAAAGTGGGTGGCTTCGAACGTCACATAGGTGTGGGTGGGGTCGATGTTGTAGGTGGCTGCTTGGGCTTGGGTGCCGGTGAAAGCGGCGACAGCCAAGGCGGCTGCAAGAACGGTGGTGCGCATGGATAAAACTCCTGTTGGTTGATGAAAAGGGAACACTGAAACGCTTAAAGCTTGGACACGCCGGTGAGTGCAAATTTGAATTTGACTTGCACCTCGTCAGCCACCATCGAGGTGTCTGACCATTCGTTGTCGCCAATTTTGAAGGCCAAGCGCTTGAGGGCAAAAGCGCCGGTGGCTGTGGTGTTGGCACCCGCTTGGGTGAGGGTGACGGGGACCAGCACTTGTTGCGTGGCCCCTTTGATGCTGAGCTTGCCAGCCACTTCAAACTTGCCCGCGCCCAAGGCCTTGACCGAGGTGGACTGGAACGTGGCTTGCGCGAACTTGGCGGTGTTGAACCAATCGGCTTTGGGCAACTCGGCGTCGGTTTCTTTCACGCCCAGCGTGGCGCTGGCCATGTCCACCGTGAACGCGATGTTGGCCTGGTCTGGTTTGCTGGGGTTGAACGCGATGTTGGCGCTGAACTTTTGAAAGCGACCTTCCACCGGCACGCCCATTTGCTTGCTGACAAACACAATCTCACTTTGTGCGGGCACCAGTTGTTGGGCCAACACGGGCAGGCCGAAGCCAAGAACCGCCAAGGTGATGAAAGCTTGCATCAAACGAGAAAAATTCATGGTGGTCATTTCAATGTGGGGAGCATGCGTTGAATCAAGGGGTGTTTGTGCAGCCACTGGTGTTGGATGGCGGCGGCGACATGGAGCAACACCAAGCCCATCATGGCGAAAGCGCTGATTTCATGCCAAGGCTTGATGAGTTCGGCCAAGGCTTTGTCGGCGGGCACAAAGTCGGGCAGGGGCAGCACCCCAAACACCACAATCGGAAAACCAGCGGCAGAACTGTAAGCCCAACCCACCAGCGGCACGATGAAAAACAAGGCGTAAAGCGCATGGTGGGTGGCGTGGTGCGCCACGCGTTGCCACACAGGCATGGATTGCACCAAGGCCTCCGGCAAAGCGGGTGGGCGATGCGTCAAACGCCACGCCAAGCGCAACAACGACAAGGTCAGCACCGTGACACCGGCCCATTTGTGCCAGTTGTAGAGTTTCAAGCGCAAGGGTGAAATGGGCAGATCGGCCATGAACAAACCCATGCCAAACAAGCCCAACAAGGCCAAGGCCAGCAGCCAGTGCAAGACGATGGCGGGCAGGGTGTAGCGGCTTGTTTCTAAAGTGTCAGCAGAATCCATGGGCGCAAGTGTAGGGTTCCGATGAACAAAACTATGAAATTAATTTGACGAAATCAATCAAATGGTTTGATTGATCAAGCACCTTAGCGACGTCGACCACCGCCGCCGAGCAAGCCACCCAAGACGCCCCGCACGATTTCGCGGCCAATGGCCGAGCCCACGGTGCGCACCGCGCTTTTCACCACCAACTGGGCGACGCCATCATGGCGGCCACCGCGCGGGCCGGTGCTGCCAAACAAAATGTCCGACACCCCAACGGTCCAACTGCTGCCCTCGGCCGGCGCACCAGCTTGCTGCACTTGCTGCTGGGCTTGGCTGACAGCGGCTTGGTCCATCGCAGGCGCACGGCCCTTGAGTTTTTCGTAAGCCGATTCGCGGTCGATGGTTTTTTCATAAACACCCGCCACCAGAGAGTGGGCCAGCAAAGCTTGGCGTTGCTCGGCGCTGATGGGGCCCAACTGGCTGCCAGGCGGCAGGATGAACACCCGTTCGGTTTCAGCAGGGCGGCCTTTCTTGTCGAGCAAACTCACCAAGGCTTCGCCGACGCCCAAATCGGTGATGGCCGCTTCCACATCCAAGCCTTTTTTCGGCCGCATGGTTTGAGCGGTGGCGGCCACCGCTTTTTGATCGCGCGGCGTGAAGGCCCGCAACACATGCTGCACCCGGTTGCCCAACTGCGCCAGCACGCTGTCGGGAATGTCCAAGGGGTTTTGCGTGACGAAATACACGCCCACGCCTTTGGAGCGCACCAAGCGCACCACCAGTTCAATCCGCTCCACCAACACTTTGGGCGCTTCGTTGAACAGCAAATGGGCTTCGTCAAAAAAGAACACCAACTTGGGTTTGTCCAAATCGCCCACCTCGGGCAGTTGCTCGAACAACTCGGACAACATCCACAGCAAAAACGTGGCGTACAGGCGCGGTGAATTCATCAGCTTGTCGGCCGCCAAGATGTTCACCAAGCCATGCCCGTTGCCATCGGTTTGCATGAAGTCGTGGATGTCGAGCATGGGCTCGCCAAAAAACTGGTCGCCGCCTTGCTCTTCAATTTGCAACAAGCCGCGTTGAATCGCCCCCACGCTGGCGACGCTGATGTTGCCGTACTCGGTGGTGAAGTCTTTGGCGTTTTCGCCCACGTGTTGCAACATGGCACGCAGGTCTTTCAAGTCCAGCAACAGCCAACCCGCGTCGTCAGCGATTTTGAACACCAGGTTCAACACACCGGCTTGGGTCTCGTTCAGGTTCAGCATGCGGGCCAGCAAAAGGGGCCCCATGTCACTGATGGTGGCGCGGACGGGATGGCCTTGTTGCCCAAACACGTCCCACAGGGTCACCGGGCTGGCGGCAAACGCAGGTGTGTCGAGTCCGCGCTCTTTCAACATCCCCGCCATCTTCTCCGACAACTTGCCGGTTTGGCTCATGCCGGTCAGGTCGCCTTTGACGTCGGCCATGAAGACCGGCACGCCAATGCGGGACAAGCCCTCGGCCATGGTTTGCAAGGTGACGGTTTTGCCCGAGCCGGTGGCCCCGGTGATCAGGCCATGGCGGTTCGCCAGTTCGGGCAACAAAAAGCATTCGGCGGTGCCACTGCGCGCAATCAGGATCGGCTCTGACATGAGGTCGCTTTCAGTTCAATCAGGGGAAAAACAACCGCGACAGCAGCGGTTGCAGCAAGGCTTCAGCGCAGTTTGGCTTCAGCAGCATCGGTAGCGGGGTTGACGCGGCGTGCCCCGTTGAAACGCTTGACCCAGTAGGCATCGTTCATGTTCTCGATGCGCACCTCGCCACCCGAGCGGGGCGAGTGGATGAATTTGCCTTCACCAATGTAGATGCCCACATGGCTGAAGGCTTTGCGCAAGGTGTTGTAGAAGACCAAGTCGCCGGGCTGCAAGTCGTTGCGGTCGATTTTTTCGGTGGCCGCTGCTTGCGCCTTGGCGTTGTGTGGCAGCACCAATCCCAAGGTGTTTTCGTACATCGCGCGGACAAAGCCACTGCAATCAAAGCCTGTGCTGCCAATGCCGCCGCGCTTGTAGGGCACGCCCAAGTAGCCCATGGCATTGACCACCAGGTCCGAGGCTTGGTTGCCGACCGACTTGCTCATCTGCGTGAACTGCGCCACCAAGCCGCGCTCGGCCAACAAGCCTTCAAGCTCGTCAGGCGGGGCAGAGGCTGGGTTGGCGTGGGCCAAACCAAAGCTCATCAGCAGAATGAATAGGAAACGGTGCATGGGGGCGTATTCTAATCACCCCGCCACAGGCCCCCAGGCTGACGCACAATCGACGCTTTTTCCAAGACAACTACAAGGATGGCCATGTTCCGCGCACTCTTACTCGACAAAGAACCCAGTTTCAACGCTTCGGTCCAACAAGTGGATGAAAGCCGCCTGCCAGACGGCGACGTGCATGTGCGCGTGGCGTATTCCACCTTGAACTACAAAGACGGCTTGGCCATCACCAACAAAAGCCCGGTGGTGCGCTCCTGGCCCATGGTGGCAGGCATTGACGGCGCGGGCACGGTCATTTCTTCCAGCCACCCCAACTGGAAAGCCGGCGACGCCTTTGTGCACAACGGCTGGGGCGTGGGCGAAACCCATTGGGGCTGTTTGGCCGAGCAGGCCAAACTCAAAGGCGATTGGTTGGTCAAGTTGCCAAGCGCGTTCTCACCGCGCCAAGCCATGGCGATTGGCACCGCGGGCTACACCGCCATGCTGTGCGTCATGGCCCTGGAGCAACAAGGCGTCAAGCCCGGCAGCGGCGAGATTTTGGTCACGGGTGCAACCGGCGGCGTGGGCAGCGTGGCGATCGCCTTGCTGGCCAAGCTGGGCTATCAGGTGGTGGCCGCCACCGGTAAAACCAGCGAAGAAGCCTATTTGAAAAGCCTGGGTGCGCACAGCTTGATGGACCGCGCCGAGTTGTCTGCCGCTGGCAAACCCTTGCAAAAGGAACGCTGGGCGGGCGTGGTGGACGCTGTGGGCTCCCACACCTTGGCCAATGCCTTGGCGCAAACCCGTTATGGCGGTGCGGTAGCCGCTTGTGGTTTGGCACAAGGCTTCGATCTGCCGACCACCGTCATGCCCTTCATTTTGCGCAGCGTGCGATTGATTGGCGTCGATTCCGTCATGGCCCCCTTGGCGCTGCGCCAGCAAGCTTGGACGCGCTTGGCGCAAGACCTGGACATGGCCAAGCTGGAAAGCATGATCGAGGAAGTGGACTTGGACCATGCCGCAGACAAAGCCCATGCCTTGATGGCAGGGCAGGTGCGTGGCCGTGTGGTGGTGAGGATTTAAGCCATGTTGCTCGACGCCGACGAAAGCCAATTGGTGCTGATTGATTTGCAAGCCCGCTTGCTGCCGGCCATTGCGCATGGCGATGAATGCCTCGCCAATGCGCTGCGTTTGGCCCAAGCCGCCAAGCTGCTTGACGTGCCGGCCTGGGGAACTGAGCAAAACCCAGGGAAATTGGGTGGGAATGACGCCGCCTTGAAAGCCCTGTGTAGGCAAACCTTGGCCAAATTGCAGTTCAGTGCTTGCGAAGAAGGTTTGACGGAATGGTTGCGCCCCGAGGTGCCCACCAAACCGCCCGTGGGCAACGCCCGCAGCTTGCCCAAGCACCTGCAAAAACCCGCTGCCAGCGCGCCCGAGCGCAACAGCGTGGTGTTGGCCGGTGTCGAGGCGCATGTCTGCGTGTTGCAAACCGCTTTGGATTTGCTGGAGGATGAATTTGAGGTGTGGGTGGTGACCGATGCGTGCAGTTCTCGCACCGAGCGCAACCGCGATGCCGCTTACGACCGCTTGGCCGGTGCCGGTGCCGAACTGGTGACCACCGAAATGGTCTTGTTCGAGTGGTTGCGCACGGCGGAACACCCGCTTTTCAAAGACATCCAGGGCTTGATCAAATAAAAATGAGGAGACAGCTGTGGGTTCATACGACGCGTTTTACCGCCGGTCTTTAGACGACCGCGAGGGGTTTTGGGGCGAACAGGCCAAGTTGATTGACTGGCATGTGCCACCCACCCAGGTGTGTGACTACAGCAAACCGCCGTTTGCCAACTGGTATGAGGGCGGCCTCACCAATTTGTGCCACAACGCCGTCGACCGGCACCTGGCCGAGCGTGCCGATCAGCCCGCGCTGATTTATGTGTCTACCGAAACCAACATCGAAGTCACCTACAGCTTTGCCCAGTTGAGCGACGAGGTGCAGCGCATGGCCGCCATCCTGAAAAGCCTGGGGGTAGGCAAGGGCGACCGGGTGTTGATTTACATGCCCATGATTGCCGAGGCCGCCTTTGCCATGCTGGCTTGCGTGCGCATTGGCGCCATCCATTCGGTGGTGTTTGGCGGGTTCGCCGCCCATGCTTTGGCGTCTCGGATTGAAGACGCCACGCCGAAGTTGGTCATCAGCGCCGACGCCGGATCTCGCGGCGGCAAGGTGGTGCCCTACAAACCCTTGCTCGACGAAGCCATTGCCCTCAGCCAGCACAAACCTGCTTCGGTGTTGATGGTCAACCGGGGCTTGGAGCCGTTCACCTCGGTCGCCGGTCGCGACCATGATTACGCGGCCTTGCGTGAGCAACACCTGAACGCGCGGGTCGCCTGTGAATGGGTGGACAGCAAACACATCAGTTACACGCTGTACACCTCGGGCACCACCGGCAAACCCAAAGGCGTGCAGCGCGACACCGGCGGCTATGCCGTGGCCTTGGCCGCCAGCATGCAGCATATTTTTGAAGGCCAACCCGGGCAGGTGTATTTCTCCACCAGCGACATCGGTTGGGTGGTGGGGCACAGTTACATCATCTACGGCCCTTTGCTGGCCGGCATAGCCACGCTCATGTACGAGGGTTTGCCGACCCGCCCAGACGGCGGCATTTGGTGGCAGTTGGTCGAGAAGTACAAAGTCAGCCACATGTTCAGCGCACCCACCGCGGTGCGGGTCTTGAAGAAACAAGATCCCGCGCTCTTGAGCAAATACGACTTGTCCAGCTTGAAGGCGCTTTACTTGGCCGGTGAACCGCTGGACGAACCGACCGCCCAATGGATTGCCGACGGCTTGAAAAAACCCATCATCGACAACTACTGGCAAACCGAAACCGGCTGGCCCATCCTGACGGTGGCCAACGGCGTGGAGAAAAAAACCAGCAAATACGGCAGCCCCGGCGTGCCCATGTACGGCTTCGATGTGAAGTTGGTGGACGAAAACACCGGTGAAGCCCTGACCGGCGCGAACCAAAAAGGCGTGGTCGTCATCGAGGGACCGCTGCCGCCGGGCTGCTTGCAAACCCTGTGGGGCGACGACCAACGCTTTGTCAAAACCTATTGGCAAAGCATCCCTGGCAAGCTGATGTATTCCACCTTCGACTGGGGTGTGCGGGACGAAGACGGCTATTACTTCATCCTGGGCCGCACCGACGACGTCATCAATGTGGCGGGGCACCGTTTGGGCACCCGCGAAATTGAAGAAAGCATCGCCAGCCACCCGAATGTGGCCGAAGTGGCGGTGGTGGGCGTGGCCGATCAGCTCAAAGGGCAGGTGGCCATGGCGTTTGTGGTGGCCAAGGACACCTCGGGCTTGGGCGACGCCGCAGGGCGTTTGAAGCTCGAAGGCGAGATCATGAAGCTGGTGGACGGCCAATTGGGCGCGGTGGCCCGGCCGTCACGCGTGCTGTTCCTCAGCCTGCTGCCCAAAACCCGCAGTGGCAAATTGCTGCGCCGCGCCATCCAAGCTGTTTGCGAAAAACGCGACCCCGGCGACCTGACCACCATCGACGACCCGACGCCGTTGCAGCAGATCAAAGAACAGCTCGCTTAAAACAATTGGAATCTGACCCCCATTGTTTGAAACTTGTCGTGAAACAGTCGGACTTCAGTGGCACAATC
>CANFOQ010000036.1 GCA_947448745.1 Comamonadaceae bacterium
AAGCCGCACGGCCTGGGGACCATTTTTTGAGCGAAAGACCAGAAAAATGCGTCCCCATGGCGGGCGGCTTGAGCGTGACTTCTTGAAGCACAGGAAGTCACGTTGGCTTGCCGACCACGGTGGGCTCGTCCGCCGCTCACCGCAGCGGAGCTGCGACGTTCGCTACGCGCCCGACCCACCATGTTCGGCCAGCTGAAGTGGCTTTATTGGCAGGCCAATTTCTCGACAGCGCGTGATACAAGAAAACGGCAAAACTTTGAATTTATGTATCATAAAAACGGCTGCAAGCTCCGTCCCTGCTGACAACCCCCTCAAAACAAGGCTTTTTTGAGCTTGCCCAAAACAATTGGAATCTGACCCCAATTACCCTCAAAAACCACCTCCAGCCGCACGGCCTGGGGACCATTTTTTGAGCGAAAGACCAGAAAAATGAGTCCCCATGGCGGGCGGCTCTAGCGTGACTTCAACGCCAAAACAATTGGAATCTGACCCCAATTATTTAAAGCTTGTCGTGAAACTGTCAGGCTTCAGTGGCACAATCGCCGCACACATCAAGAAGAGAACTTCTTGGTCGCATCCACCAGTCGGTCCAGCCGTGTCGTGGAGGGTTCTTCAACCAAACTAATGTTTCCTGCAGGGAAACGGAGGTCAGCGCCATGAGCGATTCATCGCAGACGGGTTCGTCCGTCTATCAAGCTTACGCAAGCAACACCTATCTCTTCGGGGGCAACGCCCCCTACGTCGAAGAGATGTACGAAAACTACCTCGCCAACCCCGGCAGCGTCCCCGACAGCTGGCGTCAGTACTTTGATGCTTTGCAGCACGTTCCCGCTGTGGACGGCAGCAACGCCAAAGACGTGCCGCACCTGCCCGTGGTCAACGCCTTTGCCGAACGCGCCAAGCAAGGTGGGACCCGCGTGGTCATGGCCAGCGCCGACGCCGAAATGGGCCGCAAGCGCACCGCCGCGCAGCAGCTGATCGCCGCTTACCGCAACGTCGGCCAACGCTGGGCCAACCTGGACCCGCTGCAACGCACCGAACGCCCCAACATCCCCGAGCTCGAGCCTTCCTTCTACGGCTTTGGCGACGCCGACCAAGAAACCGTGTTTGACACCAGCAACACCTTCTTCGGCAAAGACCGCATGAGCCTGCGCGAGTTGGTCAACGCCCTGCGCGAAACCTACTGCGGCACCTTGGGCGCCGAGTACATGTACACCACCGACATGACGCAAAAGCGTTGGTGGCAGCAAAAGCTGGAAAGCATCCGCAGCAAACCCACCTTCAGCGCCGAGAAGAAAAAACACATCCTCGACCGCCTCACCGCCGCCGAGGGCTTGGAGCGCTATTTGCACACCAAGTACGTCGGCCAAAAACGCTTCTCCTTGGAGGGTGGTGAGAGTTTCATCGCCGCCATGGACGAGCTGATCCACATCGCCGGCGCCAAAGGCGTGCAAGAGGTGGTGATTGGCATGGCCCACCGTGGCCGCTTGAACGTGCTGGTCAACACCATGGGCAAATTGCCGGCCGACCTGTTTGCCGAGTTTGACCACACCGCCCCGGAAGACCTGCCCGCCGGTGACGTGAAATACCACCAAGGCTTCAGCTCGGACGTGTCCACCCCTGGCGGCCCAGTGCACCTGAGTTTGGCCTTCAACCCCTCGCACTTGGAAATTGTCAACCCGGTTGTGGAAGGATCGGTGCGTTCCCGCATGGACCGCCGTGGCGACCCCAAAGGCAGCCAAGTGCTGCCCGTGTTGGTGCACGGCGACGCCGCTTTTGGCGGCCAAGGTGTGAATCAAGAAACCTTGGCGCTGGCCCAAACCCGTGGTTATTCCACCGGCGGCACGGTGCACATCATCATTAACAACCAAATCGGTTTCACCACCTCCGATCCGCGCGACATGCGTTCCAGCGTGTTTTGCACCGACATCGTGAAGATGGTGGAAGCGCCGGTGTTGCACGTGAATGGCGACGACCCCGAAGCCGTCGTGTTGGCCACGCAATTGGCGTTGGAATACCGCATGGAGTTTGGCCAAGACGTGGTGGTCGACATCACGTGTTTCCGCAAGCTGGGCCACAACGAGCAAGACACGCCCAGCCTCACGCAACCGCTGATGTACAAAAAAATCGCGGCCCATCCCGGCACCCGCAAGCTCTATGCAGAACGCCTGGCCTCCCAAGGTTTGGGCGAGACCTTGGGCGACGACATGATCAAGGCTTACCGCGCCGCCTTGGACGCCGGTAAAAACACCTCGGACCCGGTGCTGACCAATTTCAAAACCAAATTCACCGTCGATTGGTCGCCGTTCTTGGGCAAAAAATGGACCGATGCCGCTGACACAGCCATCCCCATGCCCGAGTGGAAACGCTTGGCAGAACGCATCACCACCTTGCCTTCCAACATTGCAGCGCATCCGCTGGTGAAAAAGGTGTATGACGACCGCGCGGCCATGGGCCGAGGCGACTTGCCGGTGGACTGGGGCATGGGCGAACACATGGCGTTTGCGTCTTTGGTGGCCAGTGGTTTCCCAGTGCGCTTGTCGGGCGAAGACTGCGGACGCGGCACTTTCACCCACCGCCACGCGGTGATTCACGATCAAAACCGCGAGAAGTGGGACACCGGCACTTACATCCCACTGCAAAACGCGGCGGACAACCAGTCGCCCTTCACCGTCATCGACTCCATCTTGTCGGAAGAAGCGGTACTCGGGTTCGAGTATGGCTACGCCTCGAACGACCCCAACACCTTGGTCATCTGGGAAGCGCAGTTTGGCGACTTTGCCAACGGTGCCCAAGTGGTGATCGACCAGTTCATCGCCTCTGGTGAAGTGAAATGGGGCCGTGTCAACGGCATCACCTTGATGCTGCCGCACGGCTATGAAGGCCAAGGCCCCGAGCACAGCTCGGCGCGTGTGGAGCGCTTCATGCAGTTGGCGGCAGACACCAACATGCAAATCGTGCAACCCACGACGGCCAGCCAAATCTTCCACGTGCTGCGCCGCCAAATGGTGCGCAACCTGCGCAAGCCTCTCATCATTTTCACGCCCAAATCGCTGTTGCGCCACAAAGACGCCACATCCACCTTGGCCGAGTTCACCAAAGGTGGTTTCCAAACCATCATTCCTGAAATCAAGGACATCAAGGCCGACAAGGTCAAGCGTGTGGTGGTGTGTTCCGGCAAGGTCTATTACGACTTGTCGAAAAAGCGCGAAGACAACGGCCAAGACGACACCGCGCTGCTGCGCCTGGAACAGCTCTATCCGTTCCCGCACAAAGCCTTTGCCGCCGAGTTGAAAAAATACCCCAACGCCACGGAAGTGGTCTGGTGTCAGGATGAGCCACAAAACCAAGGTGCTTGGTTCTTTGTGCAGCACTACCTGTTTGAAAACATGGCCTCTGGCCAAAAGCTGGGCTACAGCGGTCGCGCTGCCTCGGCTTCACCCGCAGTGGGCTATTCGCACCTGCACCAAGACCAGCAAAAAGCGCTGGTCGATGGTGCGTTCGGACGCCTCAAGGGTTTCATATTGACCAAGTAAGCCGCTTGTCGGGCGCGTGTTGCGCCCCAAGCCTGCCCCACTCATTCAGGACGATTCATCATGGCCATCATTGAAGTCAAAGTACCGCAACTCTCAGAATCCGTGGCGGAAGCCACCTTGTTGCAATGGAAGAAAAAAGTCGGCGAAGCCGTTGCTGCCGACGAAATCTTGATCGACGTCGAGACCGACAAAGTCGTGCTCGAAGTGCCCGCACCCTCCGCAGGCGTGTTGGTTGAAATCGTGGCGCCGGACGGTGCCACTGTCGCGGCCGATCAGTTGATTGCCCGCATCGACACCACCGCCACCGCGTCTGCGGCTGGCCCGGTCAGCGCTGCCAAACCTGCTGCCGTTGCGCCTGTTGCCGCACCAGCACCAGCCAGTGCCAGCCACGCGGGTGTGGCCATGCCTGCCGCGTCCAAATTGATGGCCGACAACCACCTGTCCGCTGGCTCGGTGCCCGGCACCGGCAAAGATGGCCGCGTCACCAAGGGTGATGTGTTGGCTGCGGTTGCAGGGGGCGTGCCATCCACCGCCGCAGTGATTCCCACCGGCGTGCCCACCAAGGTCTTGCCGCAAGTGGCTGCGCCCATGGTGGACTTGGGCGATCGCCCAGAGCAACGCGTCCCCATGACCCGTTTGCGTGCCCGTGTCGCCGAGCGGTTGCTGCAATCGCAATCCACCAACGCCATCCTCACCACCTTCAACGAAATCAACATGGCGCCGGTCATGGAGATGCGCAAACGCATGCAAGAGCGTTTCGAAAAAGAACACGGTGTGAAGCTGGGCTTCATGAGTTTCTTCGTCAAAGCCGCTGTGCATGCTTTGAAGAAATTCCCAGTCTTGAATGCATCGGTGGACGGCAATGACATCGTCTACCACGGCTACTTTGACATTGGCATTGCCGTGGGTTCACCGCGTGGTTTGGTGGTGCCGATTTTGCGCAATGCCGATCAAATGAGCTTTGCCGACATCGAGAAAAAGATCGCCGAATTCGGCACCAAAGCGCGGGACGGCAAGCTGGGCATTGAAGAGATGACCGGCGGTACCTTCTCCATCTCGAATGGCGGCACCTTCGGCTCCATGATGTCCACCCCCATCATCAACCCACCGCAATCGGCCATCTTGGGCGTGCATGCCACCAAAGACCGTGCCATGGTGGAAAACGGCCAAGTGGTGGTGCGCCCCATGAACTACTTCGCCATGTCCTACGACCACCGCATCATTGACGGCCGCGAAGCGGTGTTGGGCTTGGTGGCGATGAAAGAAGCGCTGGAAGACCCGGCTCGCTTGTTGTTCGACATCTGATTGAAAAATTCGCAAGGACTTCAAGCAAGGCCTTGCCATTGAAAGAGACATCTCCATGCGTAAAACATTTGACGTTGTCGTCATCGGCGCTGGCCCCGGTGGCTATATTGCCGCCATCCGTGCGGCCCAACTGGGGTTCCAAGTTGCTTGCATTGACGAGTGGCAAAACGCAGCCGGTGGCCCAGCCCCCGGCGGCACTTGTACCAACGTGGGTTGCATTCCCTCGAAAGCCTTGTTGCAGTCCAGCGAACACTTTGACCACGCCAACCACCACTTCGCAGAACACGGCATCAGCGCCAAAGACGTGAAGATGGATGTGGCGCAAATGCTCAAGCGCAAAGACACGGTGGTCAAGCAAAACAACGACGGCATCTTGTACTTGTTCAAGAAAAACAAGGTCACGTTTTTCCACGGTCGTGGCGCATTCGCCAGCAAATCCGATGCGGGCTATGAGGTCAAGGTGAGCGGTCAAACCGAAGAATCTTTGATGGCCAAGCAAGTCATCATCGCCACCGGCTCCAGTGCCCGTGCCTTGCCCGGCACACCGTTTGACGAAGTCAATGTGCTGTCCAATGATGGTGCGTTGCGCGTCGGCGCTGTGCCCAAGAAATTGGCGCTCATTGGCTCTGGCGTGATCGGCTTGGAGATGGGTTCCGTGTGGCGTCGTCTCGGCGCCGACGTGACCATCCTCGAAGGTCTACCCACATTCTTGGGCGCGGTGGACGAGCAAATCGCCAAAGAAGCCAAAAAAGCTTTCGACAAGCAAGGCTTGAAGATCGAACTTGGCGTCAAAGTCGGCGAGATCGTCAACGGCAAAAAAAGCGTGACGGTGAATTACACCAACGCCAAAGGCGATGCGGTGAAGTTGGAGGCCGACAAGCTCATCGTGTCGATTGGTCGCGTGCCCAACACCAACGGCTTGAACGGCGAGGCCGTGGGCTTGGCGCTTGATGAGCGCGGCGCGATTGTGGTGGATGCTGACTGCAAAACCAACCTGCCTGGTGTCTGGGCAGTGGGCGATGTGGTGCGTGGCCCCATGCTTGCGCACAAGGCCGAAGAAGAGGGCGTGGCGGTGGCCGAACGCATCGCGGGTCAACACGGGCATGTCAACTTCAACACCATCCCTTGGGTCATTTACACCAGTCCCGAAATCGCCTGGGTGGGTCGCACCGAACAGCAACTCAAAGCCGATGGCGTGGCTTACAAAGCAGGCACCTTCCCATTTCTCGCGAACGGTCGTGCTCGCGCTTTGGGCGACACCACGGGTATGGTCAAGTTCTTGGCTGATGCCACGACCGACGAAATCTTGGGCGTGCACATGGTCGGCCCACAAGTGTCGGAGTTGATCTCAGAAGCTGTGGTTGCCATGGAATTCAAAGCCAGCGCCGAAGACATTGCCCGCATTTGCCACGCCCATCCGTCGTTGAGCGAAGCCACCAAAGAAGCGGCCTTGGCGGTGGACAAGCGCACTTTGAACTTTTAAAGGTCTTTGTCATTGATCTGAAAGCCTGCTGGCAACAGCAGGCTTTTTTTTGACTCAACTAAATTGAACGTGCAACTTTCACGTGGCATTGTTGGCATGAATAAGCTTATTGGCATCGAATGTGGAGAAATTTAGGTTGTCTATTGACAACCGACATTCGTTCCTTTAAGCTTTGGAGCCAAGGATGACACGATCCCGTCACCCCAACAAAGAAATTGAGCACGCCCTTCAATACGCCAAGGCCCATGGTTGGCGGATTGTTCCTGGCGGTTCCCATGCGTGGGGGCGAATTTATTGCCCTGATGACGATGAAGGCTGTCGGTGTGGTGAGTTCTGCATTGCCAGTATTTGGAGTACGCCCAAAAATCCAGAGAGTCACGCCAGAGCCATTCGACGCGTTGTCGACAAATGCATCAAGCTAATGTCACGAACCCAACTGAAGAAAGATTGAGCATGGAATTCATCTTCACTCTGAGATATGTGCTTGAAAACAGTGAAACCACTGAAACCGAATTGATGGAACGTTTGGCAATGGGCGGTTGCGAAGATGCTTTGGTGGGCGTGGGGCAAACAGGGAGATTGGCGCTTGAATTTTCGAGGCAAGCCGCCAATGCGCAAGAAGCCATGCGTTCAGCCTTGAAGGATGTGAAAAATGCGGCGCCGTTTGCCAAGTTGGTTGAAGCCACGCCGGACTTGGTAGGCTTGACCGACATTGCCGACTTGGTAGGTGTCAGCCGTCAAAATCTGAGGAAATTGATGCTGACGCATGGTGCGCAATTCCCTGCGCCGGTTCATGATGGCACCACCAGCCTTTGGCACTTGGTTGACATGTTGAAATGGCTTGAAACTCAACTTTCCTATCAGCTTGACCCCCAATTGATGCAAGTCGCCGAGGCCACAAAACAGGTGAACTTGATCAAGCAATCGCAGCAAATCAAAGCATCTGCAAAGCGAAAACTCCTCATGCTGGTCACCTCATAGACTCGAGCACACTCTCAATGGGTTTGCGCAAGGCACAATACCTCTCTCATGTCCGTCACCACCATTTATCAGCGTGAATTGAAAGCCCGAGGCTTCACCAGCGACCCGGCGCAACTGCGTGCGGTCGAGGCGCTGGAGGCGTGTGCCGAGGACTGGGCGGGCTACAAGAAAAAACGCGCCAACGCGGTGAAAAAACTCATCAACCACCCCGACATTCCCAAAGGCGTGTATTTGTATGGCGGGGTAGGGCGGGGCAAAAGTTTTTTGATGGATTGCTTTTTCAACGCGGTCAACATCGAACGCAAAACCCGCTTGCATTTCCACGAGTTCATGCGCGAAGTGCACCGCGAACTGCGCGAGTTGCAGGGCACGGCCAATCCCCTGGACGAGTTGGGTCGGCGCATGGCCAAGCGTTTCAAACTCATTTGCTTTGATGAGTTTCACATCGCCGACATCACCGACGCCATGATTCTTCACCGCTTGCTGGTGGCCATGCAAGCCAACAACATTGGTTTCGTCACCACCTCCAATTTCAAGCCCGACGAGCTGTATCCGGATGGCTTGCACCGCGACCGTTTGCTGCCAGCCATTGCCTTGCTGAACGACACCATGCAAGTGGTGAATGTGGACAACGGCACCGATTACCGAGGCTTGGTGCTGGAGCAAGCGCAGTTGTATTTGTCGCCATGCAGCAGCGAAAACCAAGCCTTGATGCAAACCACGTTCAGTCGCTTGGCAGATGCGCCTGATGAAGACGGCTTGTTGCTGATTGAAGAACGAAAAATCTGGGCCAAGCGCCGTGCCGGTGGGGTTGTGTGGTTCGATTTCAAAGTCTTGTGTGGTGGTCCGCGTTCTCAAAACGATTTCTTGGAAATTGCCAGCCAATTTCACACGGTGTTTCTCAGCGGCGTGCCCAAAATGGAAGTGCGCCTGTCGTCAGAGGCGCGGCGTTTCACGTGGTTGATTGATGTGCTGTACGACCGCCATGTGAAGCTGGTCATTGAAGCCGATGTCGAGCCTGAACAGCTCTATACCGAAGGCCCGATGTCGCATGAATTTCCGCGCACCGCATCGCGTTTGCGTGAAATGCAATCGGCTGCTTTTTTGGCCTTGGGTCGGCGTGTCGTGGATACTTCACTGACATGAACAAATACCTGGTGCTCTGTTTTTTCAGCCTCGGTCTGCAGGTGTTGGCACAAGACGCCATCGATCCGCAGGTGGTGCAAGGCTTGAACATCGCCGATGAACGCGCCCAACTTGAGCGAATGCGAGCCAAGTCCGATGCGGCGTATTCGGCAGCCAAAAAGGCTTGCTATCAAAAGCTGGCAGTCACCTCATGTCTTGAAAAAGCCCGGCAGGTGAAATACAAGCAAGACAACGAGCACAAGCGTTTGAGCTTGGTTCTCAATGACGCTGAACGTCGTCAAAAAGCTTCTGATGCCTTGGAGCGCACCGAAGACAAACAAAGCCCAGAAAAACAAGCCGACAGAGAAGCCCAACAGGCTGACCGTTTGAAGCAGCACGCCGACACCCAAGAGCGCAACGCTGATAAAAACCAAAAGCAGCAAGACAAAGAAGCTGAAAAAACCAGCAAGCGCGAAGAGCACGCCAAGCATGTGCAAGAAGTCTTGGAGCGGCAACAAAAACATGCGGACAAGCTCAAAGAAGCCGCATCAGCTCGCGCTGCGCACCAGCGCAAACTCGATGACGCACAGCAACACCGAACCCAAGTTGAAAAAGACAGTGCCTCGCGCAACCCGCCCGCAGAACCCCTGCCACCCCGATCCACTCCTTCGCCATGACCAGGTGCCCCCTTGACTGATGCTTTGAGCGACCACGTTCGGGAGGTGTTCACCCCGGACGGTCCACTGGCCCGAGCCACGGCTTTTTTCCAGCCCCGACAAGGGCAAACCGACATGGCCTTGGCCGTGGCCCACACCTTGGTGCACGGCGGTTCTTTGGTGGTGGAGGCGGGCACAGGTGTGGGCAAAACCTTCGCCTATTTGGTGCCGGCTTTGCTCAGCGGCGAGCGGGTGCTGGTGTCCACCGCCACCAAAACCTTGCAAGACCAGTTGTTTGCGCGTGACATCCCCGAACTGTTGCAAGCCCTGGGTCTGCCCTTGCGTTTGGCCATGCTCAAAGGGCGGGGCAGTTATGTCTGCCAACAGCGCTTGGAACTGGCGCAGCAAGCCACCAGCTTGCCGGATCGCCAAGCCTTCAACACCTTGGCCCAAGTGCAAGCTTGGGCACGCACCACCACCACGGGCGATTTGGCCGAGGTGCCCAACTTGGATGAACGCTCTGCACTGATTCCACTCATCACCTCCAACCGCGACAACTGCCTGGGCTCCCCCTGTCCGCATTGGCGCGAATGCCATGTGAATGCCGCTCGGCGTGAAGCCATGGCCGCTGATGTGGTGGTCATCAACCACCATTTGTTTTTCGCCGACATGGCGGTGCGTGAATCGGGCATGGCCGAACTGCTGCCGACGGTGCGTGTGGTCATCTTCGATGAAGCCCATCAACTCAATGAAACTGGCATCCAGTTTTTAGGTAAGCAGTTGGGCACGGGTCAGTTGCTCGACTTGGCGCGTGATGTTTTGGCCGCTGGTTTGCAGCTCGCACGGGGTTTGGTGGACTGGCAAAAAGTGGTGTCTGAGTTTGAGAAAACACTGCGCGATTGGCGCTTGGTGGTGGGCAAACACCCTGCCAACACCAAACTCAAATGGTCCGACCCCGAACCGCACGGCGTTCATCCCTTGGATTGGGCGCAAGCCCTGCACGACTTGAGTGAAAGCACCGAGCGCTTGCAAGCCGCAGTTGAAAATGTGGTGGATGCCGCCCCCGACTTTCAACGCTTGCACGAACGCTTGTCGGATGTGCTGTCGCTCATCACCCACTTTGAAAATCCTTGTGCGCCGGGCTCCGTGCGTTGGGTGGAAGTGGGCGGGCAAATGCGTTGTTTTGAAGCGCCGTTGGACATCGCTGAAACGGTGCAAAACAAATTGCTGGGCTCCGACTTGGCCATCCCCGCAGAGGGTTCTGCTGGGGCACCCTTGCCGCGCAGTTGGATCTTCACCTCGGCCACGCTGGGCGATGACGACAAACTGTCCTGGTTCACCGAGCCCTGTGGTTTGAACAATGCGCAGGTGCTTCGGATGCAAAGCCCTTTCGACTACCAAGCACAAGCTTGGGTGCACGTGCCGCGCCTCATGGTGCCGCCCAAAGACCCGGGACACAGTGCCGAAGTGGGCGACACCGCCATCCAAATTGCCCGCGCCTTGGGTGGCCGCACCTTGGTGCTCACCACCACCTTGCGGGCCTTGCGTGCGATTGGCGCCCAAATGCAAGAGGCTTTTGGCGACAGTGGCGAATTGGAGGTGTTGATGCAAGGTGAAAGCCCCAAACGTGAACTCATGTCGCGCTTTCGCAAAGCCATCGAGCCTGGAGAAAAAGGTTGTGTGCTGGTGGCCTCGGCCAGTTTTTGGGAAGGCTTCGATGTGCCTGGTGAAGCTTTGCAAGCCGTGGTGATCGACAAACTGCCTTTTCCCCCGCCGAACGATCCCTTGGTTGAAGCACGCAGCCAGCGCTTGGAAGCGCAAGGCCGCAGTTCCTTCAACGATTATTTCTTGCCCGAAGCGGCGGTGTCCTTGAAGCAAGGGGCGGGGCGTTTGATACGCCGAGAAACCGACCGTGGTGCCTTGGTGGTGTGCGACAACCGCTTGGTCAACACCGGTTATGGACGGCGCTTGTTGGCGGGATTGCCGCCGATGAAGCGCATCGAGCAACTCCCCGAGTTGCTAAGCGCTTTGCGCGAGATTGCGAAAACTTAAAAGCCTGGCCCGCGGCCTCGGGGCCGTTCACCAAAACTTGTACCAGTTGGTATCCGCCGGTTTGCCGGGCTTGGGGAAGTATTTGCTGTCGGGGTAAGACTGCTGCAGCACCCGGGTCGTGTCGTCTTGCAATTGGGTCAGACCCAAAGCTTTGTAGGACTCGATCAAGATGATCAAGGCGTCTTCAACTGCCGCGATATTTTGGTAGTCGTTGATGGTGGTTTGGGCGCGGTTGATGGCCGCCACATAAGCGCCTTTTTTCAAGTAGTAATACGCCACCTTGATTTCTGACTTGGCCAGCAAGTTGATGATGTGGCGCATGCGCAAAGAAGCATCTTCAGCGTATTTGGACTGCGGAAATTTGCTCACCAATTCCTTGTAGGCCTCGAAAGATTCCCGGGCCGCCATTTGGTCGCGCTCGGCCAAATCTTGCTTGAACCACTTGGACATCAAGCCCAAATCGTCATTGAAATTGATGGTGCCCTTGAGGTACATGGCGTAATCCATGGCCGGGCTGGCGGGGTTGAGCTTCATGAAGCGCTCGAGGGTGACGATGGCGTTGGCACGGTCGCCGTTTTTGTATTGCGCATAGGCTTTGTCAAGCTGGGCTTGTTGCGCCAACGGTGTGCCAGCGGCCCGTCCTTCCAATTTGTCCAACAACACAATGGCTTTGTCGTACAAATTGCCCTTCATGTTGTCTTTGGCCTCGGCGTAAATCTCTTCAGGCTTCATGCCTGCTGTTCTGTCTTTGTCGTCTGTGGCGCAGCCCGCCAAGAAACCCATGAACAACAACACCGATAATGAAAGAAATCTCAACACATTGAACCTTCAGGCTTTGAACTGATCTCATTATCAACGATGCTTCCTCCTGCTTCCGATCCTTTGGTGCCGTCTGGGCTGGCAGAGGTCGAGCTTGACGAGCTGGGCCAAGACGCTGAAGTCCGCGACATCCTCATTCCCACCGACTTGCACCGCGATCGACTCGACCGCGCCTTGGTGGCTTTGTTGCCCGAGTTTTCGCGCAACCACCTGAAACACCTGATTGAAGACGGCTGCGTCAGCACGCTTGCCAATCCACTGCCCATCACCAAGGTGGCGCATTTGGTCAAGGCGGCCGAGACCTACCACGTGCGTTTGCAGCCCACTGAGATGTCGCAGGCTTATTTGCCGCAAGCCATGGACTTGGTGGTGGTGTTTGAGGACGCGCACTTGCGGGTGATTCACAAGCCGGTGGGCTTGGTGGTCCATCCTGCACCGGGCAACTGGAGCGGCACCTTGCTCAATGGCTTGTTGGCACTCGACCCGAACCTGAAACAAGTGCCCAGAGCTGGCATCGTGCATCGCCTGGACAAAGACACCAGCGGTTTGATGGTGACGGCCCGCACCCGCGCCTGCATGGATGCCTTGGTGGCCATGATTGGCGAACGGTCGGTGCACCGCCAGTACCTGGCGATTTCACAGCGCCCTTGGCGTGGCGAAAAAGAGCGTGAAGTGGATTTGGCCGTGGGGCGCGACCCACGCAACCGTTTGCGCATGGCGGTGGTAGATTTGGCCCGCCAATCCGGCAAACCCGCTCAAACCAGCTTGCATTGCTTGGACAGCAACGACCAAGGTTGTTTGGTGCACTGCACCTTGCACACCGGGCGCACCCACCAAATCCGGGTGCACATGGCGGCCATTGGGCTGCCTTTATTGGGCGATGGCTTGTATGGCGGCAGCGACAGCCCCGAGATTCAGCGCCAGGCCTTGCATGCTTATCGCTTGGGCTTCACCCACCCGTTCACAGGTGAAAACCTGCAGTTTGAGACCCCGCTGCCCGCCGATATGCAGGCTGCTTTGGCCGCCATGGGCCTGCAGGCCCCTCGGCTAGAATGAGCACCCCCCATCCCCCGGACCCCACACGATGAACAGCTTGGAAGCCAAGCGTGTCCTAGAGACGGCCTTGCTTTGCGCCACCCAACCCTTACAGGTGCGGGAGCTGCGCCAGCTTTTTCACGACGAGTTGGGGGCCGACACCATCAAAACCCTGTTGCAAGACATCCAGCTCGACTGGGCTCAGCGCGGTTTGGAATTGGTCAATGTGGCTAGCGGTTGGCGCATGCAAAGCCGCCCCGAGATGCGCGATTTCCTGGATCGTTTGCATCCTGAAAAGCCACCCAAATACTCCCGAGCAGCCTTGGAAACCTTGGCCATCATTGCCTACCGCCAACCCGTCACACGCGGCGACATGGAAAACATTCGCGGCGTCACGGTCAATTCCTTGGTCATCAAACAGCTTGAAGACCGCGGTTGGGTCGAGGTGATCGGTCACCGCGAAACCGTGGGGCGCCCCATGCTGTATGCCACCACCCGCCAGTTTTTGGACGATTTGGGCATCGCCTCCTTGGACCAATTGCCCCCGCTCGAAGCCCAGCACGCCAGCGAAGGCTTTTTCGAGCAACTCACCGCACAAGTAGAAGAAGTGGATTCGTCACAACTCAGCATGGCCTTGGACGCCACGGATGCCGATGTGATGGAGACCTCTGAAGCCTTTTCACCAGAGACGCCTGCCGACGTGCCCCCTCCATTGCACGACGACGACACAGGCCACACAACGTGAACAAAAAAGGTATTCAATTCAACGAGGTGGTCTCTGGCGCTTTCGACGCCCAACCTGAAACGGTAGAAGCCTCCGAACCCGTCAAGCGGGTGCTCAGCCCGCAACCCGAAACCCCCAAACTGCACAAGGTCTTGGCCCAATCCGGCTTGGGCTCGCGCTTGGAGATGGAAGCCCTGATCGGCCAAGGCCGGGTGTTGGTGAACGACCAACCAGCCCATGTGGGACAACGCATCCAATACGGCGACCATGTCAAGGTGAATGGTCGTCCGCTGCATTTGCGCATCGAGCCGCCACCGCCGCGCATCATTGCTTATCACAAGCCCACCGGCGAAATCGTCAGTCACGACGACCCCCAAAGCCGCCCCACCGTTTTTCGCAAATTGCCTCGCCTGCAACAGGGCAAATGGCAGTCTGTGGGTCGACTGGACCTGAACACCGAGGGCTTGCTGCTGTTCACGAATTCTGGTGAATTGGCCAACAAGCTGATGCACCCCCGCTTTGGCCTGGAGCGCGAATACGCGGTGCGGGTACTGGGAGCCCTCAGCAACATCGAAAAAGCCAAACTGTTGGCGGGCGTGCAACTCGAAGACGGCGAAGCCCGCTTTGGCAGTCTGGAAGAGGGCGGCGGCGAGGGCGCGAATTGCTGGTACCGGGTCACCATCCAAGAAGGCCGCAACCGGGAAGTACGCCGCATGTTCGAAGCCGTGGGTCACGCGGTCAGCCGCCTGATTCGCATCCGATACGGAAAAATGATGCTGCCCCGTGGCTTGAAACGTGGCGAGTGGATGGAACTGGACGCTCTGGACACAGAGCAATTGGTGCGCAGCGCAGGCTTGGCCCGCAGCGTGTCCAAAGCCGCGCCGGGACGCAAATCGGCACCCGCCAAGACCGGTTCTTCTGTCGCTGGGAAACGGGCCAGCACGGGCGCCGCAGCTGGCTTTATTGGCGGCGAAAGCCTGTCGCGTCAGCGGCGCGACCAGAAAACGGATGCCGCACGCAAAAAGGCTTTGCCCCGCAGAGCTAAAATGGGCTTCTAGCGGGCATATCCCCTTATTTTTTGACAACTTCCTGGAAACTTTCTCATGGCCATCGAACGCACCCTCTCCATCATCAAACCTGATGCCGTTGCTAAAAACGTCATCGGTCAAATTTACGCCCGTTTTGAAGGCGCTGGCCTCAAAGTCATCGCCGCCCGCATGGCCCACCTGAGCCGTGGCGAAGCCGAAGCTTTCTACGCCGTGCACAAAGCCCGTCCTTTCTTCAAAGACCTGGTCGATTTCATGATCTCCGGTCCCGTCATGATTCAAGTGCTCGAAGGCGAGAACGCCATCCTGAAAAACCGTGACCTGATGGGTGCCACCGACCCGAAGAAGGCCGACAAAGGCACGATCCGCGCTGATTTCGCTGACAGCATCGATGCCAATGCGGTTCACGGCTCTGACGGTCCCGACACCGCAGCCCACGAAATCGGTTTCTTCTTTGCTGGAATGAACGTTTTCGGTCACTGAAAGCGGTTCTCGCCGCCTCGCCATGAAGACCAACCTGCTCGACTTTGATCTCGATGGGTTGGTCGCATGGTGTTTGAACCAAGGCGAGAAAAAATTCCGTGCGGTCCAGCTGTTTCGCTGGATCCACCACAAGGGCGTCTCAGACTTTGCCCAGATGTCCGACTTGGCGCAAAGCCTGCGCACCAAACTCCAAGCCAACGCCAGCATCGATGCTTTGCCTGTGGTCAGTCGCCACGACTCGGCCGATGGCACCATCAAATGGATGTTTGATGTGGGCCAAGGCAACGCCATTGAAACCGTCTTCATCCCCGAAACCGACCGTGGCACCTTGTGTGTGTCTTCTCAGGCCGGTTGCGCCGTAGGGTGTCCGTTTTGCTCAACCGGCGCTCAAGGCTTTAGTCGCAACCTCACCACCGCTGAAATCTTGGCGCAACTGTGGTTTGCCGAGCGCACCCTGCGCCAAGAACGTGGCACCGATGAGCGCGTCATTTCCAACGTGGTGATGATGGGCATGGGCGAGCCCTTGCAAAACTACAGCGCCTTGGTGCCTGCCCTCAAAACCATGCTGGACGACCATGGTTACGGTCTGTCTCGCCGCCGTGTCACGGTGTCCACCTCGGGTGTGGTGCCCATGATCGAGCGTTTGTCGCAAGACTGCCCCGTGGCCTTGGCCGTGTCTTTGCACGCACCCAACGATGCTTTGCGCGACAAGCTGGTTCCCCTGAACCTGAAATACCCCTTGGCCGAGTTGCTGCAAACCTGCCGCGACTACCTGGCCCACGCCCCGCGCGACTTCATCACCTTTGAATACTGCATGCTGGACGGCGTGAACGACAGCGACGAACACGCAGCGCAACTCATCGCCTTGGTGCGTCCGCCCCATGGCGAGCCCACGCCCTGCAAATTCAACCTCATCCCGTTCAATCCTTTCCCGGCTTCGGGCTTGCTGCGATCACCCCCCGAACGGGTCAAGGCCTTTGCCGCGCGGCTCTCAGAGGCAGGCATCGTCACCACGGTTCGCAAAACCCGGGGCGACGACATCGCCGCGGCATGTGGACAATTGGCCGGCGACATCCAAGACCGCACCGATGTGTCTGGCCGTCGCGCCAAAACCATTCGCATCCATGCTTGAAGGCCCACCATGACCGACGAACAAGCCATTCCTTTTTCACAACCTGCCCGCCACCACAGCCTGCAAGCCCAAGTGCGTTGGGGCAGCCATGTGGTCACGGTCGGTGGCGATGCCCCGGTGCGGGTGCAGTCCATGACCAACACCGACACGGGCGACGCCATCGGCACCGCCATCCAAGTGAAAGAACTGGCCTTGGCGGGTTCAGAGATGGTGCGCATCACGGTCGACACGCCCGAATCAGCCAAAGCCGTGCCTTACATCCGTGAACAACTCGACAAAATGGGCGTGAATGTCCCCCTGATTGGCGACTTTCATTACAACGGTCATCGGTTGTTGACCGAGTTCCCCGACTGCGCTCAGGCGCTGTCCAAATACCGCATCAACCCCGGCAATGTGGGCAAGGGCGACAAGCACGACAAGCAATTCGCTCAAATGATCGAAGCGGCGGTTCAGTACGACAAAGCCGTTCGCATTGGCGTCAATTGGGGCAGCCTGGACCAGGAACTGCTGGCCAAGCTCATGGACGAAAACGCCTTGCGTGCCAACCCCTGGGACGCCAAACAAGTGATGTACCAAGCCTTGGTCACTTCGGCATTGGAGTCCGCTGAACTGGCCGAACGACTGGGCTTGCCACGCCAGCAAATCATCCTCAGCTGCAAGATGAGTGGGGTGCAAGACCTGGTGGCGGTCTACCGTGAATTGGCCAAGCGCAGCAACCACCCGCTGCATCTGGGGCTGACCGAAGCTGGCATGGGCACCAAGGGCACAGCGGCTTCCAGCGTTGCCTTGGGCGTGCTGCTGCAAGAAGGCATTGGCGACACCATCCGTGTGTCCCTCACTCCCCAGCCGGGCGAAGCCCGCACGCAAGAGGTGTTGATCGCCACCGAAATTTTGCAAGCGCTGGGTTTGCGCACCTTTGTGCCCAGCGTCACTGCGTGCCCTGGTTGTGGTCGCACCACCAGCACCACCTTCCAAGAACTTGCGCAACAAATTGACGAGTTTTTGCGTTTGCAAATGCCGGTGTGGCGCAAGCAGTATCCCGGCGTAGAAAACCTCAAAGTGGCGGTCATGGGCTGCATCGTCAACGGCCCCGGCGAAAGCAAACATGCCGACATTGGCATCAGTTTGCCGGGCACCGGCGAAGCGCCCGCCGCCCCCGTGTTCATTGACGGCCAAAAAGCACTCACCTTGCGCGGCGACAATATCGCCAGGGAATTCCACGACATCGTCGACAACTACATCCAGAAGAAATACGCGGTCAGCGCCTGATGCGCCCCGCCCTAGAGCACCATGGCTGACAAATTAACCGCCGTCAAAGGCATGAACGACATCTTGCCGCCCGACTCAGCGCGTTGGGAGGCTTTGGAAAACGCAGTACGCCATGTGATGCACTTGCATGCTTACCGCAATATCCGCACGCCCATCGTCGAGCCCACCGCCTTGTTTGTGCGCGGCTTGGGCGAGGTGACCGACATCGTTGAAAAAGAGATGTACTCGTTCGAAGACCGTCTGAATGGCGAGCAACTCACCCTGCGCCCCGAAGCCACGGCCGGGGTGGTGCGGGCTGCGGTAGAGCACAACATGCTCTACGACGGCGGCAAGCGTCTGTATTACATGGGCCCCATGTTCAGACACGAGCGCCCCCAGCGCGGCAGGTACCGTCAATTCCATCAAATCGGCGCTGAAGCCTTGGGCTTTGGTGGCCCTGAAGTGGATGCCGAACTGATTCTGTTGGCCCATGCGTTGTGGCAAACCTTGGGTTTGAAAGATGTGCGTTTGGAGCTCAACAGTTTGGGCCAGCCGCCTGAGCGCAAACAACACCGCGCCGCGCTCATCGCCTATTTCGAGCAACACCAAGACCAGCTCGATGAAGATGCCAAACGCCGTTTGCACAGCAACCCTTTGCGGATTTTGGACAGCAAAAACCCCGCCATGAAAGCCTTGAACGAGGCCGCGCCGAAGTTGCTGGACTTTTTGGGTCCCGAGAGCCTGGCGCATTTCAACGCCGTGCGTGCCATGCTCGACGCCAATGGCGTGGCCTACAGCATCAACCCGCGTTTGGTGCGGGGCATGGATTACTACAACCTCACCGTGTTCGAATTCATCACCGAGCGATTGGGCTCGCAAGGCACGGTGTGTGGCGGCGGGCGCTATGACGACTTGGTGGCGGAAATTGGTGGCAAACCCGCCCCGGCCGTGGGCTGGGCGCTGGGCGTGGAGCGCGTGCTGGAATTGTTGAAAGAGCAGGGCGATGCCACGGCTGAATTGGTGCCCGATGTCTACGCCATCATCCCTGAGGCTTCGGCCTTGCCCCAGGTGCTGCCGGTGCTGCAAACCCTGCGCCAAATGGGGGTGTCGGTCCAAATGCACGCCCCCAGCGGCGCGGTGGAAGGCATGGGCAGCATGAAGTCGCAGTTCAAAAAAGCCGACAGCAGCGGGGCGCATTTCGCCTTGGTGTTTGGCCCCGACGAGTTGGCCCAAGGACAGGTCACGGTCAAGGCCTTGCGCGATGGCCAAGGCGCACAGCGCACCGCGTCTTTGAGCGAAGTCAGCGCATGGGGCCACACCCTACAATCGCGGGCTTGAATGATTAAACCTTTTGGAACAGCATGGCCACGCATCTCGACCTCGAAGAACAAGAACAACTAGACCAGTTCAAACATTTTTGGAACCGCTGGGGCAACCTGATTTCGGGCCTGCTGACGGCCGTGCTGCTGGTCTACGCAGCCTACAACGGCTGGAACTACTGGCAACAACGCCAGGCCACGCAAGCGGCCGTGCTCTATGACACCTTCGAAAAATCAGCCCGCGACGCCGATTTGCCCTTGATGGGCCGGTCCTTGGCGGATCTGCAAAACCAATTTGGCCGCACCACCTACGCCCAGCAAGCCGCCTTGCTGTCGGCCCGCATTTATGCCAACAAAGCCAATCTGGCTGAAGCCGAAAAATCTTTGCAATGGGTGATCGACAACGGCCATGAAGAAGGCTACGTGGCCTTGGGACGTCTGCGTTTGTCGGCCCTGGCCATGGAACAAAAAAACCTGGACCAAGCCAAAGCCGTGTTGCAAGGTCAAAAAGCCCCTGTGGGTTTCCAGCCCTTGTTTGACGACCGATTGGGCGACATTGCCGTGTTGCAAAACAAACCCGAGGAAGCCAAGCCCTTGTACCTCAGTGCTTACAAAGGCTTGGAAGCCGCCAACGAATATCGTCGTTTGATCGATTACAAACTGGCGACCTTGGGCGTGAATACCGCTGACATCGAGAAAAAACAATGAACCTTCGTTGGCTCCATGCGTCCACGGCTGGGTTGATGGCTGCCGCCCTGTTGGCCATGACGGCTTGTGGCAGTGCCCCCAAACCCACGCCCCAAGACATTGGCAATGTCAAAGCGGAGCAAGCCTTGCTGCCTGCTTGGAGCACCAAGCTGGCAGGCGACACGGCTATGAACCAAACCCTGCCCTTGGCAGATGGCCAATTCGCCTTGGCCAGCAAAGACGGTCATGTGCAAGTGGTCAAAGCCGGCAATGGCCAACTGGCTTGGCAAGTCAACCTGAAAACCGATTTGAACGCTGGTGCAGGCTTTGATGGCCGCACCGCTGCTGTTGTGACCCGTGGCAACGAGTTGGTCGCCATGGCAGATGGCAAGGTCTTGTGGCGCAGTCGACTGACGGCCCAGTCATACACCAACCCTTTGGTGGCAGGCGAGCGCGTGTTCCTGCTGCTGGCAGACCGGTCGGTCGCTGCTTTTGATCTGGCATCAGGCCAACGTTTGTGGGTGCAACAACGCACAGGCGAAGCTTTGGTCTTGAAACAAAACGGCGTGTTGATGGCCTTTCAAAACAACCTCTTGGCAGGTTTGGGCGGCAAATTGGTGGCCATGAACCCTGACAACGGACAGGTGCGTTGGGAAGTGCCCATCGCCAATCCACGCGGCATCAACGATTTGGAACGCTTGGTCGACCTGGTGGCCAGCCCATCCCGGGTGAAAAACACCGTTTGCGTGCGCGCTTTTCAAGCCCAAGTCGGTTGTATCGATGCGTTGCGCGGGGCCTTGTTGTGGACCCGGCCAGCCAATGGTGTGCAAGGCGTGGATGGTGATAACGCCGCCGTGGTCGGCGCCGAAAGCAATGGCGTGGTGCAAGCCTGGAACCGCAGCACCGGCGAACGCCTGTGGGACACCGATCGTTTGAAATACCGCGAATTGACCGCCCCCCTTTGGACGCCCAAAGGCGTGGTGGTGGGTGATGCGGGCGGCTACCTGTACCTGTTGTCTGGCCAAGACGGCCATTTGCTGAACAAGTTGAAAACCGCAGCTTCCGGTTTCGCTTCTTCACCCACCGCATTGCCTGACGGAGGCTTTGTGGTGCTGACGCGCAATGGTCTTTTGCAGGCCTACCAACTGCCTTGATCGGCAGTACGCCACCGTGAAACCTGTCATCGCCATCGTGGGCCGCCCCAATGTGGGCAAATCCACGCTGTTCAACCGCATCACCAAAACACGTGACGCCATCGTCGCCGACTACGCGGGGCTCACCCGTGACCGCCATTACGGCAACGCCAAATTGGGCAAGCACGAGTTCATCGTCATCGACACCGGCGGGTTTGAGCCCGATGCAGAAAGCGGCATCTTCAAAGAGATGGCCAAGCAAACGCGGCAAGCCGTGGCCGAGTCGGATGCCGTGATTTTTGTGGTCGACGCGCGAGACGGTTTGTCGGCGCAAGACCACGACATTGGCAACTATCTACGCCGCTTGGGCAAACCTTGCTTGTTGGTGGCCAACAAGGCCGAGGGCATGCAGCAAGGCCACCGCTTGGTGGAGTTCTACGAGCTTGGTTTGGGCGAAGTGCTGCCGGTGTCTGCAGCGCACGGACAGGGCATCCGCAGCATGATCGAATTGGCGCTGGAGCCCTTGAACCTGGCCGAAGAAGAAGACGAAGAAGAGGGTGAAGACAAACCCATCCGTTTGGCCGTGGTGGGCCGCCCCAATGTCGGTAAATCCACCTTGATCAACACTTGGTTGGGCGAAGAACGCTTGGTGGCATTTGACATGCCAGGCACCACCCGGGATGCCATCAGCGTTCCCTTTGAGCGCGATGGTCAGATGTTTGAATTGATCGACACCGCTGGTTTGCGTCGCAGGGGCAAGGTGTTCGAGGCCATCGAAAAATTCTCGGTGGTGAAAACCTTGCAAGCCATTGAATCTGCCAATGTGGTGCTGTTGTTGTTGGACGCCACCCAAGGCGTCACCGAGCAAGACGCGCACATCGCGGGTTTTGTGCTGGAGAGTGGTCGTGCGGTGGTGCTGGCGGTCAACAAATGGGACGCGGTGGACGCCTACCAGCGCGAAGTGTTGGCCCGGTCCATCGAAAGCCGCTTGGCCTTTTTGAAGTTCGCCAAATTGCACCATATTTCCGCCATCAAGCGCCAAGGTTTGGGTCCGGTTTGGACGTCCATTGCGCAGGCCCACAAAGCGGCCATGTGCAAAATGTCCACGCCGGTGCTCACGCGCTTGTTGCTCGAGGCTGTGCAGTTTCAGTCACCCAACCGCTCCGGCATGTTCCGGCCCAAATTGCGTTATGCCCACCAAGGCGGCATGAATCCCCCCGTCATCGTCATCCACGGCAACTCCTTGGAGCACGTGACCGAGGCCTACAAACGGTTTTTGGAAGGGCGTTTTCGCAAGGCTTTTTCGCTGGAAGGCACACCTTTGCGCATCGAGCTGAAAACCTCGTCCAATCCCTACGCAGACAAAGAACGCTGAAACCCCTCAGGGACAACCGCTGCCACTCACGGGGTATGGTGGCTGTGGTATCGTCAAACTTCCTCAGCAAACACGGAGAATATCGTGAATCAAAAAGGGCAACTTTTACAAGACCCGTTCCTCAATATCTTGCGCAAAGAGCACGTGCCGGTCTCCATTTATTTGGTCAATGGCATCAAGTTGCAAGGTCAAATTGAATCCTTCGACCAATACGTGGTGTTGTTGCGCAACACGGTCACCCAGATGGTTTACAAACACGCGATTTCCACCATCGTGCCCGGTCGCCCCGTGAACTTTGCCCAGGCCGATACCCCTGACGCACAAGCCTGACCGCGGCCAACCAACTCACTTGACGCACACTGACGACACACCAACTGCCACCGCCTTGCTGGTGGGGGTTGATTTTGGTTTGCCCCATTTCGACACCGAACTCGATGAGTTGGCGCAGCTGGCCCAAACCGCTGGCCTGAATCCGGTGGCGCGGCTCACTTGCAAGCGCAAAGCACCTGATGCCGCCATGTTTGTCGGTTCTGGCAAGGCCGAAGAAATCAAAGAGATGGCCCTGCTGCATGGCGCCACCGAGGTCTTGTTTGACCAGGCAATCAGCCCCGCGCAGCAGCGCAATTTAGAGCGCACCTTGGGGTTGCCGGTGAACGACCGCACCATGCTGATTTTGCAAATCTTTGCCCAGCGTGCCCGCAGCCATGAGGGCAAATTGCAGGTGGAATTGGCCCGGTTGCAGTACCTCAGCACACGCTTGGTGCGGCGCTGGTCGCACTTGGAGCGTCAAAGCGGCGGCATTGGCATGCGCGGCGGTCCCGGCGAAACCCAAATTGAGTTGGACCGACGCATGATTGGCGAGTCCATCAAGCGCACCCGCGAACGCCTGCAAAAGGTCAAACGCCAACGCAACACCCAACGCCGTCAACGCCAGCGTCAGCAGATTTTCAATGTCTCTTTGGTGGGTTACACCAATGCCGGCAAATCCACCTTGTTCAACAGTTTGGTGAAAGCGCGGGCTTATGCAGCCGACCAATTGTTTGCCACCTTGGACACCACCACCCGCCAGCTTTACCTCAACAACGATGAGGGCTTGGGCAGTCAAATTTCCTTGTCCGATACCGTCGGGTTCATCCGCGACTTGCCCCATGGCTTGGTCGATGCCTTCGAAGCCACGTTGCAAGAGGCCACCTCGGCCGACTTGTTGCTCCACGTGGTGGACGCCTCCCATCCCGGTTACCCCGAGCAAATCGCCCAAGTGCAATCGGTCTTGGCCGACATTGGGGCTGCAGATGTGCCCCAACTCCTCATCTTCAACAAAATAGATGCTTTAGAGGACAGCCAGCGTCCGCGCATCCTGCAAGACATGTACATGCTGGATGATCTGGCCGTGCCGCGTATTTTCATGAGCGCCCAGTCGGGCTTGAATTTGGACACATTGCGCCAACGTTTGTTGCAACAGGCGCAAGCTCACACGGCATCACTGGCCTTACCCGCTTTGGACCATGAAGCCCTCTGATTCATACCCCCTATTGGGCTTTAGGCACAATGTGAGCTTGCAGCTTTAATTTGACTGATTGCACATGAATAACAAAATCTGGGCTTGGCCCATTGTCAACGCTCTCTACCGCCTTAGTTGGTCGGCTGTGGCTGTTCTCAAAACCGCATGGCAACGTGCTCGTGGCATGTTCAATTTGAACGATGGCCGCTGGGGACGTGGCGAAGAGGGCTCGCAACCTGCGGGCGTTCACAACAGTGGCCAAGAGGGCGGTCAAGGTCCGCGTCCTGAAGACCAACGCCGTCCCCCACCGCCGCCACAAGGCCCGCCTGATCTGGATGAGTTGTGGCGTGACCTGAACCGCAAGCTGGGTCAGTTGTTTGGCAAAGGCGGCCACGGCGGCCCACCCACGGGCGGTGGCAGCTTTCAACCGCCCTTCAAAAACGCCGGCATGGGTTTGGGCGTGGTCGCTGGCGTGGTCTTCCTGATTTGGTTGGGCACCGGCTTTTTCATCGTGCAAGAGGGCCAGCAAGCGGTGATCACCCAGTTTGGCCGCTACCACAGCACGGCGGGTGCCGGTATCAACTGGCGCATGCCCTATCCGATTCAACGCCATGAGGTGGTGTTTGTCACGCAAATCCGATCTCTGGACATTGGCCGCGATGCGGTCATCAAGGCCACTGGGTTGCGTGAGTCAGCCATGCTGACGGAAGACGAAAACATCGTCGAAATCAAGTTCGCGGTGCAATACCGCCTGACCGATGCGCGGGCCTATTTGTTTGAAAGCAAAAACCCCACTGACGCCGTGATGCAAGCTGCTGAAACAGCTGTGCGTGAAGTGGTCGGCAAAATGCGCATGGATGCCGCGCTGTCTGAAGACCGGGAACAAATTGCGCCCAGGGTGCGAAAGATCATGCAAACCATCTTGGACCATTACAACGTGGGCATCGAGGTCGTGGGTATCAACTTGCAACAAGGTGGCGTTCGTCCACCCGAACAAGTCCAAGCTGCATTCGATGATGTGCTCAAGGCCGGTCAAGAACGTGAACGTGCCAAAAACGAAGCCGAGGCTTATGCCAATGACGTGATTCCCCGCGCTGTCGGCTCGGCCTCTCGACTGAAGCAAGAAGCCGATGCCTACAAGGCCCGGATCGTGGCGCAGGCGCAAGGCGACGCACAGCGCTTCAAGTCCTTGTATGCCGAATACCAAAAGGCACCGCAAGTCACCCGCGACAGGCTTTACATCAACACGATGAAAGAGATTTACAGCAACGTCACCAAGGTGATGGTGGAGTCGCGTCAAGGCTCGAACATGCTGTATTTGCCGCTGGACAAAATCATGCAAATGAATGGCGTGAATGCCCCTGGGGTGGCCGCACCTGCTGACCTCGCCAACGAGGTGCAACCTGCCACGTCCTCCAATGCCCCAACGAGCGACAGCCGGGGCAGAGACAACCGTCAACGTGACCGCGATCTGCGCTGAGAGCCCATCATGAACAAAATTGGTTTTTACATTTCCACCTTCTTGCTGGCTCTGTTGCTGCTGAGTTCCACCATTTTTGTGGTGGACCAGCGCCAATACGGCGTGGTGTATTCCTTGGGTCAAATCAAAAAGGTGATCACCGAGCCTGGTTTGAATTTCAAACTGCCACCGCCTTTTCAAAACGTCAACTTCATTGACAAGCGTTTGCTGACCTTGGACAACGTCGACTCCGAACCGATGCTGACCGCCGAGAAGCAACGCATGGTGATTGACTGGTATGTACGGTGGCGCATTTCCGATCCCTCACAGTACATCCGCAATGTGGGCTTGGATGAAAAAGCTGGTGCCCAACAACTGAC
>CANFOQ010000037.1 GCA_947448745.1 Comamonadaceae bacterium
CCAAGTTGGCAGCCCGCGGATTGTTGCTGGTGGGCTTGGACATCATTGGCGACTGTTTGACCGAGGTGAATGTCACCAGCCCCACCTGCTTTCGTGAAATCACTGATCAAACTGGTTTTGATGTGCCCGCCATGTTCATGGATGCCTTGACTGAACATCTGGCGGCCGCTTGAAACATCTCGCGCCATGAAGCTCTTCATCGAACAAGCCTTGTTTGAGCCCTACACCCATGCGGTGCAGGCGCGCTTGGCGGCCATCCGACCCTTTGAATACGCCCAAACCCGCAACCACATTGAGGGGGCGGTCAGCATGTTGTCGCCCTACCTGACGCATGGCTTGTTGACCGTGCCCGATGTGGCCGAGCACGTTTACAAAGTGCACCGCATGGGGGTGCAGCACAAATTCATTTTCGAGTTGGCTTGGCGCGAGTATTTCCAACATGTGCACGAACTGTTGGGCGACGACATCCTCCAAAACTTCCATGAAGGTGTCCTGCCCGATGATGCCTACAGCCAAAGCTTGCCCGACGATGTGCGCGCCGGTGCAACAGGTGTACCGGCCATCGACCAAGCCATTCGGCAGTTGTATTTCAATGGCTATGTTCACAACCATGCCCGCTTGTGGCTGGCCAGTTACTTGGTGCACATGCGCAAAGTGCATTGGCGTGTCGGTGCCGATTGGATGTACAGCCATTTGCTCGATGGTGACATCGCCAGCAACCACTTGAGTTGGCAATGGGTGGCCGGCACAGGCAGCAGCAAACCCTATTTGTTCAATGCCGAGAATGTGGCGTTGCTCGCCCCCGAGCATTGGCACAGCCCGCACACGGTGATCGACAAGCCGATGGACATCATCGAGATGATTGCCCAAAGCCGAGCCACCTTCACCCAAGCCATGCCCAACCATGCGCACGTGGACGAACCCGATGTGTTGCAAACACCACCGCCCGAAGCTGATTTGGTGGCCAGTGGCTTGGCCGCAGACAAATTGGTGGGCAAGGAGGTGTGGTGGATTCACCCCTGGTCGTTGACAACCCAAGCACCGGCGTCCATGCCGCCGGACGCCATGCGGGTGGCGGCGTGCTGGCTAGAGTGGACCCAAGCGCGGCCTTGGAGCCGAGGGCGTTGGTTGTTTGTGGCCAAGGGCATGCACCAGGTGGCGTCGCATTGCTGGTTTGAGGACGCCGCGCGTCTGACCGAGGTGTTTGCCAAAGCCAAAGCCGTGCATGTGTGGGACCACATGGCCTTGCCGCATTGGCCTGGTGTGAATTGGGTGCGCCACCCTTCACCGCGCTTGTGGCCGCGCCAAACCGAGCGCAGCCCGTCGTTTTCGCACTGGTGGTCCAAGGTGACGCGCTACAAACAATCTATTCCACAGTTGCTGCGCAACAGGTAAGTCACCTCGCTTCGCACGCCGCGCTGTCCGAAGACGGCGCCATGTGCGAAGTGGTCATGCAGTGTCTCAGGCGGCTTTCACTTTCAAGCGCCATGCGTGCAGCAAAGGCTCGGTGTAGCCGCTGGGTTGTTCTTTGCCTTTGAACACCAGGTCCAAAGCAGCTTGGTAAGCCTTGGACTGCTGGAAATGACCCGCCATGGGTTGGTACAGGCGGTCGCCAGCGTTTTGCTTGTCCACCACCGCTGCCATGCGCTCAAAGGTGGCCCGCACTTGGGCGTCGCTCACCACACCATGGTGCAACCAGTTGGCAATGTGTTGGCTGGAAATGCGCAAGGTGGCACGGTCTTCCATCAATCCAACGTTGTGGATATCGGGCACTTTCGAGCAGCCCACGCCTTGGTCCACCCAGCGCACCACATAGCCCAAGATGCCTTGCACGTTGTTGTCGAGTTCTTGCTGTTTGTCGGCTTCGCTCCAAGCGGCCTTGGCCACCACGGGCACGGTCAGCAGGTCTTTCAACAGCTTGGCACGCTCTTTGTCGGCATCGATTTTTTCAAGTTCTTTTTGCACATCGCTCACCAACACTTGGTGGTAGTGCATGGCGTGCAAAGTGGCACCGGTGGGGCTGGGCACCCAGGCGGTGTTGGCACCGGCTTTGGGGTGGGCAATTTTTTGTTTCAGCATCTCGGCCATCAGATCGGGCATGGCCCACATGCCTTTGCCAATTTGCGCCTTGCCGCGCAAGCCGCAGGCCAAACCGACCAACACGTTGTTGCGTTCGTAGGCTTGAATCCAAGCGCTGGACTTCATATCGCCTTTGCGCAGCATCGGACCGGCCAGCATGGTGGTGTGCATTTCATCGCCTGTGCGGTCCAGGAAGCCGGTGTTGATGAACGCCACACGGCTCGATGCCGCTGCAATACAGGCTTTCAAATTGACGCTGGTGCGGCGCTCCTCGTCCATGATGCCCAGCTTGACCGTGCTGTCGGCCAAGCCCAGCACGTGCTCGACGCGGCTGAACAACTCGGATGCAAAGGCCACTTCAGTGGGGCCGTGCATTTTGGGTTTGACGATGTAAACCGAACCGGTGCGCGAGTTGCGAATGCCATTCGCACCATGGCCTTGCAGGTCGTGCAAGGCGATGGTGGTGGTCACCATGGCGTCCATGATGCCCTCGGGAATCTCATGCATTTGGCCGTCCGCGCCTTGGTACAGGATGGCGGGGTTGGTCATCAGGTGGCCCACATTGCGCAAGAACAGCAGTGAGCGGCCATGCAGTCGGATGTCGGCGCCACCCTTGGGTGCGTGGTAAACGCGGTCGGGGTTCAAGCCGCGTTTGAAGCTGCTGCCGCCTTTGCTGACGTCTTCGGTCAGGGTGCCTTTCAAAATGCCCAGCCAGTTGCTGTAGGCCAGCAGTTTGTCGTCCGCATCCACAGCTGCCACCGAATCTTCCAAGTCGAGGATGGTGGACAAAGCGGCTTCCACCACCAGGTCGCTCATGTGGGCGGGGTCGGTGGCTCCGATGGGGTGTTGGGCATTGATTTGAATGTCCAGGTGCAAGCCGTTGTGGATCAGCAAAATGGAGCTGGGGTGGGCGGCATCGCCTTGATAGCCCACCAGTTGTTGGGGGTGCGCCAAAGCGCTGGATTTGCCGCCTTTGAGCGACACCTGCAATTGGCCTTTGACGATGCTGTAGCCGGTGGCGTCGATGTGCGAACCGGTTTTCAGGGGGGCGGTGCGGTCCAACACATAACGCGCGTATTCAATGACTTTGGCGCCACGCTTTTCGTTGTAGCCCGGGCCTTTGGCGCAGCCACCGGCTTCAGAAATGACGTCGGTGCCATACAAGGCGTCGTACAAAGACCCCCAACGGGCGTTGGCGGCATTCAAGGCGTAACGGGCATTCAGGATGGGCACCACCAACTGGGGGCCGGCCTGGGTGGCCAGTTCGGCGTCCACGTTGGCGGTGGTGGCTTTCACCTTGGCGGGCACAGGGACCAGGTAGCCAATCTTGGTCAGAAAGGCTTGGTAAGCCGCCATGTCGCTGACAGGCCCTGGATGGGCGCTGTGCCACTGGTCGAGTTCGGTTTGCAAACGGTCACGCTCGGCCAGCAAGGCTTTGTTTTTGGGGGCCAGGTCTTGCACCAAGGCATCAAAGCCTTTCCAAAACGTGACACTGGAGACGCCCGTGCCGGGCAGCACCTGTTTGTCTATGAAGTCGTACAAGTTGGTGGCGACTTGCAGTTTGTAAATCGAGGTGCGAGCGGTCATTCTGGTCTTTCCAAAAACAGGTCTAAAAATGATGCGGGTTTTCACCGATAATTTTCTATTTTAAGGAGTCCGAGATGAAACGATTGAATGCAGCGGTTTTGGCCCTGGCCGTGTTGGGATCTGGTGCCGCCTTGGCTGACGCAGAGTTTGCCGTTTATGGCGGCATGCAGTCTTCACCACATTCGCGCGTCACGCCATCACAAGGGGACTCCTTCTTGGCGGCATGGGAAGGTGATTCACTGACTTTTCCTATTTACATGGGCATTCGCTATACGCAATGGCTGGATGATCAGTGGGGCTGGGCGGTCAATTACACGCACACCAAAGCCAAAGCCAATGGCCAAACCCTGAGCGACAATGGGTATTCCACACTAGAGTTCACCGATGGCGCCAACCCGATCACTGTGATTGCCCTGCGCCGTTTCGACCCCATCAATGGTGGGTTGAAGCCTTACGCCGGCGTGGGTGCTGGTATTACCGTGCCCCATGTGGAAGAGCAGCGCACGGGAACCTATGCCAACACCAAAACCTTTGGCTACCAATATGGCGGCTTGGCTGTGACAGCGGTTGGCGGCGTCAAATACCCCTTGAATGACCGTTGGGATTTGATGACTGAGTTTCAAATGCATTACATGATGATGGATGTCAAGGTCAACGGTGGCACTGGAAAACTGAAGACCAATTTGGTCACCAACGCCATCAGCATCGGGGCCAGCTACCGCTTCTGACACCCACTTCATGCAACTCGTTCACCAAGAGATGCAAGCGGCTTTGGCCCTTGCTCTCGACACCCTGTCCCCTGGCAGCGCCAGCAAAGCCCAGTTTGAAACTCCCAAAGTCGCCGCCCATGGCGATTGGGCGGTCACGGCCGCCATGCAATTGGCCAAACCCTTGGGGCGCAAGCCCCGTGAACTGGCCGAAGAGCTGCAAAACCTGCTGCTGGCGTCCCCAGCTGGTCAACGCTGGTTGGCTGCTGTGGAGATTGCCGGACCGGGTTTTTTAAACCTGCGCTTGAAGCCCGAGGCCAAGCAACAGGTGGTGCGCGAGGTCTTGCAAGCGGCGGACAGCTTTGGTCAACAAGCCCCTGGCAGCCAACGCTTGCTGGTGGAATTTGTGTCGGCCAATCCCACAGGCCCCTTGCATGTGGGCCATGGCCGGCAAGCGGCCTTGGGCGATGCCCTGTGCAATTTGTATGAAACACAAGGCTGGTCGGTCCACCGCGAGTTTTATTACAACGATGCCGGTGTCCAAATCCAAACCCTGGCCAACTCCACGCAATTGCGCGCTCAAGGCTTCAAACCAGGTGACGCCGAATGGCCTGAAAACGCCTACAACGGCGAGTACATCCAAGATATTGCCAACGCATTTCTCGAACGACAAACGGTGCAAGCCGATGACCGCGCGTTCACCGCCAATGGTCAAGTGGACGACATGGCCAACATCCGCGACTTTGCCGTGGCGTATTTGCGGCACGAACAAGACCTCGACTTGCAAGCCTTTGCGGTCAAGTTCGATCACTATTATTTGGAATCCAGTCTGTACACCGATGGCCGTGTCGAGCGCGCCGTGGCCTCGTTGCAAGCCTCTGGCCACACCTATGAAAGTGACGGCGCTTTGTGGCTGCGCTCCACCGATTTTGGCGATGACAAAGACCGGGTGATGCGCAAGTCTGATGGCAGCTACACCTATTTTGTGCCTGATGTGGCTTACCACTTGGCCAAATGGGAGCGCGGCTTCACCAAGGTCATCAACATCCAAGGCACCGACCACCATGGCACCATTGCCCGGGTGCGGGCGGGTTTGCAAGCCGCGTCGCAGCAGCAGGGCTTGAACATCCCCCCAGGCTATCCCGACTATGTGCTGCACACCATGGTGCGGGTCATGCGCGGCGGCGAGGAAGTGAAAATTTCCAAGCGCGCAGGCAGCTATGTGACCTTGCGGGATTTGATCGAGTGGACCAGCAAAGACGCCGTGCGCTTTTTCTTGCTCAGTCGCAAGCCCGACACCGAGTATGTGTTCGATGTGGATTTGGCCTTGTCCAAAAACAATGAAAACCCGGTCTATTACGTGCAGTACGCCCATGCCCGGATTTGCACCATTTTGAAAACCTGGACAGCCCAAGCTGGGCAAAACCCAGCGCTGCTTCAAGACACCGATCTGTCGCCCTTGGACGGCCCTGCCGCCCAAAGCCTGATGATGCTGCTGGCGCGTTATCCCCAGATGCTGACCCAAGCTTGTTTGGACATGGCCCCGCACGACGTCACGTTTTACCTGCGCGATTTGGCCGCCTGCTATCACAGCTACTACGATGCGGAACGCATCTTGGTCGATGATGAGGTGGTGAAAAAAGCCCGCTTGGCTTTGGTGTTGGCCACCGCACAAGTGCTGCGCAATGGCCTGGCCGTCTTGGGTGTCTCAGCGCCTCAGAGCATGTAAAGGATCTCAGCATGAATCAATTCATTCGGCAACGCGGCAATACTTTTTTGGGCTTCATCCTGGGCTTGGTGGTCGGTTTGACCATCGCTTTGGTGGTGGCCATTTACGTCACCAAGGTGCCGATTCCTTTTCTGAACAAAGGCCTGAGCCGCAATGCCGAGCAAGACGCGGCTGAAGAAAAGAAGAATAAAGATTGGGACCCCAACGCCCCCTTGTATGGCAAAAACCCAGGGGCCGCCAAGCCTGAAGAGCCCGCACCAGCCAAGCCCACAGCCCCCGTGGTGGCGCCACCGCCCGCGCCGCCAGCCGCTTCCAGCGACCCTTTGGGTGACCTGGCCAACAGCCAGGCGGCCAAAGGCGACGAATTTCAATATTTGGTGCAAGTGGGTGCATTTCACGCCAGCGAAGAGGCCGAGAGCCAGCGCGCCAAATTGGCCTTGGCCGGTTATGACCCCAAAGTTTCAGAGCGAGACCAAGCGGGCAAAATGGTCTACCGGGTTCGCTTGGGGCCGTTTGACAGCAAAACCGAAGCCGAGCAAGTCCAGGCCAAACTCAAGGCCACCAAATTTGAATCAGCCCTGATTCGTGTCCAACGTCCATGAAAGAACGCGCCATGCAACGCCGTGCATTTTCCACCCTCAGTTTGTCTGCTCTTGCTGGTTTGAACGCTGTCCCAGCTTGGTCTCAAGCCAGCGCTTTCAAAGAAGGCACCGACTATTTGCCGCTGAAAAACCGCATCGCCACCGATGTGGGCAAGGGCAAGATCGAGGTGCTGGAGTTCTTTTGGTACAACTGCCCGCACTGCAATGCGTTTGAACCAGCGCTGAGTGCTTGGAGCAAAAAGCTCCCCAAAGATGTCGTGCTCAAACGCGTGCCCGTGAAGTTCCGTGAAGACTTCGAACCGCAGCAACGCGCTTTTTATGTGTTGGAAGCTTTGGGCAAAGTGGAAGAACTGCAAGCCAAGATGTTTGCAGCCATCCATGTTGAAAAGCAAAACTTGGCCAAGCTCGATACCTTGTTGGTGTGGGCCGAAAAAAACGGCATCCCAGCCAAGCAATTCACTGATTTGTACAACTCGTTCACCGTCATTGGTAAAGCGCGGCAAGCGGCCAAACTGCAAGAAGACTTCAAGGTCGAGGGTGTGCCTGCTTTGGGTATTGGCGGCCGCTATTACGTGGACGGCAGTCTGGCCGGCAGCATGGAACGCGCCCTGCAAATCACGGATTTCCTCACTTCTGAAATTCGCAAAGGCCGCTGACAATTGCTGATCGGGCACGGTTTTTGCCCCTACAATTCGGGCCATGCCAGCGTCCCGTCAATCCAGCAATTTCCGTGCCTTGAAAAACCTGCTCACCTTCTGGGGTGTTGCTGTTATTTTGGGAATGCCGTTGTTGGCGATTGCTGAAAAAGCCGATCGCAACAAACCCATGAACATCGAGGCCGACAACCTCGATCATGACGAGCTCAAGCAAATCAGCATCTTCACCGGCAAAGTGGTGGCCACCAAAGGGACCATCACCATGCGTGGCAACCGGCTCGAGGTGCGCCAAGACCCCGATGGATTTCAGTACGGCATCTTGACTGCCATGCCAGGCGCGCGGGCCTTCTACCGGCAAAAACGTGAAGGCGTGGACGAATGGATGGAAGGCGAAGGGGAGCGCATTGAATACGACGGCAAAGCCGACAAGGTGGTGATGATCATCAAGGCCGACTTTCGCCGCTACCGGGGCACGGTGCTGAGTGACCAAATGACCGGCCAACGCATCGTCTATGAAAACCTGACCGATCAGTTCACCGTGGATGGCCAACTGGCCGGCACCAAACCAGCTGGCAATGCGCCCACAGGTCGGGTTCGGGCCGTGCTGACCCCGCGCAACACCGACGAGGCGGGCAAGTGAACAAACCCATGGCTGTTGCCGACCGCTTAGAGGCACAGCATTTGCAAAAGTCCTACGCTGGACGCCAAGTGGTGCGGGATGTCTCAATTTCAGTGGGTAAGGGCGAGGTGGTGGGCCTGCTGGGTCCCAATGGCGCGGGCAAAACCACTTCCTTTTACATGATCGTCGGTCTGGTGCGGGCCGAAGGCGGCACCATTTCGATTGACGGCGTGCCGGTCGAGCACATGCCGATCCACCAGCGGGCCCGCATGGGCTTGAGTTATTTGCCGCAAGAAGCGTCGATTTTTCGCAAATTGAACGTGGCCGACAACATCCGAGCCGTGTTGGAGTTGCAGCGTGACGAACAGGCTCAGGCCTTGTCCCGCAACGTGATCGAGCAACGGCTGACTGAACTGTTGCATGAATTGCGCATCGAACATTTGCGCGATTCGGGCGCCTTGGCCTTATCAGGTGGCGAGCGTCGCCGGGTTGAAATCGCCCGTGCCTTGGCCACGCAACCTCGTTACATCTTGCTTGACGAACCCTTTGCCGGTATCGACCCGATCGCGGTCTTGGAGATTCAGCGCATCATTGGTTTCTTGAAAGCCAAGGGCATTGGCGTCTTGATCACCGACCACAATGTGCGCGAAACCTTGGGCATTTGCGACCACGCCAGCATCATCAGCGAAGGCCGGGTGTTGGCTGAGGGCACGCCACAAGCCATCGTCACCAACCCCGAGGTGCGCCGGGTGTACCTCGGCGAAAACTTCCGAATGTGAAGGGAGGACAAGCATGAAGCAAGGTCTTTCCCTGCGCGTCTCGCAACACTTGGCTTTAACGCCTCAGTTGCAACAGTCCATCCGCTTGTTGCAACTTTCCACCCTCGAGCTGAGTCAAGAAATCGACCAAATGCTGGACGACAACCCCTTTCTTGAAAAAGAAATGGAAGACCTGGCACCGCGCGAAGACTTTGGCCTGGAGCAAGAAAATGCAGCGGCTGAAACCTCGGACGCCGAACCTGAAAGCTGGGATGGCCCGATGGATCGG
This sequence comes from Comamonadaceae bacterium, assembly GCA_947448745.1. GTDB lineage: Bacteria > Pseudomonadota > Gammaproteobacteria > Burkholderiales > Burkholderiaceae_C > Limnohabitans. The sequence goes on from CANFOQ010000037.1 coordinate 9,027, forward strand.
GTCAGCGAGGTGCGGGTGGAAACCGCCAGCGAGGTGGCGGCGCCGATTGATGCCGAAGGCGTGGCTGAAAGCTGGGATGGCGACGGCAGTGTCGAGTTTTCACCCGACGACAGCGAGTGGGGCGGCGATGCGCCACCACGCAACAACAACAACGACGATGAAAAAGCGCAAGCCACCGAGTTGGCCCGCAACCAAGAATCGCTGACCGCCTTTTTGCACCGCCAGGCGTTGTCATTGCGCCTGGACGATACCGACCGTGCGGCGCTGCGCTTTTTGATCGAATCGCTGAATGACGACGGCTATTTGGAAGACAGCTTCCAGTCCTTGGCCGAGAGTCTGGCTGGGGACGATTTAGAGCAATGCGAAGAGTTGGTGCACCGCTTCCAAGTCGCTCTGGGCTTGTTGCAAAGCCTGGAACCCACCGGTGTGGGCGCGCGTGACCTGGGCGAGTGTTTGCGTTTGCAACTCCAAGCAGTGCCTGCCGACACCGAGGAACGCGCTGAATTGCGGGCCTGTGCGTTGGCGATATGCAAGCAACCCTTGGAGATGCTGGCCAAGCGGGATGTCAAGCGCTTGGCTGTGGTCGTGGGCGAATCCGAATCTTTGGTGAAATTGGCCATCGCCTTGATCGCCCGCCTGGAGCCCAAGCCGGGTCGGCGCTTCATTGATGTGGAGCGCAACGTGGTGGTGCCAGATGTCTTGGTGCTGGCGCACGGTGTGGACAAGCAAGGGCTGCCGCAGTTTCGCGCCATGCTCAATCCCGAGGTGATGCCGCGCCTGAAGGTGAACGATATTTACGCCAGCGCTTTGAAAGGCGGCAAAGGTGACAGCCATGCAGGCTTGCAGCAGCGCCTGCAAGAAGCGCGGTGGATGATCAAAAACATCCAGCAACGCTTTGACACGATTTTGCGGGTCAGCAACGCCATCACGCAGCGGCAAAAAAGCTTTTTCATCCACGGCGAACTGGCCATGAAGCCGATGGTGTTGCGCGAGATTGCCGAGGAGCTGGGTTTGCACGAATCCACCATCAGCCGGGTCACCACCGCCAAGTACATGCACACACCCTACGGCACCTTCGAGCTGAAGTATTTCTTTGGCTCGGGTCTGGGCACTGACAGCGGCAACAACGCATCCAGCACGGCGGTGCGCGCCCTCATCAAGCAGCTGATTGCCAGCGAGAACCCGAAAAAACCACTGTCCGACAACCAACTCTCGGACATGCTGAAAGAGCAAGGCATCGACTGCGCCCGCCGCACCGTGGCCAAGTACCGCGAAGCCTTGCGCATCGCACCCACCAACCTGCGTAAAGCCCTGTGAATTCCTTGCAATTGTTTGTCCCCTGCGCCGCCGGGGTGGAGGCCTTGTTGGCCCATGAAGTGGCTCAGATCACTGGTTTGCCAGCGCGCGACATGCAAACGCTGCGCGGCGGCGTTCAACTGCAAGCCTCTTGGCGCGCTGCCATGCAACTGAATTTGCACAGCCGCTTAGGCATGCGGGTGCTCATTCAGTTGGCGCACCAGCCTTATGCCAACGAGGATGACATTTACAACGCCGCCAGTGCCGTGGCGTGGGAAATGTGGTTCACGCCCAAGCAAAGTTTCCGGGTGGAAATCACCGCCCAACACAGCCCCTTGAAAAGCCTGAATTTCGCCACCTTGCGGGTGAAGGACGCGGTGGCTGATCGTTTTCGCGACAAGGCTGGCGTGCGTCCCGATGTCGATACCCAACGGCCCGATGTGCGCCTGCATGTGCACCTGACCGACAAGATGCTCACGCTGTATTTGGACACCACCGGTGAGCCCTTGTTCAAGCGCGGCTGGCGCGAAGACAAGGGCGATGCGCCCCTGAAGGAAACCTTGGCTGCAGCCATGTTGGCCGCCAGCGGCTGGAGCATGCCGCTGCTGACCGCGCCCGGCGAAACGCCACCTGCCGTGCCCTCGGTGGCAGGTGTTGAGCAAGGCTTGGCCCTGTACGACCCGTGTTGTGGCAGCGGCACCATCGTCATCGAGGCTGCGCAAATCGCTTGCCGCATGGCACCGGGCTTGCAGCGCCGCTTTGGCTTTGAAAAACTGCGCATGTTTGACGCCCATGTGTGGCGTCAATTGCAAGACGAAGCCCATGCCCAAGAGTGCGAACCGCGTGCCCAAGTGTTTGGCAGCGATGTGGCTTTTCGCATGGTCGACTTTGCGCAGCGCAATGCCCAGCGTGCGGGTGTGGCCAAGTTCGTGCATTTGCGTGGCGGCGACGCTTTGCAGCGCATGCCGCCCAGCGATGTGCCCGGTGTGATGCTGGTGAATCCGCCTTATGGCGAACGGATTGAAGCGGCGGGTGTGGCGGGTGCCGCCAGCTTGGTGCGTGGTGGTCGTGAGACCGGCCAAGTGGAAGACGGCGGCGAATTCTTCAGTCAACTGGCCAGCCATTGGAAAAAGAATTACACCGGCTGGCGCGCTTGGTTGCTGACCCCAGATTTGAAACTGCCGGGGCGCATGCGCCTGAAAGAATCGCGCCGGGTCCCCATGTGGAACGGCCCGATCGAATGCCGACTGTTTCGTTTTGATCTGCAGGCAGGTTCGCTGCGCAAGCCATGACGGTCTTGGCCCCGCACCTGGTGGTCATCGACACCAACATCGTGCTGGATTTGTGGGTCTACCAAGACCCGGCCACCCCACCCTTGTTACAAGCCTTGCAACAGGGTTCACTGAAATGGATTGCAACAGCACCGATGCGTGAAGAACTGCTGCGTGTGCTGGACTATCCGCACATCGCCAAACGCCGTGCACACGATGGTTTGAGTGCCCACGATGTGCTGACGCAGTTTGATGGCTTGACTCAAATGCAAGACGTGGCTGTCAAAGCGCCTTTCATCTGCAAAGACGCTGACGACCAAAAATTCATCGACCTGGCGACGGCGCACAAGGCCTTGTTGTTGAGCAAGGACAAACAAGTGCTGCGCTTGACCAACCGGCTGTCGCGCTTGGGGGTGGCGGTGCGCAAAAGCTACGCGGCTGAAGAAATCTAAACGAATAATTAGAAAAATTCATTAATTAAAAAATTAAGTTACATTTTTAGTGTATATTTTGCTTTCAGTGAGCGCTTTAGGTTAGCAACTCGCAACCATCAACCCTGAAAGGCCAATATGAGCACCCAAATCATCCGTGAAATCCATATTCAATTGCCCAAAGACAAAGTCTGGGCCAAGTTGGCTGACTTCGGCAACATTTGCCACGGCCACCCAGCGGTGAAGAAATCCTTCATCACCTCCAACCAAAAAACCGGCGTCGGCGCGACCCGCCACTGTGACCTCACCATGATGGGGGCCACCGCTGAAGAGCGGGTGGTGGAGTGGACCGAGGGCGAGTCGATCACCATCGAAGTTTATGAACTGCACAACATGCCAGGCATTGACAAACTGAGCATGGGCTTGAGTGTGCGCTCGGTGGCTGACGGTTCGGTTTTACGCGGCGTCATGAACTACAGCATGAAAAACATGTTCTTCGACATCATGAACAGCCTGATGATGAAAAACATGAATGCCAAATTGCTCGACGGCATCATGGCTGGCCATAAAAAATACATGGAAACCGGTGAAATCGTGAACGAAAAAACACCCTTGGACCTGAGCCAAGTGGTGCGCTTGGCCTGAGCCTGAAGACTTAACATGGGTGCCATGCGCACCGTGGTTCAAGTCAAAGTCAAGCCTCAGTCTCGGGTGAGTTCACTCACCCTAGCCGAGGACGGCAGTTGGTTGGCACAGATCAAATCAATGCCGGTGGACGGCAAAGCCAACGAAGAACTCATTGGCTTGGTGGCCAAACAGTTTGGCTGTGCCAAATCCCGCGTCACCATCAAAAGTGGCGCAGCATCGCGCATGAAGTTGGTGTTGATCGACGCCTGATCTGCTCGGTTTTGCGCCATGTGGGCAGAGCGACAGGACGATGCGCTCAGGAATGGCGTTGGTTCAACAACACCAGCAGTTGGTTCAAAGCGTGTTCTTGGGTGGCTTTGCGAACCGCGGCCCGGTCTCCCTCGAAGTGGCAGGTTTGCACTTTCACCCAAGCGGTTTCAGCGCCAACGGTCGGGCCGCCGTCGGTGGGCAAACCCCAAGCAAAACACACCGTGCCCACGGGTTTGCTTTTGCTCCCACCCGTGGGCCCAGCGATACCCGTCACCGCCATCGCCACTTGCGCTTGGCTGTGGTTCAAGGCACCCAAGACCATGGCCTGCGCCACCGCTTCGCTGACGGCACCGTGTTGGGCCAGCAGCGCCGCAGGCACGCCCAGCATGTCTTGCTTGGCCTCATTGCTGTAACTGACAAAGCCGCGTTCAAACCATTGGCTGGAGCCCGCCACATCGGTGCAAGCCGCAGCAATCATGCCGCCGGTGCAGCTCTCCGCCGTGGCCAGCAGCCAACCGCGTTGCAACAATGCCGAGGCCAAAGTGGTGATGTTGTCGTGAGTGTTCATCTTGTTGCCTGCCAAAGTGCCAAACAAAGCAGCGTGCAAAACGCGGCCACCACATCGTCAAACATGATGCCAAAGCCGCCGCGCCAACCCGCACCGTGAAACGCTTGGTCGGCCCAGCCCACCGGCCCAGGCTTGGCGGCGTCGAACAAGCGAAACAAGACAAAGGCCACCAGTTGCCCTGCAAAGCCAGCGGGCAGCCACAGCCACAGCACCAGCCAAAACGCCGCGATTTCGTCCCACACGATGGCGCTGGGGTCGCTCATTTGCATGTGTTCGGCAGTCACTTTGCAAAACCACCAACCCAACAAGACAGAGGCTGCAATCAACAGACCCATCTCGGCGGTGTTCAGAAACAAATTGAGCAGGCTGTACGAAGCCCAGGCCCACAAAGTGCCCACGGTGCCAGGAGCCACAGGGCTCAAACCAGAACCAAAGCCGAGCGCAAACAGGTGCGCCGGGTGCGACCACATGAAACGGCCTGCGTGCATTTGGTTGAAGGGCGTCATGCGGGGTCAGCGGGCAAAGTGGTCGAAGGAGGCAAAGCGCCGAGACATGGCCACGCCATGTGCATCCAACACTTGCAAACCGGCGTTGGCGGTGATGCGGCCAATGCACGTGACTGACACACCACTCGCGTTGGCGGCGTCTTGCACGGCGTCGGCTTGGTCGGGGGCGGCGGTGAACAGCAGTTCGTAATCGTCGCCGCCGGCCAAGGCCATGTCCAAGCGGCGGTTCAGAGGCAGGGTTTGCAGGGCAGGGCTGATGGCGGCGCTGTCGGCCACCCAATCGGTGGTCAGCACCGCGCCTAATTTGGAGCGTTGCAAGATGTGACCCAAGTCGCCGACCAAGCCATCGCTGATGTCGATGGCGGCATTGGCCACGCCGCGCAAGGCTTGACCTAACGCCACTCGGGGCGTGGGTTGTTCCATGCGAATACGAGCTGCTTCAAAGTGTGGTGCGTCCAAGCTCAAGGTTCCGCGAAACACCTCGAGTGCCAAACGGGCGTCGCCCACGGTGCCACTGACATAAATATCGTCGCCTGCTTGGGCATGTTGGCGCAGCATGGCGTCGCCGGGCGGCACCTCGCCAAACACCGTGATGCAAATGTTCAAAGGCCCTTGGGTGGTGTCGCCACCCACCAATTCGCAGCCATGTTCATCGGCCAGGGCCCACAACCCCTGAGAAAAACCTTTTAACCAAGCTTCGTCGATTTGCGGCAAGGCCAGCGCCAACGTGAAGGCCACAGGCTTGGCGCCACAAGCAGCCAAATCGCTCAGGTTGACTGCCAAGGCTTTGTGCCCCAAATGAGCGGGCGGCGTGGTGCTGAGGAAATGGCGACCGTCAACCAACATGTCTGAAGACACCGCCCACTGCATGCCGGGTTGCGGTTGCAACAGGGCGCAGTCGTCACCCACCCCCAACACCGCGTGGCGCGGTGCGCGGGTGAAATAACGGGCGATCAGGTCGAATTCGCCCATGGTTCAGTGCAAATGGCGGTGGCTGTCGCTCAGCGCATCGAGCACGAACATGGGGATGTCGATGTCGAATTTTTCGCCGTCCACGGCCACACAAAAGTAGCTGCCGTGCATGGTGCCGGTGGGTGTGCGCAGGCGTGTGCCGCTGGTGTACTCAAAACGTTCGCCGGGTTGCAACAAAGGCTGGTGGCCGACCACGCCCAAGCCCTTCACTTTTTCGTGCAAACCGTTGGCGTCGTTGATGTGCCAGGTGCGCGAGACGACTTGTGCGCCCACGCTGCCGGTGTTGCGGATCAAGACGGTGTAGGAGAAGGCGTAAACGCCGTCCTCGGGGGAAGATTGTTCGGGCAGGTACTGCGGCGTGACGTCAACGCTGAGTTGGTAGGCGGGCATGGGGTTAAAAGGGGTTCAAAAAAGAGCTTGCACCATTCTGACACCATAATTGCGCCCATGACCACCTACCGCATTGCCCCCTCCATTTTGTCCGCCGACTTTGCCCGTCTGGGTGACGAGGTGAAAAACGTCATCGCCGCCGGCGCCGACTGGATTCACTTTGATGTGATGGACAACCACTACGTACCCAACCTCACGTTCGGCCCCATGGTCTGTCAGGCCTTGAAGCCACACGCCAAAACGCCTGCGGGTGTGGCCGTGCCCATCGATGTGCACCTGATGGTGCAGCCGGTGGACGCCTTGGCCGCCTTGTTCGCCCAAGCCGGAGCCGACCTGATCAGCTTTCACCCCGATGCCAGCGCCCATGCCCACCGCAGTGTGCAAGCCATCAAGGCTGCCGGTTGCCAAGCCGGCGTGGTGTTCAATCCGGCCGAGCCGCTGGACGTGCTGGACTGGCTGATCGACGACATCGACCTGATCCTGATCATGAGCGTCAACCCTGGTTTTGGCGGACAGAGCTTCATTGACTCGGCGCTGCGCAAGGTTGAGCACGCTCGCAAGCGCATCGAGGCCAGCGGCCGCGACATTCGCCTGGAAGTTGATGGCGGCATCAAGCCCGACAACATCCGCCAAGTGGCCAATGCCGGGGCGGACACCTTTGTGGCCGGCAGCGCTATTTTTGGCAAACCAGATTACAAAGCCGTGATCGATCAAATGCGCGTGGCGCTGTCCTGATTTTTTGAAAGCTTGACATGACTGTTCGCTCTTCTTTGGCCGCATTTTGTGGTTGTTTGCTCTTTGCCCATGCTGCGTTGGCGGCCTGCATTCCCAATGAACCCCTGACCCGCCCAGACAGCCGCTACCAAGCGGTCAATGCTGATGCCTCTGAGGTGAAAGACCTGGACACGGGCTTGGTCTGGCAGCGTTGTGTGATGGGCCAAAAATGGGATGGCAAAAGCTGCACTGGGGATGCGGTGGCGCAAGACTGGAACCTCGCCACGAAAACAGCTGCAGGCACCGGCTGGCGCTTGCCCACCCAAAAAGAGCTGCAAAGCTTGTCAGAAACAAGTTGCGCAGAGCTGGCTTTGAACCAAACCTGGTTTGGCTCGGGCCCCAGCGGCTGGGTCTGGACCGCCACCGACATGGGCAGCCCCGATGGCGCCGTGGTGGTGCATTCGGGCAGCAGTTTGATTGCCAATTTGGTGAAAAAAATACCGCTGTATATCCGTTGGGTGAAATAACGGGCCCCCTAAAGAAGACAAGTCATGATCCCTGTCCTTGGCCTGTTCTCGCTGGTGTTGGGCGGTGGATTCAAACTGGTGCAGTCTCTGCAACTGTGGCGTGCCCAGCCTGGCCAACTCAATGGGCAAGACTATCAACACAGCGGTTTATTTGGGCATCGGAGCACATCCAACTTGCTGGGAATCCAAGTTCCATACCGAACGACGTTCACCTGTCGGCTCGAAACTTGGTTTGATCGATGGGCCAAAAAATGGGGTCTGAGCCAAGAACTGCAATGGGGCCATCCAGATCTGGACCGCAAGTTGTTTATCGTCGCCGACAGCAGGCCTGTTCAAGAAATCATGTCTGGCAATCCGGCGCTGGCAGCACTTCTTCTGAGCTTGATGGACTGCCAAGCACATGGGGTGACGTTTCATTCTTTGACTTGTCACCGAGGCCGCTTGTGGGTGAAGTTCACCAGAATGAAATTTGGCTTGAGCCCGATTCAAAGCGCAGACTTGGTGCTCAAGTGCGTGCCCATCTTGCAAGCCATCTCCAAAGCTTTTGAGCACCCCGAGGTCAACACGTCAAGATTCTGGATTGACCGAGCTCATCGGATGGCTTTGGCGTTGGGTATGTTGAGCAGCTCTTTGTTGGTTTATGGCTTGATTGAGATCAGAGATTGGGAGAGCGAGCTTTCACCAAAGTTGCTGCCCAACAGTGATTTTCAATGGCATGCGATCACACTTTCGATCGCCCTGACAGCCTTGATGTTGGGTTTGGTGTTCAAGTTGGTTCGCAGCACTTCCCGAGCCCACTGGACGCTGCTGGAGGTTTTGTTGACCGGTGGCATCGGCCTGACCATGTTGACTTTTTCAACCTTGAAAGAGATCAACACATTGAACGATGTAGAAACTGCGCGGACTGTCCAGGCAGTGGTGTCAGAAGTCAGGGTGGTTCACAGACGCAACAAGATTCCCAGACATGTTTGGCAAGAATTTCACATCAAGTTGCAAGCGAATGATGACTTGCCAGAGATGGCGTTCAGGGCCGAAGCGTCGATTTTTTCGCATGTTCAACCGGGTCAACACGTGCAACTGCAGTTGCATCCCGGCAAATTGGGCTATCCGTGGGTGTCAAACCCCCAACCCCTCAGCCCATGAAACCATGTATGTCCTCTTTTCCATCCCATTAACAGTATGACTTTTTTAGGCGGCTACCTCACTTGGTTGACCTGGTTCAGCTTCGGTCTTGGTTCAGTTGTATTCCTGCTTTGGTTCAAAGACATCAGGCGATGGAAAGGTAAGCCAGGTTGGTGTGAAGGTTTGGCGTATGAACACCGGGGGTTTTTTGAAGACAGGGGGTGGTTTGAAAACGTGGGCGGTCATGTTTACCTAGGTATCGACATGCCCAGTCGCGTCAACTGCCAGTTCCGCCACGAGAACAGTTTTGACCGATGGGCCAAATCCATGCGCCTTATCACCGAACAACAAACCGGGCACCCAGCATTTGACGATTTGGTGTTTTTCGAGTCTGACAGCACGCCGGTTAAAAAACTGGTGTCCAGCAACAGCGCCCTCATCCATCAGGTGCTCAGTCTGATGACCAAGCCGATCTCAGGGGTTGAGTTCCTCAAGTTGACTTGTAGAAGAGGGCGCTTGTGGGTTGAGTTCAGTACCACCGACGGGAGGTTGACCGATGACCAATGCGAGGACTTGATTCACAAGTGCGTGCCTGCCTTGCACAACATTGCCGCAGAGTTCAATCGTTATGCCGCCTACACGGTGCATCTGTGGAATGACCCAGGCTACTGGAAGGCTTTCGCTTTTACCACGCTGTCTGTCTTTTGGGCCTGTATCGGCCTATTGCAATGGGAGGATTGGCACACCTATGTGTTTGGACAGATTCTTCCAAACACCGCTTTGGAAACTCATGCAGGCCTGCTCACTGTGATCGGCACACTTGTATTGTTTGTCGTGGCAAGCATGGCGATGGGGCGTTCTTCGCGTACCCATTTCGTCTTGCTGGGCATCGTGCCAACAAGTCTGTTTGGTCTGTACATCACCTCGCTCGTCTTGCTGCACAAGCTCAATACCTTGGACGACCCCGGAGCTACGCGCACCGTTATTGCTGAAGTTGCCGATCGGCATATGTTTTTTTGGCGCGAGGGAAACTGGCTGAATTGGAATGCCAGTTATTTACTCAAGATCAAGGCCGCCGAGCAAATGCCAGGCATGGACTTGCGGGTGCCTGTCAAACTCTATAGGCGGGCTCAACCCGGTCAACAAGTCCAAATAACCTTGCATCCGGGCAAATTGGGTTATCCGTGGGTGTCAAACCCGCAATTACTGGACAATTGACAACATGAGTTTCCAACCAACTTCTATCCGCGCGCTGATGATCGATCTGGACGGCACCATGGTCGACACCATGGCCGACTTCGAGGCAGCCTTGAACCTGGCCTTGGCAGACATTGATCTGCCCAACGTCAAACGCGATGTGGTCAACATCGCCGTGGGCAAGGGCTCCGAACACCTGGTTCGCACGGTGTTGCAGCACCAATTGGCCCTGCCCGAGGTGCAAGCCAGCGGCTTGGTGTGCGACAGCACCACGGTGGACACCTATTACGAGCCCGCGTTTCAGCGCTACCAACACCACTATGGCCGGGTCAATGGCCAACATGCCGAGGTTTATGAGGGCGTGTTGGAAGGTTTGAAAGCGTTTCAAGCGCGTGGCTTGCCCATGGCGTGCCTGACCAACAAACCCACGTCGTTCGCCAAAGACTTGCTGGCGCGCAAAGGGTTGAGTGGTTTTTTTAGCCATGTTTATGGCGGCGATGCCTTTCCCCGCAAAAAACCCGACCCCTTGCCCTTGTTGGAAACCTGCAAAGCCTTGGGCACCTTGCCCGCCCACACGCTGATGCTGGGCGACTCGCAAAACGACGCCCAAGCCGCCCGCGCTGCAGCTTGCCCCGTGGTGTTGGTCACTTATGGCTACAACCACGGCGAGCCGATTCGTGGGGTGGATTGCGACGGCTTCATCGATCATTTTGGTGAACTCCAGTTTTAAGCCCGCACAGGCGCATTTGTTACACTTTTGCCATGTTCTTACACCTCAACACCCTCACTGGTTGCAACGACCGAGGAGCTTGGCCTTGGCGTCGCCAGCCCTGCCCGGCAGTGTCGGTGTTGACTTAAACCCTTTACTGCCTCCTTCAATGGGTGCGCTTCGCACCGTTTCTTGATTTATGGCCCCTGAGGGCTGAGCTATGGAGGCTCCCCGTGATCACTGAACTTGAATTCAAAAGCCTGTCCGCCCAAGGCTACAACCGCATTCCCTTGATGGTCGAAGCCTTTGCCGACCTGGAAACGCCACTCTCGCTGTACCTGAAACTCGCCTTCACCAAGGACGGCGGCAAGCACAGTTTTTTGTTGGAGTCCGTGGTGGGTGGAGAGCGTTTTGGCCGCTACAGCTTCATCGGTTTGCCCGCCCGCACCTTGCTGCGCGCCAATGGCTTTGGAGAATCAGCCCTCACCGAGGTGGTGACCGACGGCGTGGTGGTGGAAACCAACCATGGCAACCCGTTGGACTTCATTGCCAGTTACCAGCAGCGCTTCAAAGTGGCCTTGCGACCTGGCATGCCGCGGTTTTGTGGTGGCTTGGCCGGTTATTTTGGCTATGACACGGTGCGCCACATCGAGAAAAAACTGCAAAACAGTTGCCCGCCCGACAGCATGGGTTGCCCCGACATCCTCCTGCTGCAAACCGAAGAATTGGCCGTCATTGACAACCTCTCAGGCAAGCTTTACCTCATGGTCTATGCCGACCCCGCCGCACCCGAGGCTTACACCCGCGCCAAAAAACGGCTGCGCGATTTGAAGGACATGTTGAAGTACTCGGTCAGCGCGCCGGTGGTGAAAGCCACGCAAAGCCACCCGCCCGAGCGCGAGTTTGCCAAGGCCGATTATTTGGAGGCTGTCGAGCGTGCCAAACGCTTGATTGAGGCAGGCGACTTCATGCAGGTGCAAGTTGGGCAGCGCATCAAAAAGCGTTTCACCGAAAGCCCCTTGTCGCTCTACCGCGCCCTGCGTTCTTTGAATCCCAGCCCTTACATGTATTACTACAACATGGGTGACTTCCATGTGGTGGGCGCCTCACCTGAAATTCTGGTGCGCCAAGAAACCACGCCGGAGGGCAACAAGGTCACCATCCGCCCTTTGGCGGGGACCCGTCCTCGTGCAGCCACGCCAGAGGCCGACTTGGCCACAGAACAAGAGTTGATCAACGACCCCAAAGAACGCGCAGAGCATGTCATGTTGATTGACTTGGCCCGCAATGACATCGGGCGCATCGCCAAAACCGGTACGGTGAAAGTCACCGAAGCCTTTGCCGTGGAACGCTACAGCCATGTGATGCACATCGTCAGCAATGTCGAGGGCGTGTTGAAAGACGGCATGAGCAGCATGGACGTGTTGCGCGCTACTTTCCCGGCAGGTACGTTGACCGGGGCACCCAAAGTGCACGCCATGGAACTGATCGACCAGCTTGAGCCAGTCAAGCGCGGCATTTATGGTGGGGCTTGCGGCTACTTGAGTTTTGCCGGTGACATGGACGTGGCCATCGCCATTCGCACCGGCATCATCAAAGACGAGACCTTGTATGTGCAAGCGGCAGCCGGCGTCGTGGCCGACTCGGTGCCCGAAATGGAATGGCGCGAAACCGAGCACAAGGCGCGTGCCTTGCTGCGAGCCAGCGAATTGGTCGAGGAGGGCTTGGAATGAAACTCCTGATGATCGACAACTACGACAGCTTCACCTACAACCTGGTGCAGTACTTCGGTGAGTTGGGTGCCGAGGTGCTGGTGCACCGCAATGACGAAATCAGCTTGGCCGACATTGAAGCTTTGAAGCCCAGCCATTTGGTCGTGTCGCCTGGGCCGTGTTCGCCCGCCGAAGCGGGCATTTCGGTGGCCGCCATCCAGCATTTCGCTGGCAAGTTGCCCATCTTGGGTGTGTGCTTGGGGCACCAAAGCATTGGTGCGGCATTTGGTGGGCGCATCATCCGCGCCCAGCAACTCATGCACGGCAAAACCAGCGTCATCCACACCACCCAGCAAGGCGTGTTTGCCGATTTACCCAAAGCCTACACGGTCAACCGCTACCACTCGCTGGCGATTGAGCGCAGCAGTTGTCCGGCGGAATTGGAAGTCACCGCCTGGACCGACGATGGTGAAATCATGGGCGTGCGGCATCGTTCACTACCTATCGAAGGCGTGCAATTTCACCCCGAATCCATCCTCACAGAGCACGGCCACGCCTTGTTGAACAACTTTTTGAAAACGCCGCAGCCATGACCAGCATCACCCCCACCGAAGCCTTGCAACGCACCATCGAGCACCGTGAAATTTTTCACGATGAGATGCTGCACCTGATGCGCATGATCATGCAAGGCGAGATCACGCCGCTCATGACGGCAGCCATTCTGACGGGCTTACGCGTCAAGAAAGAAACCATCGGTGAAATCACGGCTGCGGCGCAAGTCATGCGCGAGTTCTCCACCAAGGTCGAGGTGGCTGACCGCACCCACTTGGTCGACATCGTCGGCACCGGCGGCGACGGTGCCAACACGTTCAATATTTCCACCTGTGCCATGTTTGTGGCGGCTGCCGCAGGCGCGCGGGTCAGCAAACACGGTGGGCGCAGCGTCAGCAGCAAAAGTGGCAGCGCCGATGTGCTGGAGAGTTTGGGTGTGAAGATCAACTTGCCGCCCGCGCTCATTGCCCAAAGCATTGCCGAGGTGGGCATTGGCTTCATGTTCGCGCCCAACCACCATCCGGCCATGAAAAACGTGGCACCGGTGCGCAAAGAACTGGGCGTGCGCACGCTGTTCAACATCTTGGGCCCGCTCACAAATCCAGCCTCCGCGCCCAATATCTTGATGGGCGTGTTCCACCCCGATTTGGTGGGCATTCAAATCCGCGCCTTGCAACGTCTCGGCGCAGAACACGCCTTGGTGGTTTATGGCCGCGACGGCATGGACGAGGTGAGTTTGGGCGCAGCCACTTTGGTGGGTGAATTGAAAAACGGTGAAATCACCGAGTATGAAATCCACCCTGAAGACTTTGGCATGACCATGGCCAGTCACCGCGCCCTGAAAGTGGACACGCCTGACGAATCGCGCGACATGGTGCTGTCGGTGTTGGACAACCAAGCCGGCGCGCCGCGGGACATCGTGGCCTTGAACGCTGGCGTGGCTTTGTACGCCGCCAATGTGGCACCCACCATCGCTGCCGGCCTGGCCCTGGCGCAACAAGCCTTGGCCCAAGGGGCAGGCAAAGCCAAGTTGGCACAATTGACCGCATTCACCGCCCAACACGCGGCATAACCAAAGGCAAGCTGTGAGCGACATCCTGAACAAAATCGTCCAAACCAAACACGAGGAAGTGGCACAGCGTTTGCGCAAAACCTCGTTGGCTGAAATGCGCTCGGACGCCGAAAGCCGTGTGCTCACGCGTGACTTTGAAGGCGCCTTGCGCGCCAAGATCGCCGCGGGCCAAGCCGCGGTCATTGCCGAGGTGAAGAAAGCCAGTCCGTCCAAAGGCTTGCTGCGCGAAGAATTCATCCCTGCTGACATTGCACAAAGCTATGCCTTTGGCGACGGCCACACCAGCGCCGCCTGTTTGTCCGTACTCACCGATCAACAGTATTTCCAAGGCAGCACCGATTACCTCAAGCAAGCCCGCGCCTCCTGCGATTTGCCTGTGTTGCGCAAAGACTTCATGGTCGATGTGTTCCAAATTTACGAGTCCCGCGCCATGGGTGCAGACTGCATCTTGTTGATCGCCGCTTGCCTGGACGACGCGCAAATGGCGGATTTCGAAGCCGTGGCCCTGGGTTTGGGCATGGGTGTGCTGGTGGAAGTGCACGATGCCGCCGAACTCGAACGCGCTTTAAAACTGAAAACACCGCTGTTGGGTGTGAACAACCGCAACTTGCGCACCTTTGAAGTGTCTTTGGACACCACCTTGTCCCTCATGGCCAAACTGCCTCCCGACAAATTGCTGATCACCGAAAGTGGCATCGCCACCCGTGAAGATGTGTTGCGGCTGCGTCAAGCTGGGGTGCATGCTTTCTTGGTGGGCGAAGCCTTCATGCGCGCACCCGAGCCCGGCGAGGCGTTGGCGGCGTTGTTTGCAGTCTGATGCTTTTTTAAGCAGCGCCAAACCGGTTGAATGGCCGGTGGACGGCTCTTGGCAAGCCCTGGTAGAGGGGTTTTGGCAAACCCCAGCAGGGCACCAACTCTCATTGTTTTTAAGTGAAAGACTGAAAGCCGGCGCTCACATTTTTCCGCCTCAGCCCCTGCGCGCATTGCAACTGACCCCCTTGCCTGAAGTACGGGTGGTTATCTTGGGCCAAGATCCCTATCACGGTCTGGGTCAGGCGGAAGGCTTGGCATTTTCGGTGCAACCCGGTGTACCAACGCCGCCCTCTTTGCGTAACATTTTCAAAGAATTGCAATTTGATTTGGGCTTGCAACCACCCATGAGCGGCTCGTTGCTGCCTTGGGCTCAGCGCGGCGTCTTGTTGCTCAACACCTGTTTGACGGTGGAGGAGGGGCAAGCAGGCTCCCATGCCAAGCGCGGCTGGGAAACCTTGACCGATGCACTCATCCAAGCGGTGGCGGCGCAACCGCAAGCCTGTGTATTCATGCTCTGGGGGGCGCATGCCCAAGCCAAAGCGCCGCTCATTGCCCAAGCCAGTGCGGCACATGACGCGCCGCGTCTGGTGCTGCTGGCCAACCATCCGTCACCGCTTTCGGCCTTGCGTGGACCGACGCCCTTCATGGGCTGTCGCCACTTCTCTCAAGCCAGGGATTGGCTTGCATCGCAAAACCTGCCGCTGAATTGGTCGCTAGAGGCTTGATTTGCAAGGGTTTTGGCGCATTGACGAGGGCTGTCAAACTGTCGGCAGTTAAAAATGTGCTATATTCTTCGGCTCGCTGGAGGGGTGCCCGAGTGGCTAAAGGGGGCAGACTGTAAATCTGTTGGCTTACGCCTACGCTGGTTCGAATCCAGCCTCCTCCACCAGCGCTTTGAGTGGGCTGCAACTGCGAAGAAATCCAAGGGCCTCAAGCTCATTTGGGAGACGATGCGGGAGTAGTTCAATGGTAGAACCTTAGCCTTCCAAGCTAATGACACGGGTTCGATTCCCGTCTCCCGCTCCAAGCGGTTTCGGTGTGTTGGCGAAGAGTTTTCGCCCTTGTGGCTCAGTGGTAGAGCACTCCCTTGGTAAGGGAGAGGTCGCGGGTCCGATTCCCGCCAAGGGCACCAGGTTTGTTTTGATC
>CANFOQ010000038.1 GCA_947448745.1 Comamonadaceae bacterium
AACTGATACTAATTGCTCGTGCGGCTTGACCCTATAACTTTGATTCAGCAATGATCAAGGTTGTTATGCCAAGTGACGCATTCAAAATAAAAGCTGATTCGCTCTATAAATTCCTTGTCCTGACTTTGTCACGATGAGAACAAGTTATGCCTGATGACCATAGCGACGTGGTACCACTCCTTCCCATCCCGAACAGGACAGTGAAACGCGTCAGCGCCGATGATAGTGCGGATACCCGTGTGAAAGTAGGACATTGTCAGGCTATTACAGCCTCAGAAAGCCCAACTCGAAAGAGTTGGGCTTTTTGTTTTGGCGAAACTGAAATAAAAAATAAATACTGAATTGAATTAAACGCTAAAGTAACGGGGGTTTCAAATAAATGCATATAACGAAACACCTTCATAGAAGGCGTTTATAAAAATAATATTCTTCAGCAGCAACTTGGCCAGCTTATGGACCTAGAGGCTTATAAATTGAAAATAAGGCCGTCTCGTATCTCAAGTGCTTTTCGTTCGGCCAATTCCTGCCACAAATCTTGAATCCAAATAGACATAGGGATGGATTCAAAAAAGGCACGGTGAATGTGCATCAACAAGGGTGAATTGCTGCACCAGTGACAAAATTCAGGGGCTTGAACTTGATGTAATTCCATCAATTTGAATTTGATCAGTACTTTAGCGGCATAAATGGCATGCTTCACGGGCTCTGCTTGATAAGTATCCAGCTTTTTTCGCGCTGCTGAAAGCGCTTTGAATACATCGGAGAAAACTGGGCCGTGACCTGGAATCACAATGGCGGGCTGTAAGAATTCAATCAAATCATAGGTTAAAGACACATTTTCAAAACCAATGCCGTCCAAAAACTCAGGAAAAATAACGCCCATGCCATTTCCCCAAAGCGCATCCGCTGAAATCAGGATGCGAAAGTGGGGTTCAAAGAAAATAAGGGCGTCATTGTCGTGGCCTGGGGACGCAAAAACTTGCCATTGCGTCCCGCAAAAACTTAAAGTTGATCCAGATTTCAAACCAGCAGAAGGCACAAATGACGGACAAGTTTGGCCGGTTAGCTCGTAAGTGAGTGCCGAAGGCGTCCAATTTTCAACATCCGTGTATTGCGTGGCTGGAATTGATGTTTTTAATTCGGGAAAATGAGACTGCAGCAAGGCATTGCCGCCACAGTGGTCGCTGTGCAAATGGGTATTGATCACCTCATTCAAGGATTGAGAACCCAAGCGATGGTGAATCAAGTTCAATAATTGCTGGGAATGTGTGACGTAGCCTGTGTCAAACAACACAGCCTGATCGCCATCTTGCAATAACAAAGAATTAGAGGACAGCCAGCCGCGTTCGAAAAAGTGAAAACCTGAGGGCAAGCTGGGCATTGGATGGGGTAAAGGCTTAAAAAAACAGATATCCTAGAGGTCAATGAGTTTATGTTGAAAAAACGTGTCCGAACCTGAGCATCGAAAAACAAACCCCTCTACTTTCGCAGGGATGGTTAAATTTGTCCAAAGTGTTTTCTCTGGACTTCAGTCCAAAGAAGAACTGTTGGAGCTGATCGAAACAGCAGAGATCAATAAATACATCGGTCCCGAGAGCCGGGTGATGTTGGAGGGTGTGCTGAGCATCAGTGAAATGCGTGCCGGCGACATCATGGTGCCCGCGCCGCGCATGGACATGCTCGATATTGCATTAGGCATGGATGAATTGTTGGAAAAGGTGATTCAAATCGGGCATTCACGTTATCCGGTTTATGAAAATGACCGAGAAAACATCATTGGCGTGTTGATGGCCAAGGATTTATTGAAGCTGCAAAGAGCCCCTGAACTCAATATCAAAATATTATTGAGAACAGCCGTGTTTGTGCCGGAAAGTAAGAATCTCACCGATTTGCTTCGCGATTTCAAACGCAATAGAAACCACATGGCCATGGTGGTGGATGAATTTGGAAGAATTGCAGGACTCGTTACTTTTGAAGATGTGTTGGAAGAAATTGTGGGTGAAATCGAAGATGAATTCGATACTGAAACCGACCAAGGGGAAATCTACAGTTTGGTCGATAAAAGCTTCAGAGTCGCTGGCAGCACGACGATTGAAAAAATAAACCAAGCGTTTGAAATTGAATTACCAAACCAGGTGGACGATGAAAACTTTGACACGATTGGCGGCTTGATCGCCCATGAAATGGGGCATGTGCCACAACGCGGCGAGTACAAAGACATGCAGGGTTACCGATTCGAAGTCATGCACAGCAAAGCCGGCGCAGTGAAATGGTACAGGGTCAAAAAACAGGGTTTTCAACAAGCCAAATAATCAAGAACGATTCTTGAATAACGAGATGACATTCAAAAAAACCTGTCTCTTGTGAAGCGGCCTCGGTGCGAAACATATAAAAACTGATCTGAATCTAAGCGGTGTGGATTTGGAAAAACAGACAAATAAAATTCAGTCAAAGATCAAAATTGAACTTCCACCCTAAAAACATATTGATCGCAGTGCTGTTGGGGTTGCTTCAAGCTGCATCCCTCAGCGCATTGTTGGGCGATATGTTTTCCGCCGCCTTGCAAATAGCCACGCTGGCTATTTTTGTGCGTTTGATCAATCGACACCAAAAGCCATTCGCCAGCGCATGGATGTTCAGCACCAGTTGGTTGGTGGGCAGCGTGTGGTGGTTGCATATTGCATTGCATGTTCACGGGCATTTGCCCGCCTTGATTTCATTAACAGCCATTGGTTTGCTGTGCGCCGGTTTGGGTTTGTATTACGCACTGGCGCTTTATATCTATTCAAAATACAAAAACAAATTAACCCCGTTGCAAAAAGCCTTGCTGTTGGCCGCTGTTTGGACCCTGGCGGAAATGGCCCGTGCGCAATGGTTCACAGGGTTTCCGTGGGCAGCGATTGGCTACGCACAAATCAACAGTCTGCTGTCATTCGCGGCACCGTGGGTGGGTGTTTATGGGGTTGGTTTTACCGCCGCGCTCTTGGCTGGATGGCTTGCAAATATGGAATTTGGGGGAGAAACCAAAACAAAACAAATACCAGATGCAAATAATTTAAACAAGCTGTGGACCAATGACAAATTCAAGGTCATCAGTGTAATCATGGTCCTTTTAGCGCTCATGATCCCAGCGCCAAGAAACAATACCCATGAAAATCAAAACCTGCGCGTCGCCTTGCTGCAAGGCAATATTCCCCAAGACATCAAATTCAGCGTTGGCCGGCAAGAGGCGTTGAATTGGTACAAACAACAGAGCCTGGAAAGCACGGCCGACATCACGGTGTTGCCTGAAACGGCGCTGCCTTATTTGAAACAAGATTTGCCTAATGGCTATTGGCAAGATTTTGAAAACAAATTCAATGGCGAGCAGCAAATGGCGGCTATTGGCATGTTGACCACCACGGCCGACAACGGTTATGCCAATTCAGCCGTGGCGCTGGGTTTGAATGCGGAACCCCATGTTTACAACAAATACCATTTGGTGCCCTTTGGTGAATTCACCCCCGATATGTTCAAGTGGTTCACCAACATGATGTCCCTGGGCTTGGGAGACTTTGAGCGCGGCTCCGATAAACCAAAACCATTCAAGTGGCATAAACATCTTTTTGCGCTGAATATTTGTTATGAAGATGTGTTTGGTGAAGAACTGGCCAAACGATTCGTGCAAGGCTCAGAAAATGTGCCCACCGTCTTGGTGAATATCAGCAATATCGATTGGTTTGGCGACACGGTGGTGATTCCTCAGCATTTGAATATCGCGCGTATGCGCAGTTTGGAATTTGATCGGCCCAGTATTCGCACCACCAATTCGGGTGGCACGGCCATCATCAATGCCCAAGGTGAAATCACCCAGCAATTAAAACCCTTTACCCGTGGCGTGTTGCAGGGCGAAGTGGCCAGCGTGGACAAAGCGATCACGCCTTTTGCCTACTGGGCAGGGCATTGGGGCTTGAAGCCCTTGTGGTTGCTGTGCTTGGCCCTGGTGGCATGGCTGATTCGACAATCTAAAAAGAATCAAAAAACCAATGAATTGTTAGCAAGCGCAAACGTAAAATGAAATCATGCTGACCTTCCAACAAATCATTCTGCAATTGCAAAATTACTGGGCCCAACATGGTTGCGCCCTGCTTCAACCGATTGACATGGAAGTGGGGGCCGGGACCTCGCACACCGCCACTTTTCTGCGGGCCTTGGGCCCCGAGCCTTGGAAAGCCGCTTATGTGCAACCCAGCCGCCGGCCGAAAGACGGTCGTTACGGCGAAAACCCCAACCGGCTCCAGCATTACTACCAATACCAAGTGGTGTTGAAACCTGCGCCCAGCAACATCCTGGACTTGTACCTCGGCTCGCTGGAGGCGCTGGGTTTTGACTTGAAGAAGAACGACATCCGCTTTGTGGAAGACGATTGGGAGAACCCCACTTTGGGCGCTTGGGGCCTGGGCTGGGAGGTGTGGCTCA
Organism: Comamonadaceae bacterium; assembly: GCA_947448745.1. Classification (GTDB taxonomy): domain Bacteria; phylum Pseudomonadota; class Gammaproteobacteria; order Burkholderiales; family Burkholderiaceae_C; genus Limnohabitans. Next base: position 4,459 of record CANFOQ010000038.1, read on the forward strand.
ACGGCATGGAAGTCACCCAGTTCACGTATTTCCAGCAGGTCGGCGGCATCGATTGCCAGCCCATCACCGGCGAAATCACCTATGGCCTTGAGCGTTTGGCCATGTACTTGCAAGGCGTGGACAACGTCTACAACCTGACCTGGACGGACGGGCTGAGCTATGGCGACGTCTACAAGCAAAACGAGGTCGAGCAATCCACCTACAACTTCGAGCACAGTGATGCGGATTTTTTGTTCACCGCCTTTGCGGCCCACGAAAAACAAGCCCAGCATTTGATGGCCCAGCAACTGGCCTTGCCGGCCTACGAGCAGGTGCTCAAAGCGGCCCACACCTTCAACCTGCTGGATGCGCGAGGCGCCATCAGCGTGACCGAACGCGCCGCCTACATTGGCCGCATCCGCAACCTGGCACGCGCGGTGGCGCAAAGCTATTACGACAGCCGAGAGCGCTTGGGCTTTCCCATGGCCCCACGTGAATGGGTGGCGCAGATGCCCCAGAAAGCCGCTTGACCATGCGCACCGATGCCCTCTTGATTGAACTCTTTGTCGAAGAGTTGCCACCCAAAGCCCTGCACAAACTCGGCACCGCTTTCGCCGACGGTTTGTTCGCGCCTTTGAAAGCCCAAGGCTTGGTCGGCGAAGACGCCGTGGTGACGTCGTTTGCGTCGCCGCGCCGATTGGCCGCCCACATCACACAGGTTTTGAGCGAAGCGGCTGACAAGCCGGTGCAGCAAAAACTCATGCCGGTGAGTGTGGGATTGAATGCCGAAGGACAGGCCACGCCTGCCTTGTTGAAAAAACTGCAAAGCATGGGGCTGGGCCCAGAAGCCGTGGCACAGCTCAAACGCATGCCCGATGGCAAAGCAGAGGCGCTGTTTTACGACAGCATCGCCAAAGGGGTGGAACTCACCGCCGGTGTGCAAGCGGCCTTGGATGAAGCGATTGCCAAGCTGCCGATTCCGAAAGTGATGAGCTACCAGTTGGAAACCGACTGCGCGTTGCCGGGTTGGAGCAGTGTGAAATTTGTCCGTCCCGCGCATGGTCTGGTGGCCATGCACGGCAGCCAGGTGTTGCCGGTCAAGGCATTGGGCCTGAGCGCGGGCAACAGCACCCAAGGCCATCGCTTTGAAGGCAAGCTGGACAAGGTGGTCTTCAAGCACGCTGACGCTTACGCAAAGCAGTTGGCGCAAGACGGCGCGGTGATTGCCAATTACGAAGCACGCAGCCGCGACATGATTCGCCAACTCCGTGCCCAAGCCAAGCAATGCCATGCCGAGTTGGAAGTGGCCCATGGACTGCAAGGCTTGAGTGACACGGAGGTGGAAAACCGCTTGCTTGACAACGCCTTGGTGCAAGAGGTCACGTCCTTGGTCGAGCGCCCCAATGTCTTGGTGTGCAGTTTTGAAAAGCAATTCCTCGACGTGCCGCAAGAATGCCTGATCCTCACGATGAAGGCGAACCAAAAGTACTTTCCGCTGCTCGATGCCGCAGGCAAGTTGACCCATCAATTTTTGGTGGTCAGCAATATTTCACCCGACGATGCCTCGGCCGTGATCGGCGGCAACGAGCGGGTGGTGCGTCCACGTTTGGCCGATGCGAAATTCTTCTTTGACCAAGACCGCAAGAAAACGCTCGCGTCGCGTGTGGAAGGCTTGGGCAAGGTGGTCTATCACAACAAATTGGGCACCCAAGGCGAGCGCACCCAGCGTGTGCGTGCCATCGCCAAAGGCTTGGCGGCGCTGCTGCCCCAAGCCCATGATCCCGGTTTTTTGCAGGATGTGGACACCGCAGCGCAGCTGGCCAAGACCGATTTATTGACCGACATGGTGGGTGAATTTCCAGAGCTGCAAGGCATCATGGGCGCTTACTATGCCCGCCACGACGGGCTCCCAGAAGTGGTGGCGCAAGCGATTGAAGACCATTACAAACCGCGCTTTGCGGGTGACGAGTTGCCTCGCCAAGTCGCGGGCGTGGTGGTGGCTTTGGCCGACAAACTCGAAACGCTTGTGGGCATGTTTGGCATTGGCAACCTGCCCACCGGCGACCGCGATCCCTTCGCTTTGCGCCGCCATGCCCTCGGCGTGGTGCGCATGTTGAGCGCAGGCCAAGTGCGCTTGGATGTGAAACAAGTCATTGAATTGTCGGTGGCGGTGTTTGGTTCGCTCATCACCGACCCGAGCGCGGCCTTGTTGGACTTCATTCACGACCGTTTGTCGGGCAGTTTGCGCGAGCAAGGCTACAGCGCCCAAGAGGTTGAAGCCGTGTTGGCCTTGCGCCCTGGCCACTTGGGTGAGGTGCACCAACGCTTGGAAGCGGTGCGTCAATTCGCCGCTTTGCCTGAAAGCCAGGCCTTGGCTGCGGCCAACAAACGCATTGGCAACATCTTGAAAAAAGCGCCCGAAGTGGACGCGCATGTGAACGAGGCCTTGCTGCAAGAAGAGGCTGAAAAAGCCTTGTACACCGCCATGCAAAAGATCGCCCCGCAAGCCTTGGCGCAGTTTGAAGCCGGCAACTACACCGCGTCCTTGCAAAGCTTGGCCGCCTTGCGGGCCCCGGTGGATGCGTTCTTTGACGATGTGATGGTGAATGCCGAGGCCATGGACTTGCGCTTGAACCGCCAAGGCTTGCTGAAAAGCCTGCACCTGGCGATGAACCGCGTGGCCGATTTGTCTTGTTTGGCGGCCTGAGGCCATGAACAGCAAACTCATCATCCTCGACCGCGACGGCACGATCAACCACGACAGTGACGACTATGTGAAATCACCGGACGAGTGGCAGGCCTTGCCCGGCGCCATTGATGCCATCGCCCGCTTGAACCACGCCGGTTGGCACACAGTGATCGCCACCAACCAATCGGGCTTGGGGCGTGGGTTGTTTGATGTGGCCACCTTGAACCAGATTCACGACAAACTGAACAAGGTCTTGGCCAAAGCCGGTGGTCGCGTGGACGCGATTTTTTACTGCCCGCACACCCCCGATGACCATTGCCAATGCCGCAAACCACTGCCTGGGTTGTTCGAGCAAATTGGCGATCGTTTTGGTGTGGATTTGTCGGAGGTGCATGCGGTGGGCGACACCTTGCGCGATGCGCAAGCGGCCGCAGCCGTCGGTTGCCAAACCCATTTGGTGCGCACGGGCAAAAGCGAAGGCTTGTTGAACAATGCCTTGCCCGAGCATTTCCCAGCGGGCACCCATGTGCATGCCGACTTGAATGCCTTTGCCGATTGGTTGCTCCACACCGAAACGCACGAGGGGGCGCACTGATGGCTGCCGTGCGGTCGGTGTTGCATTTGCTCTGGATGCTGGTCACCGTGGTGCCTGTCGCCATTTATTTGCTCACCTCGGCCTTGCTGGGTGTGAAGGGTCATGGCTTGTACCGCATGGCACGCTTTTGGTTGTGGCTGTCGATTGCAGGCGCCAAACATATTTTGAGCATCCGCTATGTGGTGGAAGGCGAAGACCATTTGCCCACCGACAACAAACCTGCGGTGTTGTTGGTCAAGCACCAGTCCACCTACGAAACTTTTTTGATGCCGGTCATCATGCCGCGCGATCTGGCCTATGTGTTCAAAAAAGAATTGCTCTATGTGCCGTTTTTTGGCTGGGCGATTGGTCGCTTGGACATGATCCACATCGACCGCAGCCTGCGCAAACAAGCCTTTCACAAAGTGGCGCAGCAAGGCCGTGAATTGCTGCAACGTGGTGTCTGGGTCATCATGTTTCCAGAAGGCACCCGCATTCCGCGCGGCCAAGCCGGTCAGTACAAATCGGGCGGGACACGCTTGGCCATTGATGCCGGTGTGCCGGTGGTACCGATTGCGGTCAATTCGGCTGTGTGTTGGCCGCGCAAAGCCTTTGTCAAACACCCCGGTGTGGTCACCGTCTCGATTGGCCCGCCGATTGAAAGCCTGGGCCGCGAACCAGATGAGTTGATGCGTCAGGTTGAGCAATGGATTGAAACCGAGATGCACCGCTTGGACCCTGCGGCATACAAGGCATGAAGGGCTTTGTGCAACTCGCCTTGGATTGGCTCGACCCCAAGCCGCCAAGCTTGCCGCAAGATGAGTTGCACAACGCCACGCCGGTCTTGCCTTTGTCGGAGGTGATGACAGCGGCGCATTTTGAGCATCCGCGTGCCAACCGGTCCATTCATTTGGGCGACAGCTCGGTGGCGTATTGTTTGAAGCGCGGCAAGCGCAGCACGATTGGCATGTCGGTCGGCCCTGATGGGCTGGATGTGCGGGCACCGCGCTGGGTCAGTGTCGGTGCGGTGGAGGCCGTGTTGCTGGAAAAGGCCGAATGGATTGTGCGCAAGTTGCAAGAAATGCAAGAGCGGCAACAGCAGATGCAGTCCACCATCATCCAATGGCGCGATGGCGCGGTCCTGCCTTTCCTGGGCGCAGACGTGGTGTTGCGTTTCGATGCCAGCCATGGCTTCAGCAACCGCGGTGCGGCCCTGCGCATGGTCAACGATATGCACACCGGCATGGCGCAACAAGTGCTGCACGTGTCGGTGGCGCAGACGGCCAGTCAGCCGCAAATCCGCGACGCAGTGCAGGCTTGGTTGATGCAACAGGCCAAGGACAACTTCACGCAGCGCCTGAACCAGTTCGCGCCCAGCTTGGGTGTGCGCTGGAAGAAGCTCTCACTCAGCAATGCCAACACCCGCTGGGGCACGGCCAGCGCCGATGGTTCCATACGCTTGAATTGGCGCTTGATTCATTTCAAGCAAGACATCATCGACTATGTGGTGGTGCACGAGCTGAGTCATCTGCGGGTGATGAACCACAGCCCGCTGTTTTGGGACACGGTGCGCACCGTGGTGCCCGACTATGCACAGCGCCGTGCGCAGCTCAGGGACGAATTGTTGCCACGCTGGGCGTGAAGCTGTAGACCCCATCAGGCCGAAGCTGCCGGCGCAGGTCACCTGCAAACCACAGGCAATGCAAATGCGCCAAGGACTCGCCCAGGGCGAACGTGATTTGGTGCGCGTCCATCTCGCGTTTGAACAACACCGGCAGCACGTCATTGGCGGTGAAGCCCGTTGGTGGGCAGGCGGTCATGATGTCCGCCAGCCGTTCAGCATGGTGGTGTTTGAGTTGGGTGATGCGCTGATGCACTCCAGTGAAGGGCTTGCCATGCGAGGGCAAGACCAAGCAATCAGCGGGCAGGTGGGCGAACTTGTCCAGTGAATCCAAAAACATCTGCAAGGGGTTGGACTCAGGTTCACTGTCGTACACGCTGATGTTGCTGGAGATGCGCGGCAACACCATGTCGCCGCTGATCAAGGTGTTCAGGGCGGGGCAATGCAAGGCGATGTGTTCCGGCGCGTGGCCATAACCGCTGATGCAATGCCAAGCGCGGCCATCGATGTGCAAGCTCAAGCCGTCGTACAAGCGCACGAATTGGCCGGGCAAAGCAGGCACCATGTGGCCGAATTGCAAGGAGCGGTCGCGCAGGGCGTCATGCACCGATTCGTCTTCCAGGCCATGCGATTTGAAAAACCCAATGGCTTGTTGGCCGTCATGGTTGGGCGTGATGGCAATCAGGTTTTTAGCTGTTTGGTAATCGGTGGCGCTGATCCACAAAGGCACTTGCCAATGGGCGCACAACCAATGCGCCAAGCCCAGGTGGTCGGGGTGCATGTGGGTCGCGATCACGCGCAGCACCGGCAGGCCGTTCAAACAATTGGCAAACACCTCGCTCCATTGACTGCGGGCCTGCGGGTTGTCCAAGCAGCAATCAACAATCGTCCAGCCTTCGACGCCATCGATGCGGTCTTTCAGCAACCACAGGTTGATGTGGTCCAAGGCAAAGGGCAGGGCCATGCGAATCCAGTGCACCCCCTCGGCGACTTCCAGGGTTTGACCCACGGGGGCTAGGGTATTCCCTAGGGGGTAATGCAGTTCTTGTTCCAGCAGGTTCATGGGGGAGATTTTGCTTGATAATTAACGTTTACGTAAACGTCAACTTGTCATCACTGTCCACATGGCGACCCAATTCACCATCCGCGACCTGGCCAAAGAGTTCGATCTCACCACCAGGGCCATCCGTTTTTACGAGGACATGGGTCTGCTGCGCCCCGAGCGCCATGGCCCCGGTGGCCGCAACCGCATCTACAGTGCGCGTGAACGGGCCCGCTTGCGCCTGACTTTGCGGGCCAAGCGCCTGGGCTTGTCCTTGACCGAGGCCAAGGACATCATCGACATGTACGACAGCCCGCGCGACACCGTCCCGCAGCTGCAAAAATTCATTGCGGTGCTGGGTGAGCACCGCAAACAATTGGAATTGCAAATGCAAGAGATCCAAGCCAATTTGGACGAAGTGAAACAACACGAACGCGAAGCCAAACAACTCATGTCCAAGCACGGCAGCCCAGAGAAGACCTGATCCATGTCCAAAATCCTCAACGCACTGTTTGACAACAACCGGTCTTGGGCCCAGCGCATGACGCTGGAGCGCCCTGGCTTTTTTCAAAAACTGGCGCAACAGCAGTCCCCCAAATACTTGTGGATTGGTTGTTCGGACAGCCGGGTGCCTGCCAATGAAATCATTGGCCTGGATCCCGGCGAGGTGTTTGTGCATCGCAATGTGGCCAATGTGGTGGTGCACTCCGACTTGAATGCCTTGTCGGTGATTCAATACGCCGTCGATGCACTGAAGGTCGAGCACATCATGGTGGTGGGCCACTACGGTTGTGGCGGCGTTTTGGCTGCCGCACGCGGCACCCGCATCGGTTTGGCGGACAACTGGTTGCGCCACGTGTCGGATGTGCATTTGCGGCACCGCCAGCGCCTGAACCACCTGCCGCAAGAAGAGATGGAAGCGGTGCTGTGCGAGATGAATGTGATTGAACAGGTGGGCAACGTGGCCATGTCCAATGTCATGCAAGACGCCTGGTCGCGCGGTCAAAAAATCAGCGTGCACGGCTGGGTTTACGGCCTCAGCGATGGTTTGGTGAAAGACCTGCATGTGACCATGAGCCACGCCGACGAGGTGGTGGATGTGTTTCGCGCCGCTTTCAAACGCTATCCACGCGGCAACTGATCAAGACACCGACATGTTTCCCCAACGACTCGACTCCACCGTGGCCTATGACATTGCCAAGGCCATGATGGATGGCTTCAACCGCCATTACGAGTTGTTCAGGCGTGAATCGGCCCAGGCCAAGCAACGCTTTGAACAGCAAGACTGGCATGGTCAACAACGGGCACAACGCGAGCGGATTGAGTTTTACGACCTGCGCGTGAAAGAGTGTTCGGCCCGCTTGGAAACCGAGTTTCAAGCGGAAAACCAGCCGATGGAAATTTGGCAGCAGGTGAAGTTGCATTACATCGGTTTGCTGGTGGACCACTTCCAACCCGAGTTGGCCGAAACCTTTTTCAACTCGGTCTCCACCAAAATATTGGACCGCAGTTATTTTCAAAACGAATTTATTTTTGTCAGGCCTGCGGTCAGCACCGAGTACATCGAGAACGACGAAGCGGACGCCCAGCCCACCTACAAAGCTTGGTATCCCACCTGTCAAGACCTGCACGCGGTCATCGTGCACATGATTCAGCATTTCAAGCTGGATTGCCCGTTTGAAGACCTCGAGCGCGATGCCGCCGATGTGCTGCGCAATGTGCAAAGCCGTTTGGAAAACACCAAGCTGCGGGCCAACTTCCAAGTGCAAGTCTTGTCCAATTTATTCTTCAGGAATAAAGGCGCTTACATCGTTGGCAAGGTCATCAACGGCTTCCAAGAAATCCCATTCGCTTTGCCGGTGCTCCATAACGCGCAAGGCCAGTTGCTGATTGACGCCGCCTTGTTTGGCGAAGACGACATGCTGATGCTGTTCAGCTTTGCCCGGGCGTACTTCTTGGTGGACATGGACATTCCATCGGCCTATGTGCAGTTTTTGCGCAGCATGATGCCGCGCAAACCCCGCGCAGAAATCTACAACGCCTTGGGGTTGGCCAAGCAGGGCAAAACCTTGTTCTACCGAGACTTGCTCTACCACCAACGCCACAGCACCGACAAATTCCGCATCGCCCCCGGCATCAAAGGCATGGTGATGTTGGTGTTTGACCAGCCTTCGTTTCCCTATGTCTTCAAGGTCATCAAAGATTTTTACCCGCCGCAAAAAGACACCACCCGCGAGCAAATTCAGGGCAAGTACTTGTTGGTGAAGCAGCACGACCGGGTGGGCCGCATGGCCGACACCTTGGAGTACAGCAATGTGGCGTTTCCACGTGAGCGGTTTGAAGACGAGCTGATCGCCGAGATTCAAAAATTCGCGCCCAGCCAAATTGAAATCAACACGCACCCGGACACGGGCCGTCAAGAAGTGGTCATCAAGCACGCCTACATCGAGCGGCGCATGATCCCCTTGAACATCTATTTGCAAGAAGCCTTTGACGCGGGCTTGGACAGCCCCAAAGCGCAAAACCAAATGGAGCGGGCGGTGGTGGAGTACGGCAACGCCATCAAAGACCTGGTGGCGGCCAACATTTTTCCGGGCGACATGCTGTGGAAAAACTTTGGCGTCACCCGCCATGGCAAGGTGGTGTTTTACGACTACGACGAGATTGAATACATCACCGATTGCAACTTCCGCAAGGTGCCTGCGCCGCGCAACGAAGAGGACGAAATGTCCGGCGAAATTTGGTACCACGTGGGTCCCCGCGATGTCTTCCCCGAAACCTTTGGCCCGTTTTTACTGGGCAATCCAGCGGTGCGTTCGGTCTTCATGAAGCACCATGGTGACTTGCTGGACGCAAGTTTCTGGCAAGGTCACAAAGAGAAAATCAATCAAGGACATGTCCATGATGTGTTCCCTTATGAAGCCGACAAGCGCTTCGCCATTCAACGCCTTACCCTTTCCCCCGATTCTTGATTCACACAAAAGGAGACAAACATGTCAGATGCCATCGTGATCGTCAGTGCCGCCCGGACCCCCATGGGCAGTTTTCAAGGTGATTTTTCCGCGCTTGCCGCGCACGACTTGGGCGGCGCCGCCATTGCCGCTGCTGTGCAGCGCGCTGGTCTGGCCCCCGATGCCATCACCGAAGTGTTGTTTGGCAATTGTTTGATGGCCGGTCAAGGCCAAGCTCCGGCGCGCCAAGCTGCTTTCAAAGGTGGGTTGCCTAAAAGCGCGGGTGCCGTCACCTTGTCCAAGATGTGTGGCTCTGGCATGCGTGCCGCCATGTTCGCGCACGACATCCTGGCCTCCGGCACGCAAGAGGTGTTGATCGCGGGTGGCATGGAAAGCATGACCAACGCGCCTTACCTGATGCTCAAAGGCCGGGGTGGATACCGCATGGGCCACGACAAAATTTACGACCACATGATGCTCGATGGTTTGGAAGATGCGTATGAAGCCGGTCGCTCCATGGGCACCTTTGGTGAAGACTGCGCAGCCAAATACAACTTCACCCGCGAAGCCCAAGACAAATTCGCCATGACCAGTGTGGAACGTGCCAAGGCCGCCACCGCCTCGGGCGCATTTGCGGCTGAAATCACCCCGGTCACCGTCAAAGAACGTGCCGGTGACCGCGTCGTCAGCATTGACGAAGGTCCTGGCAAGGTCAAGCTCGACAAAGTCACCAGCTTGCGTCCCGCGTTCAAAAAAGACGGCACCATCACAGCCGCTTCCAGCTCCTCCATCAATGACGGTGCTGCTGCCTTGGTGATGATGCGTGAAAGCACCGCCAAGAAATTGGGCTGCACACCCTTGGCCCGCATTGCCAGCCACGCCACTTTCGCGCAAGAACCCGAGTGGTTCACCACCGCCCCAGTGGGCGCCACGCAGCAGGCCTTGGCCCGCGCCGGTTGGAAAGTCAGCGATGTCGATTTGTGGGAAGTCAATGAAGCGTTTGCCGTTGTGCCCATGGCGCTGATGCACGAACTCAAAGTGCCCCACGAGATCGTCAACATCAACGGTGGCGCTTGTGCCTTGGGCCACCCCATCGGTGCGTCAGGTGCGCGCATCATCGTCACCCTGATGCACGCCTTGAAAGCCAAGGGCCTGAAAAAAGGTTTGGCCACCTTGTGCATTGGCGGCGGTGAAGGTACCGCCATGACCATCGAGTTGATGTAAACCGATGAGCGTTCTGGCCAGCCAACTCTCCACCCGCTGCGCCGCCTTTCAAGCCAACGCCGAGGCGATGCGGGCCATGGTCGAGGATTTGCGTGTGCAAATCCAAGCCAGTGCTTTGGGCGGCGGAGAGGCGGCCAGAGCCAAACAACGCGCGCGCGGCAAGTTGCCGCCGCGTGAGCGGGTGGCGTTGTTGCTCGACCCGGGCACGCCCTTTTTAGAGTTCAGCCCGCTGGCGGCACACGGCATGTACAACGGCGACGCGCCGTGTGCCGGTGTCATCGCCGGTCTGGGCCGCGTCAGTGGCATTGACTGCGTCATCGTCTGCAATGACGCCACCGTCAAGGGCGGCACTTACTACCCGATGACCGTGAAGAAACATCTGCGTGCACAAGAGATTGCGCAGCAAAACCATTTGCCCTGCATTTACCTGGTGGACTCAGGCGGTGCCAATTTGCCCAACCAAGACGATGTGTTTCCCGACAAAGAGCACTTTGGCCGCATCTTCTACAACCAGGCCAACATGAGCGCCCAGGGCATCGCCCAAATCGCCGTGGTCATGGGCAGTTGCACGGCTGGCGGCGCGTATGTGCCGGCCATGAGTGACGAAACCATCATCGTGAAAAACCAAGGCACCATCTTCTTGGGTGGGCCGCCTTTGGTGAAAGCCGCGATTGGTGAAATTGTGTCGGCCGAAGACCTGGGTGGCGGCGATGTGCACACCCGCTTGTCCGGCGTGGCCGATCATTTGGCCGACAACGATGCGCATGCCATTGCCTTGGCACGCGAAGCCGTGTCGCGCTTGAACCGCAAAAAACACATTCAGCTGGCGGTGCAAGAAGCCCGTGCGCCGCTGTATGACGTGCAAGAGTTGCACGGCGTGATTCCCACCGACACCCGCAAGCCCTACGACGTGCGCGAGATCATTGCGCGGGTGGTGGACGGCTCTGAGTTGCACGAATTCAAACCGCGTTTTGGCAGCACCTTGGTGTGTGGTTTCGCCCATGTGGAAGGTATGCCGGTGGGCATCGTGGCCAACAACGGCGTGCTGTTTTCCGAGTCGGCGCAAAAAGGCGCGCACTTCATTGAGTTGTGTTGCCAACGCAAAATTCCCTTGGTGTTTTTGCAAAACATCACCGGCTTCATGGTCGGGCGCAAGTATGAAAACGAGGGCATCGCCCGGCATGGTGCCAAGATGGTGACGGCGGTGGCCAGCGCCCAGGTGCCCAAGTTCACCTTCATCATTGGCGGCAGTTATGGCGCGGGCAACTACGGCATGTGCGGCCGCGCTTTCAACCCGCGTTTTTTATGGATGTGGGCCAACGCCCGCATTTGCGTCATGGGCGGTGAGCAAGCCGCCAGCGTTTTGGCCACGGTGCGCCGAGACGGCATCGAAGCCAAAGGCGGCACATGGACGGCCGAGGAAGAAGCCCAATTCAAGCAGCCTTTGCTCGATCAATTCGCCCACCAATCGCACCCTTATTACGCCAGCGCCCGTTTGTGGGACGACGGCGTGATCGACCCTGCCGACACCCGACGGGTGTTGGCGCTGGCGCTGTCAGCCTCCTTGAACGCGCCCATTCCCGACACCCAGTTCGGTGTTTTCCGCATGTAATTTTTGTCTATCCACCATGAACCACATCTACCATTTGCCTGAACACCAAACCCTGCGCGACCAAATGCAGCGCTTCCTTGAGCGTGAGGTGGAGCCCTTTGGCTTGGAATGGGAAAAGGCTGGCAAGGTGCCCCGCGAGATCCTGAAAAAAATGGGCGATGCGGGCTTTTTTGGCTTGATGTTCGAGAGTGACTACGGTGGCGCTGAAGCCGATGCCCTGACCAATCTGGTGTTCGCCGAAGCCTTGTCGCAATCCACCTTTGCCGGCTTCATCGTCAGCGTGTTGGTGCACACCGACATGGCCAGCCCGCATTTGCACCATGCGGGCACCAAGGCGCAAAAAGCCAAGTACATGCCCAGCATCATTGCGGGTGACACCATTTGTGCGGTGGCCATGACCGAACCCGGCGCAGGCTCTGACTTGGCCGGCATGCGCAGCACGGCGAAAAAAGACGGTGACCATTGGGTGCTCAACGGCACCAAGATTTTCATCACCAATGGCGTGCATGCCAACTTGTATTTCGTGGCCGCCAAGACCGGCCCCGGCAAACACCAGATGTCGATGTTCATCGTTGAAAAAGGCACGCCCGGTTTCAGCGTCGGTCGCTCGTTGGACAAAACCGGTTGGTTGTGTTCGGACACCGCAGAGCTGGTGTTGGACAACGTGCGCTTGGGCCCCGAGGCTTTGCTGGGCGAGCAAGACAAAGGCTTTTACGCCTTGATGAAAAACCTGCAAACCGAACGCATTGCATTGGCCGCCATGGCTGTGGGCCATTGCCAACAGGCCATCAAACTGACCCTCGACTATGTGCGTCAACGCCAAGCCTTTGGCAAAGCTTTGTGGGACATGCAACACATTCGCCAACGCATCGCCATGTTGGACGCCAAAACCCATGCGGCCCGCGAGTTCATGTACCACTGCGCATGGTCGGTCACGCAAGACCACGACATCGTGCAACAGGTGTCGATGCTGAAGTCACTCACCGGCGAATTGGTGAATGAAGTCGTTGGCGGCTGCCTGCAGTTTTGGGGTGGCATGGGTTATATGCGTGAAGCGCCGATTGAGCGCTTGTGGCGCGATGCCCGCGTGCTGGCCATTGGCGGCGGTGCCACGGAGGTCATGTTGGAAGAAGTGGCCAAGCGTTACTGAACATGTTCAGCAAAATCCTGATTGCCAACCGTGGCGAAATCGCCTGCCGAGTCGCCGCCACGGCCCAACGCTTGGGCGTGCGCACGGTGGCCGTGTACTCAGACGCCGACGCGCAAGCCGCCCATGTGCAGGCGTGTGATGAAGCGGTGCACATTGGCGGCAATGCGCCACAAGACAGCTATTTGCAATGGCAACGCATTTTGGAAGCCGCGTTGAAAACCGGCGCCCAAGCGATTCACCCAGGCTATGGTTTCTTGAGTGAAAACGCCGACTTCGCCAACGCTTGCTTGCAAGCAGGCTTGGCCTTCATTGGCCCTTCGTCGGCATCGATTCAAGCCATGGGCTTGAAGGCGGCTTCCAAACAACTGATGGAAAAAGCCGGTGTGCCCTTGGTGCCCGGTTACCACGGCGCTGATCAAGACCCGGCCCTGTTGGCGCAAGAAGCCCAACGCATCGGCTATCCGGTGCTGATCAAAGCCAGCGCCGGTGGCGGCGGCAAGGGCATGCGCATCGTCCACCAAGCGGCTGATTTCGCCGATGCGTTGGCGTCGTGTCAGCGCGAAGCACGCAACAGCTTTGGCGATGAAGCGGTGCTGATTGAAAAATACGTGCAACGACCAAGGCATATTGAGATTCAGGTGTTTGGTGACAGCCAAGGCCATCTGATCCATTTGCACGAGCGCGATTGCTCGGTGCAACGTCGGCACCAAAAAGTATTGGAAGAATCGCCTGCACCTGGTTTGCGCCAAGACCTGCGCGAGCGCATGGGTGCGGCGGCTGTGGCTGCGGCCAAGGCGGTCAACTATGTGGGTGCGGGTACCGTGGAATTCATCGTCGAGCAGACTGAGCGCGGCATGGATTTCTTTTTCATGGAAATGAACACCCGCTTGCAAGTCGAGCATCCGGTCACCGAAGCCGTCACGGGTTTGGATTTGGTCGAGTGGCAATTGCGCATCGCCGCGGGCGAGCCTTTGCCGCTCACGCAAGACCAGGTGAAGGTGCACGGCCATGCGATTGAAGCGCGCATTTGCGCCGAGTCGCCCGACAACGATTTCTTGCCAGCGACAGGCCGCTTGAGCGTATTGCGCAGCCCGGCTGCGCAGCGTTTTGGCATCGGTGATGTGCGTTGGGACAGCGGTGTGCGTGAGGGCGACGAGATCAGTCCGCATTACGACTCGATGATCGCCAAGCTGATCGTGCACGGCGAGAACCGCGCCCAAGCTTTGGTGCGCCTGGATCAGGCGTTGGCGCAATTGCACATCGTGGGTGTCGCCAACAACGTTGGCTTCTTGCGCCAGGTATTGCGCTCAAACTCATTCGCGCAAGCCCAACTCGACACCGCTTTGATCGAGCGTGAAAAAACGGTGCTGTTCAAGCAGCAAAGTGTGCCCATGCCTTTGTTGCTGGCCGCTTCAGTCGCCACTTTGTTGCAGAACGAGCAATCGACGGTGTCTGGTTGGCAAGACCCGTGGTCGCGCACCGACAGCTGGTGTCTACAAGGACACAACACGCGCCGTTTTGACTTTCAGCACGGCGAAGACAGCTTGCAAGCGGTGTTGACTTTGCACAGCCACGCGCCGACCACCTTGCAAATCAATGGCCAGTCCCACAGTTTTGCCGCCCAGTGGCAAGGCAATGCGTGTCAATTGCAATGGGGTGGCCAACGCTGGCGTGCCCATGCCTACCTGGTGCAAGGCAGCGTGCATGTGTTTGCCGATGCGGGCAGCGCTGTGTTGCAGTGGATGGACCCGCTGGCCCATGAGGTGCAGGACACGGCCGCTGGTGGCAATTTGTCGGCCCCCATGCCAGGCAAGCTGTTGTCGTTTGCCGTGAAGGTGGGTGACGTGGTCACGGCAGGCCAGGCCTTGGCGGTAATGGAAGCCATGAAGATGGAACACACCGTGGCCTCACCCGCTGCAGGCACGGTGGCCGAGTTGCTGTTCGCCCCTGGTGACCAAGTGGCCGAAGGTGCTCCCTTGTTGCGCTTGGAAGTGGCCGCGGCATGATGACCCCTTGGCCCACCTTGCACCAACGCTGGCAGCAGGTGCAAGCTTGCCCTGTGAATGAGGCCTGTGCATCGCCGTGCGTGTCGGTGTGCATCATGAAAACCGACGCTGATGAATGCTGGGGTTGTTTGCGCAGCTTGGACGAGATCGCCCATTGGTCGGTGTATTCGCCGGCTGAACAACGTCTGGTGTGGCAGCGCATCGGCGCACAGATTGAACAACACAACGCTGGGGTTTGAACATGCACCAACTCACCTTTTATGTGGACTTCATCAGCCCTTATGCCTACCTGGCATTTCACGCGCTGCCCAAAGCCTTGGAAGGTTTGAGCTACCAAGTGCGGTACCAACCGATTTTGTTTGGCGCGGTGTTGCAGCACCATGGCCAACTCGGCCCGGCCGAAATTCCCGCCAAGCGACTCTGGACCTACCGCCAGGTGCTGTGGTTGGCACAGCAGCAAGGCTGTCCCTTGCGGATGCCGGCCAGCCATCCCTACAACCCTTTGGGCTTGTTGCGCTTGGCCACGGCGTGTGATGAGCATGGTCAACCGAATCGATATGTTTGCCAGCAGTTGTTTGAACATGTGTGGGGTGAAGGCTTGGAAGCCTCAGACCCGCAACGTCAAGCCACTTTGCAAGCACGACTGGCACCGTCCCGCGACCCGAATTCGGATGCGGTGAAAGCGCAGTTGCGCGAGGCCACGCAATCGGCCATTGATGCGGGTGTGTTTGGCGTGCCCAGCATCGCCGTGGAGGACAAATTGTTTTGGGGCCAAGACGCCTTGCCGATGCTGCGTGACTACCTGACGGGCGGCGCATGGTTTCAAGGGCCAGATTGGGACAGCTGTTCAGCTTTGCCCAAAAGCTTGGAGCGCAAACGGTCTTAATTCACATCGTGAAATAAAACCCAAGGGTTTGCACTTAAGTTGTCAGCAGAAGTTCAGTTTGAAGTCAGTCGCCGGCAAGCACCGGCGTAGAGAATCCCGCCAGACCCCCAGCAGGCGGGCATCACAAGGAGACCCCCATGGCCATCGTGCATGAAGACCGACCAATGTCGTCGGAAGAGAAAAAAGTTATTTTTGCGTCCTCCCTCGGCACCGTGTTCGAGTGGTATGACTTCTACCTGTACGGCTCATTGGCCGCCATCATCGCCAAGCAGTTCTTCAGCGGTTTGGATGCCGGTTCTGCCTTCATTTTTGCGCTGTTGGCCTTTGCCGCTGGCTTCATTGTTCGCCCCTTCGGCGCCATTTTCTTTGGCCGCTTGGGCGACATGATTGGTCGCAAATACACCTTCTTGGTGACCATCTTGATCATGGGTTTGTCGACCTTCATCGTCGGCGTTTTGCCTGGTTACGCCAGCATTGGCGTGGCCGCCCCTGTCATCCTGATCGGTCTGCGCTTGTTGCAAGGCCTGGCTTTGGGTGGCGAGTACGGTGGTGCCGCCACCTATGTGGCTGAACACGCGCCGCACGGCAAACGCGGTGCCTACACCGCTTGGATTCAAACCACCGCCACCTTGGGCTTGTTCTTGTCCTTGTTGGTCATCTTGGGCACCCGCACCGCCATTGGTGAAGAAGCCTTTGAGCAATGGGGCTGGCGCATTCCTTTCTTGGTGTCGATCGCTTTGTTGGCCGTGTCGGTCTACATCCGTTTGTCCATGAACGAGTCCCCCGCTTTCGTGAAAATGAAAGCCGAAGGCAAGACCTCTAAAGCGCCATTGGCTGAATCATTCGGCCAATGGAAAAACCTGAAGATCGTCATCTTGGCCTTGATCGGCTTGACGGCTGGCCAAGCGGTGGTTTGGTACACCGGCCAGTTCTACGCTTTGTTCTTCCTGACGCAAGCCCTGAAAGTCGATGGTGCCACCGCCAACTTGTTTGTCGCCGCGTCGCTCGTCATTGGCACGCCGTTCTTCATCATCTTTGGTGCTTTGTCCGACAAAATCGGCCGCAAGCCCATCATCATGTTGGGCTGTTTGTTGGCCGTGCTGACCTACTTCCCTGTGTTCGAGCAACTCACCAAAGCGGCCAACCCTGATTTGCATGCCGCACAGCAAGCGAACAAAGTGGTGGTGGTTGCCGATCCAGCTGAATGTTCATTCCAGTTCAACCCGACGGGTACCGTCAAGTTCACTTCTTCTTGTGACATCGCCAAGCAAAAATTGGCAGCCAGCTCTGTGAGCTACTCCAATGAAATCGCACCTGCTGGCACACCGGCCATCATTAAGGTGGGTGACACCGTCATTTCCACCACGGTGACGCCAGAAGATGTGGCTGCGGCCAAAGAAGTCGCAGAGAAAAAACTCAATGACTTGAAAGCAGCTGAACCCGTGGATGCCAAAGCGGTGAAGAAAGCCGAAGACGCGCTGAAAAACCTGTCGGACGAGAAAAAGAGCCGCGATGCTGTGATCTCTTCCAACCTGAGCGCTACCTTGAAGGCTGCGGGCTACCCCGCCAAAGCCGACCCCGCCAAGATCAACTTGGTGGTGGTGACTTTGATCCTGACCTACTTGGTGATCTTGGTGACCATGGTCTACGGCCCCATTGCCGCGATGTTGGTGGAAATGTTCCCAACCCGCATCCGCTACACCTCCATGTCCTTGCCTTATCACATTGGCAATGGCTGGTTTGGTGGTTTGCTGCCCACCACGGCGTTTGCCATCGTGGCGCAAACCGGCAACATGTACAACGGCTTGTGGTACCCCATCATCATTGCTGGTGTGACCTTTGTGCTGGGCACCTTGTTCATCACCGAAACCAAAGACGTGGACATCTACGCAGACGACTGAGTCTTCAGTTGCCTGTCGCCAAGCCCTCCCGCAGTGGAGGGCTTTTTTTTGCCTACAATCGCCCACCTTCCGGAGCGCATCATCGATACCTTCCTGCAACAAATCATCAATGGCTTGGTTCTGGGCAGCATGTATGCCTTGCTGGCCTTGGGCTACACGATGGTGTACGGCATCATCAACTTGATCAATTTTGCCCACGGCGAGGTGCTGATGGTGGGCGCTTTGGTGAGTTGGACAGCGATTGGCGTGTTGCAAGAGGCAGCCCCTTGGTTGCCGGGCTGGGTGGTCTTGATCATCGCTTTGCTGGTGGCCTGTGTGGTGGCTGCGGTCCTGAACTTTGCCATCGAAAAAATCGCTTACCGCCCCTTGCGTGGCGCGCCCAAGTTGGCGCCGCTCATCACCGCCATTGGCATGTCCATCTTGTTGCAGACCTTGGCCATGGTGATTTGGAAACCGAATCACAAGGCCTATCCCACCTTGTTGCCCAGCGAGCCGTTGGCCCTTGGTGGCGCGGTCATCACACCCACGCAAGTGATGATTTTGGGCGTCACAGCGGTGGCCTTGGCGGTCTTGATGTGGTTGGTCAATGGCACGCGCTTGGGGCGTGCGATGCGGGCCACCGCAGAGAACCCGCGCGTGGCCACACTCATGGGCGTCAAGCCTGACACGGTGATTTCGGCCACCTTCATCATTGGTGCCGTGTTGGCGGCCTTGGCCGGTGTGATGTGGGCCTCGAATTACGGCACGGTGCAGCATGGCATGGGTTTCTTGCCGGGCTTGAAAGCCTTCACGGCGGCGGTGTTTGGGGGCATTGGCAACCTGGCCGGTGCGGTGGTCGGTGGCTTGTTGTTGGGCCTGATCGAGGCGATTGCTTCGGGCTACATCGGGGATCTCACCGGTGGGGTGTTGGGCAGCCACTATGCCGATATTTTTGCGTTTGTGGTGTTGATCATCATGCTCACCTTGCGGCCTTCGGGTTTGTTGGGCGAGCGGGTGGCGGACAGGGCATGAACATGAGTACATCGAATCAACATTTGAATCTGCGTTATGTGCTGATGGCGGTGGCGTTGTTGGTGCTGCCTTTGGTGCTGCAGTCCATGGGCAACGCTTGGGTGCGCATTGCCGACATGGCTTTGCTGTATGTCTTGCTGGCGCTGGGCTTGAACATCGTGGTGGGCTACGCTGGCTTGCTGGATTTGGGTTTCGTGGCTTTCTTTGCGGTGGGTGCTTACATGTTTGGCTTGTTGGCCTCGCCGCACCTGACCGATACCTTCCCTTGGATCGCCGCGATGTTCCCTGAAGGTTTGCACATGCCCTTGTGGGCGGTGGTGCCCATCGGTGCGGGCTTGGCCGGTTTGTTTGGTGTGTTGTTGGGGGCGCCTACTTTGAAGTTGCGCGGCGACTACCTGGCCATCGTCACCCTGGGTTTCGGCGAAATCATCCGCGTTTTCATGAACAACTTGGACAACCCGGTGAACATCACCAATGGCCCCAAGGGATTGGGTCAGATCGACCCGATGACGGTGCTCGGACATCCCTTGTCCAAGAAGTTGGACTTGGGCTTCATGCAATTGTCAGGCGTCACCCAGTACTACTACTTGTTCTTGGTGTTGGTGTTGGTCAGTGCACTGGTGTGCTATCGGATGCAAACATCTCGCATTGGCCGCGCCTGGATGGCCATCCGTGAAGACGAGATTGCGGCCAAAGCCATGGGCATAAACACCCGCAACTTGAAGCTGTTGGCGTTTGGCATGGGGGCCACCTTCGGTGGTGTGGCGGGCGTGTTGTTTGCGTCGTTCCAAGGCTTTGTGTCGCCCGAGTCCTTCAGCCTGATGGAGTCGGTGATGATCGTGGCGATGGTGGTGCTGGGCGGCTTGGGTCATTTGCCAGGCGTCATCATGGGCGCGGTGCTGCTGTCGGCCTTGCCCGAGGTGCTGCGCTACGTGGCCGGCCCGTTGCAAGCGATGACGGATGGACGCTTGGATGCGGCCATCTTGCGCCAGTTGCTGATTGCCTTGGCCATGATTGTGATCATGCTGTGGCGTCCGCGTGGTTTGTGGCCTGCACCCGAGCACGGCAAGGCT
>CANFOQ010000039.1 GCA_947448745.1 Comamonadaceae bacterium
CATCAATGTCTTCAGCGGCCAAGGCCTTGGCCAGTTGCTGGGCTTGCCACTGGCCTTCTTCATTCAAGCCGATGTCGGTGTGGCCTTGGATGCGGGTGTCCACATTCCATGGGGTTTCTCCGTGGCGAATCGCCAAGATGCGGGTGGATGTCATCCCCAAAGTTTAGGGGAGCCAAAATCGTGCAAAATAGCACGGTCGTTCTTTTTTGGAAACCCCGTGAGCTCCAACATCCATCCCATTTCAGAAGCCGAGGGTCAAACACCTCGGCAACGCGGCATGCACAAAGGCCAGCAAACCAAGGCGGCGATTGTGGATGCGGCGTTGGGCTTGGCCACCCAAATTGGCTTGGAAGGTTTGAGCATTGGTGCCTTGGCCGAGGTCATGCAAATGAGCAAGTCGGGCGTCTTCGCGCATTTTGGTTCGCGTGAAGAATTGCAAATTTCGGTGATTCGTGAATACCACCAGCGGTTTGAGTTGGAGGTGTTCGAGCCCGCTTTGCAACACCCACGTGGGCTGCCGCGCTTGCGTCATTTGTTTCAAAACTGGATGCAAAGAACCAGCGCAGAAATTGACTCGGGTTGTTTGTACATCAGTGGCGCAGCCGAATTCGACGACCGTCCTGGCCCGGTGCGCGATGCCTTGGCCAGTTCGGTCAAAACCTGGTTGGCCGCGGTGCATCGCTCGGTGGTGCAAGCCCGCGATGAACAGCATTTGGCGCTCGATACCGATGCCTCCCAAATGTGCTTTGAAATCCATGGCCTGATTTTGGCGCTGCATTACGAAGCCCGTTTTTTGAAATCCACCAAAAGTCTTGCCCGCACCAAGCAAGGGTTTGAGCAGTTGCTCTTGCGCAATGGCGCGTCACTCACCTAGGAACATCACCATGGCTATTTACACCCCACCCTTGCGCGACATGCAGTTCATCATGAACGAGGTGTTGCATGTTCCCGAAACTTTGAAAGCCTTGCCAGCCCACGCCGACATGGACGCCGACACGATTGCGGCGGTGTTGGAAGAGGGCGGTAAATTTGCAGCAGAAGTGCTGCTGCCCTTGAATGCGATTGGCGACCAACAAGGTTGCCAGCTGAATCAAAGCACCCATGAAGTCAAAACACCCGATGGTTTCAAGCAGGCCTATGCACAGTTTGTGGCGGGCGGTTGGACGGCGTTGAGTTGCGACCCAGCTTATGGTGGTCAAGGCTTGCCGCTGGTGGTGAACCAATGTTTTTATGAAATGCTCAACAGCGCCAACCAAGCCTGGACCATGTACCCGGGCCTGACCCATGGTGCTTATGAATGCTTGCATGCGCATGGTTCGGAGGCGCAAAAGCAAATGTATTTGCCCAAGATCACCAGCGGCGAGTGGACTGGCACCATGTGCCTGACCGAAGCCCATTGCGGCACCGACTTGGGCTTGTTGCGCACCAAGGCCGAGCCGCAAGCCGATGGCAGCTACAAAATCACCGGCGCCAAAATTTTCATCAGCGCGGGCGAACACGATCTGGTTGAAAACATCATCCACTTGGTGTTGGCCCGATTGCCTGATGCGCCCGCAGGCAGCAAAGGCATCAGTTTGTTTGTGGTGCCCAAGTTCATGGTGAACGCCGATGGCAGTTTGGGTGAGCGCAATGGCATCCATTGCGGCGGCTTGGAGCACAAGATGGGCATCCACGGCAATGCCACCTGTCAAATGATGTTGGAAGACGCCGTGGGCACCATGGTGGGACAACCCAACAAAGGCTTGGCTGCCATGTTTGTGATGATGAATGCGGCTCGCATTGGTGTGGGCATGCAGTCTCTGGGCCTCACCGAAGTGGCCTACCAAAATGCGTTGGCCTATGCCAAAGAGCGGATTCAATCTCGCAGTTTGTCTGGCGTGAAAAGCCCCGACAAAGCAGCCGACAGTATCTTGGTGCACCCGGATGTGCGCAAAATGCTGCTCACCGCCAAGGCCTACGCTGAAGGCGGGCGCGCACTCAGCTTGTACTGTGCATTGCTGATTGACCAAGAGCTCAACCATCCCGAGGAACAAGTGCGCAAAGACGCCGCCGAAATGGTGGCTTTGCTCACGCCCATCGTGAAGGCCTTCATCACCGACAACGCCTGGACGGCTACCTCATCGTGTTTGCAGGTCTTGGGTGGCCATGGCTTCATCCGCGAATGGGGCATGGAGCAGTATGTGCGCGATGCCCGCATCAACATGATTTACGAGGGCACCAACACCATCCAAAGCTTGGACTTGCTGGGGCGCAAAGTCTTGGGCAACCAAGGAAGCAGCTTGAAAAAATTTGGCAAGCTGATTGCCGAGTTGGCCGCTGCTGAGGCAGACAACGAAGACATGGCCCCTTTCCTGCAACCCTTGACCAAATTGGGCGGCCAAATGACCGCGTTCACCGGCGAAATTGGCATGAAGGCCCTGAGCAATGCCGATGAAGTGGGTGCTGCTGCCGTGGACTATTTGCGAGTTGCAGGCCATTTGGTTTTCGGTTATTTTTGGGCCCGCATGGCGCAAGTGGCTTTGCAAAAAATTGCGCAAGGGCACAATGATCCGTATTACAAAGCCAAGGTGCAAACTGCACGTTTTTATTTCGCCAAGTTGTTCCCTGAAACTGCATCTTTGATGCAAACCGCGCGTGCTGGCAGTGAAGTCTTGATGGACACTGCCGACGTTTTTCACTGAAATTGACCCAACACTTTTCAACCAATTGGAGACTTGACATGAGAAAAATACTATTAAGCAGCCTTTGTTTTTTGAGCATGCAAGCCTTTGCCCAAATGACGCCCGTTGGCGTTTGGCACACGATTGACGACGAAACCAACAAGCCCAAAGGCGAAGTCACCATCACTGAAAACAACGGTGTCCTCACTGGTGTGGTCGGCAAATCTTTGGTGGATGATCCGAAAGCCAAAACCCATTGCGACTTGTGCAAGGATGACCGCAAGGACCAACCCATCATCGGCATGGAAATCATTCGCGGTGTCAAGCAAGAAGGCAGCAAACCCATTTGGGGCGGTGGTGGCAAGATCCTCGACCCAGGCAAAGGCAAGATTTACACCGTTGAATTAGAGCCCATTGAAGGCGGCAAAAAAATGAAGATGCGTGGCTACATTGGCCCCCTCTACCGCACCCAAATTTGGTTGCGTGTGCAGTAATCAAAGGAAAACACTCATGACTGGCATTCTTCAAAACCAAGAAAGCGGTGTCCTCACCCTGACCTTGAACCGGGTGGACAAAAAGAACTCGCTCAATGCCAGCATGTATGCCGCGCTGGCCGATGCACTGCAAATGGCGACGGACAACACCGAGGTGAAAGTGGTGCTGGTGCAAGGCCATGAAACCGTGTTCAGTGCGGGCAACGACATTGCTGATTTTTTGCAGCAACCGCCAGCCACCGAAGCCTCGGCGGTGTTTCGATTTCTCAAAGGCATTGCCGTCTTTCCCAAACCCTTGTTGGCCTCCGTGTGTGGTCCAGCGGTGGGCGTGGGTACCACCATGCTGTTCCATTGCGACTTGGTGTATGCGGGTGACAACGCGGCGTTTTCCATGCCCTTTGTGAATTTGGGTTTGTGCCCCGAAGCGGGTTCGAGTTTGTTGGCCCCACAACTCATGGGCTACCAACGCGCTGCCGAAGCCTTGTTGTTGGGCGAGCCCTTCTTGGTGGAAGCCGCTTTAGAGATGGGCTTGATCAGCCGGGTGTTGCCACCCACCGAAGTCAATGCGTATGCACAATTGCAGGCCCGCAAAATGGCCACCAAACCTTTGTCGTCCTTGATGGAAACCAAGCGCTTGATGAAATCAGCGCAAACACCGGCTGTGCTGGCCCGCATTCAAGAAGAGGCTGTTTCATTTGGCCGCATGCTCAAAGAGCCAGCGGCGATTGAAGCGTTCAGTGCGTTCTTGGGCAAACGCAAACCTGTGTCAAGCAGCTGACGCTTTGCGCTCAATGGTTTTGGGTTGGCCGTTGTCGTCAATCGCCACATAGGTGACATTGGCCTGGGTCACCTTCAAGTAGCTGCCTTGTTGCCTGATGCGTTCGGCAAACACTTCCACCGTGACCGTGATGGAGGTGTTGCCAATGCGGGCGATGCGGCTGAAAAAACTCAAGATGTCGCCCACCTTCACCGGTTGCTTGAAGACAAACTCGTTCACTGCCACCGTAGCGATGCGGCCTTGGACATAGCGGGCGGGCAACACGGCGCCTGCCAAGTCCACCTGGGCCATGACCCAGCCGCCAAAAATATCGCCGTTGGCATTGCAGTCGGCGGGCATGGGAATCACCTTGAGCACCAATTCCGCATCGGTGGGCAGGGTGGTTGTGGTGGTACGAGAGTCGGTGGGGTGGGTCACAGGCACAATGGACGTTGTTGAAGTCATCCCTATTGTGCGTCATGCGTCATCCCGGCTCTAGTTATCCCCGCATTCCCTCCAGCACCATCTCGCTGGAGGATGAATCCGATTGGCACACCCTCAAGCGTTTGTTCCCCTATTTGTGGGAATACAAATGGCGCGTCATGGCTGCGTTGTCCTTCATGGTGGGGGCCAAACTCGCCAACGTGGGCGTGCCCTTGCTGCTCAAAGAATTGATCGACAGCATGACCCCGCAGCCCACCGTGGCCCAAGCGGTCTTGGTGGTGCCCGTGGCCTTGTTGGTTGCCTATGGCTTGCTGCGCTTGTCCGTGTCGGCCTTCACCGAATTTCGCGAACTGGTATTTGCCGAAGCCACCCAAGGCGCAGCCCGACGCATTGCCTTGGAAACGTTTGAGCATTTGCACAGACTGAGTTTGCGGTTTCACCTGGAGCGGCAAACCGGGGGCATGAGCCGCGATATTGAGCGCGGTGTGCGTGGCATTGAATCCTTGATTGCGTATTCGCTCTACAGCATCGTGCCCACCCTGATTGAAGTGGTGTTGGTCCTCAGCATCTTGGGCGTGAAGTTTGACAAGTGGTACGCCATCATCACGCTCATGGCTTTGGCCACCTACATCTATTTCACCGTCACCATCACCGAGTGGCGCACCAAATTTCGCAAGCAAGTCAATGAGTTCGATTCCAGCGCCCACACCCGCGCCATCGACTCTTTGTTGAATTACGAAACGGTGAAGTACTTTGGCAATGAAGCCTTCGAAGCACAGCGTTACGACGAGAACCTGAACAAACTGCGCAAAGCCCGCATCAAGGCGCAAAATTCTTTGAGTGCCTTGAACATTGGCCAGCAACTCATCATTGCCATTGCCTTGGTGGGCATGTTGTGGCGTGCCACCCAAGGCGTGGTGGAAGGGCGCATGACCTTGGGCGACTTGGTCATGATCAATGCCTTCATGATCCAGCTCTACATTCCCTTGAATTTCTTGGGCGTGATTTACCGCGAAATCAAGCAAAGCCTGACCGACTTGGAGCGCATGTTCCAGTTGCTTGAAAAACAGCGCGAAGTAGCGGACCTGCCCACAGCCCAAGTGTTGCAGTTGCAGCAACCCCCTGAAGTGCGCTTTGAAAACGTGTTTTTTGCCTACGAACCCGACCGCCCCATCTTGCACGGCATCAGCTTGACCATTCCTGCTGGCAAAACCGTCGCCGTGGTGGGCCCTTCAGGTTCAGGCAAATCCACCTTGGCCCGCTTGCTGTTTCGTTTCTACGATGTGCAGCAAGGCGCAATTCGCATTGACGGGCACGAGATCAAACAACTGACCCAAGACAGCGTGCGTCGCGCCATTGGCATCGTGCCGCAAGACACGGTGTTGTTCAATGACACGGTGTACTACAACATCGCCTATGGACAAACTTCTGCCTCCAAAGAACAGGTGGAAGAAGCAGCCAAGTCTGCGCGTATTCACGACTTCATCGCTTCCACACCACAAGGCTACGAGACCATGGTGGGCGAGCGCGGCTTGAAGTTGTCAGGCGGCGAGAAGCAGCGCGTGGCGATTGCCCGCACCTTGCTCAAGAACCCGTCCATCTTGATTTTTGACGAAGCCACTTCGGCGCTGGACAGCACAAACGAACGCGCCATTCAAGCCGAACTGCGCGACGCGGCCCACAACAAAACCACACTCGTGATTGCCCACCGTTTGTCCACGGTGGTCGATGCCCATGAAATCATGGTGCTCGACCAAGGCCATGTGATTGAGCGCGGTACCCATGCTGAATTGCTGGCCGCCCAGGGGCGCTATGCCCACATGTGGTCCTTGCAGCAAAGCCAAGACGAAACGGCTTAAAGGCTTCAAGGCAAGTCGGGGTCTTCGGCCGGTTCGTTGCTGTCACGCGGGCCGATCTTGCCCAAGCGTGCTTTCAAAGACTGCGGCTCACCACTCAGCATGGCCGCATACAAGGTGGTGTTGGACAAGACTTTTTTCACATAGTCGCGGGTTTCAGTGAAGGGCACGCACTCGGCCCAAATGGCACCTTCAAGGACTGGACCATTGCGCCATTTGCGTGATCGACTCGGACCGGCGTTATAGGCCGCTGCGGCCATGGGCATCGAGCCTTGGAAATTGTCCAGTACCAATTTCAAATACGCCGTGCCAATCGCGATGTTGGTTTCGCGCTGGTGCAGTTGTTCGATGGTGAAGCCTTTCAAGCCGATTTTTTTCGCCGTCCACTTGGCGGTGCCAGGCATGATTTGCATCAAGCCAGATGCGCCCACACTGGAGCGTGCATCCAAAATGAACCGGCTTTCTTGTCGGATCAAGCCATAGACATAAGCGGGATCGATGTTGATCGCTTTGCTGCGGGCCAACACCTCGTCTTTGAAAGGCGTGGGAAAGCGGTGCGTCATCTCGGGCAAAGCGGTGCGTTCGCTGGTGTTGATGCAGCGGTCCCAGACTTGTTCATCGCAAGCCCATTGCGCTGCCGCCAATTTTTCGCGGTCGGTCATGCGACCTTTTTGACCTTGGCCATCCACCAAGGAGGTGCCGTAGTTCCATTCCTTCACACCGTCTTGGCGCAAACCAATGCGAATCGCCAGCAGGGCACGTTGCAAGCTTGGGTTTTGCTTGATGGTGTTCATCTCCAGCACCGTGACGGGTGTGGGTCGCGGCGGCAAACTGATCTTGCGGCCCAACTCTTCTTCGGCCAGTTGCTCGTAAAAACCTTGGTAGCCTGCAATGCTTTGCAAGGCCGCTTGGGCTTGGGTTTTGGCCGCAGCGGATAAATTGGCTTGCGCCAAGGTGGCGCGGGCATGCCAGTACACCCAAGCCGGTTCTTTTTGAGCCGTTGCACTCATGGCTTCAATGGTGGTCAAGACCAGCGACCACAGCGGTTTGTCTTCAGTGCGCAATGCGGCCCGCACTTTCCAAGCCAGCATCTCATCGGTCAGGCCGTTGCCGGGTCCGGCCTTGGCAAAGTAATCCAGTGCTTCGTTGTCGAGTTTCATCGCCGCTTGCCGGCCAATCACACCCCAGACCCAATGCCGTTGTTCTTTGCTCAGCAGCTCACCCGCTTTGCCGTTCATTTGACGCACAGCCAGGTCATGGTCGTTGGCGGCCATTTTCACTAGGGCCAAGCTCATCCACTCGGACGATTCTTTGCCCATGGCCTGAGCCCGTGCAGCCAAGAACTTGGCCGGGTTGTTCATCAGTTCATCCAGCGGCGACAGGTTTTTGCCTGAAACCATGCGCAGGGCATCGCGGGCTGCGGCTTTGCGGTTGAACTCGACCATCAAACGCGCTTTGTGCCAAATGTCTTGCGCATTCACTTGGTTGGCCAACAACAACTGCTCCATGGCATAGGTGCAACCGTCATCGGCCTGGCGTTGCGCCAACCAGGTTTTGCGGATCTGTTCTTCCAAGACGCTGGTGCCCACGTATTTCTTTTTGCTGGCTTCTAACCATGCGGCGTAGCACTCGACTTCCTTGTCGTCATGCATGCGGTAGAGCGCGTATTCGCGTTCAAACTGCGTCCATTCTTCGCGTTGCCCCAACACCAGCAACCAATCGGTGCGCATGCGGTCTTCTTGGTAAGTGCCGCTGTAACGATTCAAAAATTCTTTCACCTCGGTGTCTGAGGCGTCTCCCAAGCGCACCCGCATTTCCCAAAAAGCAGCCCAAGCTTCAAGCGCATGGCCGCGTGCTTGTGGCAGCAGTTGGCTGAGTTTTCTGCGGTCGTTTTTTTGAAAGGCATTGGCCATGTCGAGCAACACGGCATCGGCTTTGTCAGTGTTGGCGGTGCCGGGTGCGGGTGCGGCCTGGGCACCCATCACGCTGCATAAAAGCCATGCAGCCAAGCTGCGACGGGTTAGAAAGGTGACCATGACACAATCGAGAGACTCCACATATGCGGCACATTCTCCCATGGACAAAAAAGCCCTGAGACAACAACTCATTCAAGAACGCTTGGATTTGCCCGATCGTTTAGAGCGCGCTGAAGCTTTACAACGCCTGTTGCGCATCTGGTTGTTCGACCGCAAAGACATCGTTATAGGTGCTTATTGGCCCATCAAAGGTGAATTCGATCCCTTGCCGGCCTTGCACCGTTGGAAGGAAGATGGCGAGTTGCTTGACGACCCGGTGCTGCGCCGCATTGGCTTGCCGGTGGTAGACAAGCTCACCAAAACCTTGAACTTCCATGCTTGGTACCCCGGTTGCGACATGGAAGAAGACGCCTACAACATCCCCAAACCCAAAGACACCGAAGTGGTGGTGCCCACGCTGTTGTTTGTGCCCTGTGTGGGTTACGGGCCAGGCGGCTACCGCTTGGGTTATGGCGGCGGCTTTTACGACCGCACCCTGGCGGCCTTGCAACCCCAGCCCTATACCGTGGGCCTGGGTTTCACCTCGGGGTTTTTGCCCGACTTCTTGCCCGAAGCACACGATGTGCCCTTGGATGCTTTGTTGAATGAAAACGGTGTGGTGTGGCCCACAGCAGGCTATTGAAACTGCGACAGGGTTGATTGCTTATGATGACCCGGTTATTCATCACAGCCACCAAGGGTCACCATGTCACAAGCCAAGTCCTTCGCCAGCCAAAACGACCTGAGCGACAAAACCATCAGCTTCACCCAACTCAGCCCCCATTGCTGGGCCTACACCGCTGAAGGCGACCCCAACTCGGGCGTGATCATTGGCGACAAATTCATTTTGGTGAGTGACGCCACCGCCACACCATTGATGGCGCAAGATTTGATCGCCAAGATCCGCAGTGTCAGTGACAAACCCATCAAATACGTGTTGCTCACCCACTACCACGCGGTGCGTGTGCTGGGGGCCAGCGCCTATGTGGCCGAAGGTGCCACCGAAATCATCGCCAGCAAGGGCACCTACGACCTGATCGTCGAGCGCGGTGCCGAAGACATGCAAAGCGAGATGGACCGTTTCCCGCGCTTGTTCCGGGGCGCCGACAGCGTGCCGGGTCTCACCTGGCCAACCATGGTGGTGGGGGATGGCCAGCCCGGTCGCCAAGGCAGTTTGTCTATCGATTTAGGCGGAGTGAAAGTGGAGATTTGGCACCCAGGTGCTGGCCACACCAGCGGCGACACCATCGCCTGGGTGGAGGCCGAAAAAGTGTTGTTCAGTGGCGACTTGGTGGAGTACCAAGCTGGTGTTTACACCGGTGATGCGCATTTGGCCGAATGGCCCGCCACCTTGGAAGCCTTGCGGTCCTTGAACGCCGAGGCCATCGTGCCCGGACGCGGCGAGGCCATGCAAGGCCATGCTGACGTGAACAAAGCCTTGGACTACACCAAGCTGTGGGTGGAAACCTTGTTCAAGTGCGGCCAAGAAGCGGTGGCGCAAAAAATGGATTTGAAAGCCGCCATGGCCCATACGCGCCAACACATGGACCCGGTGTTTGGCCAAGTGTTCATCTACGAACACTGCTTGCCTTTTGATGTGAGTCGCGCCTACGACGAAGCGCAAGGCATCCGCAACCCGCGCATCTGGACGGCCCAGCGCGACAAAGAGATGTGGGCCTCGTTGCAGTCTTGAGCGCTAAGAGGCCGAGCGCATCAAGGTGCGCACATCGGCTTCATAGCCTTTGAGTACCTTCAGCGCATGGGCACGTTGTTCTGCCGAGGTGCTGTTGTGAAACTGTGCGGCGGCTTCGCAGTTCAATACTTGCCGCTTTATCAAATACAAGGCATAGCTCTCATCTGGCGTATGGAGACTGCGTTGGAGCCACTCATGCACAGTTTGTTGCGCTTGACTCGAAGCTTGTGACCCTTGCATGACCGCCTGCAAGGTTTGAAGACTATCTGCTTGTTGGCGAAGACGTTCGGCATAGTTTTTTTCGCCGTCAAAGCCCGATGACTGCGCCAAGGCTCGCAACTGGGCGCGCTGCGATTTGTTGATCGTGCCGTAGAGACGCTCAGCATTCTCTTGGCCTTTTTCGGCTTGCACGTCCAATTGTTCTTGGCTGCTCCCATCCAGCTTCCAATCTTTGCGCCAAGCTTTGTTGTCTTTGGTATATCGCAACTTCAAAGTCTCAAGCTGCTCGGGTTGCAGGCTCAGGGCCAACTTGATGAGCGGCGTTTCCAATTGCGTCGCCAGTGGCGTCAGGCTGTCGCGTATCTCGTCGGCAATGCGACAAACCTGTGCTGCACTGACCTGGTGTGGCGCAATTTGCTGCATGCGCACCAGCCAATCGGCATACAGAGGCAACTGGTGTTGCCGATGCCAGGCCAGCACTTGCGTCAGGTCGGCCTTGGTTTGGCGGCTTTGCGCGGTGGTCAAGTCCAGGTGCGGGTCCATCCAAGTGAGCATCAACAATTGCGGGGCATTGTTGTAGCCTGTGACCACCAAGCTGCAAGCGCTCAAGCAGGCTGTCAGGCCCAACGCCAAGCACCAGCCCAGCCGCCGCCCGACCCAGCCACGCTGACTGATAATCTGATCAAAAGAAGGAATCAAGTTCATGGCACTGGTGGATGTGGTGGTGATGGCAGCGGGCAAAGGCACCCGCATGAAAAGCAGTATGCCTAAAGTTCTTCACCGTTTGGGTGGCAGGGCTTTGTTGCAGCATGTGATTGACACGGCTTCAGCCATTGAAGCCCGTCGGGTGGTGGTCATCACCGGGCATGGTGCCGAAGAAGTGGAAGCCAGCTTGCAAGCGCAAACCGGTTTGCAATGTGTGCGTCAAATGCCGCAGTTGGGCACCGGCCACGCCATGCAACAAGCCGTGCCGGTGTTGTCTGATGACGGCATCACCTTGGTGCTGTCAGGTGACGTGCCCCTGATTCAAGCCGACACCTTGCAAGCCTTGCTCAGTGTTTGCGATGGCCAACATGTGGCCTTGTTGAGTTTGCAAACCAATTCGCCCACGGGCTACGGCCGCTTGGTGCGCAATGCCCAAGGCGTGGTGCAAGCCATCGTCGAAGAAAAAGACGCCACACCCGAGCAACGCCTGATTCAAGAAATTTACAGCGGCATCATGGCCGTGCCCACGCGTTTGTTGCGTGGCTGGTTGGCTCGCTTGGACAACCAGAACGCCCAACAAGAGTACTACCTGACCGATGTGGTGAAGTTCGCGGTGGCCGATGGTTGCACCGTGCAAGCGCATTGCATCAGTCAAGCGTGGCAAGTCGAAGGCGTGAATACCCCTGTGCAACTGGCCTCGTTGGAACGCGCTTACCAACACCTGCAAGCGCAGCGCTTCATGAATGAAGGTGTGCGATTGGCTGACCCTGCACGGTTTGATGTGCGCGGCACCCTGAGCTGTGGTCAAGATGTCGAGATTGATGTGAACTGCGTGTTTGAAGGCGAGGTGCATGTGGGTGATGGGGTGCGCATTGGCCCCAACTGCTTCATTGCCAATTGCAGCATTCAAGCCGGTGCGGTGATTCATGCGTTCACCCACATCGATGGCGAGAAACTGGGTGTGACGGTGGGCGAGGGTGCCTCGGTGGGACCTTTTGCACGCCTGCGCCCGGGTGCAGTCTTGGCAGCCGAGGTTCACATTGGCAACTTTGTGGAAGTGAAAAATTCCACGTTGGCCAAGGGCGCCAAAGCCAACCACTTGGCGTATGTGGGTGACGCCACCGTGGGCGAGCGCGTCAACTATGGTGCTGGCACCATCACCGCCAACTACGACGGCGCCAACAAACACCGCACCATCATCGAAGCCGATGTGCACATTGGCAGCAACAGCGTCTTGGTGGCCCCGGTCACCATTGGCGCGGGCGGCACCGTGGGCGCAGGCTCCATCATCACCAAAAGCACCGAGCCCGGTGCGCTGACCGTGGCCCGTGGCAAGCAAACCAGCATGGCCAATTACCAACGCCCGGTCAAAAACAAAAAATAAGGAACAGCACATGTGTGGCATCGTCGCCGCGGTATCAGGCCGCAACATCGTCCCCATTCTTGTGCAAGGCTTGCAGCGCCTCGAGTACCGGGGCTACGACTCTTGCGGTGTGGCAGTGCATGCGGCCAGCTTGAATGGCGGAACAGGCGGTTTGCAACGCGCCCGCAGCACAGCACGGGTGTCCGAGTTGATGGCACAAATCCAGACCGACCATGTGGAAGGTGGCACCGGCATCGCCCACACCCGCTGGGCCACGCATGGCGCACCAGCGGTGCACAACGCGCACCCGCATTTCAGCCATGGCAAAGGTGACGCCAGCCAACCGGGCCGCGTGGCCTTGGTGCACAACGGCATCATTGAAAACCACGACGAGCTGCGTGCTGCGCTGCAAGCCAAGGGCTATGTGTTCAGCAGCCAAACCGACACCGAGGTGATTGCCCATTTGGTGGACAGCCTCTACAACGGCGACGTGTTCGAGGCCGTCAAGGCTGCGGTGTTGCAACTGCATGGCGCGTATGCAATAGCCGTGTTTCACAAAGACGAACCGCAGCGTGTGGTGGGCGCTCGCGCAGGCTCGCCACTCATCTTGGGTGTGGGCCAGGGCGAAACCTTTTTGGCCAGCGATGCCATGGCCTTGGCCGGGGTCACCGACAAAATTGTGTATTTGGAAGAAGGCGATGTGGTGGATATTCAGCTGGGCAAGTATGCGGTGCAAGACCGCCAACACCAGCCTGTCAGCCGCGAGGTGAAAACCGTGCAAGCGCACAGCGGTGCCGCCGACTTGGGTCCCTACCGCCACTACATGCAAAAAGAAATTTTCGAGCAACCACGGGCCATTGCCGACACGCTTGAAGGCGTGGAAGGCATCACGCCCGAACTGTTTGGTCAGAGTGCGCACAGCGTGTTCAAGGCCATCGACAACGTGCTCATCTTGGCCTGTGGCACCAGCTATTACAGCGGCTGCGTCGCCAAGTATTGGATCGAGGCGATTGCCAAACTGCCTTGCCAAGTGGAAATTGCCAGCGAGTACCGCTACCGCGACTCCGTGCCCAACCCGCGCACCTTGGTGGTCACCATCACCCAAAGCGGCGAAACCGCCGACACCTTGGCCGCGCTGCGCCATGCCCAAGGCTTGGGGCTGAAACACACCTTGACGATTTGCAATGTGGCTACCAGCGCCATGGTGCGCGAATGCGAACTGGCTTACGTGACCCGCGCCGGCACCGAAATTGGCGTGGCCTCGACCAAAGCCTTCACCACCCAGTTGGCCGGCTTGTTTTTGCTGACCCTGGCGCTGGCGCAAGTCAAAGGCCATTTGAGCGCCGAGGCCGAAACCCTGCACATCAAAGACATGCGGCACCTGCCCGCGGCCTTGCAAGCGGTGCTGGCCTTGGAGCCGCAACTCATCGCCTGGTCGCAAGATTTTGCGTCCAAAGAAAACGCTTTGTTCTTGGGGCGCGGTACGCATTACCCCATTGCGCTGGAAGGCGCTTTGAAGCTGAAAGAAATCACCTACATCCACGCCGAGGCTTACGCCGCAGGCGAGCTCAAGCACGGCCCTTTGGCGCTGGTGACGAGTGCCATGCCGGTGGTGACCGTGGCCCCCAATGACAGCCTGCTGGAAAAACTCAAAAGCAATATGCAAGAAGTGCGTGCCCGTGGCGGTGTGCTGTATGTGCTGGCCGATGGCGACACGAAAATTGAAAACAGCGAAGGCGTGAATGTGATTCGCATGCCGGAACACTACGGCGTGCTGTCACCCATTCTGCATGTGGTGCCCTTGCAGTTGTTGGCCTATCACACGGCCTGTGCTCGGGGCACGGACGTGGACAAGCCGAGGAATTTGGCCAAGAGTGTGACGGTGGAGTAACTTCAGGGTTGCAAAACCATAGCACTCATGGCTTTCAATCCATGTCGGCGGGTTTTGTCTGACATGAACGGCCCCGCCATGAATGCGTCCAAAGTGCATCATTAGAATGCCTTCACTTCATGACGTGATAACTTGGAGTTCCGCGTGAGAGGACAAGCAATGAAATATGGTGTGATCTTGATGGTTTTTTTCATGTCGCTGGCGCAGGCCAATGATGAACAATGCAAGCCTATCCAAGACAAAGATAAAAAGAATTTTTGTTACGCCAAAGAAAACAAAGAGAAATTCTTTTGCTACTTGATTGGTGAAAATGATTACAAGCATTTGTGCTTGGCACAAGTCAAAAATCAAAAGGCGCCATGTTTCAAAATTTATTCCACTGAAGCTCAAAAATCCTGTCTTGACTCTGTGAAGTGAAACGAGGTTCAAGCCGTTTGACTCAGGGAAAACCCCCTCTGCTGGCCCCAGGAATCAGCCAATAAGCACAAGCCAAGCGCCCCTTTGTTTGTGTAGCCTTGGGTCTTGCCACCAAGACACCATGAGCCTGCCCGAACTCCCACCCCTCTCACATTATTTTTCGCCTGAGCACGAAGCGTTTCGCGCTTCACTGCGCAGCTTCGTGGCGCGTGAAATCACGCCCTTTGTGAACGACTGGGACGAGGCCGAAACTTTTCCGCTGTCGCTGTACAAAAAGGCCGCCGACATGGGCGCCTCCGGCGTGGGTTTTGCCGAAGAATTTGGTGGCACACCGGGCGATGTGTTTCACAAAATCATCTTGGCCGAGGAATACGCCCGCTGCGGCAGCGGCGGTGTGCAAGCCTCGTTGAACTCGCACACGATTGGCTTGCCACCCATCGCCGTGGCGGGCTCTCATGCCTTGAAACAACGCGTGTTGCCCAGTGTCTTGAAGGGCGACAAGGTGGCGGCTTTGGCCATCACCGAACCCGGCGGCGGCTCGGATGTGGCCGCACTCCAAACCACGGCGGTGCGAGAGGGCGATCACTACCTCGTCAACGGCGAAAAAACCTTCATCACCAGTGGCATGCGGGCCGACTTCATCACCATTGCCGTGCGCACCGACACCAACAGCCAAGGCGCGAACGGCATTTCTTTGTTGGTGCTGGAAGGCGACACACCGGGCTTGCACCGCAGCCCCTTGAAAAAAATGGGTTGGTGGTGTTCGGACACCGCGCACCTGCGTTTTGAAAACTGCCGCGTGCCGGTGTCGCATTTGGTGGGTGAAGAGCACCACGGTTTCAAACTCATCATGGCCAACTTCAACAACGAGCGTTTGTTCATGGCGGCCCAGGCCTATGGCTTTGCCCAAGTGTGTTTGGAAGAGGCACTGGACTGGGCGCGGCAACGCCACACATTCGGCCAAGCGCTGTCCGAGCGCCAAGTGGTGCGGCACAAATTGATGGACATGCAAATGCGCATCGACACGGCACGCAGCACGGTGCACGAGTTGGCCTACCGCATCGAACACCAGTTGGGTGACCCGGCGCAGTTGGTGGCGCGGATCGCCATGGCCAAGGTCTTGGCCACGCAAGCCATGCAGTTTTGTGCCGACCAAGCGTTGCAAATTTTGGGCGGCATGGGCTATATGCGCGGCACCCGCAGCGAACGCATTTACCGCGAAGTCAAGGTGATGATGATTGGCGGCGGCTCGGAAGAAATCATGAAGGACCTGGCTGCACGACAGCTGGGCATTTGAACCAAGGGACAAGATGCAAAGCATTGGCCAAGACCTGCTGGATGAATACCAAGCACTCGCTGCGCTGTGCGACACGCTCTCGCCCGAAGCGTGGCAGCAGCCCACAGCATTTCATGCGTGGAGTGCCTGGGATGAAATCGCGCACCTGTGTTATTTCGATGAAACCGGTTTGCAATCGGCCACCGATGAAGACAGCTTCAACCAAGCCGCCTTGCCCTTGGCCAAACGCTTGTATGCCGGTGAACACATCAGCGCCATCGCCCGCGAACGCTATGCGCATCTGGATGGCCCCGCGCTGTTGGCGCATTGGCGCGACTTGCACCAAGCCTTGGTGAAAGCCTTGCTGACCCACGACGCCAAAGACCGCTTGCCTTGGTACGGCCCGCCCATGAGTGCGCGGTCGTTTGCCTCGGCCCGCTTGATGGAAACCTGGGCGCATGGCCAAGACGTATGGGATGGGGTCAAGCGCCAGCGGCCTGCATCGCACCGCTTGAAACACATCGCGCACTTGGGCGTGACCACCTTCAAGTGGACCTTTGTGAACCGCCAATTGCCGGTGCCCGAGGTGTTGCCACATGTGGTGTTGACCGCGCCCGATGGCGACACATGGCAATGGAATGAATCTTCAAGCAGCCATGTTGTGCACGGCAGTGCCGAAGATTTTTGTTTGCTGGTGACGCAACGCCGACATTTGAAGGACACCGGTTTGCACTGCGTGGGCGAGGATGTGCAGCGTTGGCTGCTGATGGCGCAGTGTTTTGCAGGGCCACCCGCAGATGGGCCGATGGCGGGTGTGCGGGTCTAGCCATGCGCGAGCCCTTGTCTTTGCAGCACCAAGACGCGATCAGCCAAGCCTTGGGCCGCTTCAAGCGCGGCGAGGGCGCACACAGTTTGTCGGACTACAGCTTCGCCAATTTCTATTTGTTTCGCCAAGCGCACCGCTATGAATTTCAAAGCGGTGACTGGCCGTGTTTGCACGGCGTGGCTTATGACGGCCAAGCTTATGTGCTGCCGCTGTTTGATGTGTGCCAAGCCCCGCACAGCGTGTTGCACCACTTCTTGCAAGATAAGCAAACCATGTTGTTTCCGTTGGCGAAAGAACAGATGCAACACTTCTCAACCGACAACTTTGCATGGCATGCCGCAGAAGCCGATGCCGACTACGTGTACCCGGCCGACAACTTCAGGCATTACGCCGGCAGCCTGTTGAACAAGAAACGCAACCTGGTTCGCCAGTTGTTGGACAGCGTGGAGGTCACTTCAATGGCTTATTCAACCGACATGGCGAAAGAGGCGCAAACCGTGTTGGCCGATTGGATGCGGGCCAAAGGCAAGCCTTCTGGCGACGCCGACGAACAACCTTGTCTAGAAGCTTTGCAACACGCTGAATTGTTGGGATTGCACGGCTTGATGTTTTTTGCCAATGGCAAGCCTGCGGGTTTTGTGTTGGCCGAAACCTTGGCGCCTGGTGTGTGGGTGATGCGCTTTGCCAAAGGCATGGACCACTTGAAGGGCATTTACCAGCACATGTTTCAACAGGTGTGTTTGGCCACGCCCGACTTGCAATGGCTGAATTTCGAACAAGACTTGGGGCTACCAAACTTGCGCCAAACCAAGCTGTCCTACCAACCCGCTTTCTTGTTGCCCAAGTGCCGCTTGCGGCTCAGCCAGTCGGCGCAAGACAGCCGCATCACACCGGCGTAGGCTGGCGCATTCACCTCACAGACACCATGGCCCAACTCGACTCTGCACTCTCTGTTCACAGCGACAGTTTTCAAGCCAACCGCCAAGGCATGCTTGACTTGCTTTCACAAGTGCGGGCCTTTGAAGAGCGCACGGTGCAAAAGTCGGCGGCCTCGAAACCGCGCTTTGACAAACGCCAACAACTGTTGCCGCGTGAACGCTTGTCTTTGTTGCTCGACCCCGGCACACCGTTTCTCGAGTTGTCCACCTTGGCCGGTTTGGGTTTGGACCAGAAAGACCTGGCCAAGAGCGTGCCCGGTGGTGGTGTGATCGCGGGCATTGGTGTGGTCAGTGGTGTGCGCTGCATGGTGAACGTGTCGGACTCGGGGATTGACGCAGGCGCGTTGCAACCCATGGGCTTGGACAAGCAACTGCGGGTGCAAGAACTGGCCCTTGAAAACAAACTGCCCTTCATTCAGTTGGTGGAGAGTGCCGGGGCCAACCTGATGACTTACCGGGTTGAAGATTTTGTGCGCGGGGGCAGTTTGTTTCGCAACATCGCGAGGCTGTCTGCTGCTGGTTTGCCGGTGGTCACGGTCACGCACGGTTCGTCCACGGCAGGTGGTGCGTATCAAACCGGTTTGTCCGACTACATCATCATGGTGCGGGACCGTTCACGTGCTTTTCTGGCGGGCCCACCTTTGTTGATGGCGGCCACCGGTGAAGTGGCCACCGAAGAAGAGCTGGGCGGGGCGCTGATGCATACCAGCATCTCGGGCTTGGGCGACTACCTGGCCGAAGACGATCGGGATGCGATTCGCTTGGCGCGGGAGGTCATGGCGCACATCGATTGGGACCGCATCACCACAGAGACCCTACGCAGCTTCAAACCACCGCGCTATGACGCCGAAGAATTGCTGGGCGTCATGCCACTGGACCACAAGCGGCCAGTGGACATGAAAGAAGTGATTGCGCGGATTGCCGACGATTCCGACTTCTTGGAGTTTGGTGCCAACTACGGCAGCGCCACGGTGTGCGGCCACATCACCTTAGAGGGTTGGCCGCTGGGCATCATCACCAACAACGGGCCGATCGACATGGCCGGGGCCAACAAGGCCACGCATTTCATCCAAGCTTGCTGCCAAAGCCGCACACCCATTTTGTATTTGAACAACACCACCGGTTTCATGGTGGGCAAAGCCTTCGAGGAGGGCGGCATCATCAAGCACGGCTCGAAGATGATTCAAGCCGTCACCAACGCCACCGTGCCGCAAATCACGCTTTATTGCGGTGCCTCGTTTGGCGCGGGCAACTACGGCATGTGTGGCCGAGGTTTTCACCCGCGTTTTTGTTTCAGTTGGCCCAACGCGAAAACCGCGGTCATGGGTGGCGAGCAAGCCGCCAAAACCATGGCCATCGTCACCGAGGCCGCGATGAAACGCAAAGGCGAAGTAGACCAAGCCGCGCTGGATGATTTGCAGCAGCGCATCATCGAACGCTTTGACAGCCAAATGAGTGTCTTCGTCACCAGCGCCCATGTGCTCGACGATGGCGTCATCGACCCACGCGACACCCGCAGCGTGTTGGCCGAGGTGCTGTCGGTGTGCCGCCAAGCCGATGTCCGTCAACCCCAAGCCATGCAATTCTCTGTTGCCCGCCCATGAAACTCAGCCACGAACACCATGAACTGCAGCGCTCGGTGAAGCGCTGGATCGATGAACAGATCAACCCGCATGTGGACGAGTGGGAAGCGGCCGGTATTTTTCCGGCGCACCAGGTGTTCAAGCAAATGGGCGACATGGGTTGGTTGGGTTTGTGCAAGCCCATCGACAACGGTGGCTTGGGCTTGGACTACTCCTATGGCGCGGTGTTGGCCGAGGCATTGGGTCACATGCAATGCGGTGGTGTGCCGATGGCCATTGGTGTGCAAACCGACATGGCCACACCGGCACTGGCCGAGCATGGCAGCGCCGAATTGCGGGCTGAATTTTTAACGCCGGCCATCCAGGGCGAGATGGTGGCTTGCTTGGGTGTGTCCGAGGTGGGCAGTGGCTCGGACGTGGCCTCGATCAAAACCACGGCGAAAAAAGACGGCGACGATTACGTGATCAACGGCGGCAAGATGTGGACCACCAATGGCACACAAGCCGACTTTTGCTGTTTGCTGGCCAACACCTCGGAAGGTGCGCCACACCGCAACAAGTCGCTCATCATCGTGCCGATGAACACACCGGGTGTCACGGCCTCCAAGCCCTTGAAAAAAATGGGCATGCATTCCTCCGACACCGCGCAACTGCATTTCGACCAAGTGCGGGTGCCGCGCAGGTATTTGATTGGCGAAGAAGGCATGGGCTTCATCTACCAAATGGAGCAGTTTCAAATCGAACGTTTGTGGGGCGCGATGAACAACGTGGGCATGGCGCAGCGGGCCATCGACACCACCATCGCCTACACCCGAGAGCGCCAAGTGTTTGGCCGTGCCGTGTTGGACAACCAAGCCGTGCATTTCAAACTCGCAGAATTTCAAGCCGAACTCGAATGCTTGCGAGCCGTGTGTTGGCAAGCGGTGGAACGCATCGTCGATGGCGGTGACGCCACCTACTTGGCGACCGTGGCCAAACTCAAAGCGGGGCGACTCATGCGCACCATTGCCGATGGTTGCTTGCAGTACTGGGGCGGCATGGGCTATGTGGATGAAAGCCCCATCTCGCGCATTTACCGCGATGGTCGGCTCACCTCGATTGGCGGTGGCGCGGATGAAGTGATGTTGCAAATTTTGTGCAAAAGCATGGGGATCTTGCCGCGATGAAGGCCACGCCTTTTCACACCGTGTTGGTGGCCAACCGTGGCGAAATCGCTGTGCGTGTGATGCGCAGTGCCAAAGCGCTGGGCTACCGCACCGTGGCGGTGTATTCATCGGCCGATGCGGAT
Organism: Comamonadaceae bacterium; assembly: GCA_947448745.1. GTDB lineage: Bacteria > Pseudomonadota > Gammaproteobacteria > Burkholderiales > Burkholderiaceae_C > Limnohabitans. The sequence continues at coordinate 20,426 of CANFOQ010000039.1, forward strand.
GCGCTGCATGTGAAGCAGGCCGATGCGGCCGTGTGCATTGGCGAGGCCTTGCCCGCGCAGTCGTACTTGAACATCGCGGCCATCTTGCAAGCGGCACTTCGCAGCGGCGCGGATGCCGTGCATCCGGGCTATGGTTTTTTGGCCGAAAACGCCGACTTCGCACAAGCCTGTGCCGATGCTGGTTTGGTGTTCATCGGACCTTCAGCGCAAGCGATTCGCAGCATGGGCGACAAAGCCGGTGCCAAGCGCTTGATGCTGCAAGCGGGTGTGCCGTGCATTCCGGGCTACCAAGGCGAGGACCAAAGCGCGGCGCGTTTGGCGCAAGAAGCCCAAGCCATCGGTTACCCCGTGATGATCAAAGCCAGCGCGGGTGGCGGTGGGCGCGGCATGCGCTTGGTGGGCAGTGCGGCTGAATTTGCCGCACTGTTGCAAAGCGCCCAGTCGGAGGCGCTGAATGCGTTCGGCAATGCCACGGTCATTCTTGAAAAAGCCGTGCCTTCGCCGCGCCACATCGAGATTCAAATCATGGCGGACCGGCATGGTCAGGTGGTGCATCTGGGTGAGCGTGATTGCTCGGTGCAACGCCGTCATCAAAAGTTGATGGAAGAAGCGCCTTCGCCTGCGGTGAATGCGGCGTTGCGTGAACGCATGGGGGCCACTGCGGTGGCCGCTGCGCAAGCGATGGGCTATGAAGGTGCAGGCACTTTGGAGTTTTTACTCGACGAGCACGGCCAACATTTCTTCATGGAAATGAACACACGTTTGCAAGTGGAACACCCGGTCACAGAAGCCATCACGGGTTTGGATTTGGTCGCACTGCAATTGCGCATCGCGGCGGGCGAGCCGCTGGGATTGACGCAAAGCGAGGTGCTGTTCAAGGGCCACGCCATCGAGGTGCGTTTGTGCGCCGAAGACGCCCAGCAAGGCTTCATGCCGCAAAGCGGACAGATGCGGCGCTGGGCCATGCCCGCGTCATTGCGTGTTGAACACGCTTTGCACAGTGGCGCCGACATTCCGCCCTTCTACGACTCGATGATCGCCAAACTCATCAGCCACGCTCCTACCCGCGAAGAAGCACGACGACAACTCTTGAAGGGTTTGCAAGCAGCCGTGGCCTTGGGTGTCATCACCAACCAATCGTTTTTGGCGCAGTGTTTGGCGCACCCGGTGTTCGTGGCGGGCGAGGCCACCACAAGTTTCATTGGCCAGCACCTGGATGCCTTGCTGACCACAGATGAAGCGCTGCAAGGCCAGGCTTTGGCTTTGGCCGCCGCGCTGTTGTTGGCCACCGCGCCAGGGGCGGCACCGGTGCCCAGCCCACGCCGCGTGTTGCACCGATTGCCCAGCGTGATGCAGTTGGTATTGGCGGGTCAACACCATGCGCTCATCGTGTTGCAAGCGCCCACGCACCATTACCAAGTGCAAACTGAAGCTACCCATTGCGACCTGCAGTTGCATGCGGTGCAACTCAGCACCTTGGAAGACCACCACAGTCTGCAGGGCGACGTGGATTTCAGCCTGCACCAGGTTCGGCAACACGCGGTGTTTGTGCGAGAAGGTGAGTGGCTATGGCTGCAATGGCAGGGACAGGTGTGGCAGGTGCAAGACCAGACCCGCGCGGCATCCGCCAAACAACAAGGCGGGCCCAGCGACGGCAAACTGCGTGCCGCCATGAACGGGCGCGTGGTGGCGGTGGCGGTGGCCGTGGGTGACCGGGTGTTGCAAGGCCAAACCATGCTCACCTTGGAGGCCATGAAAATGGAGCATGTGCATGTGGCACCGGCCAGCGGCGTGGTGAAAAGCCTGAGCGTGGCGGTGGGTGAGCAGGTCGCGGCCAGCCGCGTGGTGGCCGAGATCGAGATGAACACAGAGGGGCAGACATGAGCGACGCGGTGTTGTTGCAAGCCAAGGGGGCGGCGTTTTGGATCACCATCAACCGGCCAGACAAACGCAATGCCTTGAACGCCGAGGTGGTGGCGGGCATCCGCGCGGGCTATGCGCAGGCCCATGCCAACCCGGATGTGCGCGTCATCGTGTTGACGGGCGCGGGCGAGAAAGCCTTTTGCGCCGGTGGCGATTTGCAGCCCGACAAAGGCTTTGTGTTTGACCTCGCCCAACCCAACGTGCCCTACGCCGACATGCTGCGCGAGGCGCACCAGGCCACGCTGCCCAGCATCGCGCGGGTGAACAGCGTGTGCATGGCCGGTGGCATGGGTTTGTTGTGCATGACCGACTTGGCGGTCTGCGCCGATGACGCGGTGTTTGGCTTGCCCGAGGTGAAAGTGGGCGTCTTCCCGATGCAGGTGATGAGCTTGTTGCAACGCCAAGTGCCCAAGCGCTTGGTGCGCGAATGGGTGCTGAGCGGCGAGCCCTTTGGCGCACACGAGGCGCAAGCCGCCGGGTTGGTCAACCATGTCGTGCCCGCCGCCGATTTGGACGCCAAAACCGATTGGCTGGTGGGCCGCTTGGCCGACAAATCGCCCACCGCGATTCGGCGCGGCAAGTACGCTTTGCGGGCCATCGAAGACATGGGCTTTGAACAATCTTTGGCCTACACCGAGAGCCAAATCGCGCTGCTGGCGCAAACCGAAGACGCCCAAGAAGGCTTGGCGGCCTTCAACGAAAAACGCAAACCGGTCTGGACCGGCCGCTGAAGCTTCAGGGAAAACACCAGTCCGCGCGGCGTCGCAGGGGGCCACACTCAGGCGCTGTTGCTGTCTGCCGAGTTCGCCTGTGCGTTTGTTGTCTCCCACCACCCCCGACCAAGCCCTGATGTGGATCACCCCGGACCGGGTTTTCTACCACGGGCTTTTGGGCGCGCCGTCGCTGCGCAGCATGGGCGCGGTCATGGTGTACGTGGCGGTCAGCGGGCAGATCCGCATTCAAATGGACGGCGGCGACTGGCAAACCACCGAGCTGGCCGTGGTGCCGCCCTATGTGCCGCACCAGGTGTGGGCCGAGGACCGCTGCATCAGCGTGTTGCAAATCGAGGCTGAAAGCGTGAGCCTGCAACAGCTGCCGGACTGGCTGCAAATCCGGGGCGCCTTGGCCGACCCCGACCGCTTGGCGGCGCTGCGCGACACCCAACAGCACTTGAGCCAACTGTCGCGCCGCCTCGACCTGAACACGCTGGACTTTGACCAGACCCTGTTTGGCGCGGCTTTGCCGGCCCGCTTGCTAGATGCTCGCATCGCGGCGGTGCTGTCGCGCATCAAGCAAGACCCCACCGCCTCGCTGCTGGCGCAGGACCATGCGGCCATGGCGAATTTGTCGTTTTCGAGGTTTTTGCATTTATTCAAGCAAGAGGTGGGGGCGCCGTTTCGCAGTTTCCGCACCTGGAAGCGGGCACGCAATGTGCTGCACCACGTGGTGCGGCACGACGCCAATTTGCTGGATGTGGCCTTGGACGCGGGCTACCCCGACTCGACCCATTTCAGCCATTCCATCCGGCAGATTTATGGCTTGAAGCCCAGCGACATGTTTGCTGGGTCTCGCCGACTGAGCG
>CANFOQ010000040.1 GCA_947448745.1 Comamonadaceae bacterium
CCCATGTTCGATGTCCTTGTGTATGTCTACGAGCACTACTGGCGCGGCGAAGCGTGTCCAGAGTTGCCTCTGCTAAGCCGCAAACTCAGCGCCGCTGGCTTCGACGCCGACGAAATTGAACAAGCCCTGTCTTGGTTGGCGGGCCTCAACATCGCCGCCCAAGCCGACATCATCCACGTGGGCCACAGCAAACCCGGTTTGCAACCCGCCTATGTGCAATCCCCCTTGAGCATGCGCGTCTACTCCGACGCCGAGCAACAGCACCTTGGTGCCGATGGTTTGGGTTTTCTCACCTTCATGGAAGGCGCAGGCGTGTTGCCAGCGCAAATGCGCGAGATCGTGGTGGACCGCGCCATGGCCGTGCCCAGCTACCCGGTCAGCCTCGATGATTTGAAAATCATCGTCCTCATGGTGTATTGGAGCGCGGGCATCGAACCCGATGCCTTGGTGCTCGATGAGTTGTGCGACGACCAATCGGCACGCGTGGCGCACTGAAACAGCACGCCCGAAAAAAAAGGCACCCTCGGGTGCCTTTTTTGTTGAACGCTGTGGCTTAAACCACCGCACCCGAGTTCGGGTCGTTCGGGTCTTCCACTTCTTTTTTGCCCGAGAACTTGATCAGGTCTTCGCGGCGAATGCCCAACCACATGGCGATGGACGCGGCGACAAACACCGACGAGTAAATGCCAAACAAAATGCCAATCGTCAGCGCCATGGCGAAGTAGTGCAGCGTGGCGCCACCAAACAACAGCATCGACAACACCATCAGCTGGGTGCAACCGTGGGTGATGATGGTGCGGCTGATGGTCGAGGTGATGGCGTTGTCGATGATCTCGACCGTGCTCATCTTGCGATAGCGGCGAAAGTTCTCGCGCACCCGGTCAAAAATCACCACCGATTCGTTCACCGAATAACCCAGCACCGCCAACACCGCGGCCAACACGGGCAATGAAAATTCCCACTGGAAAAACGCGAAGAAGCCCAAGATGATGACCACGTCGTGCAAGTTGGCGATGATGCCAGCCACCGCGTATTTCCACTCGAAGCGGATGGCCAGGTAAATCATGATGCCCACCACCACAAAGGCCAGGGCTTTCAAACCATCGATGGCGAGTTCGTCACCCACTTGCGGACCGACAAACTCGGTGCGCTTGAGTTCCGCGCTGGCGTCCGCTTCTTTCAAGGCGGCCATCACCTTGGTGCTTTGCTCGGAGGCGGTGCTGCCCTTCAAAGCAGGCATGCGAATCAGCACATCACGCGCTGAGCCAAAGTTTTGCACCTGCACATCGCTGATGCCCAACTTGGCAATGCTTTCGCGCATCGGGTCCAGCGCCACGGGTTGCGAAAAGCCCACCTCCATCAAGGTGCCACCGGTGAACTCGACGGACAAATGCAAGCCACGGCTGAAGAGGAAAAACACCGCCGCTAAAAACGTGATGAACGAGATGGCGTTGAAGAACAACGCGTGACGCATGAACGGAATGTCTTTGCGGATTTTGAAAAATTCCATGATGTGCTTTCAGTCGGCTTTGGCTTTGGCGATCACATCGCGGGTGGAAGAATCAGCACGCCACACCGTGCCAATCGACACGGTTTGCAAACGCTTTTGGCGGCCATACCAAAGGTTGACCAGGCCGCGCGAGAAAAACACCGCCGAGAACATGCTGGTGAGAATGCCCAGGCAATGCACCACCGCAAAACCGCGCACCGGCCCTGAGCCAAAGGCCAACAAGGCCAAGCCCGCAATCAGTGTGGTGACGTTGGAGTCGAGGATGGTGGACCAAGCGCGGTCATAGCCGGTGTGGATCGCGGTTTGCGGTGCGGCACCGTTGCGCAGTTCTTCGCGCACCCGTTCATTGATCAGCACGTTGGCATCAATCGCCATGCCCAACACCAGCGCCATCGCCGCCATGCCGGGCAAGGTGAGGGTGGCTTGCAACATCGAGAGCACGGCCACCAGCAACAACAAGTTCACGGCCAGCGCGATGCTGGAGATGACGCCAAACAACATGTAGTAGATGCACATGAAGGCGGTGACCGCCACAAAGCCCCAGGTGACCGAGTCAAAACCTTTGGCGATGTTTTCAGCACCCAAGCTTGGGCCAATGGTGCGCTCTTCGATGATGTCCATGGGCGCGGCCAATGAGCCCGCACGCAACAACAGCGCCGTGTCGGCCGCTTCCACGGTGCTCATGCGGCCCGAGATTTGCACCCGACCGCCGCCAATTTCAGAGCGAATCACAGGGGCTGTGACCACTTCGCCCTTGCCTTTTTCAAACAACAAAATGGCCATGCGTTTGCCAACGTTTTCACGCGTGACATCTTTGAAGATGCGAGCGCCTTTGGCGTCCAAGGTGAGGTGCACGGCAGCTTCTTGGGTTTGGTTGTCAAAGCCAGGTTGCGCGTCCGTGAGGTTTTCGCCGGTCAGCAGCACTTGCTTTTTCACCACCACACCTTGGCCATTGCGGTCCAGGTATTTCTCGGCACCAAACGGCACCATGCCGCTGCCCACTTCAGCCAGTCGCGCTTCACTGCTGTCGTCGGCCATGCGGATTTCAAGCGTCGCCGTGCGGCCCAAAATGTCTTTGGCTTTGGCCGTGTCTTGCACGCCGGGCAGTTGCACCACGATGCGGTCCAGGCCTTGCTGTTGAATCACCGGCTCGGCCACACCGAGTTCGTTGATCCGGTTGTGCAGCGTCGTGATGTTTTGCTTCAAGGCCTGCTCTTGCACGCGCTTGGCCGCTTCGGGCTTCAACACCGCATGCAATTGAAACGCGTTGTTCACCGGTGTCACCGTGGCGAGCAAATCGGCAAACTGGTCTTGCATCAAGGCGACAGCAGCGTTGGCCGCAGCTTGATCGGCAAAGCCAATGTTGATGCTTTGTTGTTCACGCGTGATGCCGTTGTGGCGAATGGTTTTCTCGCGCAAAGCGGTGCGCAAGTCGCCCGCCAAGGCTTCGGCTTTTTTCGACAACGCGGCTTGCATGTCCACTTGCAACATGAAGTGCACGCCGCCACGCAAGTCCAAACCCAGGTACATGGGCGCGGCGTTCAAGCTGGCCAGCCAATGCGGGGTGCGTGGGATCAGGTTGAGGGCCACCACATAGTCGGGGCTGGCGGCGTCTTTGTTCAAGGCGCGTTGCACCGTGTCTTTGGCCTTGAGCTGTTCGTCGGTGTTTTCAAAGCGCAGCTTCAACGAGTTGGCTTCCAAGCTGATGACCGCGGGCGTGAGGCTGGCGGCCTTCAAGGCCTCTTCCACTTTGCCTTGGGTGCCGAGGTCGAGCTTGATGCTTGAGCGCGCAGGTGAGACCTGCACAGCTGGTGCTTCACCAAAAAAATTGGGCAGCGTGTACAAACTGCCCAGCAAGACCGCGGCGAACAGCACCGCGTATTTCCAGAATGAATATCGGTTCATGGGGTTTACTTGATCGAGCCCTTGGGCAGCACTTGCACCACCGCAGCGCGTTGCAATTGCACGGTGACACCGTTGCCCACGTCCAGGCCAATTTGATGGTCGCCGAGTTGAGAAATCTTGCCCAGCAGGCCGCCGGTGGTGACCACTTCATCGCCCTTGGCCAGCGCGTCGAGCATGGCTTTGAGCTCTTTTTGGCGTTTCATTTGCGGGCGAATCATGACGAAATACAGCACCACAAACATCAGCACCAAGGGCAACATGCTCATGAGGGAAGAACTGAGGTCGCCGCCAGCGGTGGCGGCAGGTGCGGTTTGGGCAAAAGCGGAAGACATGAACACGAAATCTCTCCTTTGAGGGCAACCGCGGATTGTATGCGGATGGGTTTTGCGCGGCTTCTTGCGTCGAAGTGTGGGCAGGTTGCCTGTGAAGGCACGCTCAAGACGCCTGTGAAGTCACGCAAAAGCCACCCGCCATGGGGGCCCTTTTTGTTGGTCTTTCGCTCACAAAAAGGCCCCCAGGCAGTGTGGCTTTGAAGAGCTGATCTTGGTTGGCGGGATGCTGCGATACCGCTGGTTTGGTTTGTTGAACTAGCGGCAATAAATGCTATTGATGAATAAATATATGAGCATTAAATAATTTTAAATAGTTAATATTCAAGCTTGTTTTCATTTGATCGATGTTGTTTTAAATCTCGTGGAAAGGTGCTGAGATGGTTGAAAAAATCATCAAATCTAAGAACGCTACAGAGGATGCGGCGTTAAGCCACACCGACCTGCACCAAGCCATTCGCTCCTTGCTGCTGACGGCCCGTGCGCAGGTGCGGCAAACCGTCAACACTGCCATGGTGCAAACCTATTGGCACATCGGCCGCATGATTGTGGAAGACGAACAAGGCGGGCAAAAACGCGCAGCCTATGGCAAGCAGGTGCTGCCCGAGTTGGCAAAGCGCTTAAGCGAAGAATTTGGCGCGGGGTTTGATGTGAGCAACCTGCGCAATATGCGAAGGTTTTACTTGGCATTTCCAATTCGAGAGACGCTGTCTCTCGAATTGAATTGGAGTGCTTATCTGTGCCTTATCCGAGTTGACAATCCCAAAGCACGAGTCTGGTACGCCAAAGAAGCCGCCGAGCAAGGCTGGAGCGTGCGGGCGCTGGACAGGCAAATTTCCACGCTGTATTACGAGCGGCTCCTGAGCACCCAAGACCACGTCAAAGCACAACTGAAAGACGAAGCCGCACACAACATCGCCAAAGACGCAGCACCCGACCCGCGTGACTTCATCCGCGATCCTTATGTGTTGGAGTTTCTTGGCGTGGTGGGCGCGGCCAACGTGTACGAAAAAGACCTGGAACAAGGCCTGTTGGACCAGCTGCAAAAGTTTTTGTTGGAGTTGGGCAAAGGCTTTGCATTTGTCGCTCGACAAAAACATTTGCGCGTGGAGGGCGAAGATTTTTTCATCGACTTGGTTTTCTACAACTACTTGCTCAAATGCTTTGTGTTGGTCGATTTGAAAGTGGGGAAGTTGGCGCACCAAGACGTCGGGCAAATGGACATGTATGTGCGCGTGTTTGACGAACAACTTCGCAACGACGGAGACAACCCAACGATGGGACTCATCCTTTGTTCAGAACGAAACGCGGCCGTCGCCAAGTACTCGCTGCTGGCTGATAAAGCCCAGTTGTTTGCCAGTAAATATCAGGCCGTGATGCCGACGGAGCAAGAGTTGCAAGCAGAGCTGGAGAGGGACAGGGCTTTGTTGGAAATTGCTACAAAGCGCATTGTTTCCGAAGCACAAATTTAGACCTAACCATGTATTGCCTGATTTTTAACAAATGAATAAAGCTCCCTCGCGTTCATCAATTCTCATCGCCGCCATGCACTTGGCGGCACTTAAAGCGCTTGCATCCTCTCCGAATGGGCAGTTGCAAAAAAGCGCACTCTTACAAGCCATCGAAGCAGCAGTTTCATTGGACGAATGGGCGCTAGATGTGTATGAAACTGGAAATACTCGCTGGCGCTCAATCTTTGCATTTGCCTCAGTGGGGTTGGTTAAAGGTGGGTATGTCACCAAATCGCGCGGAGTGTGGACGATTACAGATGAAGGTCGATCAGTCGTGAGTTCGCCCTACGATGCGCCTGCTTTTTTGGCGGAGGTGAAAAAACGCTACCAAGCCTGGAAAAGCAATCAACTTACTGTTGAGGCAGACGATGCTTCAAAGTCGTCGATGGAGGATGAAGATGATTCGATTCCAGAGCCACCCGAATTGCGCATGACCGCCATCCAAAACCAAGCCAACGAAGCGCTGTCAGCAGAATTATTGGAAACGATCAAAGCAGCGCCACCACAGTTCTTCGAGCATTTGGTAGTTCAATTGTTGGTGGCCATGGGCTATGGCGGGAAACGCACTAACGCAGGCCAGGTGACACAACAGAGTGCAGACAACGGAATTGACGGCATCATCAATGAAGACCCATTAGGTCTTGACACGATTTACCTGCAAGCCAAGCGTTGGCAAGATCCAGTAGGAGAGGGCCCTATTCGAGATTTCATTGGAGCGTTGGTCATCAAGGGTGTGAAAAAAGGCGTGTTCCTCACCACAAGCTACTTCACGCCAGCAGCACGCGCCGCGGTGCAGGGCAACAAATCAGATCAAAAAATTGTGCTTATCGATGGTGCTCGACTTGCCGCTTTGATGATTGAACATAACTTAGGTGTTTCAACTGCCCAAACGTTTGCGCTCAAACGTTTGGACACAGACTTTTTCACAGAGGACTGAAGCCACTTCCCAAGGTTGACCACGGCGGGTCGGCCCGCGTAGCGAACGTTGCCACGCAGTGGCGGTGAGCGGCGGACGAGCCCGCCACGGTCAGCCTCGCCAATGGGGCTTCAACTCAAATGCGGCCCAATCAAGCCCGCAATCTCAAACATCCCCACACTGTCCTTGCCAAACACCGCTTTGAGTTTGGCGTCGGCGTGGATGGTGCGTTTGTCTTTCGGGTCTTGCAGGCCTTGTGCTTTGATGTAGTCCCACAGTTTTTTCATCACCTCGGTGCGAGCCACCGCCTCTGAGCCGATGACCGCGGCCAAGGCGGCGCTGGGCGCTTTGCCGGCAGCGGGTTTGCGAGGTGCTTTGGGCTTGGCTTCTTTGGCGGGCTTGGCGGACTTTTTCGCGGCAGGTGTTTTCTTGCCGGGCATGGTTTTGCCCGCCGCTTTGGCCAGGGCGCGGGTGGTGGGTGCGCCGCCTTTTTTCGGGTACTTGCTGGGCTCGAAGGCGAAGCTCACTTTGCCGGCTTCGGCGTCGTAAGTCAGGTAAGCCTTGAAGGCGCGGCGTGTTTTGTTGGACACGAATTTTTCCAACAAATCGGTTTTGCCCTCGGCGAGCAACTTCTTCACTTGGTCGTGCTCGATCACCTGTTGCAAGATGACGCGGCCGGTTTTGAAGTCGCAGCTGGGCGTGGGTTGGGCGTTGGTGGGCACGGCTTTGCTGCACACGTAGTTGGACCCGTGCTCGTGCACCGCACTGCCGCACTTGGGGCAGGCGCCTAAAGTTTCAGCGTCGCCAAACTCGACAATCTCGCCGCTCTCGGCGTTTTTGTCGTCGCCGAAATCAAACTCCAGCTTCCAGTTTTTTTCTTCTTCGTTGTATTTCAAAGCGATCTCGGCCGTGAACGGCCAACCGGCTTTGGAGCGGAAGCCTTCCAGCGGCCCGATTTTTTTGTCGTGCAAAAACTGCTCAACTTCAGCGGGCTCGAAGGTGCGCCCTGCCGGTGTTTTGCCAAACGAGAAGCCGCAGCCTGGGCCTTCAATCTCACCTTCTGCATTCGTCTTTGCCACGGCACCGGGCAAACCGATGCAGGTGTAGCGGCGGTAGTTTTCTTTCACCACGCCGCCGCAAGTGGGGCAGGGGGTGGTCAGGGTGGCGTAGTCGCCGGGGATGGTGTCGCGGTCGTATTCCTTGGCTTTTTTCACCATGCGCCCGGTCATCTCGGCGATGTCTTGCATGAAGGCTTCGCGCGACAGCTGGCCTTTTTCCATTTGCGACAGCTTGAATTCCCAGTCACCGGTCAGGTCGGCACGGGACAACTCTTCCACGCCCAATCCGCGCAACAACGTCATCAACTGAAACGCTTTGGCGGTGGGGATCAATTCGCGGCCATCGCGCAGCATGTATTTTTCGTTCAGTAAACCTTCGATGATGGACGAGCGTGTGGCGGGTGTGCCCAAGCCTTTTTCTTGCATGGCTTCGCGCAGTTCATCGTCTTCCACTTGTTTGCCCGCGTTTTCCATGGCACCCAACAAGGTGGCCTCGGTGTAGCGCGCAGGGGGCCTGGTTTTCAAACCCTTGGGCTCGGCCTCACTCACTTGGGGTTGTTCGCCCGCATTGAGTTTGACCAAAATCTTGCCGGACTCTTTGTCTTCTTCTTCGTCCACTTCTTTGCCGTAGATGGCTTGCCAACCGGGTTCGACCAACACACGCCCCGTGGTTTTGAAGTGGTGCGTTTTACCGGCAGCGGCCACTTGGCTGATGCGGGTGGTGTCCATGAACTGCGCGGGTGGATAGAACACGGCGATGAAGCGGCGCACCACGAAGTCGTAGAGTTTTTGCTCGGCATCCGACAAACCACTGGGCGCTTCAAGCGTGGGGATGATGGCAAAGTGATCGCTGACCTTGCTGTTGTCGAACACCTTTTTGCTGGGCTTGATGTAGCCCTGCGAAATGGCGGTTTTGGCAAACGGGGCCAAGTGCCCCATCTTGCTGTTGGCCAGCATCTGCATGGTCTCTTTCACCGTGGGCAAATAGTCTTCGGGCAGGTGCTTGGAATCGGTTCGCGGGTAGGTCAAGGCCTTGTGGCGCTCGTACAGGCTTTGCGCCAGCGACAGCGTGGTTTTGGCCGAGAAACCAAAGCGGCCGTTGGCTTCGCGCTGCAAGGTGGTCAGGTCAAACAAACCCGGGCTGCCTTTGCTGCTGGGCTTGCTTTCTTCGGTCACCGTGGCGATTTGGTTTTGCACGGCTTGGGCAATCGCTTGCGCCTCGGCCATGTTCCAAACCCGGTCTTCTTTGATTTCTTTGTCGTCAGCGTGGGCCTTGTGCGAGGGGTTGAACCACTTGCCGGCATAGGCACCGGCTTGGGCGGCAAAGCTCGCGTGGATTTCCCAGAAGTCGCGGCTGATGAATTTGCGAATCAGTTCTTCGCGCTCCACCACCACGCTCAGCGTGGGCGTTTGCACCCGACCCACGGTGGTGAGGAAGAAGCCGCCATCGCGGGAGTTGAACGCGGTGAAGGCACGCGTGCCGTTGATGCCGACCAACCAATCGGCCTCGGAGCGGCTGCGGGCGGCGTCAGCCAAGCCCTGCATTTGCGAGGCGGTGCGCAGGCTGTCAAAGCCGTCGCGGATGGCTTGCGGCGTCATCGATTGCAGCCACAGGCGCTTGACCGGTTTGTCCAAGGGCTTTTTGCCACCGGCGTACTGCTCAATCAATCGGAAGATGAGTTCACCCTCGCGGCCCGCGTCACAGGCGTTGATGATGGCGCTCACATCTTTGCGCTTGGCCTGCTTGACCACCGCCGCCAAACGCGATTTGGTTTTTTCCACGGGCTTCAAATCGAAGTAGGGCGGGATGACCGGCAGGTGCGCAAAGCTCCACTTGCCGCGTTTGACGTCGAATTCTTCGGGCGCTTGGATTTCCACCAAGTGGCCCACGGCACTGGTGACCACATAGCCGTCACTCTCAAAGTGATCGTCGTGCTTTTCAAACTTGCCTGCCGTGGGCGTCAAGGCGCGCACGATGTCTTGCGCCACAGAGGGCTTTTCGGCGATGACCAGCGTTTTACTCATGCGAATTTTCCTTGTCTACAATCCGACGTCTCGCGCGCGCACGCGCACATGTACGTATTCAACTTACCAGAGTTTTCAACTTGACCTCCAGCCTCCTCGCGCCCACCAGCGGCAAACGCATTGAAGTACGGCGCTCTGGCGTGCATGGCAAAGGGGTGTTTGCCCTGGTGCCCATCGCCAAAGGCGAGATCATCATCGAATACATCGGCGAGGTCATCAGCTGGAAAAAAGCGCTCAAGCGCCATCCCCACGACCCCAAAGACCCGAACCACACCTTCTACTTTCACATCGACAAAAAACATGTGATTGATGCGCTGCACGGCGGCAACGACGCGCGTTGGATCAACCATTCTTGTGAGCCCAATTGTGAAGCAGACGAAGCGGGGGGCCGCATCTTCATCCGCACCCTGCGCAAATTGAAGGCCGGGGAAGAGCTGAATTACGACTATGGCTTGGTCATCGACGAGCCCTACACCCCGTCCTTGCTGGCCGATTACCCCTGCCGCTGCGGCGCGCCCATGTGCCGGGGCACCTTGCTTTCGCCCAAGGACTGAACTTGTTGCCGCCCGAGTGGTTGATCGACAAGCGGGATGAAATAGCCTCCACCAACAGCGAACTCATGCAGCGCGCCCGCGCTGGCGACACCCGACCCACCTTGCTGGTGGCCAAACACCAAACTGCAGGCCGCGGCCGCTTGGGCCGCCAATGGCACGACCAAGCCGGGGACAGCCTCATGTTTTCTTTGGGCCTGCCCCTGAACCCGCTGAACTGGTCGGGCTTGTCTTTGGCGGTGGGCTTGAGCATCGCCAACAGCTTAGACCCCGAGCACCGTCTGCAGCTGGGTTTGAAATGGCCGAACGACCTCTGGTTGGGGCCGCTGTCTCAAGCCCGCAAGCTGGGCGGCATCTTGATTGAAACCGCGGTGTTGGCCGGTGTGGCCCAAGCCTCGCGCTATGTGGTGGTGGGTGTTGGCATCAACATCCATGCGCCCCAAGCCGCCGATTTGCGCATGCCTGCCGTGGGCTGGGCTGAGGTGCAAGCAGGTGCCAGCACCGAGCGTGTTTTGCAGGCCTTGCTGCTGCCCTTGGTGGCGCATATTCAACGCTTTGAACGCGAAGGCTTTGCGCCCTTACAAGCCGCCTATGCCCAGCGAGATTTATTGCGTGGCGAAGCCTTGGTCTTGTCCAATGGCCTGCAAGGCGTGGGTGCTGGGGTCGATGCCCAAGGCGTGTTGCAACTCGACACCGCGACTGGGCGGGTGGGCGTGGCCAGCGATGAGGTGAGTGTGCGTTTGGAGGCCACCGCATGAACAAATGGGGCTTTCGTTTGTGCATCGCCTTGCTGCTGCTGAACCTGTGGTTTTGGGCCTGGTCGGGCGGGCATTTGCGCCGCTTGGGTTTTGGCCCCACCGACCCACGCGAGCCGCAACGCCTGGAAAACCAAGTGCGGCCCGAGGCGCTGCAGTTGTTGCCCAACCCGAACAAGCCTTGAACCCAGGCGTTGTTGCCAGCTCAAAGCCAGCTCAAAGGCTCAGCTTCAACCCCAACCCATCATCAGCGCCACGCGGTAGGTGATGAACGAGGCCAGGTAGGCCAGTCCAAACAAATAGCCCGCCGTGATGAGCGGCATCGTCCAGCCACCGGTTTCGCGTTTGATGGCGGCCAAGGTGGACAGGCATTGCGGCGCAAACACAAACCACGCCAACAAGGACAAAGCCGTGGCCAAACTCCATTGCTGCGCCAAGATGGGCGACAGCATGTCCGCCGTGTTGTCACCACTGGCCGCCAGCGCGTAAACCGTGCCCAAGGCGCTCACCGCCACTTCACGCGCCGCCATGCCCGGCACCAAGGCGATGCTGATTTGCCAGTTGAAGCCAATCGGCTCGAACACATGTTGCAGGCCTTGGCCCAACCAACCGGCATACGAATATTCAATGGCGGGGCGCGTGGCACCCTCGGGCGCACCGGGGAAACTGGCCAAGAACCACAGCACCAAGGTCAACACCAAGATGATGCCGCCGACGCGGCGCATGAAAATTTTCACGCGTTGCCACAAGCCCAGCCCCAGATTGCGCAGCGTGGGCAGGTGGTAGGTGGGCAACTCCATCATCAGCGGGCGGCTCATGCCGCCACTGGACGTGAGGCGTTTCAAGACCCAAGCCACCAGCATAGCGCCGGCAATGCCAGCGACGTACAACGCGAACAACACCAAGCCTTGCAGTTCCATGCCAGCGACCTCGCGTTGCGGAATGAACGCGCCAATCAACAAGGCATACACCGGCAAGCGGGCCGAGCAGGTCATGAGCGGCGCAATCAAGATGGTGACCATGCGGTCGCGTGGATTGGCGATGGTGCGGGTCGCCATGATGCCGGGGATGGCGCAGGCAAAGCTCGAGAGCAACGGAATGAACGAGCGCCCCGACAAGCCCACCGAGCCCATGATGCGGTCCAGCAAAAACGCCGCGCGGGGCAAATAGCCCGACTCTTCGAGCAACAAGATGAAGAAAAACAAAATCAAAATCTGCGGCAAGAAAATGACGACGCCGCCCAAACCGGCAATCAAACCATCGGTGATCAGGCTGCGCCACCAGGTGTCGGGCAGCAGCGCCATCACGCCCTCTGCTGTCCATGCGGTTGCGCTTTTGATGGCGTCCATCGGCACCGCCGCCCAGCTGAACACGGCTTGGAAAATCAAGAACAGCAGCAGGCTCAGAATCAGCGGCCCCCACAAGGGGTGCAAGAAGACCCGGTCCAGGCGATCGCTGACCGCATCGGGCAACAGTTGATCGAGTTGCAAGCGGCGCAAGATGTCTTGCACCACGCGGTGGTCTTCCTCCACCGACACGGCTTCAGCGGTCACCAAAGGTGTCGCGGTGCGCCAGGCGCCGCTGGCCAACCAGTCGCGCAAAGCGGCGTCGCCCTGGGCTTGCACGGCCACGCTGCTGACCACGGGCAAGCCCAATGCTTCCGACAACGCTTGGGTGTCAATGTGCAGTCCGCGCTGCGTCGCCATGTCGGCCATGTTGAGCGCCACCACACAGGGCAGCCCCATGCGTTTGACCGCCAGCACCAGGCGCAGGCCACGGCGCAAATTGGTGGCGTCCACCACGCACACCAGCACATCGGGGCGCTTCTCGCCGATGGCGCGGCCCATCAACACATCGCAGGTGATGCGCTCGTCTTGCGAGCGCGGGTACAGGCTGTAGGTGCCAGGCAGGTCGAGGACACGCAGGGTTTTGCCGTCGCCCACATCCAAGCGGCCCTCTTTGCGCTCGACCGTGACCCCAGCGTAATTGGCCACCTTTTGGCGGCTGCCGGTCAGCAGGTTGAACAAGGCGGTTTTGCCGCAATTCGGGTTGCCCACCAAGGCGACCAAGCTGCCGCTGGGGTGCAAGTGGATGGTTTGTTCAAGCATGGGGCTCGGCCGGTTGAACTTCGATGCAACGCGCTTCAGCAGCCCGCAGCGCAAAGGTGGACAAGCCCACCCGCACCACCAGCGGGTCGCCGCCGGGCAGGGCGCGGGTCATGACCGACACCTGCTCGCCGGGCAAAAAGCCAATCTCTTCCAACTGCCGGGCGCGCTCCTCATGGTGACTGTCACTCAGCACGCGGGTGACGCGCCAAGCCGTGGCCACGGGGGTGTTGTCAAGGTTCATGCGGTTCTCCTGAAGCAGGTCGGGCCAGTATAAATGAGAATTATTCTCGATTGGAACCCGCAAAAGGTGTAAGGGTATAGCTGTCTTCAGTTGAATTCGACGGTGACGGCGGGGTTGCCGGGCAGGCCCAGGTACTGCACCTCGATGTGCTGACCCGATTGGGTGGGTTGGGCGGGCAAGAAGCTGCCCAGGCTGAGCATGTCGCCTTTTTTCAAGCGGATACCAGCTGCCTTGAGCGCTTGCGCCAAATGCATGGCGGCCTTCAGCGGGTGGCCCATGATGGCGCTGCCCGGTGCGCGGCCCAATTCTTGGCCGCTCTTCAAGTCGCGCATCACCACCGTCATGGTGGCCAAGGCGTCGGCCGTCGCTTGGTTGGTTTGCAAAGGAATTTCAGCGCCGGTCACGCCGCCACGAAAACCCATGTTGACCGCCATCAGGTCCCGACCTTTGACGGCACCTTCCAACATCAGGTCGGGCAGTTCGATGAAGGGCACCACAGACTCCAGGTGCGCCAGCGCTTCCAAGGGCGTGCGTGCATCGGCCAAGCCCTCGTCTTTCACCTCGACCAACAAGTCGGCTTCGAAGTACGGGCGTGCGCCAAAATTCGCCGGCAAGACCGCGATGATGTCGACCATGTTGCGGTTGAACATGACGCCCCATTGCGGGCCGTCCACTTCAAATTGTTGTTGCGCGGCTGCGCTGGTGAAGCCCAGCTTGTAGCCCATCGGTTGGCCCAAATACAAGGGCAACTTCGCCACCAATTTCTGGCGGGCACATTCGGCGTCTGCTTGGCTCAAGCCCCGCTCAAAACCCGCGCTGATGCGGCGTTGACCAAAGTCCTTTAAATAGGCTTTCACCGCTTCATCGCTGGGACAAGCGGCGTGACCAGACAGTGTGGCCAGAACCAGCACACCCCACAGCACGGTGCGCACCCCGGCCGCCGACAAGGCATTCAAGGCGGTGTGCGGCTGCTGGCTGACAGCGAAAAAAGCATGGGACAAAGTCATGGTGTGGTGTGTGAAGAATGCATGAAAAGTAAAAGAATCAAGCCGCGCCAAACTGCACGCTGAAGCAGGCCCCAGGGGGCGTGTCGCCGGGGTGGGCGTCGCCCACACTGACCTTGGCGCGGTGTTTGTCGGCAATTTCCAGCACGATGGCCAGGCCCAAACCCGAGCCATCGGCCTCGGTGCCCAAGGCCCGGTAAAACGGCTCGAACACACGCTCGCGTTCAGCCTGCGGAATGCCGGGCCCCGAATCCTCGACTTGCAACAACCAACCGCTGGTGGCTGCACCACTGACGCGCGCCGTCACCACGCCCGGCTTGGCTTGGGATGACGGTGTGTAGTTGATGGCGTTGTCAATCAGGTTGCGCACCATTTCTTTCAGCAGGGTGGGGTTGCCTTGAATCAAAGCGCGGGTGTCGTCCGGCCCTTCAAAGCCGAGGTCGATGTGGCGCTCCATGGCGCGTGGCAAAGAGTCTTTCACCACGTCCATGGTCAGGGCCGCCAGATCGCAGGTTTGCAGCGCCACGGGTGCGCCACTGCTCTCGGCGCGTGCCAAGGCCAGCAGCTGGTTGACGGTATGGGTGGCACGCATGCTGGCGCGGCCAATTTGCTTCAAGGACTGTTTCAAATCATCGGCGCTGGCGTCGGTGCGTTGCGCCAAATCGGCCTGCATGCGCAAACCCGCCAGCGGTGTTTTCAGCTGGTGCGCGGCATCGGCCAAAAAACGTTTTTGCGTGGAGATGGAGTCTTGCAGTCGCGTGAGCAAGTCGTTGATGGACGACACCAACGGCAGCACCTCGGTGGGCACCACGCTTTCATCCAGGGGGCTCATGTCGTCGGGTTTGCGTTTGCGAATGCGGTCTTCCAGTTGATTGAGTGGTTGGATGCCCCGCGCCAACGCCAACCAGACCAACAACACCGCCAGCGGCAAGATGACAAACAGGGGGAGCATCACGCCTTGGATGATTTCATGCGCCAGCACCGAGCGCTTCTCCAAGGTTTCGGCCACCTGCACCAAGGCCGGTCGGGCCTCCGGGTCTTTCACCCGCACCCAGATGTAGGCCACGCGAATCGGCGTGCCCCGCAAGACGTCATCGCGCATGCGCAGTTCGTTGGTGACGAGTTTTTCATCGTCATGCGGTGCGGGCAAATTTGCTTCGCCGCTTAAAAACTCGCCCTTGGCGCCCATGACTTGGTAGTGCACCTCGTCGGTGTCATCGGCGTGCAAAATTTCATGCGCAGATTGCGGCAGCTGGAAACGCACGCTGCGTTCATCGCTTTGCACCAACTGCGCCAAGGCCTTGGCGTTTTGGCCCAAGCTCCGGTCGAAGGGCACCCGCGCAATGCCTTCGGCCACCAACCAAGTCAGGCCAAACGTGATGGCCCACAGCAGCAGCAGGGGCGTGAGCATCCAGTCGAGGATTTCGCCAAACAGCGAGTTTTGGCGGCGTTGAAACAGCTTCACCATGGCGCAGGTGTCAAAGGTTTGAGCAGGGGGACAGGCGAGAACTTGGCCAGAGGGCGTGGGCTGTCAAGCAGGTGGGGGCGCAATTTTTTCCAAGCAATAACCCAGGCCGCGCACGGTGGCGATGCGGATCGGCCCTTTCTCGATTTTTTTGCGCAAGCGGTGGATGTAGACCTCGATCGCGTTGTTGCTGACCTCTTCGCCCCATTCGCACAAGCGCTCCACCAATTGGTCTTTGCTGACCAAGCGACCCACGCGCTGCAACAGGACTTCCAGCAAACCGAGTTCTCGCGCCGAGAGTTCGACCATGCGGCCATCGATGGTGGCCATGCGCCCGGCTTGGTCATAGACCAGCGGGCCGTGTTTGATGGTGGCGGTGGTGCTGCCCATGCCGCGCCGTGTGAGTGCGCGGACCCGGGCTTCGAGTTCTTGCAGGCTGAAGGGCTTGGCCATGTAATCATCCGCGCCGTAGTCCAAGCCCTTGACGCGTTCTTCCACGCTGTCGGCGGCGGTCAGGATCAGCACCGGCATGCTGCTGCCCCGGGCACGCAAGCGTTTCAACACTTCCAGGCCGTGCATTTTCGGCAGGCCCAGGTCGAGGATGATCAGGTCGAATTCATTCGAGGTCATGAGCGCGGCATCAGCCTCGCTGCCATTGGGCACATGATCGACAGCTGCACCCGAGGCGCGCAATGTGCGCAGCAGGCCATCGGCCAACACCTGGTCATCTTCGGCGATCAATATGCGCATGCACGCTCTCCTCAGCGCACGGCGCTGCGATTTCATTCTAGGTGCAGGGATTGCTGTTTATGCATGGATGTTCAGCAATTGAGGGTTAACGATAGCCATTGGCATAGGCCTCCAGACCCAGGCTCACAACGGTGGCGACATCCGCCCCCACCGCTTGCCGAAACTCGGCTTCGGCTTGCGCCACCGCTTGCTCGAAACCGCGCAGCCAAGCCAAACCGGAGTCGGTGAACACGATGCGCTTGGCGCGGCTGTCGAGTTCATCCGGCCAACGCGCCACCAGCCCCCAAGCTTCGCACTGCGTGACCAGGTCGCCCATGGCTTGTTTGCTCATCGCCGCCATCGCCGCCAAGTCGTTCAAACGTGCGCCCTCCAGCGGCAGGTGGCGCGTGATGTGGATGTGGGCGGCACTCACCTTGTCGCGGGCGGCCAAGTTCGCCAGCGCCAGCGGCACCTCGATGTGCTGCGCCATCAACTGCAACACGCGCTCGTCGAAGCGGCGCATGGCGTGGCCCAGCAGCCGCCCGAGGTGGGCCTGTCGCCAGTCTTGCGCCGAGGGGAGAAGGTTGAAGCTCATGGGCTGGTGTGTGAAGCGGTGTTGCAGGGGCGCGGCAGCGTTTGGCTGGCGCGGGTATATGGTAAGGCAAACTGACCAAAAAAAGGGTTTACAGATTTATATTCTGAGATAAAGTACTGTTCAAGCATCCAGCCTGTGGTTTAAAGCAGGTGCAGGTGATCACCACAACCCATTGACCTAAAAGGAGTTTTCCATGGACAACGTCAAAAGCATCGCCGCCGCCGGCGAAAAAGCCAAAGCCTTGCAAGCCGCCTTGGCCCAAATTGAAAAGCAGTTTGGCAAAGGCACCATCATGCGTTTGGGCGAGGGCGAAGCCATTGAAGACATCCAAGTGGTGTCCACCGGCTCGCTCGGTCTGGACGTCGCCCTGGGCGTGGGCGGTCTGCCCCGCGGTCGCGTCATTGAAATCTACGGCCCCGAGTCTTCCGGCAAAACCACGCTCACCTTGCAAGTCATCGCCGAGATGCAAAAAATGGCGGGCACCTGCGCCTTCGTCGACGCCGAGCACGCGCTGGACGTGCAATACGCGCAAAAGCTGGGCGTCAACCTGCAAGACCTGCTCATCAGCCAGCCCGACACCGGCGAGCAAGCCCTGGAAATCGTCGACAGCCTGGTGCGCTCTGGCGCGGTCGACCTGATCGTCATCGACTCGGTGGCGGCGCTCACACCCAAGGCCGAGTTGGAAGGCGAAATGGGCGACTCCTTGCCCGGCCTGCAAGCCCGCCTCATGAGCCAAGCGCTGCGCAAGCTCACCGCGCACATCAAGAAAACCAATTGCACCGTCATCTTCATCAACCAAATCCGCATGAAGATCGGCGTCATGTTCGGCAGCCCCGAAACCACCACCGGCGGCAACGCGCTCAAGTTCTACGCCTCGGTGCGCTTGGACATCCGCCGCACCGGCACCATCAAAAAGGGCGAAGAAGCCATCGGCAACGAAACCAAAGTCAAGGTGGTGAAAAACAAAGTGGCACCGCCCTTCAAAACCGCCGAGTTCGACATCTTGTTCGGCGAGGGCATCAGCCGCCACGGTGAAATCATCGACATGGGCGTCATCGCCAAAATCGTCGACAAGTCCGGCGCTTGGTACGCCTACCAAGGCGAAAAAATCGGTCAAGGCCGCGACAACTCCCGCGAATTCCTGCGCGAGAACCCCGAGTTGGCCTTCGAAATTGAAAACAAGGTGCGCGAGTCCTTGGGCATCCCCTTGCTGCCGCAAGAAGTGGAAGAAACCAAACTGCAGGCCGTCAAGTGAGAGGCGCGGTCGCCAACTGGCCGTTCAAGGTGATCCAAGGCGGGGCGGGAAACAGTCCGGAGGTGCGCCACATGGCCGATTCATCCAACAGCAAAGACGCGCGGGCACCCAACGTCAAAGCCCGCGCGGTCAGCCTGCTGGCGCAGCGCGAGTACTCGCGCCAAGCCTTGCAAGACAAGCTGGTCAGCGAAAACGCCAGCCCCGAGGAAGTCGAGCAGGCCTTGGCCCAGCTCGAAGCCAAGGGCTTGGTGGACGACACCCGGGTGGTTGAAACCTTGGTGAACCGCCGCGCCGGCAAGTTGGGCGGCATGCGTTTGCGCCAAGAGTTGCAGGCCAAGGGTGTCTCCCCCGAGTTGGTGGCCGAGACCATGGCGGGTTTGAAAGACTCCGAGCTGGCGCGGGCTTTGGCGGTGTGGCAGAAAAAGTTCGGCCACGTAGCCACCGACGCCGCCACGCGCAATCGGCAAGCCCGGTTTCTGGCCACCCGAGGTTTCTCCAGCGATGTGGTCAAGCAGGTGGTGGCGGGCGTCGAGGAAGACTAGTCGTTCATGGGTTTATTGGGGTCAGATTCCAATTGTTTTGAAGAAGAAGCCACGCACTAGCCGCCCGCCATGGGGACTCATTTTTCTGGTCTTTCGCTCAAAAAATGGTCCCCATGCCGTGCGACTTTGAAGTGATGTTTCGGAGCAAGCTTGAATGGAGCCCGACAGATTGGGGAGCTGGTTTTTCGATCACCATTCAAGCAGCCAATGAATTGGAATCTGACCCCAATTACCCCAACTACACGTGAAACGTGATACACGAAAACGGCAAAACTTTGAATTTGTGTATCATAAAAACGCCCGCAAGCCCCGTCCCTGCTGACCACCCCCTTAAAAACAGGGTATTTTGGGCGCCTCAAAAAACCACCTAGAGCCGCACGGCCTGGGGACCATTTTTTGAGCGAAAGACCAGAAAAATGAGTCCCCATGGCGGGCGGCTCAAGCGTGACTTCTTGTCCGCAGAGGTGATGTGACGGACCTCAAACCCCCAGCATCAGCCGCAGGTTCTGCACCGCCGCGCCACTCGCGCCCTTGCCCAGGTTGTCCAAGCGGGCCATCAGCACCACATGCCCATGCGCCTCGTTGGCAAACACCCGCAACTCCATGCGGTTGCTGTCGTTCAACGCCGTGGCGTCCAGCTTCAGGTCGGCGGTCGGCGGCAACACGTTCACACAGGGCTCGGCCAAGTCGTTGGTTTGGGCGTAATGCGCCGCCAGTGCGTCGTGCAAATCATGGGCTTTCACCCCGGGCAAGGCCGCCAGATGCAGCGGAATTTGCACCAACATGCCTTGTTTGAAATTGCCCACACTCGGCACAAACAAGGGTCGGCAAGTCAAACCCGTGCAATGCATGATTTCCGGAATGTGTTTGTGCTCCAAGCCCAGCGCATAGGTCTCGAACAAAGGCGCGGTGCCGGCTTCATAGGCCTCGATCATGCTGCGCCCGCCGCCCGAATAGCCGCTCACCGAGGGCAAGCACAGGGGAAAGTGGCGCGGCAACAAACCGGCGTCCACCAGCGGGCGGATCAGGGCGATGGCGCCGGTGGCGTAGCAACCGGGGTTGGCCACCCGCTGGGCGTGGCGCACTTTGTCGGCCTGGCCCAGGGCCAACTCCGCAAAACCGTAAACCCAGTCAGTTTGTGTGCGGTGCGCGGTGGAGGCATCAATGATGCGGGGGCGGGGGCCGCTCAGGCCGTCGATCATGGCCACCGACTCACGCGCCGCGTCGTCGTGCAGGCACAAAATCACCAGGTCCACCGTGGCCATCAAGGCGGCTTTGGCCGCCGGGTCTTTGCGCAGCGCCGGATCGATGCTGACCAATTCCACCGCGGGCAACAGCGCCAAACGTTCGCGGATTTGCAAGCCGGTGGTGCCGGCTTCGCCGTCGATGAAAACCTTTGCCATGCAAGCACTTTCAGATCAAAACAAGCCGAATCAGAAGGCGTAAGCCTGCTGTCATTTGTGCATCAACAAAGCATTTTGATGCAATGCACCATGATACATTTCGTGCCAGTTCAGCCCTGCAGGGTTTGAGAAAACGTCAGGCGGCCCAAGCGCTGCCGAATTGAAAGCGAGTCTTCATGAAAATTCACGAATACCAAGGCAAGGACATCTTGCGTCAGTTTGGTGTGCCCGTGCCTCGCGGCATCGCGGCCTTCACAGTGCAAGAGGCGGTTGAGGCTGCGCAAAAACTCGGCGGCCCAGTTTGGGTGGTCAAGGCGCAAATCCACGCCGGTGGCCGTGGCAAAGGCGGCGGCGTCAAAGTGGCCAAGAGCATTGACGACGTCAAACGCCTGGCCTCCGAGATTTTGGGCATGCAGCTCAAAACCCACCAAACCGGGCCTGAGGGCCAAAAGGTGCGCCGCCTCTACATCGAGGACTGTGCTGACATCCAAAAAGAATATTACGTGTCCCTGGTCACCGACCGCGCCACGCAGCAAATTGCGTTCATCGCCTCCAGCGAAGGCGGCATGGACATCGAGGAAGTGGCGCACAGCACGCCCGAGAAAATCATCACCGAGTTCATCGACCCGCTGACCGGTTTGGGTGACGCCCAAGCCACCAAAATCGCCCACGCGATTGGCCTGCCCGCCGACTCCACCGCCCAAGCCGTGGACGTGTTCAAAAAGCTCTACCAGTGCTACATGGACACCGACGCCTCCTTGGTGGAAATCAACCCGCTGAACCGCGACAGCAAGGGCAACATCATGGCGCTGGACGCCAAGTTCAACTTCGACAGCAACGCCTTGTTCCGCCACCCCGACATCGTCGCCTTCCGCGACTTGGACGAGGAAGACCCGGCCGAAGTGGAAGCCTCGAAGTTCGATTTGGCCTACATCTCCTTGGACGGCAACATCGGTTGTTTGGTCAATGGCGCTGGCTTGGCCATGGCGACCATGGACACCATCAAGTTGTTTGGTGCCGAGCCTGCCAATTTCTTGGATGTGGGCGGCGGTGCCACCCCCGAGAAAGTGACTGAAGCCTTCAAGATCATGTTGAAAAACCCCAAGGTCAAAGCGATCTTGGTCAACATCTTCGGCGGCATCATGAAATGCGACACCATCGCCCACGGCGTGATCACCGCTTGTAAAGCGGTCAACCTCAGCGTGCCATTGGTGGTGCGCATGAAGGGCACCAACGAAGATTTGGGCAAGAAGATGCTGGCCGAGTCCGGCCTGCCCATCATCAGCGCCGACACCATGGCCGACGCCGCGCAAGCCGTCGTGGCCGCACTGAAAGCTTGAACCATGTCCATCTACATCAATAAAGACACCCGCGTCATCACCCAAGGCATCACCGGCAAAACCGGTCAGTTCCACACCGAAAAATGCCAGGAATACGCCAACGGCCAACAGTGTTTTGTGGCGGGCGTGAACCCGAAAAAAGCCGGTGAATCGATTTTCAACATCCCCATTTACGCTTCGGTGAAAGAAGCCGCGCAGCAAACCGGCGCCACCGTGTCGGTCATTTACGTGCCGCCCGCTGGTGCTGCGGACGCCATCTGGGAAGCGGTTGAAGCCGATCTGGACTTGGCGATTTGCATCACCGAAGGCATTCCCGTGCGCGACATGCTGAACGTGCGCAACAAAATGAAGGCCAAAGAAGCCGCAGGCGGCAAACGCACCCTGCTGCTGGGCCCCAACTGCCCCGGCCTCATCACCCCCGACGAAATCAAGATCGGCATCATGCCCGGCCACATCCACCGCAAGGGCCGCATCGGCGTGGTGTCGCGCTCTGGCACGCTCACCTACGAAGCCGTGGCGCAGCTGACCGAAATTGGTTTGGGCCAGTCCAGTGCGGTGGGCATTGGCGGCGACCCGATCAACGGCTTGAAACACATCGATGTCATGCGTGCTTTCAACGACGACCCCGACACCGATGCCGTCATCATGATTGGTGAAATCGGTGGACCCGACGAGGCCGACGCCGCACGCTGGTGCAAAGCCAACATGAAAAAACCCATCGTTGGTTTCATCGCCGGTGTCACCGCACCTGCGGGCAAACGCATGGGCCACGCCGGTGCGCTCATCAGTGGCGGGGCCGACACGGCCGAAGCCAAGCTGGCGGTGATGGAAGAGTGCGGTTTCAAAATCACCCGCAACCCGTCTGAAATGGGCAAGCTGCTCAAAGCCTTGCTCTAAGCAATGGACTTGTATGCCAGTGCCGATTTTTGGATCGGCCTGCTCAAAATCATCTGGATCAACATCGTGCTGTCGGGCGACAACGCGGTGGTGATCGCCTTGGCAGCACGCTCGCTGCGCCCCGAAGAACAACGCCGCGCCATTTTTTGGGGCTCGGGCTTTGCCGTGGTTTTGCGCATCGGCCTCACGCTGGTCGCCGTGCAACTCATGGCGCAACCCTTTTTGCAAATCGTGGGCGGCTTGCTGTTGTTGTGGATTGGCGTGCAGCTGCTGGACGAGGAAGCCGAAAGCGACGAAGACGCCCAAACGCATGACAACCTGATCGCCGCCATCCGCACCATCTTGGTTGCCGACTTGGTGATGAGTTTGGACAACGTGATTGGCGTGGCCGCTGCCGCCAAAGGCAATCTGGTTTTGTTGGTGCTGGGCTTGGGCATCAGCATTCCGCTGGTGGTGTTTGGCAGCGCCTTCATGATTGGCTTGATGACGCGCTGGCCCATCGTCGTGCGCTTGGGCGCTGGTTTGATTGGCTGGGTGGCCGGTGAAACCTTGGTCTCGGACGTCGCCTTGCAGCACCTGATTGGCCACCTGGCTTGGTTGCATTGGTTGGTGCCGGCCTTGTGCGCCGCACTGGTGTTGTCGTGGCCGCGCATCGCGGCGAAGTTCAAGCCGACCGACCCGCAAGAACCCACGTTGTAAGCGCCGCATTCCAATTTGGCAGGTGCAGCTTCACCGCTGTTGGCCTGCGCGTTTGAACAATGTTTGCTCCATTCAACCCCTAGGAGCAAACCATGCGCATCACTTCTCAAAGCGGCTTCACCCTGATTGAACTCATGGTGGTGGTCGCCATCATCGGCATCCTCGCCTCGCAAGCCATCCCCGCCTACCAAGACTACAGCGTGCGGGCCCGCGTCAGCGAAGGGCTGCGCTTGGCAGGCGTTGCCAAAACCAATGTGATCGACATCTTGGGCAGTGGCAGCGCCTCCACCAATGGCTATTCAGCGGGCTTCACCGCGCCCTCGGCCACGCCGAACCTCTCGAGCATCGCGGTCGAAGCCAAAACCGGCGTCGTCACCATCACCACCAGCAAGGCCGCAGGCAACGGCAGTTTGTTGTTGGTGCCCTTCACCGGCACCAGCACGTCGGCCACCGGTTTGCCCGACGCCACCGCTGAATTCGCGGTGCCCGACCAGGGCGCGGTCAGCTGGCGCTGCCTGGCCAAGGGTGCCACCGTGCCGACGGGGCTCAAGCTGACCGCCAGCGCCACCCTGGAGGGGCGGTATGCGCCCTCCGAGTGCCGATAACACCGCCACAACCAGCGTTTTCAAACCAAAAAAGGGTGCTTCGGCACCCTTTTTTAATACTTTTTGCAAATTTTCCACAGAATTTGAAACTTATTTGACTGATTTGTTGAAATTATTTGTTATTGATGCATACTTAAGCACATATCAACTTCAGAACTGAACACTTAAGGAGGGATCTTCAAGAAACACACGTCAGGAAAATGTTTTTTATCTCAAATTAACAACAACTTTTGGGTTAGAAACAAATTGATTTACAAATTTTTTGTACTTCATTTAGACTAAAACATCTTTTTTCATCAGCACCAATCACTTAAGGGAGATATTTCATGAAACCTATAGCAAACAAAATTGCCAAAAAACAAGCGGGTTACAGCTTGGTCGAATTGTCCGTGGCCTTGGCCATCGTGGCGGTCATC
>CANFOQ010000041.1 GCA_947448745.1 Comamonadaceae bacterium
AACTCAACACGCGCTTGAATCAGCTGTTGGAACACATGCGCGGCTTGGAAAAAGAAATGACCGCTTTGAAAGGCAAGTTGGCCGCTTCCCAAGGCGACGATTTGCTGGCGCAGGCCATTGACATCAAGGGGGTGAAGTTGCTCGCCGCCAAGTTGCCCGGGGCCGATGCCAAAGCTTTGCGTGACACCTTGGATCAATTGAAAAACAAACTCAAAACCGCGGTGGTGGTGTTGGCCAGCGTGGAGGGCGACAAGGTGCAAATTGCGGCTGGCGTCACAGCCGACAGCTTGGGCAAGGTCAAGGCCGGTGAGTTGGTGAATTTTGTCGCGAGCCAAGTGGGTGGCAAAGGCGGCGGCAAGCCCGACATGGCGATGGCGGGGGGCACCAACCCGGCCGGTTTGGACCAAGCCTTGGCCAGTGTGCAGGCTTGGGTCACCGAGCGACTTTGAACACCCCCACGCGCCTGCCATGGGCCGACTGAAAACCTACCAACGCGAGGACTTGGCACGGCGTGCCATGGCCTTGTTTTGGCAGCACGGTTTTGATGGCACCTCGACCCAAATGCTGGTGGACGACATGGGCGTCAACCGCTTCAGCTTGTATGCCGAGTTCGGTCACAAAAAGGGTTTGTTCGAGGCCGCTTTGGCGCTTTATGAAGACGAGGTGGTGGCCCGCAACTTGGCGGGCATTGAAGCCCCGGCGGCCGGACTGCAGGCCATCCAACAGTTGTTCGATGGCTTTGCCCAATGGGCCGGTGAACACAACGCAGCCTTGGGTTGTCTGATCTGCAACACCGCCACCGAACTGGCGGCCAAGGACCCATCCAGCCAAGTGGTTGTGAACCGCTATGTGGCGCGATTGAGCACCGCGTTCGCCCACTGTTTGCAGCAGGCCCAAGCCGATGGCCAGTTGCAGCAGGACGTGGATGCACTGCAAGAGGGCCGCTTCTTGGCCACCTTGTTGCTGGGTTTTTTGGTGCAGTTGCGTGCCCAGGTGCCGGTCTTGCAGGTGCAGGCCTCGGCCCAAGGGGTGCAGGCGTATTTGCGTCGGCTCACCAAGCCAGCGTCAGCTGGCGCTGACTGAGCCAGCGTCGCGCCTCCCCATTCACCGGGTCGGTGAACGCGATTTGCCGCGCCAACAGTTGCAGGGCTTGACTGAAGTCATCGGGCTCTTGCGGGCCACGCAACACCTCGGGGTAAAACTGATCGCCCAAGATGGGCACCCCCAAATGCCACATGTGCAAACGCAGTTGATGGCGTTGGCCTGTCAAGGGTTCCAAGTCGTACATCCCCAAGCCATCGCGCTGTTGCCGCAGGCAGATGCGGGTCTCGCTGTTGGGCGCACCGCTCACAACTTTCGACAAGAAAAACCGCTCGTCTTGCGCCAAGCGACACCGCAAGGTGCATGGCCATTCAAGCGTTTCAAGATGCGGCGCCACCGCTTCATACAGCTTGTGCACTTGCTGTTGGCGAAACAGCGCGTGGTAGGCGTCGCGGTCTTGCGGGCGTTTGCAAAACACCACCACGCCCGCCGTTTCGCGGTCGATGCGGTGCAGGGGCGTCAATGTTTCACACTGGGTTTGTTGCTTCATCTGCACCAGCAAACTGTTGTGCACATAAGGGCCAGAAGGCGTCACAGGCATGAAGTGCGGTTTGTCGGCCACCACCAGCAAATCGTCTTCAAACAAGATGCAGGCTGGCGCTGGCAGCTCAGCCTCAAGCGGCAACTGGCGGTAATAAAACACATGGCCACCCACGGGGCAGGTATCGTGCGCTGATAACGCATGACCTTCTGCGTTCAACACCAAACCTTGTGAAAACCGTCGCGCCCATTCTTCGGCGGTGATCTTGTCAAAGCGTTCGCACAAAAACGCCATCACGTTGGGCCAGTGACCCAAGGGCACGGCGACGCGGCTGGGGCTCACGCCATGGCGCATCGGCAGCTTGGGGAGTTGGCTGACGCGGCCCATCGCAAACGAACAGGTTCAGCGTTTGTGAAACACCAAGTCCCACACGCCATGACCGAGTTTCAAACCGCGGTTTTCAAACTTGGTGAGCGGGCGGTAGCTGGGCTTCTCGGCGTAGCCACTGGCATCGGTGGCGGCGTTGTGCAACAGCGGTTCAGCGGACAGGACTTGCAGCATTTGCTCGGCGTAAGGCTGCCAGTCGGTGGCCAGGTGCAAGTAGCCGCCGGGTTTGATGTGTTGCGCCAAGCGCTGCACAAACGGGCCTTGAATCAGGCGGCGTTTGTGGTGGCGGCTTTTGTGCCAAGGGTCGGGAAAGAAAATGTGCACACCGTCCAAGCTGTTGTGGCCCAACATGTGGTCCATCACCTCGATGGCGTCGTGTTGCAGGATGCGGATGTTGCCGATGCCTTCTTCGCCGCAACGCTTTAGCAATGCACCCACGCCGGGCACATGCACTTCACAACATAAAAAATTGTCCTCGGGTCGGGTGTGCGCGATCTTCGCGGTGGCGTCGCCCATGCCAAACCCAATTTCCAAAATCAAAGGAGCGGCTCGGCCAAAGGCTTGGGCAACATCCAATTTGTCGGGCGTGTAGTTCAACAAAAACTGCGGACCGAATTGCTCAAAGGCCCGCACCTGGCCCGAACCCATGCGGCCTGCTCGCAGCACATAGGTTTTGATGACGCGCATGAAGGGGGCGTCTGTGGGTGGTGTGTTGTTGTCTTGGGTGTTGGTGTTCATTGAAATTTACGCTGCAAACAGGTCAGGATTATGGTGGCTTCGTCCAGGCTCATTGGCCTTGGGCGTTAGCCCTGTGACACTGGTGGCAAAATCAAGGTCACTGTATCGCCTGAGGATAGATCATGAAGCCCATGCAACCATTGTCCGAACAAGCCATGCAAGCACTAGAAGCGCACATCCCCTTGATGGCACAAGATGCGTTCACCCACGCGTACCTCAATGCATTGACCCAAGGGGGCAAGGTGTTACGGGCCCAAAACGGCAAACTGGTTGAGACGAAGGCGGATGGCACTGTCAGATTCATTCGTGAAATAGAGCCCCCCATCAAAGTCAAAATGGGAGCCAAACGAATTCGAAAATCAGCGGTCAAGTAATGGCCAGCCAGCCTCGACTGCGCGTTTTTGCCGGTCCCAATGGGTCTGGCAAAAGCACACTCAAAGATCGATTGCCGCCCGAATGGTTGGGCGTCTACGTGAATGCAGACGACATCGAAAAAACAATCAAAGCCGAGGGCTGTTTAGATTTATCTGTTTTCGCCATCTCAGCATCCAATGAAGAGTTGATTTCTTTTTTGAATGCATCAACCTTGCTTCAGCAGCAGGGCTTGTCAGATGATGTCGCATCGATGAAGTTGCAGGGGCAACGTGTCGTCTTCAATCAGCTGATGGTTAATTCATACCATGCCTCTGTGCTGGTTGATTTCATTTGACGAAAATTATTAGCCAGTCAAATTTCGTTCACATTTGAAACAGTCATGTCTTCCCCTGACAAGGTCGCCTTCATCTGTGAAGCTCAGGCAGCAGGATTTCGCACGTATTTGTATTTCGTCGCCACAGAAGACCCAGAAATCAATGTGTCTCGTGTCAAGCATCGTGTTGCAACTGGTGGCCATGCAGTTCCGACGGACAAGATCATCAGTCGGTACAAACGTTCATTGAATTTGTTGAGCCAAGCTGTTGCATGTACTGACCGTGCTTATGTATTTGACAACTCGGGTGCTTACAGGGTTTGGATCGCAGAAGTCACGAACGGCAGAGAATTGGAAATGCGCACTGAAGCGATGCCACATTGGTTCAAATCCTCGCTGTGGGATGCCTTTGAAGCTGACGAGAGCGCTTGAATATTTAAGCTGATCACTTGATAAGTGCGTCTTGAACGTGATTCGAGATTGGCGTCCAATTTTTCAGCGCTTCTTGAACCGTCCCCGCCATGGCGTCAAGCCCCAACACCTGCGCTGCCGCATTCAACGCCGCCAAAGGATCGTTCAAGTTCAAAGCCTGTGCGCCATTTTGCTTGCTGAGTTTTTCACCATCCACGCCCAGCACCAAGGGTGTGTGCAGGTAGCGCGGTGTGGGCAAACCCAAAGCGTGTTGCAACAGGATTTGCCGCGCGGTGTTGTCAGCCAAGTCTTGGCCGCGCACCACATGCGTGATGCCTTGCGCCGCATCATCCACCACCACCGCCAATTGATAGGCCCACAAGCCGTCGGCGCGGCGCAGCACAAAGTCCCCAACTTCTTGCAACACGTCTTGTTGTTGCGCACCCAGTCGTCGGTCGTGCCAATGTGTTGGATGGCTCAACTGCAAGTCCTTGATGACGCGTTGCACATTCAAGCGCCAAGCCCGCGCTGGTTTGCCCTGCAAACCGTTTCGACACGTGCCCGGATACACGGCAGCCGTGTGCCTTGCGCGTTGCTGTTGTTGCGCGTCTTCAATCTCTTTGCGCGAACAGCCGCAGGGGTAGGCCCAGCCTTTGGACACCAAGTTGTTCAAAGCCGTTTGGTAAGCGTCATGGCGCGTGGATTGCCAGAGCACGGGTTCATCGGACACTAAGCCACAAGCGGCCAATTGCGCCAACAAGCCTTGGGCGGCACCGGGCACACAGCGCGGTGTGTCCACGTCTTCAATGCGCACCAACCATGCGCCGCCGTGGGCCCGCGCATCCAGCCAACTGGCCAGTGCGGCCACCAGCGAGCCCGCATGCAACAAACCCGTGGGGGAGGGGGCGAATCGACCCCGGTAAGAGACTGGCGCTGAATTCAAGACCCAGACCGCGAGCTTCAGTCGAGCATGGCCAAGGACAGACCCAAGCCGCTGACAAACGCGTCTTCCACGCGGTGGCCCAGCAGCCAATCGCCGCAAACGCCCAGCTTCAACGAGGCGTCCCACAGGTGGTTCTGGCCCAGCGGCTGCAAGGTCTTGGCATAGCGCCAACGGTGCACCTGCGCGAAGCCAGGTTCGGCGCGGATGCCGGTGAGTTCGGCGAAGGCTTTCAACAACTTGGCCTGCACCCGTTCTTCATCGTCTTCCAAATGCTCTTGCGACCATTCGGCGCTGGCTTGCACCGTCCAGCGCTCTAGTGAAGCCCGACCGGGCTTGGAAGATTCACGCGACAACCAAGCGATGCGGTGGTGCACGCTGCGGGCCGCGTTCCACTGCGGCCCCAAGTGGCTCAAGCCCGATTGATTGACCAAGGGGTAGGCCAGCATCAAGGTCCAGCAAGGGGCGACCTGCACTTCAGCGAGGGCTTTGAGGCCTTTGAAACCAGCAGCGGGTGCGCCCGATTGGCGCAACAAATAATCGGCTTGCACGTGCGGTATGGCCAGCACCACGTTGTCAAAACCACCGTGCTTGGCACCATCGGCGCAGACCAATTCCCAGCCCTTGGCATGGCGTTTCAAGAACTGCACTTGGGTTTGGTAGTGCACACGCGAGGCTTCTTCCAAGGGCAGTGCCCAATGCCGCACCAAGGCGTTCATGCCGGGGCTGGCCACAAAGTGTGGCTCGCGGGTGGGCAAGGCGGCTTCGATGACGCGGCCCAGCGGATCGAGCACCCGCACCGCGTTGGCGCTCCAAGCGCGGCACACCGCCTGCGTGCCGGGCACCTCGCTCAGGGCTTTCAAAAAGTCGGGGTTGCGCACCGTGAAGTACTGGGTGCCGTGGTCAAAGCTGCCGTAGGGCGTGTTGCGGCTGGCCATGCGCCCGCCTGCGCCATGGCTTTTCTCGAAGATGGTGACGCGATGCCCGGCCTTGAGCAAGGTGCGTGCGGCGGTGATACCGGCCATACCGGCCCCGATGACAGCAGTGTTTTTCATGGCTGCACTCTACACCGATGCGCGGCCCTTGGGCTTGCTGGATTGCCCCAACAAGGCCAGGCGCGTGTGCGGCTTGCTCAGTTGCTCTAGCCACCACTGCAAAGCGCGGTCCCCCGCAGGTTGGCCCTTGGACTGGGTGTTCTCACGCCAGGCATAGCCCAGTTGGCCGCTGCGTTGTTGTCGGGCCACTTGCAAGGCCACCAGCGCCCCCGAGGCAATGAACGGCCGCGCCATCGGCTCCGGCAAAAAACCCGCGCCCAGGCCGCGCAATTGGGCGTCCAGTTTGGCCGCCATGGTGGGCACGGTGAACACATCCTGCCCCGCCAACAAACCGATGGTGATGCCATTGCCCTGCGGAATCGAGTCGGCCACCGCCACCGCCCGGTGCGCTTGCAACACCTCGTCGCGCAAGGGTTGCGGAAAGCTGGCCAAGGGATGCTGCGGGGCCACCGCAAACACAAAGCCCACCACCGAGCCCATTTCGGCAAAGCGCAAGCCCGGCGTGGTGGTGCTGGTCATCGGCACACCGATGGCCAAATCGGCCTGGCCGGAGGTGAGGCTGTACAAGGTGCCGCTCAGGGTTTCGTGGCGCAGCCGCAGCCGTGTGGGCGGGTTGGCGGCGTAAAAGGCTTGGCACAAATCCATCACCACGCTTTGCTCGATGATGGTGTCAAACACCAGCGTGAACTGGCTCTCCCAGCCGGTGGCCACACGCTTGACCCGGTGCGCGATGCTGTCCATGTCGGTCAACAAGCGCATGCCTTCGCTGAGCAACTCTTGGCCGGCGGCGGTGAGTTTGGCTTGGCGCGACGCCCGGTTGAACAGCAGCACGTCCAGCGCTTCTTCCATTTGCCGCACCCGGTAGCTCAGGGCGCTGGGCACCACGCCCATGTCGCGGGCGGCGGCGGCAAAGCTGCCATGGCGGGCGATGGTTTGCAGCATGGTGAGGGCGTCGGGGGTGAGGACATCGCGGGCAGAAGACATGGTCGGGGCTTTATCGTTCAAACGATTTGAATGATGCCATCAAACCGCCACGCCTTCAGCGGCCTGCTGAAGCCGCAGAATTCAGGCCAAGGAAGAACACACCATGCTGACACGCCGACCATCCAACGAACGAGGCTATGCCGACCACGGCTGGCTCAAATCCTTTCACAGCTTTTCATTCGCGGGCTACCACGACCCAGCGCACATGGGCTGGGGCAATTTGCGCGTCATCAACGAAGACCGCATCGCGCCCGAAACCGGCTTTGGTACCCACGGCCACCAGGACATGGAAATCGTCAGCTATGTGCTGTCGGGCAACCTGGCGCACCAAGACAGCATGGGCAATGTCAAAGGCATTCCGCCCGGCGACGTGCAGCGCATGAGCGCGGGCAGCGGCGTCAAGCACAGCGAGTTCAACCACGCCCAAGGCGAGGAAACGCATTTCTTGCAAATTTGGATTCAACCGAATGTGCGCGGCATCCCACCCAGCTATGAACAAAAAACCGTGCCCCCTGCCAGCAAGCGCGGTGCCTTGGCCTTGATTGCCAGCCACACGCCCACAACGGATGCGGTGAAGATCCATGCGGATGCCGCCTTGTATGCCGGTTTGTTCGATGGCGCTGAACAGGCGCAATTGGCTTTGAACCCGAAGCGCCGGGCCTATGTGTTTTTGGTGCGCGGTGGTTTGAACGTGAATGGCCAAAGCCTGCAAGCCGGTGACGCCTTGCTGGTGGCCGATGAATCTGAATTGACCCTGAGCCAAGGCCAAGACGCCGAAGTGTTGGTGTTTGACCTGGCCCCCTGAATTTTTATTGTTTATCCAAGGAGAAATCATGAGCAAAACCGTTGTTGTCTACCACTCTGGCTACGGCCACACCCAACGCCTGGCCCAGTTTGTGGCCGAAGGCGCCAAAGCCACGCTGGTGGCCATTGACGCCGAAGGCAACGTGAGCGAGGCCGATTGGGTCGCCATCAACGCCGCCGACGCCATCATCTTTGGCTCGCCCACCTACATGGGCACCGTGTCATGGCAGTTCAAAAAATTTGCCGACGCCACCTCCAAGTACTGGATGAGCGGCGCTTGGAAAGACAAAGTGGCCGGCGGCTTCACCATTTCGGCCAACCTGAGCGGCGACAAGCTGTCCACCTTGCAGTACTTCATTACTTTGTCTATGCAATTGGGCATGGTTTGGGTCGGCCAAGCCAACCCGAACGACGGCAGCATCAACCGCCTGGGCTCGTCCTCGGGCGTGATGGCGCAAGTCGGCCCCACCAGCCCCGCCGCCGACATTCCCCAAGGCGACTTGGACACCGGCAAAGCCTACGGCGAGCGCGTGGCCAAGATGGCGGCGAAGTTGCATGCTTGAAGGTTTGGTTGAAGTCTGACTACACAGCCGAACTCAGAACCGCTTGGCGCCTTGAGTGCCAAGCGGTTTTTTAACGTCCTTGGGTTAGCATGCCCCCATGAAAATCCTGAGCCTCTTGCCCTGGGCCGATTGGCTGGTGCTGCTGTTTTTTTTGGCGGCTTGGATTGGTTACGCCCAGTTCGCCACCCGTTGGTCGCTCAAACGCCCGTCCATCTTGGCGGCCACCAACCGGTTTCGTTTGCGCTGGATCCAGGTGTCTCTCACCCGGGACCCGCGTGTGCTCGACGGCATCATCACGCAAAGCCTGTCCAACACCCCCGCGTTTTTCTCCAGCACCACCATCTTGATCATGGGCGGTTTGCTCGCCCTCATGGGCACCACCGACAAGGCGGCCGAGTTTGTGCGCGAAATCCCGTTCTCGCAGGCCACGCCCATCTTGGTGTTCGAGTTCAAAATCTTGGTGCTGATCGCCATCTTTGTGTATGCGTTTTTCCGCTTTTCATGGTCGATGCGGCAATACACCTTCGTCTCCTTGATGATTGGCGCTTTGCCACCCATTGAATTCTTCACAGCGCATCCGCACGAGCAAATTGACTACGCCGAGCGCGTGGCGGCCATGACCGGCTTGGCCGCAGAAACCTTCAATGACGGCTTGCGCTCTTACTATTTTTCATTCGCCGTGATGGGCTGGTTTTTCTCACCCCTGGCCTTCGTGCTGACCACGCTGTTGATCGTGGGCATTTTGTACAACCGCGAATTCCGCTCGGATGTGCTGGAAGTGCTGAACGACGGCAACTAGACCCACCGCGCACAAACGGCACCTTCACGGCGCTTTCAAGGCGAGGGCGTCATCAGGCTTCGTCTTTCAGCGCGGATAAATCCGGGTGCACTCCCCGGCGCTCGTCAAACACAAAGCAGTCGCCCGTGTAGTGGTCGCTGCCCACTTCCTCGAAGTATTTCAAGATGCCGCCATCGAGTTGGTACACGTCTTCCACGCCCAGCTCGCGCAAATAGATGGCGGCTTTTTCACAGCGGATACCGCCCGTGCAATAGCTGACGATGGTTTTGTCTTTCAGCGCGTCCAGGTGTGCTTTGGCGGCTTCTGGAAACTCGCTGAACTTGGTCAGCCGCCAGTCCAGCGCCCCTTGGAAAGCCCCCGCGTCCACCTCGAAATCATTGCGCGTATCCAGCGTGACAACGGCCCGGCCGCGGTCGTCATGGCCCTGGTCCAGCCAGCGTTTGAGCGTGGCTGGTGGCACGGCAGGTGCGCGGCCATGCTGCGGCTGAATGGTGGGGTGGTTCATGCGGATGATTTCGTTCTTCACCTTCACCAGCAGCTTCTTGAAAGGCTGCTTGGCCGACCAACTGTCTTTGGGCGTCAGCGCCGCAAACCTCGGGTCTTGTTGGAGCCAGCGCACCCAAGTGCGCACATCCTCGGGCGGCCCCGCCAAAAACAAATTGATGCCTTCTTCAGCCAGCAAGATGGTGCCCAAGAGTTGCCGCACTTGCGCTTGCGCCAAACACGCTTGTTGCAAGTCGGGCAGATCGTGGATGGGTGTGAACACATACGCTGAAATGTTCAGCACCGGCAAGCTGCTCATGAAGGCATCCAAGCCAAACCAGCGCTGGTGCCGCCGGGCTCGCTGCCTCGCACCGGGCGGTATTCACAGCCAATCCAGCCGGGCCATTGCAGCTCGCGCAAGGTGTCGAACACCGTGGGGTAGTGCAGCTCGCTCTGGTCGGGCTCGTGGCGCTGCGGCGCACCGGCAATTTGAATGTGCCCCACCTTGCCGCTGGGCAGGTAGTGGCGCAGTTTGTTCAGCACATCGCCTTCCACAATTTGGCAGTGGTAGAGGTCGAATTGCACTTTCAAGTTGTCCACGCCGATGGCGTGAACGATGGCATGCGCATCGGCTTGGCGGTTCAAGAAATAGTGCGGAATATCGCGGCCATTGATCGGCTCGATGAGGATGGTTTTGTGAGCCTGCGCAGCTTGTGCGGCGGCCCAGCGCAGGTTGCTTAACAACTTGTCGCGCAGGGCGCTTTGCGTGCTGGCATAGGCATGGCTGGTTTGCAAAGCAAGGGGCAGGGCAGAGCCCGCTTGGTGCTCGGGCGGCACCACACCGGCCAGCACATGGATCTGCGGGCAGTTCAAGGCTTGCGCGTACTCCAGCGCCAACAGCACGCCGTTTTGAAACTCGGCCTCGCGCCCTGGCAAACAAGCCGTGCCGCGCGAACCGTTCGCCCAAGCGTTTGAAATGCTGCTGGTGTCTTGCCCGCC
Source organism: Comamonadaceae bacterium (assembly GCA_947448745.1). Lineage (GTDB taxonomy): Bacteria > Pseudomonadota > Gammaproteobacteria > Burkholderiales > Burkholderiaceae_C > Limnohabitans. The sequence goes on from CANFOQ010000041.1 coordinate 10,434, forward strand.
GGGCGGGGCGTTCAGCAACACCACTTGCACACCCGCGTCTTGGGCGGCACGGGCGATGTCTTGGGCGGGGAAGTCATAGCCAAACATGAACTCCACCGCTTTGAAGCCGTCGTGCGCGGCTGCCGCAAACCGGTCGAGGAAACCGTGTTCCGGGTAGAGCATGGAGAGGTTGGCAGCGAAACGCAGCATGGTTGCTTGAGTTCAAAGAGGAGGGAAGTTGACGAGCCTTGACCCCGGCACTGGCTCCACAGTTAGGGCTGCTTGGTTCCCCACCTGACCCGGTTGGCCGCTTCACCATGCGGGAAGGCCCGTCGAGCGAAATTGTACGCCCCGTAGAATGACCGGATGTCCTATCTGGTGCTGGCCCGCAAATACCGTCCCAAAACTTTCGAACAGTTGGTGGGGCAATCGCACGTCGTGCAGGCGCTCACCAATGCGCTGCGCTCGCAACGCCTGCACCACGCCTATTTGTTCACCGGTACCCGCGGCGTGGGCAAGACCACGGTGTCGCGCATCTTGGCCAAATCCCTGAATTGCGAAACCGGCATCACCGCCGAACCTTGTGGTGTGTGTTCGGCCTGCACCGAGATCGACGCAGGTCGGTTTGTGGACTACACCGAGCTCGACGCCGCCTCCAACCGTGGCGTGGACGAGGTGCAGCAGTTGCTGGAGCAAGCGGTTTACAAGCCGGTGCAAGGCCGCTTCAAGGTCTTCATGATCGACGAGGTGCACATGCTGAGCAACACGGCGTTCAACGCCATGCTCAAAACCTTGGAAGAGCCGCCCGAGTATTTGAAATTTGTTTTGGCCACCACCGACCCGCACAAGGTGCCGGTCACCGTGTTGTCGCGCTGTTTGCAATTCAATTTGCGCCCCATGCCGCCCGAAACCATCGTCGAGCACCTGGGCCAGGTGCTGGGCGACGAGCACATCAGCGCCGATGTGCAAGCCCTGCGCCTGATTGCCCGCGCTGCGCGGGGTTCGATGCGCGACGCGCTGTCGCTCACCGATCAAGCCATTGCGTTTGGCAATGGCGAACTGCAAGAGCCCACGGTGCGCGACATGCTGGGCAGCGTGGACCGCAGCCATGTGTTCACCTTCATTGAAGCCTTGGCCCATGGCGATGGTTTGACCATCGTCAACACCTGCGAGGCTTTGCGTCAGTTGGGGTTGTCGGCCAGCTCGTTGTTGGAAGACATGAGCATGGTATTGCAACGCATGGCGGTCTACCAATCTGTGGCCAATGCCTCTGAAGCCGCCAGCGACCCTGACCCGGATGCCCAGCGCATCTTGGCCTTGGCTGAACTCATGCCTGCCGATGAAACCCAGTTGCTCTACAGCATCTGTTTGCATGGCCGCACCGAGCTGGGTTTGGCGCCGGATGAATACGCCGCCTTGTGCATGGTGTTGCTGCGTTTGCTGGCCTTCAAGCCAGAGGGCGCGGCTGAAAAAAAAACACTGAAAACAGCTGAGGCGCAGTCCTTTGCTGCACCTGCTGCCAGAGCGGCAGCGCCCATCTCCAAGCCCGCAGCGCCTCAAGCCCGTGAAATAGAAGCTGCCAAAGCGACTGCGCCAATCTCCAAACCCGCAGTCGCTGCGGAGCCACCAACCAAACTTGCAGCACCTGCCAATCCATCCACCACCCTTCAACCAACAAGCTTGGGCAACGACTGGTTCGAGGTGGTGCAGCAACTGGTGAAGGCGCAATTGATTCAAGCCATGACGCGTGAGCTCGCCATGCAATCGCAACTGGTGCAACAAGACGCCACCGCTTGGGTCTTGCAAGTCGAGCGCGAATCACTGAACTCGCCCAGCAACCGCGAACGTTTGCAACTGGCCTTGCAAGCCCTGGGCCACGCGGTCAGCATCAGCGTGCAACTTGGGCCGGTGCAAGACACCCCCGCCAAGCGCATCACCACCCAGCAAAACGAACGCCAACAAGCTGCCGAGGACGAGATCATGAACGACCCCTTGGTGCAACAACTCATCCGGGACTTCGACGCGACAATCGTGCCCGGCTCCATCAAACCCTTAGCTCATTGAAAGACCACCATGTTCAACAAAGGACAACTCGCCGGCTTGATGAAACAAGCCCAAGCCATGCAAGACAACCTGAAGAAGGCGCAAGAAGAACTTGGCCACATCGAGGTCACGGGCGAATCAGGCTCGGGCATGGTGCAAATCCTCATGACCTGCAAACACCAGGTCAAACGCGTCACCATCGACCAGAGCTTGCTGAGTGACGACAAAGACATGTTGGAAGACCTGATTGCCGCGGCCTTCAACGACGCGGCCCGCAAAGCCGAAGAAACCAGTGAAGCCAAGATGGGCAAACTCACCGGTGGCATGCCCGGCTTGCCCGGCGGCATGAAGCTGCCCTTCTGATGCAAGACCACATCGCGCTGCAAGCCCTGGTGCAAGCCTTGAAGCGCTTGCCGGGCGTGGGTGAACGGTCGGCCTCGCGCATGGCCTATCACTTGTTGCAGCACGACCGTGAAGGTGCGCAACTCTTGTCGCAAGCGCTCACACAAGCCGTGGCGGCAGTGAAGCACTGCCAACGCTGCCACACCCTGACCGAGTTTGATGTTTGCGGCACCTGCCAAGACAGCACCCGCGACTTGACGCGTTTGTGCGTGGTGGAAACGCCCTCCGACCAATCGGCGATGGAGCGCACCCAAGCCTACAAAGGCTTGTACTTTGTGTTGATGGGCAAGCTCAACCCCATTGAAGGCATTGGCCCCAAAGACATCGGCATGCAAAAGCTCATCGAGCGTGCCAACGATGGGGTGGTGCAAGAAATTATTTTGGCCACCAACTTCACCGCCGAGGGCGAGGCCACCGCCCATGTGCTGAGCGATGTGTTCAAGCGCAAAGGCTTGGCCGTCACCCGCTTGGCGCGTGGCGTGCCGGTGGGCAGCGAGCTGGAGTATGTGGACCTGGGCACCATCGCCCACGCCTTGGTGGACCGGCGCAGCACCTGAGGCTGTTTGAAAACTCGGGGTTTCACCAAGCGGGAAGCTACCGATGCGGCTTCATCCTCAGGCCGATAAGCTTTTGGTCCTATGAGCGATGTATCGATACAGACCGCGGGCCTGAACCGTCGGCAATGGAGCAAGGGCGTGCTGGCCGGGGCGTTGGGCTTGAACCTCTTGTCCTCCACGTGGGCGGCCCTACCCACTGTCAAACTCACCTTGTTGTTGGACGACACCTCGTCCATGACGCACCTGCCGGTGTTGTTGGCCGAGCAGCTCGGTTACTTCAAAGCCGAGGGTTTGGTGATCGATATCTTGGAGCAGCCCAACAGCGCACTCTCGGTTGAAACCTTGCAAAGCGGGGGCTTGGCCGTGTGGTCTGCCCCTTACGACCAGGTTCTGAGTGTGCCGCGCAAGGAGGCTTGGGTGGCCATCATGCAAACCGGCCGCACGCCGCAGTTGGCGCTGGGCGTGTCGCGCAAAAACCTGCCCGGCTTCAAGCGCATGCAAGACCTGAATGGCCGTCGCATCGGTGTGCCCGCCTTGGATTCGCAAGCGCGGCGCTGTGTGGACTACGCCATGGTGTTGGCCGGTGACAGCCCGAGCAACATCAACCATGTGGCCATGGGCCAGGCCAGCCAAGCCATCTTGGCGCTGCGCAATGGCACGGTGGACGCCTTGTGCATGCCCGACCCGGTGATGACCTTGCTGGAAAAAAAAGGCGATGTCGACATCGTGCGCAACTTCCGCTCGGCCAAAGAAAGCCAGCGCTTGTTTGCAGGGGCCATGCCGGGCCACAGTTTGATTGCCAGCCAAGAGATGGTGCGCAAACACCCGCAAGCCTGCCAAGCGCTGGTGTTTGGCGTGACCCGCGCCTTGAAATGGTTGCGCACCGCAGGCCCCTCGGATTTGCTGGGCAACATGCTTGACAACCCCATCTTTTTAGACCGCGCGGTTTACCTCAATGCGGTGGACAACATGCGCGAGAGTTATTCGGTGGATGGCGTGATGACCACCGATGCGGCCCAAACCGCGCTGCGTTTGCGCAATGTGTTGGAGCCGCAAGCCAAGGCCTTGCGCCGTGACCTGGGCCTGACCTACACCAATGAATTCGCGCTGCAAGCCCGCAGCCGCTTCAAGTTTTAACGAGCCGTTTTGCGCGTTCAGGACTTGGCTTTTTTGCGCCGAGGTTCGCTGGGCGAGGCTTTGGTTTTCTTGGCCTTGCCGGGCAGCATCAACACCACTTTTTGACCCGGCTTCAAGCTGCTGTTGACAGCCAGTTTGTTCCAGTCGGCCAATTGCTCGACACTGACTTTGTAGCGCTTGGCCAAAGACGCCATGGTCTCGCCCTTGCGGGCTTTCACCACTTGTTTGCGCAACACTTGCTCGGGGGCCAAGTTGAGTTGACCGTTGTCAGCCAATTTCACCGACACGTCTTTTTGTTGCGTGGCACTGCGTGGCACCAACAAGGCCGAACCGGCTTTGATGAGCATGCGCGGCGGGATTTTGTTGATGCTGCGCAGTTCTTCTTCGCTCATGCCCACGCGCTTGGCGGCATCGGCGACCTTCATGTTTTGCGGTGCCACCCAAGCGGTCCAGCTGGCCAACTTGCCGTTGTGGTTGTCCAGGTTGCGTTGGAAGATTTCTGCGTTGTCCCAGGGCAGCAAGATGTGCGGCGTGCCACCTGCCAGCATCACGGGGCGGTGGGCCGAAGGGTTCAAGGCTTTGAAGTCGTCGAGGGACACCTCGGCCAATTTGGCAATCACTGCCACATCGGCGTCGCGCGGCAGCGGCACGCTTTGGAAATACGGGTGGTTCGGAATCGGCGGCAGGTTCACACCCAAGGCCTCGGGGTGGGCCACCAGGTTTTTCATGGCCTGCAGTTTGGGCACATACAGCCGCGTCTCGGCCGGCATGCGCAGCTCGGTGTAGCTGAGCGGCTCGCCTTGGCGTTGGTTGCGGGCCAAGGCCTTGCCCACATTGCCTTCGCCCCAGTTGTAGGCGGCCAAGGCCAGGTGCCAGTCGCCAAACATGTTGTGCAGGCGTTGCAAATAATCCAGCGCGGCGCGGGTGGAGGCCAGCACATCGCGGCGGTCATCGCGAAACACGTTTTGTTTCAGGTCGAAGTCTTTGCCGGTGCGCGGCATGAACTGCCACATGCCACTGGCCCGGGCCGAGGACACGGCTTGCGGGTTGAACGCACTTTCAATGAAGGGCAACAAAGCCAACTCGGTGGGCATGTTGCGCTGCTCGAGTTCTTCGACGATGTGATAGAGGTACTTGCTGGAACGCGCGGTCATGCGTTCGATGTAGTCAGGGCGTTGCACATACCAACGCTCGCGGTCTTGCACTTGGTCCACTTGCAGGTCGGGCATGGCAAAGCCACGGCGGATGCGCTCCCACAAATCCACCGGCACATCCACCTCGGTGATGCTGGCGCTGCGCAGGGGCATGGACTCGATCGGCGACAAACTGTCAATCAGGCCTGGGGTGGCGTTGGGGCCGGTTTGCGCCCATGTGGCCAAAGGACTACAGACGACCAGGGCAAGCGCCCAGGCCAGTTTCTTGCAAGAGTGTTGGGTCATTGGCAGCAGAAGGGGGGTGAATAGAATGCCGCAAGGACAATCTGATGAACCCTCAAATTATAGGAAGCTCTGCCCCTTTGGCCGATTGGCTGCAAACCCCCGCTGGCTTGTACCTGGCCGAGTGGGAAAGCGCACAGTTTGACGAGGCGGTGGCCGATGTGTTCGGCTTCCATGGTTTGCAGCTTGGTCAGCCTGCCTTGCCCAGCCTGCGCAACAGCCGCATTCGCCATTGCTGGGTGGGCGACAGCCACCCGCAAGCCGACACCCACCCCAGCTTGTTCACCGACCCGGTGGCCTTGCCATTCCCCGACCAAAGTTTGGACCTGGTGGTCTTGCCCCACACCTTGGAGCTGAGTCACGACCCGCATGCCAGCTTGCGCGAGGTGGAGCGTGTCTTGGTGCCCGAGGGCCGCGTCATCATCAGCGGCTTCAACCCCATGAGTTTGTGGGGCCAACGACAGCAACGTGCGCACTTTTACGCACGCTTTGGGGTGCAACAACATTTCTTGCCCGCTGATGTGGATTTCATCGGGTATTGGCGCTTGCGCGATTGGTTGCGCTTGCTCAGCTTCGAGGTGGAAGCAGGGCGCTTTGGTTGTTACCGGCCATCGGTGCAATCGCCCCAATGGCTCAAGCGCTTTGCCTGGATGGACCAAGCCGGTGCGCGTTGGTGGCCGATCTTTGGTGCGGTGTATTTTTTGGTGGGCATCAAGCGGGTTCGTGGCATGCGCTTGATGGGGCCGGTGTGGAACCGCGCCAAAGCCAGTGCGGCCAACGCCGTGCCCACGGTGAATAAATTACCGCAGGAGCCGCAAGCATGAGCCGCGTCATTGTCTACACCGATGGGGCTTGCAAGGGCAACCCGGGCCCCGGCGGTTGGGGCGTGTTTTTGCGCTACGGCACGGTGGAAAAAGATTTGTATGGCGGCGAAGCGCAAACCACCAACAACCGCATGGAACTCACGGCCGTCATTGAAGCCTTGCGGGCCTTGACGCGTCCCTGCCAAGTGGACTTCTACATGGACAGCGAGTACGTGCGCAAAGGCATCACCGAATGGATGAGCGGCTGGAAGGCACGCGGCTGGCGCACGGCCGCCAAGCAACCGGTGAAAAACGAAGATTTGTGGCGCATCATGGACGAGTTGCTGTCACAAAGCGGACACAGCATTGCCTGGCATTGGGTCAAAGGTCATTCGGGCGACCCGGGCAATGAACGCGCCGATGCGCTGGCCAACGAAGGCGTTCGCATGGTGCAAACAAGTTGATAATGAATTGATCTGGCCCACCCACTGACCCACTCCATGTCCTCCAAGAACACCAAATCCGCCATCGCCCTTGTCGCCCTCGCTGCCGCCGCTGTTGGCGGTTGGTATTTGCAAAACAAACCTGCCAGCTCGGCCGCCCCTGCTGGCGCCCCTGTCGCGGGTGCCCCTGCTGCCCCTGCTGCCCCTGCTGCCCCTGCTGCCCCTGGCGCCCCAGCTGGTGCCCCTGCTGCTGGTGGTGCAGCACCAGGCGGTGCACCGGCTGGCCCACCGCGAGCCATGGGTGTCGAAATCGCATTGGTGGAAAGCTCGGCGCTGCGCGACGACGCGCAAACCGTGGGCACCTTGAAGTCCAAACAAAATACCATGGTGCGCCCCGAAGTAGCTGGCCGTGTCACGTCACTGGGCTTCAGCGATGGCAGCCAGGTGCGTGCCGGTCAAACCTTGGTGCAACTCGATGACAGTTTGCAGCGTGCTGAAGTTCAGCAAGCGCAAGCCCAAGTGGGCATCGCCCAATCCAACCACAAACGCAACCAAGACTTGGTGGCGCAAGGCTTCATCGCGCAACGCGCCTTGGACGAAAGCCAAGCCAGTTTGGCCGTGGCACAAGCCCAGTTGTCCCTCACCTGCGCCCGCTGGCAGCGCATGCGCATCGTCGCGCCTTATGCCGGCACGGTCGGTATTCGCACGGTGAACGTGGGCGACTTTGTGAAAGACGGCGCCGACTTGGTGAATCTGGAAGACCTGGGTTCGCTGTATGTGGACTTCCGTTTGCCCGAGCGTTATCAAGGCAAGGTGGCTTTGAAACAAAGCGTGGAAGTGGTGATTGATGCCTTGCCCGGTCGCAACTTCTCGGCCCGCATCGAAGCCATCGACCCTTTGATTGACGCCAATGGCCGCGCCATCAGCGTGCGGGCCGTGTTGCCCAATGGCGGCAGTGGGGCACAAACTGCTGCGGTCAACACCGCAGGCAAGGCCAACGCCGCCGCTGGTTCAGCCGAAGCCGTGTGCCCCGCTGGCCCGGCCATCTCGTCTGACAAACCGGTGGCCCCTGGTCCGCTGCGCCCCGGCATGTTCGCCCGCGTGAATGCCTTGTTTGCGTTGAAGCAAGCGGCTTTGTCGGTGCCCGAAGAAGCCATCGTGCCCATGGGTGGCAAGCAGTTCGTCATCAAAGCGGTGCCGCCCGAGGCCGTGCCCAATGCGGGTCCGTTGCCGCCAGACACCAAGCTGGTGTCGCAGCGCACCGAGGTCAAGCTGGGTGCGCGTCGCCCCGGCAAAGTGGAAATTCTGTCGGGCCTGAGCGCCACCGACACCGTGGTGGTGGCCGGTCAGCACCGACTGCAAAAAGACGGCACAGCGCTGCGCGTGGTCGAAACCAGGAACTGAGATGCAACTGCCCGAGCTGTCCATCCGTCGCCCGGTCTTTGCGACCGTTTTGTCTTTGCTCATCGTCTTGGTGGGCGTGGTCTCCTTCAACCGACTCGTGATTCGCGAGTACCCCAAAATCGACAACCCCACGGTCACGGTTGAAACCCGTTATGTCGGCGCCTCCAGTGCCGTCATGGAGTCGCAGGTCACCAAGGTGTTGGAAGACTCGCTCTCAGGTGTGGAAGGCTTGGATGTCATCTCCTCCATCAGCCGCCAAGAGCAAAGCCAAATCACGGTCAAGTTTTTGCTCACGCGAGACCCGGATGCGGCTGCCGCCGATGTGCGCGACAAAGTCTCGCGTGTGCGCCAACGCTTGCCCATTGGCATTGACGAGCCTGTCATCTCCAAAGTGGAAGCCGATGCCTTCCCGGTGATTTGGATCTCGTTCAGCTCGGACACCATGAACACCTTGCAGCTGAGCGATTTGGCCAACCGACTGGCCAAGCCGATGATGCAAACCGCGCCCGGCGTGGCCGATGTGCGGGTGTTTGGTGAACGCAAATACGCCATGCGGATTTGGCTCGACACCGACCGTTTGGCTTCCTACAAGCTGACACCGCAAGACGTCGAAGACGCCTTGCGCCGCGCCAATGTGGAGGTGCCAGCGGGCCGGGTGGAAAGCCAAGCACGCGAGTTCAACGTCACCACCGCCACCGATTTGCGCACCACCACCGAGTTCGAGGACATCGTGGTGCGCACCGTCAACGGCATGCCAGTGCGTGTGGGCGATGTCGCCCGCATTGAACAAGGCCCCTTGGCCGAGCGTTTCTCGGTGCGTTACAACAGCAACGAAGCCATCGCCCTGGGCGTGCTGCGCAACGCCACCGCCAACCCTTTGGAGCTGAGCAAGGCCATCACCGCCATGCTGCCACGCATCAAAGAAAACCTGCCCCCGGGCGTGCGCATCGAGGTGGCCAACGATTCCTCGGTGTTCATCGAAAAATCCATCGAAGCCGTGTTCCAAACCATTTTGGAAGCTGCGGCGCTGGTGTCTTTGGTCATCTTCATTTTCTTGCGCACTTTGCGTGCCTCCATCATTCCCCTCATCACCATTCCGGTGGCGCTCATTGGCAGTTTTGCCCTGATGGCCTTGTTTGGTTTTTCCATCAACTCGCTCACGCTGCTGGCGCTGGTGCTGGCCATTGGCTTGGTGGTGGACGACTCGATCGTGGTGCTGGAAAACATTTACCGCTACATCGAAGAGGGCATGGCCCCCTTTGCCGCAGCCATCAAAGGTTCGCGTGAAATTGGTTTTGCCGTGGTGGCGATGACGCTCACCTTGGTGGCGGTGTTTGCACCTCTGGCCTTCACGCCGGGGCGCACCGGTCGCTTGTTTGCCGAATTCGCGCTGGCCTTGGCCGGTGCCGTGCTCATCTCGGGCATCGTCGCTTTGTCGCTGTCGCCCATGATGTGTTCGCTGCTGCTCAAGCACAACCCCAATCCCAATTGGTTTGACCGCGGTGTGGGCCGGGGTCTGGACGCCATGACCCATGGTTATGGCCGCTTGCTGAACTGGACCTTGACGTCTTGGCAGTTTGGCCGGGTGCAGTTTTCACGGCGTTGGTTGGTGGTGGCCATCATGTTGGCCGCGGCTGGTGGCTCGTGGCAATTGCTCAAAGCCGCCAAGAGCGAACTCTCGCCGATGGAAGACCGGGGCGTGATTTTGATTGTCATCAACGGCCCTGACGGTGCCACGCTCGAGTACACCGCCAAGTACGTCAACATGCTGGAAAAAATCGGCCGCAAGTACAACGAGTTCGACAAATTTTTCGCGGTGGTGGGCAACCCCACGGTGGCGCAAGGTGCGGTGTTCTTGGGTGCTTTGCCTTGGGACCAACGCAAGAAATCCACGCTCGACATGGCGCGTGAAATGATGCCCAGCGTGGCGGGTTTGCCCGGCGTCATGGCGTTTCCCATCACGCCACCGTCGCTGGGCCAAGCCTTCCGCGAACGCCCTTTCAACTTCGTGGTGTTGACCAACGACACCTATGAAAACCTGGCCAAGGTCACCAAAACCTTGCAAGATGAAATGGCCAAGAACCCCGGCATCTTGAGCGTGGACGTGGACCTGCGGTTGAACAAACCCGAGATCAGCTTGGAAGTGGACCGCGAACGTGCCGCCGATGTCGGCGTGCCGGTGGACGCGATTGCGCGTGCTGTGGAAACCGCCATGGGTGGACGCATGGTGACCAAGTTCAAACGTGATGGCGAACAGTACGACGTGGTGGTGCAAACCGATGCCAAGGACCGCAATTCGCCGTTGGACATCGAGAAAATTTTCGTGCGCGGTAAGGGCGATGCGATGGTGCCGTTGTCGTCCTTGGTGATCTTGAAAGAAGTCGTGGTGCCACGCGAGCTGAACCATTTCTCGCAGCGCCGCAGCGTCAGCTTCACCGCCAACTTGGCGCCCACGTATTCCTTGGGCCAAGCGCTGGACTTCATGAAGGTCGTCAGCGCCAAAGTGTTGAAGCCTGGCTACAGCACCGATGTGAACGGCAGTTCGCGCGAGTACGTGCAGTCCTCGGGTTCGCTCACGGGCGTCTTTGTGCTGGCCTTGGTGTTCATCTTCTTGGTGTTGGCCGCGCAGTTTGAAAGCTTTGTCGACCCGTTCGTCATTTTGTTGTCGGTGCCGCTGTCCATGGTGGGCGCTTTGTTGGCGCTGCAATGGACTGGCAGCACCTTGAACGTGTACAGCCAAATTGGCCTCATCACCCTGGTGGGGTTGATCACCAAGCACGGCATTTTGATTGTCGAGTTTGCCAACCAGTTGCGGGCCACGGGCTTGAGCGCCATCGAGGCGGTGCACCGATCGGCCACCTTGCGGCTGCGCCCGATTTTGATGACCACCGGCGCCATGGTGCTGGGCGCGATTCCGCTGGCGCTGGCCAAAGGCGCGGGCGCGGAAAGCCGTCAGCAAATTGGTTGGGTGATTGTGGGCGGCATGAGCTTGGGCACCTTGCTCACCATCTTCGTGGTGCCCACCATGTACTCGCTGTTTGCACGCAAGGCCACACCAGGTCCCAACACCGAAGCTTTCGAGGACACCACGCCTTCTCCAGCTTAGCCGCCGATGTAACTCATCTCGACGCGCTTTTGGCCGGGGACTGGCGGCGGTTGCAGGTTTTGGCCGCGCAACTCCGAGTAACGGTCGTCGCGCTCGTTCCAAATCAGGCCAATCGCTGAGGCGATGTCAGCGTCCGAGGTGCCGTTGCGCATCAGGGTGCGCAAATCAAACCCTTGGGCGGCGAACAAACACAAATACAGCTGGCCTTCGGTGGACAAGCGGGCGCGGTTGCAGTCGCCGCAAAACGCTTGCGTCACGCTGCTGATGACACCCACTTCGCCCAAGCGCGGGTCGAACACGCCTTGCGCGTTGGCGTAGCCCCAGCGCTGCGCGGTCTCGCCTGGGGCACTGGCTTCCAGCGGCACCAGCGGAAACTCGGTTTGCAAGAGCTTGATGAGTTCTGCTGAAGGCAGCACCTCGTCCATTTGCCAGCCGTTGGTTTCGCCCACGTCCATGTACTCGATGAAGCGCAAGGTGAGGCCGCTGCCTCGGAAATGCCGCGCCATCGGGATGATTTCGCCCAGGTTCGTGCTTTTCTTCACCACCATGTTGATCTTCAGGCCGCTGAAGCCGCCCTTGGCGTCACGCCCCAGACCCACTTCTTTGGCGGCTTCGATGCCGTCCAGCACATCGGCCACGGGGAAATCCACGTCGTTCATGGCGCGGAAGATGGTGTCGTTCAAGCCGTCCAAGCTCACCGTCACGCGCTGCAAACCAGCGGCTTTCAAACCGGCGGCCTTGCGGCGCAGCAAGGAACCGTTGGTGGTGAGTGTCAAGTCCAGCGGCAAGCCCTCAGGGGTGCGCAGCGCAGCGAGTTGCGCGATCAGCACTTCCAGGTTTTTGCGCAGCAGCGGTTCACCGCCGGTCAGGCGCAGCTTTTGCACGCCGTGCGACACGAACAGGCGGGCGATGCGGGTGATTTCCTCGAAACTCAACAGTGAGGAATGCGGCAGGTATTTGTAATCGGTGTTGAAAACTTCCTTGGGCATGCAGTAGTTGCAGCGGAAGTTGCAGCGGTCGGTGACGCTGATGCGCAGGTCGCGCAGCGGGCGGCCGCGTTTATCGCCCAGCAGGCCGGTGGCGGGGATCGGGGTGGCTGGGACGGCGGCGGGGCGGTTGCGGAGGTCGAAAAGGGAAATGACGCGTTCAGACATCCCGACATTGTGCCCTGTCTGATCAACCTGGCTAATTGGGGTCAGATTCCAATTGTTTGAGGGGTCATGGGCTAATTGGGGTCAGATTCCAATTAATTCAGAGCCGCACGGCCTGGGTCCTGCTCTGCGACATCCATGCGGTCTAAAACGGCCAAAGCCTTGTTGACATCACCAGTCGCTGCCATCGCGCGAAAGTGGTTTTCCGTGTCCCATGCCGACAAAGCATGGGCGCTCAATTGCTCAACCAATTTATTCATGCTCAAACCCCGGCTTTGGGCCAAGGATTTCAAGCGTTGCACAGTTTCATCTGGCAGTCTGATGGTCAGGGTACTCATATCCATTTCTCCAAACATTGTGCAGGTGTC
>CANFOQ010000042.1 GCA_947448745.1 Comamonadaceae bacterium
GCACCGGCGGATGGCAGCGATAAACCCGCTGAAGCCACCGATGCTCCCAAAACCACCGTCAAGCGCGTCCGCAAGGTAGCCGCGCCCGCATCCACTGGCACGGCTGCGGACGGAAAAGGAGAATAAGCATGCTGCAACCAGCGCGCCGTAAATACCGCAAGGAACAAAAAGGTCGCAACACCGGCATTGCCACCCGTGGCAACACCGTGGCGTTCGGTGACTTTGGCTTGAAATCAACCGACCGTGGTCGTTTGACAGCGCGCCAAATCGAATCCGCCCGTCGTGCGATTTCCCGTCACGTCAAACGTGGCGGCCGCATTTGGATTCGGATCTTCCCCGACAAGCCCATTTCCCAAAAACCTGCAGAGGTTCGCATGGGTAACGGTAAAGGCAACCCCGAGTACTACGTGGCTGAAATTCAGCCCGGCAAGGTGTTGTACGAAATCATCGGTGTGCCCGAAGAACTCGCGCGTGAAGCCTTCCGTTTGGCTGCGGCCAAACTGCCTTTGCGCACCACGTTTGTTTCCCGCCTGATTGGCCAATGATTCAGGACACGACACCATGAAAACATCTGAATTACGTCAAAAAGACACTGCAGGATTGCAGACTGAAATCAAGGAATTGCAAAAAGCGCACTTCAACATGCGCATGCAAAAAGCCACTCAACAATTGACCAACACAGCGCAAATGAAAGTCGCCCGCCGCAGCATTGCACGTGCGAAAACCATTTTGGCCGAACAACAAGCCAAGGCGAAGGAGTGACCATGACAGAACCTAAAAAATCACTCAAACGTACTTTGATTGGCAAAGTGGTCAGTGCCAAGCGCGCTAAAACAGTCACCGTGTTGGTCGAGCGCCGCGTCAAGCACGCGCTCTACGGCAAGATCGTGGGCAAGTCCAGCAAATACCATGCGCATGACGAAACCAGCCAATACCACTTGGGCGATGTGATTGAAATCACGGAAAGCCGCCCCATCTCGAAAACCAAAAACTGGGTGGCCACACGCCTGGTTGAAAAGGCGCCAGCGGTTTAAGACTTAAATCCCTGGCCGCCTGACGGTTTACCGGAAATGACCCACAATCGTGGGTCATTTTTCATTTCTAGGAGCAAACAGCATGATCAAAGTCGGCGACACCCTTCCGCACACCACCTTGATGGAATATTCCGAAGTCGAGGGCAACGGTTGCAGCATCGGCCCCAACCCGGTGGACGTGGCCAAAGCCAGTGCCGGCAAGACCATCGCATTGTTTGCGCTGCCTGGTGCCTTCACGCCCACCTGCTCTGCACAGCACGTGCCCGGTTATGTCAACAAACACGCAGAGTTATTGTCCGCCGGTGTGGATGAAATTTGGTGTGTCAGCGTGAACGATGCGTTTGTGATGGGCGCATGGGGTCGCGATTTACACAGCAGCGGCAAAGTGCGCATGATGGGTGACGGCGACGCTGATTTCACCAAAGCCACTGGCTTGACCTTGGACCTCACAGGCAAAGGTTTGGGCTTGCGCTCCAACCGTTATTCCATGTTGGTCAAAGACGGCAAAGTGGTCACATTGAATGTTGAAGGTCCTGGCAAGTTTGAAGTGAGCGACGCTGACACCATGCTGTCGCAAGTCAAACACTGACATTCAACGCATCAGAAACCGTGCGCCATGGGCGGCGGTTTCAGTGGGCAGGGCTCAGCTTCATAGGACCTGTTGGTTTTGCAAAGCCTGAACCTGCCGCACATCCATCCCCAACCAGTCTTGCAACACGGCGGTGGTGTGCTCACCCAAGCGGGGTGGGGGTGACAGGTGTTGCACAGGCGTCGCGCTGAGCTTCATCGGACTGGCCACCAGTTTCAAATCAGGTCGAAAAGGATGGTCCCACGACTCGATCATGCCGCGTGCTTGAACTTGGGGGTCTTGGAACACTTCAGACAAATCATTGATGGGGCCGCAAGGCACTTTGGCTGCCTCCAGCAGCGCCAGCCAATCCGTCTTAGGGCGACCGCGCAGGACCTCAGCCAGCATGGGGATCAACACCTCTCGGTGGCGCACCCGGTCTTGGTTGCGCACAAAACGCGCATCGCTCGACCATTCAGGGTGACCCAAGCAGTCGCAAAGCTTGGCAAACTGGCTGTCATTGCCCACTGCAACGATCATGAAATCCCGTGCCCCTGTGGCTTTGGGAGCCGTTTCAAAAACTTGGTAAGGCACGATGTTGACGTGGGCGTTGCCCATGCGACCGGGCGGCGGGTGGCTGTCGGGCAGGTTCACCAAATGGTTCGCCCCTAAATTGGCCAGCATGGCCACTTGGGTGTCTAGCAAGGCCATGTCGATGTGTTGACCTTGTCCCGTGCGTTCGGCGTGCCGCAGTGCCGCCAAGATCGCCACCGTGGCGTACATGCCGGTGAACAAATCGGCCACCGCCACGCCTACTTTTTGCGGGCCACCACCGGCGTCATCACGTTCACCCGTCACGCTCATCAGCCCGCCCATGGCTTGCACGGCGAAGTCGTAACCAGCGCGGTCTTGGTAAGGACCAGTTTGGCCAAAGCCGGTGATCGAGCAATAAACGAGGGCAGGGTTGATGGCCTTGAGCGTGTCGTAATCCAACCCGTAACGCTGCATGTCGCCGACTTTGTAGTTCTCGACAAACACCTGGGCTTTCACCGCCATGGCCCGAATCATGGCTTGCCCCGCAGGTTGGGACAGGTCGCAAGTGATGGAGCGCTTGTTGCGGTTGGCGCCCAAGTAGTAGGCGGATTCCGCGCTGTCGTGGCCGCTGGCATCCTTCAGGAAAGGCGGGCCCCAGCCGCGCGTGTCGTCACCTTGGCCGGGGCGCTCCACCTTCACCACATCGGCCCCCAAATCAGCCAGGGTTTGGGTGCTCCAGGGGCCGGCCAGCACCCGAGACAAATCCAGCACCCGCACAGCGTCCAAAGCATTCATGGCCGGATTGTGACTCAGACGAAGGCCTAGGGTGATAATGGCCGCAAAGTCGAGAGCACATGAGCACCCGTATCCTTTTAATCGCACACGCCCCCTTGGCCAACGCATTGCGCGAGTGCGCCCTGCATGTCTTTCCCGATTGCGCCCAAGCCATCATCGCCATCGATGTGCCGCCTGACGAACCCCCTGAAGAAACCTTGGCCAACGCCAAAGAACTGATGCTCCAGCATGCCGCCCAAGACACGCTGATCTTGACCGATGTGCTGGGAGCCACGCCCGCCAATGTGGCGCAACGATTGGTTGACGATGTGCAATCGCATCTGATTGCAGGCGTCAATTTGCCGATGTTGTTGCGAACCGTGTGCTATCGGCATGAAGACGTGCACACCTTGGCCAAGCGGGCCTTGGATGGCGGGGCCCAAGGCGTGCTGCAAGTCGATGTTCCCAAACCCACTGAAACAAACTGAGCTGTCTGTGATCAAAACCACCACCACCGTCATCAACAAACTGGGCTTGCACGCCCGCGCCTCGGCCAAGCTGACCAAAATGGCTGGCAGTTTCCCCTGCGAGGTCTGGGTCTCGCGCGGCGACCGACGCGTCAATGCCAAAAGCATCATGGGCGTCATGATGCTGGCTGCCGGTCTGGGCAGCGAGATCGTGCTCGAAACCGACGGCCCACAAGAAGGCGAAGCCATGGAGGCCTTGCTGGCCTTGTTGGCCCACAAATTCGGTGAAGGCGAGTAAATGACGTTCTCCATCCACGGTCTGGCCGTTGCACGGGGCATCGCGATTGGGCGGGCCGTGTTGGTGGCGTCCAGTCGGGTGGATGTGGCCCACTACTTCATCGAGGCGTCGCAAATCGAGGCAGAGTTGCAGCGCATCACCAGCGCCCGTCAAGCGGTGATGCAAGAAGTGCAGCGTTTGCACCAATCGGTGCCCAAAGATGCGCCCCCCGAATTGGCGGCCTTGCTTGAAGTGCACATGATGATGTTGCAAGACGAGTTGCTGGCTGATGGCGTCAAGCACTGGGTGACCGACCGTTTGTACAACGCTGAATGGGCGCTGACCTCGCAATTGGAAGTCGTGACCCGCCAGTTTGACGAGATGGAAGACGCCTATTTGCGCGAACGTAAAGGCGACTTGGAGCAGGTGGTTGAGCGCTTGCTGCGCCACATGAAGGGCCTGCCCACCACGCTGCCACAACCGACACCGCGCAAAACCAGCAGCTGGCAACAAGACCAGTTGCTCGACGACAGCCATGATGTGCCACTGGTCTTGATTGCCCACGATTTATCACCGGCCGACATGCTGCAGTTCAAGCAAAGCGTGTTCACCGGCTTTGTCACCGATGTGGGTGGCAAAACCTCGCACACCGCCATCGTCGCGCGCAGTTTGGATATTCCTGCGGTGGTCGGTGCCCGCAACGCCAGCCAGTTGGTGCGGCAAGACGATTGGGTCATCATTGACGGCGACGCAGGTGTCATCATCGTCAGTCCCTCGCCCATCATCTTGGAAGAGTACAGCTTCAAGCAACGCCAAGCGCAACTCGAGCGCGAACGCTTGGCGCGGTTGAAAAACACGCCAGCCGTGACCATGGATGGTCAAAAAATCGAGTTGTTGGCCAACATCGAATTGCCAGAGGACACCACGCAAGCCTTGGCCATGGGCGCGGTGGGTGTGGGCCTGTTTCGCAGCGAGTTTTTGTTCATGGGCCGTGAGGGGCAGTTGCCCGACGAGGAAGAGCAATTCCAAGCCTACAAACGCGCCGTGGAAGGCATGAAGGGCTTGCCGGTCACCATCCGCACCGTGGACGTGGGCGCAGACAAACCGCTGGACCGCACCACCAAAGACGAAGCCCATCTGAATCCCGCGCTGGGTTTGCGCGCGATTCGTTGGAGCCTGGCCGACCCCAGCATGTTCTTGAGCCAATTGCGTGCGATTCTGCGGGCCGCCATGCATGGCAAGGTGAACTTGCTCATCCCCATGCTGGCCCATGCCCGTGAAATCCACCAAACCTTCCAGCTGTTGGCGCAAGCCCAACAACAACTGGATCGACGCGGCGTGGCCTATGGCCCCTTGCGGGTAGGCGCCATGATCGAAGTGCCCGCTGCGGCACTCAGCTTGCCGCTGTTTTTGAAGCACTTTGATTTTTTATCGGTCGGCACCAACGACTTGATTCAATACACCTTGGCCATCGACCGGGCGGATGAACAAGTGGCGCACTTGTACGACCCCTTGCACCCAGCTGTGTTGCATTTGCTGGCCAACACCATCGCCCAAGGCGCGGCGGCGGGCAAAGAGGTGAGCCTGTGTGGCGAAATGGCAGGTGACCCGGCCTACACCCGTTTGTTGCTGGGCTTGGGGTTGCGGCATTTCTCCATGCACCCCACGCAGTTGCTGCGGGTCAAGCAAGAAGTGTTGCGGGCCGACACCAGCCGTTTGGCCGCTTGGGCGCAGGGCGTATTGAACGCAGACGACCCCAGCGCAGCCTTGTTGAGTTGAGGCTCAGGGCACCACCCCGCCCGTGAACACGGTGGCGTCGGTGTAAATGGTTTCCAAGGGAAAGCGAATGCCTTTGGCATGGTCCTCGGCACATTGGATGAGCAGTCGGCTGCGGTGCCGTTCATGGCTTTGCCGCATTTCCTCCAGACTCATCCACAAGGTGCGCACGATGCCGGTGTCAAGTTGGCGACTCGGTTCAAACGGCCCCAACGCCCCCGTGAACGCAAATCGCACATAGGTGATGTCTTCATCCGGGTCGTCGGGCGTGGCGGGTTTGAGAAACCGCGACAGGTAAATGCCCACCAGCGCGGTGGGGGTGAAATGAAACGCGGTTTCCTCCAGCACCTCGCGGATGCAGCCCTGCAAAGGGGATTCGCCGGGATCGAGGTGGCCGGCCGGGTTGTTGAGCATCAAACCTTTGGGTGTGTGCTCTTCCACCAACAGGTAGCGGCCCTCTTTTTCAATGATGCCAGCGACAGTGACACTGGGCTTCCAACGTGTGTTCATGGTGGAAAATAGACCCTTTCAAGGGCGCTTGTTGAATCTGCGATGATTCTCGCCCATCGAGTAGAGGAGAAAACCATGCTGATAGGCGTGCCTGCCGAAACCACGGCGGGTGAAACCCGTGTTGCCGTGACCCCTGAGACGGCCAAAAAAATCATTGCCCAAGGGCATCAAGTGCTGGTGCAAGCTGGCGCGGGTGTTGCCGCCAGCGTCACCGATGCGGCGTATGAAGCTGCGGGTGCGCAAATCACCGATGCCGCTGGTGCTTTGGGTGCCGAGTTGGTTCTGAAAGTGCGCACACCCAGCAGTGCAGAACTGGTGCACATGAAGTCGGGTGCCGCCTTGGTCGGCATGCTCAATCCGTTTGATGCCGATGGTTTGCAACGCATGGCCACCGCGGGCCTCACCAGCTTTGCCTTGGAGGCCGCACCACGCACCACCCGTGCCCAAAGCATGGACGTGTTGTCCTCCCAGGCCAATATCGCCGGCTACAAAGCCGTGATGATGGCCGCCGACAAATACCAACGCTTCTTCCCCATGCTGATGACAGCCGCGGGCACCGTCAAGGCCGCACGTGTCGTCATCTTGGGTGTGGGTGTGGCGGGCTTGCAAGCCATTGCCACCGCCAAGCGATTGGGTGCGGTCATCGAAGCCTCTGATGTGCGCCCCAGCGTGAAAGAACAGGTCGAATCCTTGGGCGCGAAATTCATCGATGTGCCTTACGAAACAGCCGAAGAAAAAGACGCCGCCGAAGGCGTGGGCGGTTATGCCCGCCCGATGCCGCAAAGCTGGCTGGATCGCCAAAAGCTGGAAGTGGCCAAGCGCGTGGCACAAGCCGACATCGTCATCACCACCGCGCTCATTCCTGGTCGTGCTGCCCCTGTGTTGGTCACCGAGGACATGGTCAAAGCCATGAAGCCCGGCTCGGTCATCGTTGATTTGGCAGCACCTGCTGGCGGCAACTGCCCCTTGACCGAGGCTGGTCAAACCGTCATCAAGCATGGCGTCACCTTGGTCGGTGAAACCAATTTGCCCGCCCTGGTTGCCGCAGATTCAAGCGCCCTGTATGCCCGCAACGTGCTGGACTTTCTGAAGTTGGTGTTGCCCAAAGACAAAGGCTTCACCGTGGACCTCGAAGACGACATCGTGGCCGCTTGCCTCATGACCCAAGGCGGCGACGTCAAAAGGAAATAAACATGGATCACACCATCACCAACCTCATCATCTTCGTGTTGGCCATTTATGTGGGCTACCACGTGGTCTGGAACGTCACCCCGGCACTGCACACGCCCCTCATGGCGGTCACCAATGCGGTGTCGGCCATCATCATCGTCGGCGCCATGTTGGCGGCTGCACTCACCACCACCACCCTTGGCAAAACCATGGGCGTGTTGGCCGTGGCCTTGGCAGCGGTCAATGTGTTCGGTGGCTTCTTGGTCACGCGGCGCATGCTGGAGATGTTCAAGAAAAAAGCGCCTAAAGCAGGAGCTGCCAAATGAGCATGAACCTTGTGGTGCTGCTGTATTTGGTGGCCAGTATTTGTTTCATCCAAGCCTTGAAAGGCTTGAGTCATCCCACCACCTCGATTCGGGGCAATGTGTTTGGCATGAGTGGCATGGCCATCGCGGTCGTCACTACTGCAGCTTTGATTTTTAATCAGGCCAATCAATTAGGACAGGTTGATCCAGTTCAAGGCTTGGGCTGGGTGTTTCTCGGCTTGGTCATCGGCGGTGGTGCCGGTACCCTGATGGCGCAACGCGTCGAGATGACCAAGATGCCCGAATTGGTCGCCTTCATGCACAGCATGATCGGCTTAGCGGCGGTGTTCATCGCCATCGCTGCGGTGGTTGAACCTGCGGCTTTTGGCATCGTCGCAGCCGGCTTGGGCACCTTGGACATTCCCAATGGCAACCGCCTCGAGTTGTTCTTGGGTGCGGCCATTGGCGCCATCACTTTCAGCGGTTCGGTCATCGCCTTTGGCAAGCTTTCGGGCAAGTACAAATTCCGTTTGTTCCAAGGCGCACCCGTGGTGTTTGCCGGGCAGCACATGCTGAATTTGCTGATCGGTGTGGCCACGCTGGGTTTGGGCATCACCTTCATGCTCAGCGGCAACTGGGATGCGTTTTTGGCCATGCTGGCACTGTCGTTTGTGTTGGGCGTGTTGATCATCATCCCCATTGGCGGCGCTGACATGCCGGTGGTGGTGTCGATGCTCAACAGCTATTCAGGCTGGGCCGCCGCGGGCATTGGCTTCTCGCTCAACAACAGCATGTTGATCATTGCCGGTTCCTTGGTGGGCTCGTCAGGCGCGATCCTGAGCTACATCATGTGCAAGGCCATGAACCGTTCATTCTTCAACGTCATCTTGGGTGGCTTTGGGGGCGAGGCTGGCACCGCTGCCGCTGGCAGCACCGAGCAACGCCCTGTGAAAAGTGGCAGCGCCGATGACGCCGCTTACATTTTGGCCAACGCCGAAACCGTCATCATCGTGCCCGGCTACGGTTTGGCCGTGGCCCGTGCCCAGCATGCGGTGAACGAGTTGGCTGAAAAGCTCACGCACAAAGGCATCAACGTGAAATACGCCATCCACCCGGTGGCCGGTCGCATGCCTGGTCACATGAACGTGTTGCTGGCCGAGGCCGAAGTGCCCTACGACCAGGTGTTCGAGATGGAAGACATCAATGGCGAATTTGGCCAGGCTGATGTGGCCATCATCTTGGGTGCGAATGACGTGGTGAACCCCGCCGCCATGATCAAAGGCTCGCCCATTTATGGCATGCCCATCTTGGAAGCCTACAAAGCCAAAACCATCATCGTCAACAAACGCTCGATGGCGGCGGGCTACGCCGGTTTGGACAACGAGTTGTTCTACATGGACAAAACCATGATGGTGTTTGGCGACGCCAAAAAAGTGGTGGAAGACATGGTCAAGGCGGTGGAGTGACACCGCTGTGAACCCCGAGGTGTGCGCATGAAGCCCTTGGCCATCATTGGCGCCATGCAGCAAGAGCTGGCAGGCTTGAAGCAAGCGTTGCAAGGCTCGCACACCATCAATCTGGGCACCCGCCAAGTCACCACCGGCACCTGGCACGGTCACCCTGTGGTGTTAGCGCTTTCGCACATTGGCAAAGTGGCGGCCGCCACCACCGCCACCGCCCTGATTGAACGCTTTGACGTGACCGAGATCATCTTCACCGGCGTGGCCGGTGGCTTGATGCCCGGTGTGAATGTCGGTGACATGGTGGTGGCCACCGAGTTCGTGCAACACGACATGGACGCCTCGCCCTTGTTTCCACCCATGGAAGTGCCCTTGTATGGCCGCAGCCATTTCCCCACAGACCTTCGTTTGACGCAAAGCCTGAAGTCAGCGGCGCAAGATATTTTGAAAAATCCGGGGCAGTGGTTGGACATTGACGTGCTGCGCGAATTGCATGTGCAGGCCCCCAAGATGCATGCGGGCATGGTGATCAGTGGCGATCGTTTTGTGTCCACGTCGGCTGAAAGCAAAGCCTTGCAGCAGCGCTTGCCCAAGGCCTTGGCCGTAGAAATGGAAGGCGCTGCGGTGGCCCAAGTGTGCTTTGACTACGGCGTGCCTTTTGGCGCGGTACGCACCATCTCAGACCGGGCGGATGACAGCGCCACGCACGACTTCTCCAGGTTCATTCACGAGGTGGCCGGGCGCTACAGCCTGGCCTTGCTGGGCACCTGGTTGGGTCAGCGCTGAAGGCTTATTTCAACCAGCCGCGACGGCGGAAATACCACATCGGCACCACGGCGCTGGCCACCATCAACACCACGGCATAGCCATAGCCCATCTCCCATTGCAGCTCGGGCATGAACTGGAAGTTCATGCCGTAGACGCTGGCAATCAAGGTGGGCGGCAGCAAGGCGACGCTGGCCACCGAGAAGATTTTGATGATCTTGTTTTGGTTGATGTTGATGAAACCGACGGTGGCGTCCATCAAGAAGTTGATCTTGTCGAACAAGAACGCGGTGTGGCTGTCTAGGGAATCGATGTCACGCAGAATTTGCCGCGCATCGTCAAACTGCTCGGCATTGAGCATGCGCAGGCGCATGGCAAAACTCAAGGCGCGGCGGGTGTCCATCATGTTGCGTCGGATGCGCCCGTTCAAGTCTTCCAAACGCGCAATCTCACCCAGCACTTCTCCGGCCAAGGCGTCGGTCACGTCGCCCGACAACACCATCTTGCTGACTTTTTCCAGCTCGTCGTAAATGCCCTCTAGCGTGTCGGCTGAATATTCGGCGTCCACCGAGAACAACTCGAGCAAGACATCTTTGGCGTCTTCAATCAAACCGGGTGCGCGGCGGGCCCGCAAGCGCAGCAAACGAAACACCGGCAGGTCTTCGTCGTGGATGGAAAACAGCACGCCATGGCTTTTCAGGGCGTCATTGTGTTGGTTCAAGATGAAGGCCACACGCACCGCGCGGGGCTCTTCCATGTCGGCGATCAAGAAGTCAGAGCGGATGTGCAACTCGCCGTTGTCTTCTTCGTAAAAACGCGCGGACTCTTCAATGTCCTCGTCCATCGCGTCTTCGGGAATCAGCACGCCGAAATGCTGGCTGATCCAGCGTTTTTCTTCCGGGGTGGGGGATTCCAAATCGACCCAAATGGGATGGAACTGGGAGAGCTCTTCTTGGGAAGAGATTTCCTCTTGGAACAGGCGGCCGTTGGCCAGCGAAAAGATATTGAGCATGGCAATCTCAGTGCGGAGGTGAGGTGTCGAAAGATGAGAACAAGGTGCGCTTTCGACTCAGCTCGGCTGGATGCCGGTGTGAACCGAAAGCTACCAACTAGGGTAGGTTTCCAAGGATCGCTCCTGTTTTGAACAAGCCCGAATTATGGCACTGCAACAAGGCGATGCGATGACTGATAGAGTCCAAAGCTTTTCATTGGCCAGTCCATGCACACCACCTTGCCCCCAGCCCAAGAGCGCTGGCTGCTGATCACCCTGGCAGGCATCCAGTTCACGCACATCGTGGACTTCATGATCATGATGCCCTTGGGGCCGCAACTCACCACCTTGTTCGCCATCAGCGATGCCGAGTTTGGCTTGCTGGTGTCGGCCTACACCTTGTCGGCGGGCCTGTCGGGTTTGCTGGCCACATCCTTCATTGACCGCTTTGAACGCAAGCGTTTGTTGTTGTGGCTGTACCTGCTGTTTGGCCTGACCACCTTGGGCTGCGCTTTGGCCCCGTCCTATGGTTGGTTGATGGCGGCGCGTGTGGCCGCCGGTTTGTTTGGCGGCATCTTGTCGGCCATGACGCAAACCGTGATTGGTGACGTCATCCCGTTTGCGCGGCGCGGCCGTGCCGCTGGTTTTGTCATGACGGCGTTTTCCTTGGCCAGTGTGGTGGGCGTGCCCAGTGGGTTGTTCTTGGCCAACCATGGCGGTTGGCACAGCGCTTTCATCGCCTTGGCGGTGCTGTGTACGGTGGTGGGGACCTTGGCTGCTTACAGCTTGCCGCGTTTGGATGCGCACTTGGTGCAAGTGCCCAGCCGTGATGTGTTCCATGCGTTGCAAGCGGTCTTGAAAGACGCCAACCACCGCCGCGCTTTGCTGCTGTCGGGCACCATGATGTTCGCTGGTTTCACCATCATTCCCTACATCACCATCTACAACCAATCCAACCATGTGTTGCTGCTGAGCGAGATCCCCTATGTCTATTTGTGCGGCGGCACGGTGACCTTGTTCACCTCGCGCTGGATGGGTGTGCTGACCGACCGTGTCGGCAAGCGCGTCATGTTCCAACGCATGGTCTTGTTGTCGGCCATGCCGATGACCTTGATGACCCTCATGCAACCGATGCCGCTGTTGTTCGTGTTGCTGGTGACCACCAGTTTCTTTGTCGCCATGAACGGGCGCATGATTCCGGGCATGGCCTTGCTCACCTCGGCCGCGCAACCGCAGTACCGGGGTACCTTCATGTCGCTCAATGGTGCGGTGCAGTCGGTGTCGATTGGCTTGGCGTCCTGGGTCGGCGGCTTGCTGATCCAACGCAACGCCCAGGGGCAGGTGACCCACTATTGGCTGTGCGCGGTGGTCGGCGTGGTGGCTTCTGTATTGGCTTTTTATCTGGCCCAGCATGTGAAAGTACACACTGCGGAGCCGGGCCAGACCGCCGCCCCTTAACCCTAAAGAATGCGCTTTCACTTCCTCGCAAAAGGGGTTTGCTTTTTAGCCCCAGAGGGTGCATAGTGAACTCACCTGTCGTTGTTCAGGCATGTGGTCTGAGCGAGAGCACAGGAGCTTTTTGCGGAGGGTTCGTATGAATTTAACCATCAGCGGTCACCATCTTGAAGTCACGCCTGCATTGCGAGGCTACGTCACCCACAAACTCGATCGCGTCTTGCGACACTTTGACCAAGTGGTTGATGTGCGTGTGCTGCTGACTGTGGAAAAGCAAAAAGAAAAAGAAGGCCGACAACGCGCCGAGTGCAACATCCATGTCAAGGGCAGCGATTTGTTTGCCGAATGCGCGAATGAAGATTTGTACGCCGCTGTCGACGAACTGGTCGACAAACTCGACCGCCAAGTGGTGCGCCACAAAGACCGTTTGCAAGACCACCACCACAGCAATGTGAAACGTGAATTGCTGAACTGACTTCACATCCACCTCGAAGCCGCCTGTCCGCAGGCGGTTTTTTATTGCTCAAAAAGTAAACTAAAAGAATTAAATATTTACCCTAGCTTGACACCCCTTTGCGGGTGCATAATCAGCCCCCAATCATGAACAGACTCGCCGCCATCCTGCCTTCTGCACAAGCTTTGGTGCAGGTAGAAGCAACCAGCAAAAAACGCGCTTTCGAGGAAGCCGGATTGCTGTTTGAAAACCTGCACGGCTTGAACCGCGCCATGGTGGCCGACAGTTTGTTCGCCCGCGAACGCCTGGGCTCCACCGGTTTGGGTTATGGCGTGGCCATCCCGCATGGCCGCATCAAAGGCATGAAAACCCCCTTGGCGGCGGTGTTTCGTTTGCGCGAACCTATCGGTTTTGATGCCCCTGACGAAAAGCCCGTGAGTTTGATGATTTTCTTGCTGGTGCCCGAAGCCTCCACCCAAAAGCATTTGGAAATCCTGTCTGAAATCGCCGAGATGCTCAGCGACATCCAACTGCGCGACAAGCTCAAGGCCTGTGACGACGCCACCGAGCTGCACCGCCTGATCAGCAGCTGGCAATCCGTGCAAACCGCCTGAGCCTGCGCACTTGAAGCCCACCGCCATCAGCGCTGACGTCTTGTTCGAGGACTTTCGGCAGAAGTTGGATTTGAAATGGGCCGCCGGGCAGGGCGCTTCCGAGCGGCACTTTGACGAAGTCGCGGTGCGCATGGCCCGCTCCGGCGCCGATCTGGTCGGCTACCTGAACTACATCCACCCCTACCGCTTGCAAGTCTTGGGCGAGCGCGAAATCGCCTATTTGCAAGACTGCCCGCCCGATGTGGCCGAGCGGCGCATCGCCCGCATCGTGACACTGGTGCCGCCGGTGCTGGTGGTGGCCGACAACCAAACCCCGCCCGCGCCGCTGCTGCACATGTGCGAGCAGGCGCAAATTCCCTTGTTCGTCACGCACGAATCGGCGGCGTTCGTCATCGACGTGCTGCGTGCCTATTTGTCCAAACACTTTGCCGATCGCACCACCTTGCACGGCGTGTTCCTGGATATTTTGGGCATGGGCGTGTTGATCACCGGCGAGTCGGGCCTGGGCAAAAGCGAGCTGGGCCTGGAGCTGATTTCACGCGGCAACGGCTTGGTGGCTGACGACGCGGTGGACCTGTACCGCATCAACCAAACCACCATCGAGGGGCGCTGCCCGGATCTGCTGCAAAACCTGCTGGAAGTCCGCGGCATTGGTTTGCTCGACATCCAGGCCATCTTTGGCGAGACGGCGGTGCGGCGCAAGATGCGCCTGAAGCTGATCGTGCACTTGGTGCGCAAAGAAACGCTGGAGCGCGATTACGAGCGCTTGCCGCACGAGCCGCTGATGCAAGACGTGCTGGGCATTCCGGTGCGCAAGGTGGTGATTCAGGTGGTGGCCGGGCGCAACATCGCCGTGCTGGTGGAGGCGGCGGTGCGCAACACCATCCTGCAGTTGCGCGGCATTGACACCTACGAAAAGTTTGTCGAGCGGCATCGGCAGGCGATGAAATCCAAGCAGTCAGACTGACAAAGCAGGCCTTTTTCGGGGGCCTCAAAATACCCTGGTTTAAGGGGGTCCTTCATACTGGGCGGGGCTTGTAGCCGTTTTTATGATACATGAATTCAAAGTTTTGCCGTTTTTATGTATCACGTTTCACAGATTAATCGGGGTCAGATTCCAATTGTTTTCATGTTGAAGTCACGCTCAAGCCGCCCGCCATGGGGACGCATTTTTCTGGTCTTTCGCTCAAAAAATGGTCCCCAGGACGTACGGCTTTGAAGTGATGTTTCAAGACGTCGGGCAAGCAGGCGTGAATTAATTGGAATCTGACCCCAATTACGCGGTTTCGTCCTTGAACGGACAAGGCTTGCGGGTGCAGTGGCCATACAGGCTGAGCGCATGGTCGGCGATCTCGAAGCCCTTGGCGCGGGCGATGTCGTGCTGGCGGCGTTCGATTTCGGCGTCAAAGAACTCCTCGACCCGGCCGCAATCGAGGCACACCAAGTGGTCGTGGTGCTGACCTTCGTTCAGTTCGTAGACCGCTTTGCCGCTTTCAAACTGGCTGCGCGTGAGCAACCCGGCTTGCTCGAACTGCATGAGAACCCGGTAGATGGTGGCCAAGCCGATGTCGGCGCGTTCGTTCAAGACCAAGCGGTAGACGTCTTCGGCGCTCATGTGGCGCTGGCCGCTTTTTTGGAACAACTCCAAGATGGTCAGTCGCGGCACCGTGGCTTTGAGGCCGGTGTTTTTCAGATCACCAAGGGATTGCATGCGGGCCTTTCACATCCAAGGGCTTACAGGCGAAACCCATCGTTACAATGAAATCATCATAGCCTGCCTGACCACGATCATGAATCTTTTGCGACTTCTTTTGGCCCGCGGTTGGGTGTGGGCTCCCTTGGCCGCACTGGCCGCTTGCTCCACCATCGACGACCCGATGGCGCAAGCCATGCGCAGCGTCACCCCCTACCGCACCGAGGTGGTTCAAGGCAATTTCGTTTCCAAAGAACAGGTGCAAGCACTGCGCCCGGGCATGACCCGCAACCAGGTGAAAGACATCTTGGGCACGCCCCTCATTGCCAGCGTGTTCCACGCCGACCGCTGGGACTACGCCTTCACCATCCAGCGCAAAGGCACGGCGCCGCAGCAACGCAAGCTGTCGGTGTTTTTCAAGAACGATGCGTTCGAGCGGGTCGAAGCGAAAGACCTGCCCAGCGAAGCCGAGTTTGCCGAGCGCATCTCGGTGCCCGAAGACCGCAAAGCGGTGCCGCGTTTGCAAGCCACGCCGCAAGAACTCGACAAATTCAATAAAAACGCGCCTGCCGCTGCGCCTGCTGAAACCGCACCAGCCAAGGCCCCGCCCAAATCCTACCCACCGCTTGAGTCTTCAAGCCTCTGAACGCCGCCATGAACGCCTCCACCCCTCTTCGCATCGCCGTTGCCGGTGCCAGTGGCCGCATGGGCCGCATGCTGATCGAAGCCATCGCCCAGTCGCCGGATTGCCAGCTTGCAGGCGCTTTGGACATCGCTTCCAGTCCGTCCATTGGCAGCGATGCAAGCGCCTTCACCGGGCACAACAGCGGTGTGTTGATCACTTCCGATCTGGCGCAGGGCTTGAAGAACGCGCAGGTGCTGATCGACTTCACCCGACCCGAGGGCAGCATGGCGCACTTGGCCGTGTGCCGCCAAATGGGCGTGCAAATGGTGATCGGCACCACCGGTTTTTCGGAAATGCAAAAAGCCGAGATTCAAGCTGCCAGCCAAGACATCGCCATCGTCATGGCGCCCAACATGAGCGTGGGCGTCAACGTCACCTTGAAGCTGCTGGAAATGGCGGCCAAGGCGCTGTCTTCTGGCTATGACATTGAAATCATCGAAGCGCACCACAAACACAAGGTGGATGCGCCTTCGGGCACCGCCTTGAAAATGGGCGAGGTGATTGCCCAAGCGCAGGGCCGCAAGTTGCAAGACTGCGCTGTCTATGAGCGCTATGGCCACACCGGCGAGCGGGTCGCCAGCAGCATTGGTTTTTCCACCATCCGTGGCGGCGACATCGTCGGCGACCACACCGTGATGTTCGCCACCGAAGGCGAGCGCATCGAAATCACCCACAAGTCGTCCAGTCGCAGCACCTACGCCCAAGGCAGTTTGCGGGCCGTGCGTTTCTTGGCTGGCAAAAAGCATGGTTTGTTTGACATGTTCGACGTGCTCGGTCTCGAAGCCATTCGGGCGTTGGCATGAGCTTGTGGGCGCTGCTGACCCAAGGGGACGCGCTGCTGCGCGGCGTCAGCATCGTGTTGCTGGCCATGTCGGTGTTCAGCTGGATGGTGATTCTGTACAAGGCCGTCTTGCTGCATGTGGCGCAACGGGACTTGAGCTTGTGCCAAGCCTGTTTGCTGCAAGCGCCCGATTGGCAGCAAGCACAAACGCAGTGGCACGACAGCGACCGTTGGCAACTCTTTCCCGCCTTGATGGCGGCGGTGCACGACAGCCCGACAGGCGCCTTGGCCGCCAGCGCGGCCTTGCAAGACCAACTGACACGCCGTTTGCGCGAGGCTTTGCACAGCGTGCGTGCGCGTTTGCAATGGGGTCAAGACGGCTTGGCCACCATCGGCGCCACCGCGCCGTTTGTCGGCTTGCTTGGCACCGTGTGGGGCATTTTTCATGCACTCACCAACTTGGCTGGTGCCGGTCAATACACGCTCGACAAAGTGGCGCAGCCGGTGGGCGAAGCGCTGGTCATGACCGCGGCTGGTTTGGCCGTGGCCATTCCAGCCGTCATGGCCTACAACCTGTTGGGCCGTCGCTTGGCCCGCTTGGACAGCCGCTTGGAAGGCTTGGCTTTCGATTTGCGTGCCATGGCCCACGGCGCTTCCCGCTGAGCTGCCATGGCCTTCGGTGAATTCGACGCCAGCCCGCCATCGGCACCGATGAAAGACATCAATGTCACGCCCTTGGTGGACGTGATGCTGGTGCTGTTGGTGATCTTCATCATCACCGCGCCCTTGCTCAGCGGCAGTTTGAACCTCTCATTGCCCAGTGTGGATGCACCAGCTGCGCCGCGCCAAGGCGTGCCGGTGGAAGTGGCCCTCGACAGCCAAGATGTACTCACGGTGGATGGTCAAGCGATGGATTTGAAGCAGTTGGCTGCGGCACTGCGTTTGCGAGCCGCTGATGGTGGGGCCAGCGAAGTGCAGCTGCGCATCGACAAGTCGGTGGCCTATGGCCGCGTGGCCGAGGTGATGGCCGAGATTCAGAAATCCGAGCTGCTCAGCCTGTCGCTGGCGGTGCAAACACCTGCGCCTAAAATCACCGCTTCCTCTCCACCCCTGCGCCCTTGAGTGTTGCAGGGGTTTCTCATCAGGCCCCATGCAAGACACCTACATCCCCAAAGACGTTGAAACGTCGGCCCGCAACGAGTGGACCGCCGCCGATGTCTACCGCGTCACCGAAGACAACAGCCGCCCCAAGTACTACGCCTGCTCGATGCTGCCTTACCCCAGCGGCAAGCTGCACATGGGCCATGTGCGCAACTACACCATCAACGACATGCTCACGCGCCACTTGCGCATGAAGGGCTACAACGTCCTGATGCCCATGGGCTGGGATGCCTTTGGTTTGCCTGCCGAAAACGCTGCTTTGAAAAACGGCGTGCCCCCGGCCAAGTGGACCTATGAAAACATCGCTTACATGAAGAAGCAAATGCAGGCGATGGGCTTGGCGATCGACTGGTCGCGCGAAGTGGCCACCTGCGACGCCACTTATTACAAATGGAACCAGTGGTTGTTTTTGAAGATGCTGGAAAAAGGCATCGCCTACCGCAAAACCCAAGTGGTGAATTGGGACCCGGTGGACCAAACTGTGTTGGCCAACGAGCAAGTGATTGATGGCAAAGGCTGGCGCACCGGCGCGGTGGTGGAAAAACGCGAGATCCCGGGCTACTACTTGAAGATCACCGATTACGCGCAAGAGTTGCTCGACCATGTGCAAGTGGGCAACCCCAAGGCCACCTTGAACGGTTGGCCCGACAAAGTGCGCCTGATGCAAGAAAACTGGATTGGCAAAAGCGAAGGTGTGCGCTTTGCCTTCACGCACACCATCACAGGTGCCAATGGTCAGTTGATTGACGATGGCCGCATGTTTGTGTTCACCACCCGCGCTGACACCATCATGGGTGTGACGTTTTGCGCGGTGGCCCCCGAACATGCGCTTGCTTTGCACGCCGCAGCCAGCAACCCCAAGCTCGCAGCTTTCTTGGAAGAGTGCAAAGAGGGCGGCACCACCGAAGCCGAATTGGCCACGCAAGAGAAAAAGGGCATGGCCACAGGTTTGTTGGTGACGCATCCTTTGACGGGTGCGCAAGTGGAGGTGTGGGTCGGCAACTATGTGTTGATGAGCTATGGCGATGGCGCGGTCATGGGTGTGCCGGCGCATGACGAGCGCGATTTTGCGTTTGCCTTGAAGTACGGGTTAGAGATCAAACAGGTTGTGGCGCAAGCGGCCAAGTCAGCGACAGCGGGAGCGCCCGGCGCATCTCCCGATGCCGTCGCTTCAGAGTTCAACAACACGCAATGGCAAGAGTGGTATGCCACCAAGGCCGGCGTGTGTGTGAACGCTGGCGCCCTCGATGGTTTGAAATTCAAAGCCGCGGTCCACAAAGTATCTGAGCTGCTGGCCGCCAAAGGCTTGGGCGAGAAGAAAACCACGTGGCGTTTGCGCGATTGGGGCGTGAGTCGCCAACGCTATTGGGGTACACCCATCCCCATCATCCATTGCGATGAACACGGCGCGGTGCCGGTGCCTGAAAAAGATTTGCCGGTGGTGTTGCCACAAGACTGCATCCCCGATGGCTCGGGCAATCCGCTGCACAAGCACGAAGGTTTTCACAAAGGTGTGGTGTGTCCCACCTGTGGCAAACCGGCGCGGCGCGAAACCGACACGATGGACACCTTCGTCGATTCGAGCTGGTACTTCATGCGCTATTGCGACCCGACCAACGCGCAAGCGATGGTGGCCGAAGGCACGCAGTACTGGATGCGCGAAGGCGACAAGACCAGCGGCGGCAGTGGCATGGACCAGTACATCGGCGGCATTGAGCATGCCATCCTGCATTTGCTGTACGCGCGTTTTTGGACCAAGGTGATGCGCGACTTGGGGCTGGTGAAAGTGGACGAGCCGTTCACCAAACTGCTGACGCAAGGCATGGTGCTCAACCACATTTACTCGCGCCGCACCGCCAAAGGTGGCAAAGATTATTTCTGGCCGCACGATGTCGAACACGTGGTGGACGACACCGGCAAGGTGATCGGGGCCAAGCTGAAGAATGCCGCTGACAGCAGCGATGGTGTGTTGCCCGTGGGCACGGCCATCGACTATGAAGGCGTGGGCACCATGAGCAAGAGCAAGAACAACGGTGTCGATCCGCAAGACCTGATCGAGCGCTACGGCGCCGACACCGCGCGTCTGTACACCATGTTCACCGCGCCACCCGAGGCCACCTTGGAGTGGAACGATTCAGCGGTAGAGGGCAGCTTTCGCTTTTTGCGCCGCGTTTGGCAGTTCGCGCACAAGCACGAAGCCGCTTTGCGTGCCGGTTTGAAAGTGGACCGCAGTCAAGCCGTGGCGTTTGACAAAGCAGCAAAAGCCTTGCGCTTGGACATCCACACGGTGTTGAAGCAAGCCAACTACGACTACGAGCGCATGCAATACAACACTGTGGTGTCGGCGCTCATGAAAATGCTCAACACCTTGGAAGACGTGTCCTTGAGCGACAGCGCCAACGACAGCGCCGCACTGGCCGAATGCTTCTCCATCTTGCTGCGGGTGCTCTACCCGGTGTGCCCGCATTTGGCCTACCACCTGTGGGGCGAGCTGGGTTATGCGCAATGTTGCGGTGGTTTGCTGGATGTGGCCTGGGCGGGCGTGGACGAGTCTGCTTTGGTGCGCGATGAAATCGAACTCATGTTGCAGGTCAATGGCAAGCTGCGCGGCTCGGTGCTCGTGAGTGCCCAAGCCAGCAAAGCAGACATCGAACAAGCGGCCTTGAACAACGAGGCCTTCGTCAAGTTAGCCAATGGCGCAGCACCGACCAAAATCATCGTCGTGCCTGGTCGTTTGGTGAACCTGGTGTTGTGATGCACAAGTACAAAACCACGCTTGACGCTCGCCGCAGCTTCATGCACCTTGGGCTGTTGGTGGGCAGTGCCGGGCTGTTGTCTGCGTGTGGTTTCGAGTTGCGCAAAGCGCCCGATTACCCTTTCAAAACCTTGTTCATCAGCGTGGCCGAAGCGTCCTTGCTGGGGCAAGAACTCAAACGCAACATCGCCTCGTCGGGCAAGGTGGAAGTCATCACGGATGCGCGACAAATCGAACGCGCCGATGTGATTTTTGATTTTCTGATGGAGTTGCCCGAGAAACTCATCCTCAGCAAAACCACCTCGGGTGCGGTGCGCGAATTTCAGTTGCGTTTGCGCTTTCGCTTTCGCTTGCGCACCCGCGATGGCTACGAGTTGATTCCCGACACCGAGTTGGTGCAAGAGCGCATCATCAGTTTCAACGAGAGCGCTGCCTTGTCCAAAGAGGCTGAAGAGCAATTGCTTTACCGCGACATGCGTTCCGACATCGTGCAACAGGTGTTGCGCCGCTTGGGCGCGGTGCGCCAGCTCTAAGCCATGCAAGTTGCCAGCGCCCGTCTGCAAGAGAACCTGCGCAAAAGCCTGCGCAGTCTCTACACCTTGTATGGTGATGAACCCCTGCTGCAACAAGAAGCGGCCGATTTGATTCGCCAAGAGGCGCGGGCCCAAGGGTATTCAGAGCGCCATGTGTTCACCGTGGCTGGGGCGCATTTCGATTGGGGCGAGGTGCAAGCCGCTGGGGCCTCCATGAGTTTGTTTGCCGACAAGTTGTTGTTGGATGTGCGCATTCCGTCTGGCAAGCCAGGCAAAGAAGGCAGCGTGGCTTTGCAACGCATGGCCGAGATGGCCCCCGAGAACGATGGTGTGCTGACCCTGGTGTTGTTGCCACGCTTGGACAAGACCAGCAAAGCCAGTGCCTGGTTCATGGCGCTCGATGCCAATGGCATCACAGTGCAACTTGATCCGATCGAGCGCAACGCTTTGCCTGCTTGGATTGCACAACGCCTGAGCCAACAACAACAACGGGTGCGCGAAGGCGAAGAAGGGCAGCGCAGTTTGCAGTTTTTCGCCGATCGGGTGGAGGGCAACTTGCTGGCCGCGCACCAAGAAATTCAAAAGCTCGGCCTGCTCTACCCCGAAGGCGAACTGAGCTTTGAAGACATTGAACGCGCGGTGCTCAACGTCGCCCGCTATGACGTATTCAAGCTCACCGAGTCGGTGTTGGCGGGGCAGCATCTGCGGGTGCAGCGCATGCTTGATGGCTTGCAAGCCGAGGGCGTGTCCGAGGTGTTGGTGCACTACACCTTGGCCGAGGACATCCGCGCTTTGAAGCGCGTGAAAGATGCGGTGTCTGCGGGCCGACCACTGCCGCAGGTGTTGCGCGAGCAACGCGTCTGGGGTCAGAAAGAACGCTTGTTCGAGCGTGTGTTGCCGCAACTCAGTGCAGCCACCCTTGAGCGCTTGTTGCAAAGTGCGCACCAAGTGGATGGGATTGTGAAGGGCATGAAGCTGCCCACGTGGCCCACCGACAGCTGGCAGGCCTTGTTGCGCTTGGCGCTGATGCTGTGCAAGGCTTGCAGCCCGCGCTGACACCGAAGCCCTTCAAGCCCTGGACGGCTTGAACCGACGGCTGGCAAGGCAGAGCAGCTTCTCTGCCAAAATCAAACCATGAACGCGCACAACATCCCCGAACTGATGCAGGCCTTGGGCCAGCACGCCAAAACCGCCTCCGCCGCCATGGCCAAAGCCAGCGCCGCGCACAAGAGTGCGGCCTTGCGCCATCTGGCCGCGCTCTTGCGCAGTGAAACCACCGCGCTGGTGGCGGCCAACCAAGAAGACCTGAGCCGCGCCAAAACCAATGGCTTGGACGGCCCCATGCTCGATCGTTTGAAACTCAGCGC
>CANFOQ010000043.1 GCA_947448745.1 Comamonadaceae bacterium
AGTTCGATTTGCCGTTGCAAATAAGCGTTGCAATGCATCAATTCTTCAGGGCTGGGGTTGCGTTTGTCTTGCGGATGGCATTTCACGGCGCTGGTGATCACCACCGTCTCAGGTGTTGGACTGCCCGCATGGCGCGACAAACCCATGGCTTGCAACATGGCGTCCAACAACACGCCTTCTTCGCCCACAAAGGCCATGCCCGCCAGGTCTTCGGCGTCGGTGGGCGCGTCGCCCACAATCAGCCAATCCGCGCGAGCAACAGCAGCGCCGCTGGCAAACAAACTGTGGTGGCGGCCTTGGCACAAACCACAGGCTTGACAACTTGCAGCGGCCTCTTTCAGGCCAGCCCAGTCCATCTGCGCCAAACCTTCGGGCAGCGGAGACAAAGTCACCATGGGTGGCAGCACAGCCTTGGCCACAGGGGTCGGCGCAACGAGGGGAACCGCCGGCGCAGCCCGTTCTGCGGTTGCAGTTGGCAAGCCTTGGGGTTGCGCCATGGGCGAGGACACGGCAGTCTCCAGCACAGGCGTGGGTGCCACCGCTTGCGGCGACCACACGCGCACACCCATCTCGGCCAGCATGGCGCGTTGACGTGGATCGAGTTGCATGGTCATGTGGGCAACCTTAACACTGCAAACGCATGACCACCGCGTCTTCGCGCTGGCCCAAATGCAGTGGATAGTAGCCACGGCGCAGGCCCTCGGTGGTGAAGCCATGGGCTTGATAAACCTCGATGGCACGCTGGTTGCTGACCCGCACTTCCAGCCACAGGTGGTGCGCGCCGCGCTCTTTGCTCCATTCGGACAGGTGTTGCAGCATCTTGCGCGCCCAACCTTGGCGTTGAAAATGGGGTGCCACCGTCAGGTTGAGCAAATGCACTTCATCAACACCGCGCATGGCCACCAAATAGCCCGCCATCTGATCCTGCTCGAACCACAAAGGCATGTGGTAGCCCGAGGCCATGGAATCGATGAAGTTGCCTTGCGTCCACGGGTGTGAATACGCGGCTTGCTCAATGTGCATCACATCGGGCAGATGGTGTGCTTGCATGGCGACAGCAGGCTTCATGCCACGGCAGCTTTCAAAGCCAAGCGTTCGGCGGTGGTGAGCGCCACTTGGTCGCGCACATACAGTGGCAGGGCTTGGTCGGCATCCACGGCTTCACCGCGAAGCCACGCCATTTGGGCCAATCGAAGCAGGGGCAAGGCTTGCGGCCAAAGCTCAACACACACTGATGGCGTGGTTTGTAAATCTTGCAAGCGGTGGTGCAACTCAGGGGCGGCCATGGCATTGCCTGCGATGACACATTCGTGTGCTTGCCAAGTTGAAGGCAAGCGCACATCCGATGGGTTGAGCAATTGTGGTGTTTGAACGCAGTGCCATTGCGCGTCTTGCCATTCATAGGCGGCCGCATAAACCTGTTGCATGCGGGCATCCATCAACACCAATACCCGTTCAGCCTGGGGACGTGCCGCCTCGGCCACGCACAACAACGTATCGATGGGGAGCACAGGCAAATCAGCGCCTAAGGCCAAACCTTGGGCCACTGCGCACGCGGTGCGCAAACCCGTGAAAGCGCCCGGCCCACGGCCAAAAGCAATGGCGTTCAAATCGCTCAAGGAAAGATGCGCTTGTTGCAGCAAATTCATGACGGCAGGAATCAGTGTGGCCGAGGATTGCGCGCCGCCTGCGCCTTCAAAAGCCCAAGTGGCTTCGCCGTGTTGAACGGCCACCGATAGCCGATCGGTGCTGGTTTCCAGTGCCAACAACTTCATGCTTTGGCCAAGGCCACTGGAGCCTTTCGCACGCCAAACAAAATGCCAAAGGTCACCAGGGACAGACCCAGCAACAAATGCCAACCCAAAGGCTCGCCCAAAATCACCACCGCGCCCAAGGCGGACAAGCCCGGCACCAAGGAGGTGATCATGGTCGAGCGCACGGGGCCATAGTGGCGAATCATTTGGGTGAAAGTGATGCCCGAGATGACCACCGAACCGCCGCCTTGAAACAGCGCTTGCCACAGCACTTCAGAGACGGGCGCAGTGAACAAATGGCTGGGCAGCACTTGCAGCCAAGCCAACACGGTGTACAGCGGCACAAAGCTGAAAAAGGCAAAACAGGTGATGGCGATCGTGGCGGGAATGGCTTGCAGGTTCAAGCGTCGGCTCATGACGCTGTAGGTGGACCAGCAAAAACTGGCGCACAAAAACAAAACATCACCCACCCACACAGTGCCGCCGTCAAACGCATGCAACAAACTGCTGCCGCCGACCAACATGCCGCCGCTGATGATCAGCGCCAAGCCCATCAAGCGGTTGCCATGCAAGCGTTCGCCCAACAACAGCAAGGCCAGCAAACTGGTCCAGACCGGCAAAAAACCAGGCATCAAGACCGAGCCGTGGGCGGCGGGCGCAAAGAAAAAACCGTTATAGGCCAACATGGCATAGCCCAAACCACCAAACAAACCGAGGCGCCAAGTGATGTGCCAAGGCAGCGGCGACAGACCGCCCAAGGACCCCAAGGCTTCACCGCGTGCTTTGGCCCGTTGGCTCAACCACCAACCCCATGGCAGCAAGACCACACTCGCCCCCACCATGCGGGCCCAGGCAATGTCCAAGGGCAACAAATGCCGCGAAGCGGAGGCGCGAGCGATGACGATGAAAGCGCTCCAGATAGAAACCGTGATGACGGCAGCCAACAGGCCGACGGTTTGGGGGGGCAGTTGCCGCAGGCGAAGAATAAAAGAGCGCATCCCGTGATTATCTGTGGCGAGGACCAAGTGCAGTTTCATAATCGGAACATGACCATGACAACGATCAAACCAGGCCGCGTTGACCACACCATTTCACACATGCCCGCACGTCTGGTTTGCGGCGTCATGTTGATCCTGGGCTTGCTGGGCGCAGCACATGGGCAAAGCAGCTTGCCGCCCGCCGTGGAAGACGCGTTGCAACGCGCCAAATTGCCACGCGACGCACTGAGTGTGGTGGTGTTGCCCGTGGGCGCACCCGGCACCCCCCGTTTGCAGCACATGGCCGAGGTGGCCCGCAATCCAGCGTCCCTCATGAAGCTGGTCACCACCAGCGCGGCGCTGGACCTGCTGGGCCCGGCCTTCACGTGGCGCACGCCGGTGTATTTGGACGGGCAGCTGCGTGGCGATGTGTGGCACGGGCAGGTGTACTTGCAAGGCAGTGGCGACCCGAAGTTGGGCGTGGAGCAACTTTGGTTGTTGCTGCGTCGCTTGCAAGGCATGGGCATTCGCAAAATTCAGGGTGACATGGTGTTGGACCGCAGTTTGTTTTCATTGCCGCCGCACGACCCCGCCAGCTTTGATGGCGAACCCCTGCGTTCTTACAACGCCGCACCAGATGCGCTGCTGCTGAACTTCAAATCCTTGCTGATTCAATTCGTGCCCGACCCAGCGCACAAAGTGGCGCGGGTGCATCTGGAGCCGCCCCTCGCCGGGGTGCAGGTGCAAAGCAGCGTGCCCTTGATGGGTGGCGACTGCGCCGATTACCGCGCCAGTTTGAAGCCGGAGTTTGGCCATCCTTTGAACATCCGCTTCTTGGGTGGTTTTCCTGCCAGTTGCAACGACAAACTCTGGCCCGTGGCGTATGCCGACCCCGAGCAGTTTGCAGCGCGAGCGGTGCTGGGCATGTGGCAACAACTTGGCGGGCAACTCAGTGGCAGCGTGAGAGAGGGCCCTGTGCCCACGGCCTTGAAACCTGTTTTTGTTGCAGAGTCAGCCACGCTGGGCGAAGTGGTGCGCGACATCAACAAGTTCAGCAACAACGTCATGGCCGAGCAATTGTTTTTGACGCTGGCCGCACAACAACGTGGTCAAGCCACACCGGCCTTGGCCAAAGAAGTGGTGGACGCATGGTGGCGTGAACGCGTCGGCGGTGAGCCGCCCTTGATGGACAAAGGGTCGGGCTTGAGCCGAGCCTCGCGCATCAGCGCCCAAGCCTTGGCGCATTTGCTGCAGTGGGATTGGTCGCAGGCTTTCATGCCTGAGTTGATCGCGTCACTGCCACTCACCGGCGTGGACGGCACCATGAAGCGCAGCAAAAGCAGCGCCCATGCGCATTTGAAAACCGGCAGCTTGCGCGACGCCATGGGCATTGCGGGTTATGTAGATGGCCAAAACGGCCAGCGCTTTGTGCTGGTCGCCATGTTGAATCATCCGAACGCGAACCAAGCCCGACCGGTGATGGACGCCTTGATTGATTGGACGGCCGGGCGCTGATCAAATGTCATCCCAGCGTCAATAGAGTGCAACATAATGCATTCATCGCCGATTCCTCAGCAGAAATTAGGGTATTGGAGGGCGAAAAAGATGAAAAACCCTGCATGAACTAGGTATTTACACGGTTGTTCAAGCGAGCAGAAATTTCAAGAATGCGAGGGTTCGAAGTTTGAATACGGTTTTTCATACCGCTTTTAGAAGGAGTTGTCAGATGTCCACCTTGACCAGTCGTGATCTCAATATGTCCAGTTCGCAGGACACCACGTCCCGCTTCACCCTCAGCTATGTTTGGTTTGCTGTCGCCATGACGGTGCTGACCGGTGTTTACGTGTCCTACCGCGTCTACCAACAGATGTACGGCATGTCGGCAGGTTTGGATTCCACCGAACCCATCTTCCAAGACATCTGGATGCGTTTGTTTTGGATTCAATTGCCCGTGCTGTTTGGCATCGTGGCCCTGATTCAGGTGTATCTGTTTGTCACCCGGGACCGCAACATTGACGCTATCACGCCCGAGGTTGAACTCAAGCGCTATTTCGCCCTGACCATGTGGTTGGTGGTCTACACCTTCACCTTCTACTGGATTGGCAGCTTTTTTGGTGAAGGCGACGGCAACTGGCACCAAACCGTGTTGCGTGATACACCCATCACGCCCAGCCATGTGGTGCTGTTTTACGCTTGCATTCCGCTGTACTTGATGTTCGGTATCGGCAGCTTCGTCTATGCCATGACCCGCATCCCCGCTTTCTGCAAAGGCATCTCCTTGATGCACGTGTTTGCAGTCGTTGGCCCTTTCTTGATCCTGCCCAACCTGGGCTACAACGAATGGGGTCATGCCTACTGGTTGACCGAAGAAATCTTCTCTCATCCATTGCACTGGGGCTTTGTGGTGCTGGGCTGGAACGCCTTGTCACTGGCGGGCGTCTTGATGCAAATCATTTCACGATTCCGTGACCTGATGCCCATCGTTTTCAAGAACGAAACCGCCTGAACGGCCTTTCCCACTAGGAACTCATCATGAACACAGAAACACTGCAACACCCTCAGGGTGCTGCGGCAGGACAAGTGCACGCCAAAGATACTGTCATCAGCGTGTCGGGACTGTCGCCCAAGGCTCTTCATTTCTCCCGCGTCTTCGAACTCTTTGTGGTGGCCGCCATCATCATGCTGTTTGCCGGCGCCATCCACTTGCATGTGTTGCTGTTGGCTGGCGACTGGGACATGTTCTTGGATTGGAAAGACCGTCAATACTGGCCGTTGTTGTCGCCTGTGGTGATGATCATGTTCCCAGCGGCTTTGCAGGGCATTTTCTGGACCTACTTCCGCTTGCCCATTGGTGCGACCGTGGGTGCCACCTGTTTGATGTTGGCCGTGTCGATTTCGCGTCCCGCGTCATTCATGTGGTGGACCGATTACCCCTTGAACCTGGTGTTGCCCGCGCAAATGATTGCCAGTGCGATTGTGTTGGACGTGTTTTTGCTGGTGTTTCGCAATGCCTTGTTCACCGCCATTTTTGGCGGCTTTGCGTTTGCGTTTTTGTTCTACCCTTCCAACTACGCCATCTTTGCGCCGTTTTATGTGCCAGTCAGCCACCAAGGCATGATGGCCTCTATGGCCGACTTGATTGGCTATGTGTATCCCCGCTCGGCCACGCCCGAGTACATCCGCATCATTGAGCGCGGGACCTTGCGCACCTTTGGCGACTCGGCCAGTTGGGTCTCGGCGTTGTTTGGGGGCTTTATTTGCATCTTCATGCACTATGCCTGGTGGTATTTGGGCATTGCCATGTCCTCCATGAAGTTCCTGCCCAACAACGCCAAAGTCATGGCCTTGATGGGAACCAAAGCGGATGTCAAAGCAAGTGCTTGAGCGCCAACCTTCAAGGGGAAAAATTGTGCTGTTGATTCAAAAAACAATGAAGTTGTTCGCGCTTTGGCTGGGCTTGGTGCTGGTGACCGGTGTCGCCACCGAGTCGGCCTGGGCCCATGGTGAGCGTTCACAAGAACCGTACCTGCGTACTCGCACGGTGCAGTACTACGACGTGCATTACGACAAGCAAACGGTCAAAGTGAATGAAGAGTTCACCTTGATTGGCAAATTTCGTTTGATGGAAGACTGGCCCGATGCGGTCAGCTTGCCCGAGACCGTGTTCTTGGCGGCCTATGCACCAGGCCCCATGATCACCCGCGTGGAAAGCTACTTGAATGGCGTGCCTGCGCGTCAATCCTTCTCCAAACTGGAGTTGGGTCGAGACTATGAATTCAAGTTGGTCATGAAAGGCCGCGTGCCTGGGCGTCACCACATTCATCCCTTGTTGTCTGTCAAGGGCTCCGGCCCCTTGGTCGGCCCAGGTCAATGGATTGAAGTCACGGGCAGCAAGGCCGACTTTGTGCACAAAGTCACCACCATGAATGGTGTTGAGATTGACAACATCGAGTTCTACGGCATCTCACGTGCATTGAAATGGTATGGCGTTTGGATTGCGTTGGCTGCCTTCTGGTTGCTGTTCTGGTTGGTGCGTCCTTTGTTGCTACCACGTTGGATCGCCTTGAACAAAGGCCGCGAAGACGTGCTCATCTCCAACCGCGATGTCACCGTGGGTGTGATCTTGGGGGTCGTGGTCGTGGCCATCTCATTTGGCGGCTACATCTATGCCAACAAAGAGTACCCCTATGTCGTGCCCTTGCAAGCCGGCACCAACAAAGTGGACCCCTTGCCCAAGCCCATGCATTCGGTGGAGGTGACGGTGACGAAAGCCACGTATGACGTGCCAGGACGCTCCATGAACATCACGGCACGCATGACCAACCGGGGTGCCGAACCCGTGTCCATCCTCGAGTTCGCCACCGCCAACCTGCGCTTTGTCAATCAGCAAGCGCCTGGCGCCGACAAAGCGGTGTCGGCGGACTACCCCCGCGACTTGGTGGCCCGTGCAGGTTTGGGCATGTCGGATCAAAAACCCTTGATGCCTGGGGAAACCCGCGAGATCAAACTCGAAGCCAGCGATGCCTTGTGGGAAGTCGAGCGCTTGGTGAGTTTCTTGACCGATGTGGACTCCAAGTTTGGTGGACTGCTGTTCTTTGTCGACAAGTCGGGCAACCGCTTGATGACCGAAATTGGCGGCCCCATCCTGCCCACCTTCACGGCTTTGTGAGATGCGCATGAAACGTGTTGTGATGAGTTGGTGCCTGTTGCTCGGTGCAACAGGTGCTTGGGCGCATGGTGGTTTGTCCATGGAACAAGACATGTGCAAACTCACCGTTGGGCCCTACATGATGCACTTCGCGGGTTACCAAGAAGACGCACAGCGCACCGAGTTTTGTGAAGACATTCCGCACAAAGGGCCGACCATCATCGTGCTGGATGTGGTGGATTTGGCTTTGCGTGACTTGCCCATCGAGTTTCGCATTGTGCGCAAAACAGATGGTCCTTTGGATGCTGCGCCCGAGGTCTACAAACTCGCACCTGCGGTTTATCCCAAAGGCACTTTGATGATTCGCCACGACTTCATGGACGACGGCGATTACGTCGGTTTGGTCTATGCCGGCGCAGACCGCAAACACAGTTCGGTGTTTCCGTTTTCAGTGGGCAAACAAGGCGGCTATTGGAAATACACCTTGGGCTTGGTCGGCTTGTTGCTGTTGGCGGTGTTTGGCTTGCAAGTTGGTCGACAACGCTTGCAAAAAGACATTGCCAGGCAAGGCCAAAACGAGGCTTGAGACTTGACCGCAATCCGTTTGTTTGCATGGCTGGCGCTGGCCTGGGGCTTCATGCCCTGGTCTGCGCTGGCCCATGCGCATTTGCGCGGCAGTGAGCCGCCAGCGAACGCGGTGATTGCACAAGCGCCGCAACAAATCCGCTTGAAATTCTCCGAGCCGGTTGAGAAACACTTTTCGCGCATTGACATCCAAACCGATAAAGAAGTCATCGTGTTGCCCGCCAACAGTTTGCAATGGGATGCGGCTGGCAAGTCCTTGCAAATTGAGGTGCCACCCCATGCAACGGCGACAAGTTATCAAGTGGAATGGTCCATCTTGGCCAAAGATGGGCACCCTGGCAAAGGGCGGCTGAACTTCAAGGTCAAACCCCAATAACGTGGACGCCTCCGTTGCCCTGCGCGGTTTGCAAACAGCCCTGCTGGCGTGTGCATTCGGCTTGGCTTTTTTACTGCGCTTGGCCCACATATTCAGCGATGATTTAAAAGCGCAAGCATTGCGTTGGCTCAAGTGGGTCACTGCACTCGTGTTGCTTTTGCAAGCAATGCGTTTGGGCGACATGGCTTGGTCCTTGCAAGCCTTGTTGGCCCCTGGCGCATCGGTGTTCAGTGTGTTTCAAACCTATGGTGGCCAGGTGTTGCTTGGCCAAGCGGTGGTGCTGTTGTTGGCCGCTGCGGGTGTCTGGTTGTGGCGATGGCGCAGCTTGCAAATCACGGCGGTGCTGCTGTTGTTCATGGCGATGGTGGCCATGGGCCTGAGTGGTCATGTGGTGTCGGCATCCGAAGAAACCGTGCTGAGTTTGGCCGCCATCATGCATGTGCTGTTGGCGCAGTTGTGGGTGGCGGGCGTGTTGGCTTTGCTGTTTCTGGCCAAACACGGCGGGCCCGATTGGACTCAAAGATTGGCGGTGTTTTCCAAATGGGCTTTGCCCGGCATGGTGTTGCTGCTGCTGAGTGGCGTGTACCTTGGCCGATGGAGTGTCGGCAGTTGGCCAGGTTTGTTGGCCACCAACTATGGTGCTTTGCTGGTCTTGAAACTTGTCTTTGTGGTGGGTGCATTGTGGTGTGCTTGGCAACTGCGACGCGGCCTCGCTGTCCAACCCCAAGACCCGGCGCAACAGCAATCGTGGTTGAGCAGCGAAGCGGGCTTGGCCTTGACCGTGTTGGCAGC
The DNA here is from genome assembly GCA_947448745.1 of Comamonadaceae bacterium. Lineage (GTDB taxonomy): Bacteria > Pseudomonadota > Gammaproteobacteria > Burkholderiales > Burkholderiaceae_C > Limnohabitans. Next base: position 9,133 of record CANFOQ010000043.1, read on the forward strand.
GGCCAGTGTGTTGGCGTCGACCGTGCCCGCCTCACACGACACCATCGTGTGGCCGTTGTCGTTTCGCTTAGCGCCGGTGTTGGCTTGGCGTCAAGACGCCCAGCACACCGTGCAAATGCTGGTCATCAGTTTGGCCTTGTGTGTGGCGGGCTTGGCCTTGTGGATGCGTTGGCGCCAGCAACATCGTGCTCGCGCCAAAAGCGTGTTGGCCGCTTGTGTGATCGCAAGTTTGTCGCTGGCATTGCCCGCCATCAGCATCACCGCCTACCCCACCACCTACATGCATTCATCAGCGCGATTGGATGCGCCCTCCGTCATGGCGGGGCAGGCCTTGTATGAACAGCATTGCGTGCAATGTCATGGCGTGCATGGGCACGGCGATGGACCGGTGGCGCAGCTGAACAAATTGCAACCAGCCAACTTGACCGAGCCGCATGTCAGTTGGCACACGCATGGCGACATGTACTGGTGGCTCAGCCATGGCAAGGGCCAGATGCCGGGCTTTGCGGATGTGTTGTCAGAAGAAGAGCGCTGGCACCTGATCAATTGGTTGATTGCCCTTTCATTGGGCTATGAAGCGCGTTCGATCACGCCAACCCCTGCAGCTTTCAACCCTTGGTTGCCCAGCATCGATTTCCGTTTTCAAATGGACAACAACAACTTCATGTCCTTGTCCGAGTGGCGCGGTTTGCATCCGGTGCACCTGATCATCGTCAACCAGCGTGAAGAACTGCAACGGGTGCGTGATTTGTTGAAGGACATGAAAGGCTTCCCCGCACAATTGGTCATCGTCAGCCGTCCTGAATGGTTGAAGGACTTGGTGAAAGGGCCGTGTGAAGCGGTGCTGGTGGGCGACGCAAATGGCGACATTGCCCGCGCGTGGGCCCATTACCGACGAAGCTTTGCAACCCCCGATTTGTTGAACGAAGAAACCCAGGTGGCACGCATGGAATTTTTGATCGACCGTTTTGGTTTTGTGCGGGCCCGTTGGCGCTCCGATGAAACACCCAACGCCTTGTCTTTGAATGCATTGAAATCGATTTACGACAGCTTGGCCCCTGAGGGCGAAATCAAATCAGCGGCGATCCATCAACATGACTGAACAGACCCTTCAGGAAAAAACCCGTACATGGCACAAAGCCCAATGGCTCATCGGCGCTTTGGCGTTGATGGGTTTTTTGTACATGGTGGGCAAGAGTTGGATCAAGCCGCCCTTGCCGCAAGCGGCGGCATCGGTGAAAGCCACGACAGGCACTTGTGCACAAGCCTTGAGTGGTCAAGCGGGCCGCAGTGCTGAATTGAAAACCCCGAACGGCTTGCGCTACAGCGTGGTCGCGCCCAGCAACTACCAAGCGGACAAGCAACATGGCTTGTTGATGATGTACCCGCCCGCGGGCTTCAATCACGAGATGGCTGAGCACTATTACCAACTGACGACCCAAGCCAACAGCCAAGGCTATGTGGTGGTTTACAGCGCGTCCATTCCGTTGTCAGCACGTGCCTTGCGCTTGCAAAACGAAGTGGTGCCGCAGGTCTTGGCCAGCTGGTGCATTGACCCCCATCGCATTGTGTATGCAGGGCATTCTGATGGCGGCACCCTCAGCACAGGGCTCACGGTTCGGGCGCAAGCGCAAGACCCCGCGCCTCACACTATCGTTGCCAGCGCAGCGGGCATCACCCAAGAAGATTTGCAGCAAGAGCAGTGTCCCGCGCCTTTGAATGTGACGGTGTTGCACAACCCGAAAGACGATTTGTTTCCGGGCTTTGGTGAGGGCGCAGTGAAGTGGTGGGGTCAATGCATGCAGTGTGCAGAGCCCGTGCAAACCGAGGCAACCGGTTGCACGGTTCGGCAATGCACCCAGGGCAAGGTGTTGCGCCATTGCGTGACGCCAGAGCCACATGTGAAGTTTCCGGCGGTGGCTTCGCACATGTTGGAGTGGCTTGACTGAGTAACTGGAATCTGACCCCAATTGTTCAAGCCGCTGCCCGCTGCAACCTGTCCCGCACCCCATCCCAAGCCTCACCATCAGGCGGGGTTTCTACCCAAATCTCATGAACACCTTCGGCATCCATGGCTCGCAACTGTGCAAACAACTCATGGGCGCACTGCGCCGCATCTGATGGCATCTTCACCCATCGAACACCCGCAGGCACATCCAACACAGCGCGGGTCCACAACGCCACCTGCACATCCATGCCAGACAAGCGCGACAACATGTCTTCTGAAGTCAACAAACGCACACGCGCACGCGGTGCATAGTGCGATGCCAAGGTGCCGGGCGCTGCCGGTGCTTGTTCAATCAAAGCATCAGCAGAAGGTGCTGACGTGTTTTCAAGAAGCGGCGAATGCAACACAGGCACACCAGCAGCCTCCGACAGTTGCGACAAACTCAGCATGCCCGGGCGCAACAACACCGGCGCACCTCGGCTGCAATCGATGATGGTGGACTCGATGCCGACATCACACGCGCCGCCGTCCAACACCAAGAGCGATGGAAACGCTTCGCGCACATGCGCTGCGGTGGTGGGGCTGACGCTGCCAAACAGATTCGCACTGGGGGCGGCCACACCTTGCACGCCCAAGCGTTGCGCGACTTGCAACACAGCCAAAGCCACAGGGTGCGATGGACAACGCAAGGCCACGGTGGCGTGACCACCTGCAGCGGCATCGGCCACACCCACTTGTTTGGGCAAGATCAGCGTTAACGGGCCGGGCCAAAACGCCGCCATCAAGCGCTGTGCAAACGCGGGCACTTTCTGCGCAAACAAAGCCACTTGCGCCGCATCGGCCACATGGACGATGAGCGGGTGGTTCGCGGGCCGGCCTTTGGCATGAAAAACAGCATCCACAGCTTGCGGGTTCAAAGCATCAGCGGCCAAGCCATAGACCGTTTCGGTGGGCAAGCCGATCAAACCACCTTGTGACAACACGTGGGCGGCTTGCAGCACCGCCTCGGATGAGACGTTCACCACGCAGCGATACCCAAGATGGCGGCGGCTTGCAAGGCCACTTGTTTGGCCGCTTCGGGCGTGGCGGCCGTGATGGTGAGGTGGCCCATCTTGCGACCAGTGCGTGCTTGTGTTTTGCCATACAAATGCAAATGCACGCCAGGCAAGGCCAACACTTGCGGCCAAGGCGGCTCCATGGCTTCATCGCCTTGTGCAAACCACAAATCGCCCAACAGGTTCAGCATGACGCTGGCGCTGTGCAAGCGCGGCTGCACCAATGGCAAGCCAGCCATGCAACGCACTTGCAATTCAAACTGCGACACATCGCAACTGTCGATGCTGTGGTGCCCGCTGTTGTGTGGGCGCGGTGCAATCTCGTTCACCACGAGGGGGCCCAAAGCATCACGTTCGGGGCCGTCGTGCAGCAAGAAAAATTCGACGCACAACACACCCACATAGTTCAAGCCGCGTGCCACGTCACAGGCTGCTTGCACAGCTTGGTGTTCGGTGGCGGCGGGCAAGGCGTGTGCAAACACCTCGGTCACTGCCAAGATGCCGTCACGGTGCAGATTCACTTGCACCGGCAAGTGCACCATCTGACCATCAAAGCCCCGCGCCAACACCACCGAGCACTCGGCGGCCAAGGGCAGGCGTTTTTCCAAAATACACACGGTGGGACCAGCGCCTTGGAGTTGTTGCCAAGCAGCGGGCAAGTCAGCAAGCGACGCCACCCGCACCTGGCCTTTGCCGTCATAACCCAAGCGTGTGGTTTTCAAGATCCCTGGAAATAAATCAGGGGACACCGAAACCAAGCCAGCTTCACTGTGCAACACCGCATGCGGCGCCACCGGCACACCGCAAGCCACAAAATGCGCTTTTTCTTTCGCGCGGTCTTGGGCCACGGCCACGGGGTCTGCGCCAGGGGCGCAAGGCAAGCTCAAACCCAATTGGTGCAAAGCTTCGGCGGGCACGTTTTCAAATTCGGTGGTGATGGCGTGGCATTGCGCGGCCATCTGCTGCAAGGCCGCAGGGTCGAGGTAATCGGCCGCCACATGAACATGACTGACCAAACCAGCCGGGCTGTGTGCATCGGGGTCAAGGACGGCGGTGCGGTAGCCCAAGGCTTGTGCAGCGTGGCTCCACATGCGACCCAATTGACCGCCCCCCAGCACGCCCAAGGTGGCGCCTGGCAACAAGGTTTTCAAAGGGCGGGCGGCACGGTCATGGCACGTGCGGCGTCTGTTTGTTGTTGGCGAAACGCTTGTAGCGCTTGGTGGAGTTTGGGGTGGTCGTGCGCCAACAGGGCCACGGCAAACAAGGCCGCGTTGGCTGCACCTGCTGCACCAATGGCGAAGGTGGCCACTGGAATGCCTTTGGGCATTTGCACGATGCTGTGCAGCGAATCCACGCCTAGCAAATGCTTGCTGGCCACCGGCACACCCAACACCGGCACCGTGGTTTTGGCGGCCAACATGCCTGGCAAATGCGCCGCCCCACCCGCACCCGCAATGATGGCTCTGAGGCCGCGGCCGTGCGCGGCTTCGGCATAGGCAAACATGTCGTCGGGCATGCGGTGCGCGGACACCACCTGGGCCTCAAAGCCGATGCCGAAATCTTGCAAGATCTGGGTGGCGTGTTGCATGGTGTCCCAGTCGGAGCTGGAGCCCATGACCACACCGACAAGAATGGGGTTCATGATGAAGGGGCAGTGAACTGCGGGTAAGCTTATGCGTTAACAGAAAGCCTAAGGCCCATTCGGGCTTTGGCGTGTTGGTGAACTGATTTTATTCCCCTGGACCTGACCCCATGATTGATGTGACCGTTGCCAATTTTGAAGCCGAAGTGATTGCCGCTTCTACCCAAGTGCCTGTGTTGGTGGATTTTTGGGCGCCCTGGTGCGGCCCGTGCAAATCCTTAGGCCCCATCTTGGAAAAACTGGAAGAGGCATACGCCGGCCGCTTCAAGTTGGTGAAGATCAACTCGGACGACGAGCAGCAACTCGCGCAAGCTTTTGGCATCCGCAGCATCCCCACTTGCGTCTTGCTCAAAGACGGCAAGCCTGCCGACGGCTTCATGGGCGCGTTGCCCGAAGGCAAGGTGCGTGAATTTTTAGACAAGCATTTGCCCAGCGAAGATGAGTTGATCGCGCAAGAAGACGTGAGCGAAGCCGAGGCTTTGCTGGCACAAGGTGACACCAGCACAGCACTGGCCAAGTTGCAAGAAGCCTTGGCCATCAACCCCGACAACGATGACGCCCGCTTTGATTACATCAAGCTCTTGATGGCCATGGGTGAACTCGATCAGGCGCAAGCCGCCTTGGCCCCCGCGCTGGTGCAAATTCCGTTGCAACTGCGTTTTGAAGCCTTGAAGCATTGGTGGGAGGCGCTGCACTTCGCCACCACCGACGAACGTGCGCAATGGACCCTGGACCAATTCGATGCGCTGATTGAAAAGAACAAACGCGACTTTGACACCCGCTTGGCCAAGGCGCGTTTGTTGATGGCTGCAGCCGAATGGACCGCGGCCATGGACGAGTTGCTGGAAATTGTGATGCGCGACAAAACCTGGGCGGAAGAGGCTGCGCGTAAAAACATCGTGGCGATTTTGGAGTTGCTCACGCCCCCCAAAGCCAAGGGCGAGCAACCCGTGCCCGGCAAATCCGCCGGTGGCATTGAACTCACCGGCAAAGCCACGGCCCTGGAAGACCCGCAAGCCGAGTTGGTGTCCAAGTACCGCCGCCGTTTGAGCATGGCCTTGAACTGAGTCAAAGTATGGGGATCAAAGACCTTTTCGAACCGCTTTGACCAACACAGCGTTGATGCGGGTTTGCCAACCCGGGCCTGTGGCTTTGAAAGCCTCCAACACATCAGCATCCACCCGCATGTTCAAAGTGGGTCGCTTCACAACGGCGGCAGGCCGCCCACGCTTGATGCTTGCCGTCTGCCAAAAGGCATCCACCGCGGCCGGGTCATTCGGATCGTACAAATCTGACGCGGCATCGCAGGGAATGGTTTGGCGCACGGCAGGCTTGCGCGGGCCCCTAAGGCGAACAGGCTCAGCTTTAAGCTTTGTTTTTCCATTTGACATACAGCAACCTTTCTTGCTTCGAAGCCAGCCGCAATATAGATTAAGCCGCCCGAAGTTTGCAGAGGTGAAGTACTGATCACTTTTTTGATGATCCAATCACCCACTCACCAAGAAAGGGCGCGCATGGAAAAGCAATGGATCAGTTCTGGATCAGGCTATGAAGATCAAATCGGCTATTCACGCGCCGTGGTGGTGGACAACTGGGTATTTGTGTCGGGCACCACAGGGTTTGACTATGCCAGCATGGCCATTTCTGATGACGTGGCTACGCAGGCCGAGCAGTGTTTGAAAAGCATCGCCGCGGCTTTAGCGCAGGCTGATTGCAGTTTGGATGACGTTGTTCGTGTCAACTACGTGCTGCCCAATGGCGATGATTTTGAAGCCTGTTGGCCTGTGTTGCGCAAGCACTTTGGCACAGCCAAGCCTGCCGCCATGATGATCACCGCAGGCTTGCTGGATTCGCGGATGAAGATTGAAATAGAAGTGACGGCGCTGAAGACCCGCAAAGCAATGAATCAAATCGGCGGCGTTGATAACCGCCTGAGCTGATTAATTCTTCAACCTCGCCCACGCCTCTTGGTATTTGTCTGCCGTGAGCGAAATCACCTCGGAAGGCAATGTGGGCGCAGGTGCTTCTTTGTTCCAAGCCGCGCCGTTCATTTGCGCGGTTTCCAACCAGTCGCGCAAATACTGTTTGTCAAAGCTCGGTGGGTTCACGCCTTCGGTGTAGGCATCGGCGGGCCAGTAGCGTGACGAGTCGGGTGTCAGCACCTCGTCCATCAGCACCAGCGTGCCCTCGGGGCTCAAGCCAAATTCAAACTTGGTGTCGGCGATCAAGATGCCTTTGGCCGCTGCAATGTCATAAGCCGCTTCGTACAGCGCAATGCTGATGCTGCGGATGCGCTCGGCCAAGTCGGGGCCGATCATGGCCACCACTTGCTCAAAGCTGATGTTCTCGTCGTGCTCGCCCATCTCGGCCTTGGCGGCGGGCGTGAAGATCGGCTCGGGCAAGCGAGATGCATTCTTCAAGCCCGCGGGCAGCGGCACGCCGCACACCGATTGGCTCTCTTGGTATTCCTTCCAACCGCTGCCGGCCAAATAGCCGCGCACCACGGCTTCCACCGGAATCGGTTTCAAGCGGCGCACCAGCATCGAGCGTTGCATCACGAAGGGTTTTTCGGCATCCGACACCGCGGTTTCGGGCGCATCGCCCGTCAAGTGGTTGGGGCAAATGTGGCCGAGTTTGTCGAACCAAAACAGCGCCATTTGGGTGAGCAATGCGCCCTTGCCGGGAATGGGCTCGCCCATGACAACATCGAACGCGCTGATGCGGTCCGAGGCCACCATCAGGATGCGGTCTTCACCGACGGCGTAGTTGTCGCGCACCTTGCCGCGTGCCAACAGGGGAAGTGAGCCAAGGGTGTGGGTGTGCAGGGTGGGGTTCATGGGGCTGTTTTCAAAAAACGGGGTTGGGGAAAAAGGGGATTCACATCAATTGCAAGGCGGGTGCGATGCGTTGCAGGTGCTCAAAGTCGGCGTCGCGTGCCAGCAGCGGCAGCTCGGCTTCCAACGCGCAAGCTGCCACCACACAGTCGATCGGGTTGCGCACCGTCAAGCCTTGCCAGCGGCAACGCGCATACAGCAAGGCCGCTTGCGCGTGCAAATGGGGCCAGTCTTCAGGCTCAAAGACATCGATGGTTTCAAGGGCTGTTTGCAAGGCCATGTAGTGGCTGGGGGAGCGTGCGCCTTGCAACACTTCTTGCAACACCACGGCGGGGATCAGCACCCCTTGTGGTGAACGCAAGGCGCTGGCCACGGCGTGGTCGTGCCGCGAGCCGGTGGCGCGCAAGTACTCGACCCAGGCCGAGGTGTCGATCAAGACAGGCAGGCTCACGGGCGTTTGGCCGAGCGTTTGGCCTTGGCCGGCGGCGCTTTGGCGGCCATCAAGGTGAACCCAGCAGGCTGTGCAAAGGCTTCGTTCGGGTCGTAGTCGTCGGCCAGCACGCCGCTGCCGCGCAAAGCTGTGATGGCGCTGTAGTCGGGCTTGCGGATGAAGGCTTTGAGGGCGGCTTCGATGGCGGCTTTTTTGGTTTTGACGCCGGCGCGAAGCATGGCCTGGTGGACCAAAGCGTCATCCAAAACAATGTTGGTACGGGTTTCCATGCGGCTCTTCCTGATCAAAGAGGAGGAGATTTTATACACATTTTTTGTGTATATCTCACACAATCTTGGTGATCAGTGCACCAATTGCGCCAACAAACCTTGCTGGTATTTGGCCGCCATCATTTGCAGTGGCGTGCCTTTGATCTTGCTGCCTTGGCCTTCGCAGCCGAACTCGAGGTAGCGTTGCTTGCAAATGGCTTTGGCGGCTTCGCGTGCTGGTTTAAGCCATTCACGGGCGTCGAACTTCTCGGGGTTCTCGGCCAAAAATTGGCGCACCGCAGCCGTCATGGCCAAACGGATGTCGGTGTCGATGTTGATTTTGCGCACACCGTGTTTGATGGCCTCTTGAATTTCGCTCACGGGTACGCCGTAGGTTTCTTTCAACTTGCCGCCGAACTGGTTGATGCGGGCCAGCAGGTCTTGCGGCACGCTGCTGGAGCCGTGCATCACCAAATGCGTGTTCGGGATGCGGGTATGAATGGCTTTGACTTGGCTGATGGCCAGCACGTCACCTGTGGGTGGGCGTGTGAATTTGTAAGCACCGTGGCTGGTGCCAATGGCAATCGCCAAGGCGTCGAGTTGCGTGGCTAGGACAAACTGCGCGGCCTCTTCGGGGTCGGTCAGCATTTGGCTGTGCTCGAGTTTGCCCACCGCGCCCACGCCGTCTTCTTCGCCCGCTTCGCCCGTTTCCAACGAGCCCAAGCAACCGAGTTCGCCTTCGACAGTAGCGCCAATCGCGTGCGCCATCGCCACCACTTTTTGCGTCACGCTCACGTTGTAGGCAAAGTCGGCCGGGGTTTTGCCGTCTTCCATGAGAGAGCCGTCCATCATCACCGAGCCAAAACCCAGGTTCAGGGCACCTTGGCAAATGGCGGGTGAGGTGCCGTGGTCTTGGTGCATCACCAAGGGGATGTGGGGATAGGACTCGGTGGCGGCTTGAATCAAGTGTTTGATGAAAGGCTCACCGGCGTATTTGCGGGCACCCGCACTGGCTTGCAAGATGACCGGCGCACCCACTTCATCGGCAGCGGCCATGACGGCCTGTACTTGCTCGAGGTTGTTCACATTGAAAGCGGGAATGCCATAGCCGTGTTCGGCGGCATGGTCCAAGAGTTCGCGCATTGAAACTAAAGCCATGGAGAGAGTTCCTTCAAAAGTTAAAAGGGTTAGACCACGCGGCTGATCTTCAGCATGTTGGTGCCGCCGGGTGAGCCCATGGGTTCACCGCAGGTGATGGCATAGACATCGCCGGTGTTGACGATGCCGCGATTTTTCAAATGCGCTTCGGCTTGCGCCAAGGCCGTGTCGCGGTCGGTGCTGGTGTCCATCAACAGCGCATGCACATTGCGGTACAGCGCCATGCGGCGTTGCGTGCGCTCTTTGGTGGTCAGCGCGTAAATGGGGATGTGGATGCGGTGACGGCTCATCCACAAAGGCGTGGAGCCCGATTCGGTGAGCGCCACGATGGCCTTGGCACCCAAATGATGCGCGGTGAACAAGGCCCCCATGGCAATGGTTTGGTCGATGAACTCAAACTGCTTGCCGGTGAAGTCGGCGTCCAGCGCCACATCTTCGGCCTCTTCGGCGGCTTTGCAAATTTGGGCCATTTGCAGCACGGTTTCCAAGGGGAATTTGCCGACAGCGGTTTCGGCGCTGAGCATCACGGCGTCGGTGCCGTCCAGCACCGCGTTGGCCACGTCACTCACCTCGGCACGGGTGGGCACCGGGTTGGTGATCATGCTCTCCATCATTTGCGTGGCGGTGATCACCACCTTGTCCATCTCGCGGGCCATTTTGATCATGCGCTTTTGCAGCGCGGGCACCGCAGCGTTGCCCACCTCGACCGCCAAGTCGCCCCGTGCGACCATGATGCCGTCGCTGGCCTTCAAGATTTCTTCCAGGTGCGGAATGGCTTCAAAGCGTTCAATTTTGGCAATCAGGCCGGGCTTGTGTTTGAACGGTTCGGCCGCCACGTTGCACAACTGCCGCGCCATTTCCATGTCGGTGGCGTTCTTGGGAAAGCTCACCGCCACATAGTCGGCTTGGAAGGACATGGCGGTTTTGATGTCCTCCATGTCTTTGGCCGTCAGGGCTGGCGCAGTGAGGCCACCGCCTTGTTTGTTGATGCCTTTGTTGTTGGAGAGTTCACCACCCAACTTCACCGTGGTGTGGACTTGCTCGCCCTTGACCGCGTCAACGGTGAGCACAATCAGGCCGTCATTGAGCAGCAGCAAGTCACCGGCTTTCACATCGCGCGGCAGCTCTTTGTAATCCAAGCCCACGCCATGCACATCGCCGGGCTCGGTGCGCGAGGCGTCGAGCACAAATTGGGCGCCGTTTTCCAGCATCACCTTGCCGTCGGCGAATTTGCCGACGCGGATTTTCGGGCCTTGCAAGTCGGCCATGATGGCCACCACTTTGCCAGCCCGCTTGGCCGCTTCGCGCACCAGGTTGGCCCGGTCCACATGGTCTTGCGCTTGGCCGTGGCTGAAGTTCAAGCGCACCACATTGACACCGGCTTTGATCATTTGCTCCAACACCGCCACCTCACTGGAGGCGGGCCCGAGGGTGGCAACGATTTTGGTGGCGTGCAGTGGCATGAAGGTCCCTTGAAATGAGCCGCTATTGTCACACGCTGACCATGGTGACTTGGCTGCCATGGCCTGACTTTGGCGTGACAGTCTGACTCGCAAATTGCGAACGTTGAACTTGCGCTCTTTGTCATGCACCCCGCCTAAAGTGGGCCCATGAACAACGACACGATTGAATTTGAAGCCTTGTCCACAGCCGGCAGTTTGCCGGGCTTGCAGGTACTGGCGCGGCAAGGCCAGGTGCGCCACTACCGCAGAAACACCGTGCTCATCCAGCAGGGCGACCATGGCCAGCAGCTGTATGTGGTGCTGAGCGGGCGCTTGCGCGAATACGCCCTGTCCACCGACAGCAAGCCGCGTGAAATCACCTTGGCGGTGGTCGGTGCCGGTCAGTTGGTGGGCGCGTTGGCGCTGGACGAGGGGCCGCATTGCGCCAGCGTGGTCACTTTGTCGGCGGTGGTTTGCGCCGTGGTCAGCCGCGAAGCCGCGCTGGCCGTGTTGCGCCACCACCCGGGTTTGGCGGTGGACCTGTTGCAACTGGCCTTACAGCGGGTGCGCATGGCCACCGAAACCACCCGGCTGGCGCTGTTCTCTGACGCTTACAGCCGCCTCAGCGCTTTGTTGTTGCGACAAGAAGCCGAACGCGAGGCCTTGTGCGCCGCCGACAGCCTGCCGGCCATGACCCACGCCCAAATGGCGCAGCACATTGGTTGCAGCCGCGAAATGGTCAGCCGCTTGTTGAAAGAGTTGGTGATGGGCGGCTATGTGGTGCGTGAACCCGACCGGGTTTACCGGGTCCGCAAGCGATTGCCCGCACGCTGGTAGGGGTTGGTCCAAACAGGCCCCAACTGGCTACAATCGGGCTTACGGACTGAGAAAAACAACAAACTTGCTTTTCTTTGCGAATCGCCCCCTTTTTTGGTGCGCCAAAGCACCTGATTTATGACCAACCTCGAACAACCCATTCCCGCCAACGAGCCGATGCCGCACCGCAAGGTGATCCGCGAGTGGCTGGTGCCCTTGTCTCACCGCGTCACCTTTGGCGCCATCGTGTTGCTGCTGCTCGATTACGCCATTTGGGCAGGCTTCTTGGCCGGCACCGTGTTCTTCGAGGCTTGGTGGGCCAAGTTGTTGTGCGCCGTCGCCATGGGTTTCACCATCGGCCGCTTGTTCATCATTGGTCATGACGCTTGCCACCAAAGCCTGACCCCCCACCGTGGCCTGAACAAATGGCTGGGCCGGATTGCGTTCCTGCCCTCGCTCACCACCTACAGCTTGTGGGACATCGGCCACAACGTGGTGCACCATGGCTACACCAACCTCAAAGGTTTCGACTTTGTTTGGGCCCCGCTCACACAGGAAGAATTTGCCAAGCTGTCGTGGATGGGTCGTTTGTTGGACCGCATCTACCGCAGCGGCTGGGCACCCGGTCTGTACTACATGATCGAAATTTGGTGGAAAAAAATGATCTTTCCCACCGCCAAAGAAATGCCCACCCGCCGCCCCATCTTCACCCGAGACAGCTGGCTGATCACCGCCTTTGCTGCCTTGTGGATTGGCGGCATCGTGTTCGCCGCTTTGGTCACCAACCAGTCGGTGCTGTGGTTGTTGTTCTGCAGTGTTGTCGTGCCGTTCTTGTTCTGGTGCGCCATGATTGGCTTCGTGGTCTATGTGCACCACACCCATGTGAAAGTGTCTTGGCACGATGACCGCAGCGCTTGGGCCAAAGCCCAGCCCTTCGTGTCCACCA
>CANFOQ010000044.1 GCA_947448745.1 Comamonadaceae bacterium
ATTACTCACCCGTTCGCCACTCGCCACCAGGGTTGCCCCCGTGCTGCCGTTCGACTTGCATGTGTAAAGCATTCCGCCAGCGTTCAATCTGAGCCAGGATCAAACTCTATAGTTCGATCGTGATAGTTTTTTGTCTCTTTCGAGACCACTCATTAAAAACGGAATTGAAGTGAACTTCACTTCTATCTTCATGAGCGTTTTAAGTCTTGCGACTCGGTTACTAGAACCTGGCAATCGCCTTAAAACGCCCACGCTTATCGGCTGTAATTTGTTAATGAACTTTGATCTTGCGATCTGCTCAGCTGCGATCAGCTGAGCCCGCTAGTCTAACACTGTTTTTTATAACCTGTCAAACCTTGGGGTTTTCCCTGCTTTTGCTTCGCTTCGTTTCCGAAGGTTTTCAAAAGCTGAGCCCGCTACTATAGCGCACTTTTTGACCCCTGCCGGCTTTTTATCTACAAGCCCATCCAGGAAACACCCTTCATCACGCGCAAGGTCTTGTTTTAATTGGGGTTTTTGGGTCGAAATATTTTTGAAATATTTGATCGAACGGGTTGTTCATCGCCGTTTTGACCGTATCGAGGCAGTAGTTGAGCCAATTTCCATAGATCCACTTGAAGACATTGCCCTTTGAAGGTCGCTGCCATGCCCGTGTTGGGCGACGCAGCTGCTGCTGTTGCGCTTTGAAAGGTGTTGCCCTGACTTTGTTGGGCGCGTCGGACGTTGGTGTTGCGCGTTGCAGATCGTTTGCCCGCGCGGTTTAGGCGGGAATGTCGTGCGCGGCTGGCTCCTCGGGATAATGCGTCGATGGCCCTCATCACACTACAAGCAGCACAGCTGGCATTTGGCGACGTTCCCCTGCTAGACAAAACAGCACTTTCGATAGAAACCTCGGAGCGCATAGGCCTGATTGGCCGCAACGGCACCGGCAAATCCTCACTCCTGAAGATCTTGGCAGGCATGGAGCATCTGGATGACGGCGTCATTCAGTACCAACAAGACTTGAAGATGGCGTACGTGGCGCAAGAGCCGGTTCTGACTCCGGAGATGACGGTTTTCGACGCGGTCAGCGAAGGCTTGGCGCCTCTGAAAGCCGTGCTGGAGCGCTACTACGCAGGCGAAGGTGACCTCAACGCCTTGCAGAACACCATCGAGATGCAAGACGGCTGGAACTGGGAACAGCGCGTGACCGAAACCCTGCAACGCCTGCACTTAGACGCCGACGCCTTGGTGGGCAGCTTGTCTGGCGGAACCAAGAAGCGCGTGGCGTTGGGCCAAGCCCTGGTGACCTTGCCCGACATGTTGCTGCTGGACGAGCCCACCAACCACTTGGATTTGGACAGCATCCAGTGGCTGGAAGATTTGTTGGTGGAATTCAAAGGCAGCGTGGTCGTCATCACCCACGATCGCGCCTTCTTAGACAAGGTGTCCACCCGCATCGTCGAGCTGGACCGTGGGCATTTGTACTCTTACCAAGGTAATTTCCAAGCTTATTTGGTGACCAAGGAAGCCGAGTTGGCTGCCGAAGCCGTGACCCAAGCCAAAGCCGACAAACTGCTCGCGCAAGAGGAAGTGTGGGTGCGCCGCGGCGTGGAAGCACGCCGCACCCGCTCGGTGGCGCGGATTGCCCGCTTGGAGAAGCTGCGGGCATGGCGGCAAGCACGGCGCAACACCATAGGCCAGGTCAAAGCCAGTGTGGACGCGGGTTTGCCCAGCGGAAAAATTGTGGCCGAGTTGACCGACGTGACCATGTCCTTTGGCGACAAAACGGTGGTGAACAACTTCAGCGCCACCTTGTTGCGCGGCGACAAAGTGGGTTTGGTCGGCCCGAACGGCGCGGGTAAAACCACCTTGCTCAAACTCATCTTGGGTGAGTTGCAACCCAGCAGCGGCAAGGTGCGCCAAGGCGCCAATTTGCAAGTGGCTTATTTCGACCAAATGCGCAACGCCTTGGACTTGGACGCCACGCTGGAAGACTTCATCAGCCCGGGGAGCGAATGGATCGAAATTGGCAGCCAGCGCCAGCATGTGAAGAGCTATTTGGGCGATTTTTTATTTTCGCCAGCCCGCGCCAATTCGCCGGTGCGCACCCTCTCTGGCGGCGAGCGCAATCGTTTGTTGTTGGCGCGTTTGTTCGCCCGGCCCGCCAATGTGCTGGTGCTGGACGAGCCGACCAACGACTTGGACATCGACACCTTGGAATTGCTGGAAGAGCTGCTGCAAAACTACCCCGGCACCGTGTTTTTGGTCAGCCACGACCGCGCCTTTTTGGACAATGTGGTCACCAGCACCATTGCCTATGAAGGCGACGGCCATTGGCGCGAATACGAAGGCGGTGTGCAAGATTGGTTGCTGCAATCCAACCGCGCCAAAGTGTGGTCGCAAAAAGTGGCGGAGATCAAACCCGCGCCAGCAGCAGGAAAAAGCACAGCAAGTGCAGGTTCAAAGACATCTGCTGGCACAGGTGAGGCGGCGAATGCAGGCCACGGGCAGGCTTCGCAGGCGCACCATGAGACTCATCAATCTGTGCCTGCAAAAGCCCCCGTCAAAAAACTCAGCTTCAAAGAGCAGCGCGAACACGACAGCCTGCCCGGCATCATCGAAGCGCTGGAGCAAGAACAAGCCGCCTTGAACAGCGCTTTGGCCGACGGCAGCCTGTATGTCAGCGACCCCCAAGGCGCGGCCGCCAAAGCCGCGCGGGTGGCGCAGATTGACGATGAATTGCTGGACGCCATGGAACGCTGGGAGGTTTTGAGCCAACGCGTCCCCAACACATGACGCCCAAAGAACGACAGGGCATGTGGTTTGGCCTACTTGGTGTGATGACCTTTGCCGTTACCTTGCCCGTCACCCGCCTGGCAGTGGGCACGCCCGAGGACCCACATTTGTCAGGGGTGTTCTTGGCCATGGGCCGCGCGGCGGTGGCCGGTGTTTTGTCCATCCTGTTTCTGTGGTTCACCAAGGCGGCTTGGCCGCAGCGCTGCGACATCAAGGGTTTGGGGTTGGTGGCGGTGGGCGTGGTGTTTGGTTTTCCCCTCTTCACCTCCCTGGCCATGCGGCATGTGGAAGCCTCCCATGCCAGCGTCATCACGGGCGTGCTGCCCCTGGCCACCGCGGCACTGGCGGCGGTGATGAACCGGCAACGGCCCGCATGGGGGTTTTGGGTCTGCGCTGTCACCGGCACGGCCTTGGTGGTGAGTTTTGCCTTGCTGCGCTCGGGCCAAGCCGGCTTGGCCTTGCAGTTGGCGGATGTGTTGTTGCTGTGCGCCATGGCGTTTGCCGCCGTGGGCTACGCCTGGGGGTCGCGCATGTCGCAAAGCATGGGCGCGGAGCAGGTGATCTGCTGGGCCTTGGTGTTGTCGATGCCGGTCACCGTGCCGCTGGCTTGGTGGAGTCAACCCACCACCACGGTGCCTTGGGCCGCTTGGGCAGGCTTTGCCTATGTGTGTTTGTTCTCGATGTGGCTTGGGTTCTTCGCTTGGTACCGCGGGCTGGCCATGGGCGGCACGGTGCGGGTGAGCCAAATCCAGTTGCTGCAACCTTTTTTGGGCATGTTGGTGGCCATCCCCGTGCTGGGCGAACGTTTGGACGCCCTCACCGTCGGCTTTGGCTTGGCCGTGGTGGCCACTGTTTTCATCAGCCGCCAAATGGCCGTTCACCGCTGACATCAGCCCTTCATTCGAACCAGGAGTCTCCATGCAGCAGCGCGCTTTTATGCAAGTGGATGTGTTCACCGCCGAGCCCTACTTGGGCAATCCGCTGGCCGTGGTGCTGGATGGCACCGGCCTGAGTACCGCGCAGATGCAGGCGTTCACGGACTGGACCAATCTCTCGGAAGCCACCTTTGTGCTGCCCCCCAGTCACCCGCAAGCCGACTATGACGTGCGGATTTTTTGCCCCGGGCGCGAGTTGCCGTTTGCCGGTCACCCCACGCTGGGCACGTGCCACGCTTGGCTGGCCGCTGGCGGCGTGCCCAAAGGCGAGGACGTGGTGCAGTCTTGCGGCGTGGGCTTGGTGAAGATTCGCCGCACGGGCCAGCGCTTGGCGTTTGCCGCGCCACCGCTGCGCCGAGACGGTCCATTGGATGAAGCCGATGTGCAGCTGATTGCACGTGGCTTGGGTGTGGCACGCAGCGACATCCTGCACCACGCTTGGTGCGACAACGGGCCGGGATGGCGCAGCGTCATGCTGGGCTCGGCCGCACAAGTGCTGGCCTTGACGCCGGATGCGCAGCTGCTGCACGGCTTGGAAATTGGCGTGGTTGGACCGCGCGGCAAGGTCGGGGTGGTGGCGGCACACGAGGGCAGCGATGCGCAGTTTGAGGTGCGTGCTTTTTTTCCAACCAAGCACGGCTTGAGCGAAGACCCTGTCACGGGCAGCTTGAACGCCGCATTGGGCCAATGGTTGATGGGTGCGGGGTTGGCGCCCGAGCGTTATGTGGCCAGCCAAGGCACCGCCTTGGGCCGCGCCGGACGGGTGCATATCCAGCGCGATGCAGAGGGACAGGTTTGGGTGGGTGGCGACTCGGTGATTTGCATCAGCGGGCAGGTGCACCTTTGAAAAAAATCGTCGCTCAAGACAAGCCCTGGCGCTGAAGCTTGGACATCACAGGAGGTTGGGTCGCCCTTGCGACCAGCGTGCGCCAAGAGTTTGGCGACAATGCCCGGCATGGGAACTCTTTATTTGGTGCGCCACGGCCAGGCCTCGTTTGGCGCCGACGATTACGACAATCTTTCACCACTGGGGCACCAGCAAAGCCAGCGTTTGGGTGCGTATTTCCGCGAACGCGGTCTGCAATTTGAAGCCGTGTTGATGGGCAGCTTGAAGCGGCATCGGCAAACCTGGGAAGGCATTCAAAACGGCCTGCAAGCGCCCCATTTACAGCCTTTGGTGTGGCCGGGTTTGAACGAATACGACAGCCATGCGGTGATCCACACGATCCACCCCGAGCCCTTGGCCAAACCCGACACGCCCGAGCTGTACAAGCACCATTTCGGCTTGCTGCGCAAAGGCTTGCAAGCCTGGATGCGGGCTCAAGTCCAGCCCCAAGGCATGCCTGCGTTCAGTGATTTTGTGCAAGGCATCCAAGACGCTTTGGCCCATGTGCGGGCGCAGCACAGCGGCGATGTGTTGATGGTGTCAAGTGGCGGGCCGATTTCAACGGCAGTGGGCACGCTCTTGGGCACACCGCCCGACAGCATGATCGAGATGAACATGCGGATTCGCAACACGGCAGTAAGCGAGTTGGTGTTCAACCCGAAGCGCCACTCGCTGGTGAGCTTCAACACCATCAACCACTTGGATGCGCCGGCCTACAAGGATTGGGTGACCTTCACCTGAAACGCTCACTTGGCAACTGCGCGTTGCCATTGTGTTGATCTTCCTTGATCGAATTGACGCCGCTCGTCAAATCAAAGGCTCAAAGCGCATCAACTCTTGCAGCAACTTGGCCAGTTGCAGGCCCACGGCGTCGAGCAGCGCCTGGCCTTTGTCGGCGGTGGCGGCCGCCGCATTGCCCGCCGCGCCATGCGGGTTGTAGTCCTGCATGTGCCAGCCCAGCTTGGCGCTTTGGCCGTTGCCCAAGAGTTCAAAGTTGTTGGCCCGCTGTTCAGAACTGGACGCGAACACTTGCGCTTCGTCCATGCGCACTTTGTGCGGTGCGATGGCCAGCATGAGCGAGGTTTCCATGTCGCCGCCATGCACCCCAAATCGTTGTTCGTGGGCGTCAAAGGGCCGCAGCGCGTCGCCCAAGGGCAGTTGGTACCAGTTGCTGCTGAACACCGTGAGGCCGCAGTGTCCGCGCAGTTCACGCGCCACCACGTCCATCAAGGCCACGTTGCCGCCGTGCGCATTGAAGAGCAGCAGTTTTTTGAGGCCAGTGCGGGCCACGCTTTCGCCCAGGCTGCACCATTGCTCGATGACCGAGGACGGCGCAAAGCTCAGGGTGCCGTCGTAAGCCGTGTGTTCTGAACTCAAGCCCACGGTTTGGGTGGGCAGCAGCAGCACCGGGTCGCTGGGCTGCAAATGCGCCAGCGCTGCAGCGAGCATGGCGTTGACCAGATCGGTGTCCACCGACAAAGGCAGGTGCGGCCCGTGTTGTTCGGTGGCGCCCAACGGCAAGACGGCCACGGTGTGTGCCGCGTCGAGTTCGGCGAAGTCGGTGGTGTTGCAATCGGCCCAGTAGCGTGGAATGTCCTTCATGCGCAGCATCTTAAGGGCTTGGTTAACATGGGCTGCATGCATCTGAAAGACATTTTGACCGGCCTCTCCATGACATTTCACGCCCTGCGCCAGCACCTGGCCAAGCCGCTTCAGGTGCTGACTGTTTTTCTCAGCTTGGTGTTGTGGTCGGCTGTCAGCCCAGCGCAAAGCCTCTCGTCTGCCGTTGTCACCACGCCGCAAGTGCGGGCCGAGTTGGTGGTGCATGCGCCGCAAGGGGTGCAAGCTGGTCAAGGTTTGATGCTGGGTTTGCTGTTGAAACACCAACCCGGCTGGCACACCTACTGGCTCAATCCCGGCGACAGCGGTTTGGCCACGCAATTGACTTGGACCCTGCCGCAAGGCTTGAAGGCCGGGCCCACCTTGTGGCCGGTGCCGCGCATGATTCCTGTCGCCAACATGGTGAACCATGGCTTTGAAAACCAGGTCTTGTTGGGCACGCAAGTGCAGATCGACCCAGGCTTCAAGCCCGCGCAAACACTCGAGATCCGCCTGAACGCCGAATGGCTGGTGTGCAAAGAAGAATGCATTCCGCAGTCGGGGCAGTTTGTCTTGACGCTGAACCCGCAAGCCAGCACCGCCGGCCACGCCGCCGACTTTGCCGCGCTGCTTGAACAGCAACCCCAAGCGCTTCAACCCACCACCCAAACCGCCAGTTTCAAGGGCCAAGCCCTCAGCTTAGACATCCAAGGACTGCCTGCTGTTGTGCACGGCCGCGCTTTGAAGGCCTATGCCCAAAGCCCGGAAGTCTTGGCCAGTGGCTTGGGTCTGGCTGGCACCAGCGGCACTTGGCAAAACGGCCACTGGCAATTGGACGCACCCTTGCATGCGTTTCGCAGCAGCACGCCCAGCACAGTTGGATTGCTGTTGGTGGATGACAGCACGCCCACGCCCCAAGCTTGGACGGTGCAATTGAAGATGCAAAGCGACTGGCCGGCCATGGCTAGCGTGCCAGCAACCACCCCAACCCCATTGGCTGCCAAGGCGCCAGCCCAAGCCTCCACCAGCTTGCCCCCGGCCAGCACCTGGGCCTTGCTCAGCGCCATGCTGGGTGCGCTGTTGGGCGGCTTGTTGCTCAACCTGATGCCCTGCGTGTTGCCGGTGTTGGCCATCAAATTGCTGAGCCTGAGCCAGCCCTCGGTCACCGCCAACATGCGCCGTGGCATCGGCCTGAGCTACACCTTGGGCGTGTTGCTGAGCATGCTGGGGCTGGCGCTGTTGGTGATGGCGGTGCGTGCCAGCGGCGAGCAGCTCGGCTGGGGCTTTCAATTGCAGTCGCCATGGGTGGTGGTGGTGCTGTCCCTGTTGTTCACGCTGATTGCATTGAATTTGTTTGGTGTGTTGCATGTGCGTGCGGCCTGGGCCAGTGGTTTGGCCGCGCAGTTGGCGCGTCACCCCTTGGCCGACGCCTTGTTGTCGGGCGTGTTGGCGGTGGTCGTGGCCGCCCCTTGCACCGCGCCTTTCATGGGCGCATCGGTGGGTTTGGCGTTCACCTTGCCGGCTTGGCAGGGCCTGGTCATCTTCCTGAGTTTGGGGCTGGGTTTGGCGCTGCCGTTTTTGCTGGCCTGCTGGTGGCCGGTGGCCGCCGATTGGCTGCCGCGCCCCGGCGCTTGGATGGTGACCTTGCGCCAAGCGCTGGGTTTCCCGATGTTGGCCACCGTGGTTTGGCTGCTCTGGGTGCTGGGTCAGCAAACCAGCATCGACGCCAGCGCGGTGTTGCTGGCCGCGCTCATTGCGTTCAGCGGCTTGGTGTGGGCGTTGGGGTTGACCGGCGGCGGACGGCACGTGGCCGCCGCTGTGTTTGCGGCGGTGTTGGCTTGGTTGCTGTGGGTCTGGGGACCCGTCATCACCCGGGAAGCGCCACTCGCCGACACACCCACCGCCTCGGCCAGCACCTCTGTTTGGCAGCCTTGGTCGGTCGAGAAGGTGGCGCAGGCCCATGCCAACGGGCAGGCCGTGTTCATTGATTTCACCGCCGCTTGGTGCGTCACCTGCCAGGTGAACAAACAAACCACCTTGCGCGACCCGCAGGTGCTGCAAGCCTTTGCCGACAAAAAAGTGCTGCTGTTGCGTGCCGATTGGACCCGCCAAGACCCGGCCATCAGCGCCGCCTTGAACCAATTGGGCCGCAGCGGCGTGCCGGTGTATGTGTTGCAAGCGCCCGGGAAAGCGCCGCAGTTGCTGTCTGAGTTGCTCACCCCCACCTTGGTCTTGGCAGCGCTGACCGCGCTTTGAGTGTCAACCTCGGGTGACACCCGAGTGCAAACCCTTGCGCGCCTGCCACAATAGGTGCATGAACAAACCGCTCCAAAACGACAGCTTCCTCAAAGCCTGCCTGCGTCAGGCCACCGACCACACCCCCGTTTGGCTGATGCGCCAAGCCGGCCGGTATTTGCCCGAGTACTGCGCCACCCGCGCCAAAGCCGGCAGTTTCATGGGCTTGGCCACCAATGTGGCCTACGCCACCGAAGTCACTTTGCAGCCGCTGGACCGCTATCCGCTGGATGCGGCCATTTTGTTCTCCGACATCCTGACCGTCCCGGACGCCATGGGCCTGGGCCTGTCGTTCGCGCAGGGCGAAGGCCCGAAATTTGAAAAAGTGGTGCGCGATGAAGCGGCTGTGGCGGCGCTGGCGGTGCCGGACATGCACAAGTTGCAATACGTGTTTGATGCCGTCACCAGCATCCGCAAAGCCTTGAACGGCCGCGTGCCCCTGATTGGTTTCTCGGGCAGCCCCTGGACGCTGGCCTGTTACATGGTGGAGGGCGGCGGCTCGGACGACTACCGTTTGGTCAAAAGCCTGATGTACAGCCGACCCGACCTGATGCACCGCATCTTGGCGATCAACGCCGACGCCGTGGCGCTCTACCTGAACACGCAAATCCAGGCCGGTGCCCAAGCCGTGATGGTGTTTGACAGCTGGGGCGGCGTGCTGGCCGACGGCGCATTCCAAGAATTCAGCCTGGCCTACACCCGCCGGGTGCTGGCGCAGTTGCAACGCAGCCATGACGGCGCAGTGATTCCCCGCCTCGTCTTCACCAAGGGCGGCGGCTTGTGGTTGCCCGACATGGCCGACCTCGACTGCGAGGTGCTGGGTCTGGACTGGACCGTGAATTTGGCCAAAGCCCGCGCTTTGGTGGGCGGCACGGTGGGCGGCCCCGGCAAAGCGCTGCAAGGCAACATCGACCCGAACGTGCTGTTTGCGCCACCCGAGGCGATTGCCGCCCAAGTGCGCAGCGTGCTCGACAGCTTTGGCCAGCCCCACACCGACCCGCTCACCAGCGGCCCGACCCACATCTTCAACCTCGGTCACGGCATCAGCCAGTTCACCCCACCCGAGCATGTCAGCGCTTTGGTCGAAGCCGTGCACAGCCACTCTAGAAAGCTGCGTCAAGCCGCCTGAACAAGCTGATTTGTCAAAAAGTTTTAGCGAAGCTTCCTCACTTATGCACAAATTTTTGGCGACTGCTTAACTTACTGCTTACACTTGAAAAAAATTTTCAGCGCTTCAGTTTTTTTGTAAGTGCTTGATTTATAACGATTCCTGGCACTGCTGATTTTTCGGGCAATGTGTTCAAAGCCTTGTCATATCGGGCTTTGCGCCAGAGTCTGACAAGCTGTCAACAAAGTTATCCACAGAAATTCTGGATGAATCTCAAACCCCTTGCATATCAACCACTTAGCGCCTTTTATGAAGATTTACCCTGATAACGTCGCAAAACTGAGGTCTTGACAGATTGGAAGAAGTTTCCGTTCTGCTTCCCACCCCGGCCTACAGTCGCCTGACCGGGCCGCTGAGCTACAGCCATCCCAGCGCATTACCGCCGGGCAGCTTGGTGCGGGTGCCGTTGGGAGCGCGAGACAGCTTGGGATTGGTTTGGCCCCGCGCCGCGCCAGACGCCGCCAGCCCGCCCCCGCCTGAACGCGTGCTCAAACCCATCGCCCAGGTGCTGGACGGCATCCCCCCGCTGTCGGCGCATTGGTTGCAGCTGGTGGACTTTGCCGCCCACTATTACCAACGCTCGGTCGGCGAATTCGCGCTGGCCTGCCTGCCGCCGCAATTGCGCGAGGTCAGCGCCGAGCAATTGGCGCGAAAAATAAAAAAACATAATAAAATCAAAGACTTAGGCATTGCACCACCTCAAACACCGCCCGCCCTCACGGCTGAACAAGCCACGGCACTGGCGCGGTTGGCCACCGACCCGGGCCCATTTGTGCTGCACGGCAACACCGGCAGCGGCAAAACCGAGGTGTATTTGCGCCGCGCCGCCCTGGTGCTGGCGCAAGACCCGCAAGCCCAGGTGCTGATGCTGGTCCCCGAAATCAACCTCACGCCCCAATTGGAAGAGCGGGTGCGGCTGCGATTTGCCGACCTGGGCGACGCCGCCATCGTGTCCATGCACAGCGGCATGACGCCCGCCCAGCGCTTGAACAGCTGGCTCAGCGCCCACACCGGCCAAGCCCGCTTGGTGTTGGGCACCCGCATGGCGGTGCTGGCCTCGATGCCGCACCTGCGGCTGATCGTGGTCGATGAAGAGCACGACCCCAGCTACAAACAACAAGAAGGGGCGCGTTATTCGGCGCGGGACTTGGCGGTGTACCGCGGTCAACTCGAGAAAGCGCAGGTCATTTTGGGCTCGGCCACGCCGTCTTTGGAGAGTTGGCACCACAGCCGCGACGCCGTGCCGGGCGAAGCTGCGCCGCGCTACCAGCGCTTGGCCATGCCCAGCCGTGTTGGCTCGGGCGCCCTGCCCTTGTTGCGACGCGTGGACATGAACAACCAGCCGCGCAAAACCCTGATCTCCGCCCCACTGTTGGCGGCCATGCGCGAGCGCTTGGCGCGGCAAGAGCAGGTGTTGGTGCTGCTCAACCGCCGGGGTTATGCGCCGGTGCTGCACTGCGCCTCCTGCGGCTGGAAAAGCGAATGCCCGCATTGCAGTGCCTATCGGGTGTTCCACAAAGCCGACCGCACCCTGCGCTGCCACCATTGCAGCCTGACCCAACCCGTGCCGCGTGCTTGCCCGGGCTGTGGCAACCAAGACATCGGCTCGTTTGGCCATGGCACAGAGCGGCTGGAAGAGCATTTGGCCGAGCTGTTGGTGGACATGAAACGCCCCGATGGGACGGCGTTGCGCATCGCCCGCATCGACGCGGACTCCACCCGCTTGAAAGGCGAATTGGTGCGCCAGTTGGCCGAGGTGCATGACGGCGACGTCGATGTGTTGGTCGGCACGCAAATGGTGGCCAAGGGCCACGACTTTCGCCGCGTCACCCTGGTGGCGGCCTTGAACCCCGACGGTGCTTTGTTTTCCGCCGACTTTCGCGCCCCCGAGCGCCTGTTTTCCTTGCTGATGCAAGCCGCTGGACGGGCGGGCCGCGACGCCGAACTGTCGGCTGGCAGCCCCTGCGAAATGTGGGTGCAAACCTTTCACCCGGCGCACCCGCTGTTTGAAACCTTGAAGCAACACGATTTCGCGGCCTTCGCCGAGCAGCAATTGCGCGAGCGCAGCCAAGCCGGCTTGCCGCCCTTCACCTTCCAAGCGCTGGTGCGGGCCGAGGCGCGAAGCCAAGAAGCGGCGCAAGATTTTTTGAATGCCGCCCGCGAAGCCGGCGACACCTGGTTGGGCGAGTTGGAGCTCGCCGTCACCCTTTACCCGGCGGTGCCGATGAGCATGCAGCGCGTGGCCAATGTGGAGCGGGCGCAAATGCTGATCGAGTCGGGTTCGCGCCGCGCCTTGCAGCATTTCTTGGCCGCCTGGCAAGCCGATTTGCAGCATTTGCGCGCCAGCCACAAGGCGGTGCTGCGCTGGGCCATCGACGTGGATCCGCTGGCGATTTGAGAAAACCCATGTGTGCGTCCGGCTCACGGCGATGCACCCCCGGCTCGGTAAGATCCCTCCCCCTATGACCGCCTCTCTCAATCTCCCGCAGCTGGAAGCGGTTCACCATGTGCAAGGCCCGTGTTTGGTGTTGGCCGGTGCCGGCTCCGGCAAAACCCGCGTCATCACCCACAAAATCGGTCACCTGATTCAGCTCGGCCTCGAACCCGAGCGCATCGCCGCCATCACCTTCACCAACAAAGCCGCCGCCGAAATGCGCGAACGCGCCAAGCAGTTGGTGGGGCGCGAAGCGCAAAATGTGTTGATCTGTACCTTCCACGCCTTGGGGGTGCGCATGCTGCGGCAAAACGGCGAAGCGCTGGGCCTGAAAAACAACTTCAGCATCTTGGACACGGACGATGTGACCTCCATCCTGAAAGACGCGGGCGGCACCACCGACGCAGCCACGGCCCGCCAATGGCAATGGGCCATCAGCCTGTGGAAAAACCAAGGCCTGAACGCCGCCATGGCCGAGGCGCAAGCCAGCAACGACAACGAACGCATCACCGCCCGCATCATGGCGCGGTATGAAGAGCGCCTGACGGCCTACCAAAGCGTGGACTTTGACGACCTGATTGGCCTGCCCCTGAAACTGCTGCAACAACACCCCGAGGTGCTGGCCCAATGGCAGCAGCAAATGGGCCACGTGCTGGTGGACGAGTACCAAGACACCAACGCCACCCAGTACACCTTGCTCAAACTGTTGGTGGGCGAGCGGGCCCGCTTCACCGCGGTGGGCGATGACGACCAGTCCATCTACGGCTGGCGCGGCGCTACGTTGGACAACTTGCAGCAACTGCCCAACGATTTCCCCGCGCTGAAGGTGGTGAAGCTGGAGCAGAACTACCGCTCCACCAGCGCCATCTTGCAAGCCGCCAACAACGTGATTGGCCCCAACCCCAAGCTGTTTCCAAAAACATTGTTTTCCGAATTAGGCGCGGGCGAGCCGGTGCGGGTGATTGACGCCGACAACGAAGAGCACGAGGCCGAGCGCATCGTCAGCCGCATCCAAAGCCTGCGGGCAGGCAACGAGACGGGCGAAGGCGTGAGCCAGTTCCGCGCGTGGAAAGACTTCGCGGTGCTTTACCGCGCCAACCACCAATCGCGCATGTTGGAAAAAGCCTTTCGCAAAGCCGCCATCCCCTACAAAGTGTCAGGCGGCCAAAGCTTTTTTGACCGCGCGGAAATCCGCGACCTGTGCGCTTGGCTGCGCTTGTGGGTGAACAACGATGACGACCCGGCGTTTTTGCGCTGCGTCACCACGCCCAAGCGCGGCATTGGCCACACCAGCTTGCAAAAGCTGGGCGAATTCGCCAACCAATACCGCATCAGCTTGTTCGAAGCGGTGTTCAGCCATTCGCTGGGCGCGGCCCTGCCCACCCGCGCGGTGGAAAGCCTGCAAGCCTTTGGCAACGAGATCAACGATTTGCAATTTCGCGCCCGCCACACCCAAGGCGCTGAAGCCGCGCTGGCGCTGTTGATGCAGTGGCTCAAAGACATCGACTACGAAAAGCATTTGTACGACGGCGAGGAAAGCGAAAAACTGGCCGCCGCCCGCTGGACGAATGTGATGGATTTCATCGACTGGATGGCCAAGCGCTGTGGCGGCGAGGTGGACGACACCGCCGGTGTGAGCCTGGTGAGCGAGGCCAAAAGCCTGTTGGAGGTGGCGCAAACCATCGCGCTCTTGTCCACGCTGTCCGAGCGGGACAAAGACCAAGACGTGGTGACCTTGTCCACCTTGCACGCCGCCAAAGGCCTCGAGTGGCCGCACGTGATGATGGCGGGTGTCAACGAAGGCTTATTGCCTTTCAAGCCCGAGGAAGACGGCGTCAGCCTGCAACAAGACGCTTTGAATTTGACACGCATTCAGGAAGAGCGCCGATTGATGTATGTCGGCATCACCCGCGCCCAGCGCAGCCTCATGGTGAGCTGGAGCCGCAAGCGCAAAAAAGGCCGCGAGATGGTGAGCAGCCTGCCCAGCCGCTTCATCGCTGAAATGGCCTTGGATGTGGCCACGACCAAGGAAGACCCACGCGAGAAATTGCGGGCTTTGCGGGCCGAGTTTGCCAAGCGGGCGGAGACCGAAAAAGCGTTGGAGAAGCCTTGAAAAATTCAAGGTTGTGCGATTTGTACCAACCGCAACTCCAGTTTGCAGCCCAGCGCCTTCGCATATTTAGACAGTGTGGCCAAAGAAGGCGAATGCGTGCCACGGCCCGACTCCATGCGAGCCACCGCCGATTGTGAGGTGCCAATTTTTTTTGCAACCTGCGCTTGCGTCAGACCATGGGCATGTCGCGCTTTTAAAAAAACGTCCAGCAATGCGAATTCTTCATTTTGGGAGATGAAAGCTTGCATGACTTTGGGCTTGGCCAAAGCCTTGGTGCGCAGTTGTTCATGAGTCAGCATGTGTCCACTCCCTTAATCGTTGTCGAGCCAAAGCCAAATCTTTGAGCGGTGTTTTTTCTGTTTTCTTGGCAAATACATGCAGCATCACAATGTGTTGATCGATCAACAAGCCATAAAACACCCGCCGCAAACCTTCCTTCGACTTCAATCGCAATTCATACAAACCTTGCCCCATGGCGCGGGTGTGCGGCATGCCCAAATCTGGACCAAACAACAACATCCGATCCGTGCAATGTACATAGCGGCTCAACAGACCAGAGGGCAAATGGAGCAAATCTGATTGGATTTTGTCACTGTGATACTTGATGATCCAAGCCATGAATATAACGTATTTGATATTAATGAAAAGGCGTATTCCGCCCGCCAAAGCGCCTAAGTTAATTTGCTTTGAGCCAGCTCAGGGGGAGTTCAAGTACTTGAATGCGTCAGTCAAAATCAAGCCATGAGCGACTTCATGGACTACCTGCACGAGGTGTTGGCCGACTTTGGCCCCATCACCACCCGCCGCATGTTTGGGGCGCATGGCATCTACCGCGATGGCCTGATGTTTGGCTTGTTGGCGCAAGGGCGCTTGTATTTGAAAACCGACGCCTTGAACCAAGCCGAGTTTGTTGCCGTGCATTCTGAGCCCTTCACTTTCGAGCAGCGCGGCAAGCCGGTGAAGCTGTCATATTGGCTTGCGCCAGAGTTCATCCTAGACGACCGTGCGTTGGCCAAAGCTTGGGCGCAAAGCGCTTTTGACGCGGCGCTGCGCAGTCAAGAGGCCAAAGACAAAGGCGGCAGCAAGCCGCCGTGGCGGCGGGCGTAAGCCTTGGTTGAATCGACATATTCAAGTCAATACTGTCAATCCGTGCTTTTGCACCACAGACAATAATTTCAAAGCCATGCCACTGGGTTGTTTGACGCCTGTTTCCCACTTTTGAACTGTGGACTCGCTGGTATTGAGGTAGCGCGCAAACACCGGCTGGCTGACTTTGGCGCTTTCTCGGATGCGCTTGATCTGCTGCGGCTGAAGCAATGGTGTAGGGGTCAAGCACAGCGCCTCCAATTGCCGCATGGTGGTTTGATCCATGGCCCCGATTTTTTGCATGGCCTTGGCGGATGCATACACGGCGGCAAGGGCTTCACTTTTGTAGGTCCGTCGTTTCGTCACGGCAAATCTCCATCAATGCTCGGTTACCCATCATGGCTTTCAATTGCAAGGTATTCAGCCTCGCATACGCCAATGCCAACAAGCGAAACGCCTTCAGCTCGTCTGGGTCTAAATTGGATTTGTCTTTTTTGGCATACAAAAATTCAAACACCACCCACTGATCAAGCTTGCTCAAGATGATGGCGCGATGCTGGTTGGCGTTGAGCCGCTTTTTGTAAACACCGACACCCAAACTATCCGCTTGGCCGCGCAAAATTTGATCTACAGCCTTGCACAACAACGTGTCAGCGATGCCTGCTTTGTTGGCTTGTTTGGCAAAACCCGCCGATTTGAAAGCACGCGGCCTCATTACCGCGCCTCACTCAAGTCTAGCACCAGGTGCCACTCATTATCTGCTTTCAATAATGCCCTGATTGATGGCGAATCAAAGATGGAATGTGAATAAGGCATGCTGCTCTCCTGAGAGAACCATGCTAAAAATCAATCGATTTCAAAAGCGTAAGCAGCGCTTCCTAAAGAAGCAAGTGAAGCTCAAGTCACCCGCAACATCGGTGCATCCGCTTGCCGAGCCGCCACATGGCCCACCACACAGGCTTGCGCAAAGCCATGCTGGGCAAACGCCGCCATCACCTGCGGCAAAGCGTCAGGCGCACAACTCACCAGCAAGCCGCCGCTGGTTTGCGGGTCGCTGAGCAAGGCCTGATCGACCGCGCCAAAGCCCTGGGGCAGCGCCACCTCCGCGCCATAACCCGCCCAGTTGCGACCCGAGGCACCGGTGATGAAACCTGCGTTGGCAAGGTCCCGCACACCGTCAAACACCGGTACCGCCGACCAATTCAGGTGCACATCCAAGGCCGCGCCACGGGCCATTTCCAGCGCATGGCCCGCCAAACCAAAACCTGTCACATCGGTCAAAGCATGCACACCCTCCAAAGCCGCCAAATCGGGGCCAGGGGTGTTCAAACGCGTGGTCGAATCGATCATCTGCGCATAACCCGCCGCAGACAGTTGTTCTTTTTTCAGCGCGGCGGACATGATGCCCACGCCAATCGGCTTGCCCAGCACCAAGACATCGCCAGCGCGTGCTGATGCATTGCGTTTGATGTGCGAGGGGTGCGCCAAACCCAAAGCGACCAAGCCGTAAATCGGCTCGACCGAGTCGATGGTGTGGCCGCCGGCAATCGGGATGCCCGCCGCCTGACACACGCTGTGCCCGCCTTCCAAAATCCGGCCAATGGTGTGCGTGCTGAGCACGTTGATGGGCATGCCCACCAAGGCCAGCGCCAGAATGGGTTTGCCACCCATGGCGTACACATCCGAGATGGCGTTGGTGGCGGCGATGCGGCCAAAGTCGAACGGGTCGTCGACGATGGGCATGAAGAAATCGGTGGTGGCAATCAGCGCTTGTTGGTCATTCAGTTGGAACACGGCCGCGTCATCGGCGGTGTCAATGCCCACCATGAGTTGCGGTGGCAAGGGAAAGCTGGGCATGCCGGCCAGAATGTCGCGCAACACGCCGGGCGCGATCTTGCAACCACAGCCCCCGCCGTGCGCCAAAGAAGTGAGTCGGGGTTCTTGTTGTGGTGTGGAAGTCATGCGGGAAATCTACCATGCAGCCTTTGGTCCGGCTCTTTATGATGGCCGCTTCTGCGTCGCCCATCCCCGCGCCCACCCGGAGAGTTGTTTGGAAGTTTCCTTTGTTGAAGAAATCCAGTCCTTGCGACTGGGCGATGGCGACACGTTTCACGGCGAGGGCATCTTGGCGGTCACCAAGGCCTTGCTGCAATCGGGCGTGGCCTATGTGGGCGGCTACCAAGGCGCACCGGTGTCGCATTTGCTGGACGTGATGGTGCAGGCCAAACCCTTGATGGACGAGTTGGGCGTGCATGTCGAGGCCTGTGCCAACGAAGCCTCAGCCGCGGCGATGTTGGGCGCGAGCATCCACTACCCCTTGCGCGGTGCGGTGACTTGGAAATCGATTGTCGGCACCAATGTGGCCTCGGATGCCTTGTCAAACCTGGCCTCCCCGGGCGTGTTGGGCGGTGCCCTGATCGTGGTGGGCGAGGACTACGGCGAAGGTGCGTCGGTCATTCAAGAGCGCACCCATGCGTTCGCTTTGAAAAGCACCTTGTGTCTGCTGGACCCGCGCCCAGATTTGGCGCACATGGTGAAGATGGTGGAGCACGGCTTTGCGCTGTCCGAAGCGTCAAACATGCCCACGCTCTTGGAGTTGCGCATCCGCGCTTGCCATGTGCGTGGCAGTTTCCAAACCCGAAACAACCAAGCCCCCAAGCTGTCCACGCGCGAGGTGATGACCGCGCCCGCGCCGTTTGACTACAGCCGCTTGGCGCACCCGCCGGTCACCTTTGGCCACGAAAAGAAAAAGCTTGAAGAGCGCATTCCAGCCGCCCGCGCCTACATCTTGAAACACGGCTTGAACGAGCTGATGCCGGGCAGCCAGCACCCCGACCTGGGGCTGGTGGTGCAAGGCGGTTTGTACAACGCGCTGCTGCGCAGCTTGCAGCAGGTGGGCTTGGCCGATGCGTTGGGTCACAGCCACATCCCCATCTTGGTTTTGAACGTCACCTACCCGCTGGTGCCGCAGCAAGTGATTGATTTTTGCCAAGACAAGCGCGGCGTGTTGGTGGTGGAAGAAGGTTCGCCCGAGTTCATCGAGCAAGACATGGCCACGCAACTGCGACGCGCCGGTGTGCCTACCCCCTTGCACGGCAAAGACATGTTGCCCGGCGCGGGCGAATACAACATCGAAGCGCTGAGCTTGGGGCTGGTGCATTTCGCCAGCACCTACCTGGGCGAAGCCAGCGTGCAAGCCGCGCAGCAATGGCTGACAGGTTTGCAACAACGCCGCGACGACGTGGCCAAGGCTTTGGGCCAAGCGCTGCCTGCGCGGCCACCAGGCTTTTGCATCGGCTGCCCCGAGCGCCCCGTGTTTTCGGCATTGAAGCAGGTGCAACAAGCCATTGGCGCGGTACACATCGCGGCCGACATTGGGTGCCATGCCTTGGGCACCTTCGAACCCTTCAACACCGGCCATTCCATCTTGGGCTATGGCATGAGTTTGGCCAGCCGTGCAGGCGTGTCGCCGATGATGCAAGGCCGCACCTTGGCCATCATGGGCGACGGCGGTTTTTGGCACAACGGCTTGCTGACCGGCGTGCAAAGTGCGCTCTTCAATGGCGACGATGCGGTGCTGTTGATTTTCAAAAATGGCTACACCTCGGCCACTGGCACGCAAGACATCATTTCCACACCGCAAGACGCGCAAAAGCAAGCGGCGGCCGATCAACATGCCAGCTTGTCGCACACCAACACCACCATCGAAACCACCTTGCAAGGTTTGGGCGTGCAGTGGCTGCAAACCGTGCACACCTATGACGTGGCGCGTGTGAAAACTGTGTTGAAAGACGCGCTCACCTCGGACTTCAACGGCTTGAAAGTCATCATCGCCGAAGGCGAATGCCAACTCGAGCGGCAACGCCGCATCAAACCGCTGGTGGCGCAACGCAAGCGTGATGGCCGGCGTGTGCAACGTGTGCGCTACGGCGTGGACGAGGACGTGTGCAATGGCGACCATGCCTGCATGCGCTTGTCCGCCTGCCCCACGCTCACCTTGAAAGACAACCCCGACCCGCTGAAAGTGGACCCGGTGGCCACGGTGATCGATGGCTGTGTCGGCTGCGGCTTGTGCGGCGAAAACGCGCACAGCGCCAGCCTGTGCCCCAGCTTTTACCGCGCTGAAATCGTGCAAAACC
>CANFOQ010000045.1 GCA_947448745.1 Comamonadaceae bacterium
CACGATGAAGCCCACATGCTGCGCACCCAACAAAGCCAAACCACGCAAGGCCACGGCGCAAGCGGTGGCACCGTCGCAGTCGTAATCGGCGACGATGCAGATGCGTTGTTGCTGCGCGATGGCGTCGGCCAATAACTGCGCGGCTTGGTCCATGCCTTTCATGCCATTCGGTGGCAACAAATGCTTCAACTGGTTGTCAAGTTCTTGCGGGTTTTGCACACCGCGCCCGGCATACAAGCGGGCCAGCAGTGGATGCACACCGGTTTGTTCCAAGGCCCAGACCGTGCGGGGTGGGGCGTCGCGGGGCAAGAGTTTCATGACAAGACCTCGTGCAAAGCGGGTTGGGGCAAAAGGTTTTTCAAACCTTGAAGCACACCAAGCGGCGGTGTTTGCAATTGCACCATCGCTTGCTCACCGCACAACAGCAAGCGGTGTCCGTTTTGCAGCGCAGGCAACATCACCTCTTGGGCCAAGGCCTGCCACTGTGCACCCCAAGCAGCTGGGTCTTGCGCCCAATACGCATGGCGCAAATCAAGGTGCAAGCGCACTTTGTTCGGGCTAGCAGGTGGTGCGTCACCCGTGCCACTCCACCAAAACGAATTCAGGCTGATGGCGCGTTGGTCGTTCACCGCGTGGGTGTAGAGCAGCATTTGCATTTCGTTTTGCAAACGGCGCAAGACGCGTTGCGTGTCGCTTTGTTGCGCCAAGTCGTCGGTGTTGAGCCATGCGGCCATGCTGCGCCCCATCACTTGATCGAGGGATGCGCTGGGCAGGTGTTTGAAGTGCGTTGAATGCGCCAACCAACGGCCTGCTTGAAACGCCTGCAAGTGGATGCCGTCTTCCAAAAAGTAGGGCGACATGCTCTGCAACAAAGCCTGGTCTTCTGCTGCGCTGATGCTGCCCGGGTGGTGCAAATGCACTTGGCCTTGATCGACGCGCCAATGGACCAAATCGATGAAAGCCCAGCCCTGCTCGGGCGAACACGACAAGCCCTGCTGCGCGGCGCTTTGTGCGGCCCAGCCCAACAAACCGGGCGTCAATGGCCAGCCCATGGCTTGCGCCTGTGCCCATTCGTGCGGTGCATCCAAATGTTGGGCGTCATGCTGTTGGCGTTGCCGTTGTGCTTGCCGCAAAGCAGCGTGGGTGGGCAAAGCGGCCTGCCATGCTTGGCGCTCGATGCTGTGGGCTTGGGCCAAGTCGGGTGGCAACAAAGCGTGCGAAACAACGGTGACAGGAGCGGCAAGGCGAGCAGACATGGCTGCATTGTGCAAGATGCCACAATCCACACCCGATGAACACCTCTCGCCTGCCCTTCGAATTGCTGGTGGGCTGGCGCTACACCCGCGCTGGCCGCGCCGCCCGTCGCAATCGATTCATTTCCTTCATTTCTTCTGTGTCGATGTTCGGCATCGCCTTGGGCGTGGCCGCGCTCATCATCGTCTTGAGTGTGATGAACGGCTTTCAAAAAGAAGTGCGTGACCGCATGTTGGGTGTGCTCTCGCACATCGAGGTGTTGGCCTACACCGGCGCGGCCATCGACAACCCCACGGGTGTGCAAAACAAATTGGCACTACAACCGCAAGTGCTGGCGAGTGCGCCGTTTGTTTTGTCGCAAGTGTTGTTGGCGCAGGGCGAAGACATGCGCGGCGCATTGGTGCGCGGCATCGACCCGGCGCAAGAAGTGTTGGTCACCGACGCCGTGGCGCTGATGCCGCCCGAGGTGCTGGCGCAATTGCAGCCGGGCCGCTTTGGGGTGATTTTGGGCAGCGAGTTGGCGCGGGCGCTGGGCGTGAAAACCGGCGAACGCATCACCTTGGTGGCGCCCGGTGGGCAGGTCACGCCTGCGGGCGTGGTGCCGCGCATGAAGCAACTCACTGTGGTGGGCTTGCTGGATTCGGGCCACTATGAATATGACGCGTCCTTGGCCTTGCTGCACATGGAGGACGCGCAAAAGATTTTTCGTTTGGAAGGCCCCAACGGCATCCGCGTGAAATTGAAAGACGCGCAACAAGCACGCAGCGTGGCCGACGAGCTGACGCCTTTGCTGGGCGAGGAGCTGGTGGTGCGCGACTGGACGCGGGCCAACCGCACTTGGTTTGCCGCCGTGCAAATTGAAAAACGCATGATGTTCATCATCCTCACGCTGATCGTGGCGGTGGCCGCGTTCAACTTGGTCAGCACCTTGGTGATGACGGTCACCGACAAACAAGCCGACATCGCCATCCTGCGCACGCTGGGCGCGAGCCCCGGCAGCATCATGGGCATCTTCGTGGTGCAAGGCGCGTTGGTGGGCGTCATCGGCACCTTGTCGGGTTTGGTCCTCGGCCTCTTGGTGGCCTTCAACATTGGCAGCATCGTCCCCGCCATCGAACGCGCTTTGGGCGCGAGCTTTTTGCCCAAAGACATTTACCTGATCAGCCGCATGCCCAGCGACCCGCAGTGGGCCGACATCGGGCCGGTGGTGATCATCGCGCTGGTGCTGGCCTTGGTGGCCACGCTTTACCCGAGCTGGCGGGCCAGCCGCATCGACCCGGCGGAGGCGCTGCGCCATGAGTGAGGCTGTGTTGTGGGCGCAAGGTTTGAGCCGCCGTTTCCACGAAGGTGTGATCGACGTCACCGTGTTGCAAGACATCGACTTGCAGGTGCGCCCCGGCGAAACCTTGGCGGTGGTCGGCACCTCGGGCTCGGGCAAAAGCACCTTGCTGCATTTGCTGGGTGGCCTGGACACCCCGACCACCGGCAGCGTGCGCTTGCTCGGCCAAAACTTGGCCGGTTTGGATGCCAGCGCCTTGGGACGTTTACGAAATCAACACCTGGGTTTTATTTACCAGTTTCATCATTTGCTTCCCGAATTCAGTGCTTTGGACAATGTCGCCATGCCTTTGTGGATTCGCCGCATGCCGCGTGAAGCAGCGGCGGTGCAAGCGCTGGCCATGTTGACCGCCGTGGGTTTGGCCGACAGGGTGCAGCACACGCCCAGCGAGCTGTCGGGCGGCGAGCGCCAACGCGTGGCGATTGCCCGCGCCTTGGTGACGCAACCGGCTTGTGTGCTGGCCGATGAGCCGACTGGCAACCTGGACCGCGCCACGGCTGACGGCGTGTTTGCGCTCATGTTGCAACTGGCCAGGCAGCAGGGCACGGCCTTCATCGTCGTCACCCACGACGAGCGCTTGGCGGCGCAGTGCGACCGGCAACTGCGCTTGGTGGCCGGGAAATTGGGGTCAGATTCCAATTAATTCACGCCTGCCTGCCGATCATGGCGGGCGCGTGCGTGCCCATGCGCCGAGCCAGTTCGGCTTGCGTCAAGCCGGCATCCATGCGGGCTTTGAGCAACGCGTCCAGCAATTCACCTTCCTCGCGTTCGATCCGCGCCACTTCGGCTTGCACCCCAGGGCGCTGCATCAGTTTGCTGACAAGTTGCTCATGGGTTTTCATGTTTCACCTCTTTCATTCTCAAGAAGGCCAAGGCCAAAGCTTTAGGCGGTGTCCGATTCGATTTTTTGACGAAACCATGCAGCATCACAATTCGGCGACCAATCAGGGTGCAGAAAAACACACGGGCAATGCCTTCTGCGCCCTTGAGCCGCAGTTCAAACAAACCTTCACCCAGTGCTTTGGTGTGGGGTTCGCCCAAATGCGGCCCGACGGCCACCATGCGCCTCGTTAGCACCACATAGCGGGCGGCCAAGGTGTCTGGCAGTCCAAGGATGTCTTGTTCGACTTGGTCGCTGAAATACGCAATGACATGGTCCATGCGAATATTAACAAATATGTTATCGGAATGGGTTTGACAACACAGTGTGGTGCAGAAGGAACTTGCCAGGGTGTGCGGTGTGCACCTGATTTTTGTGATCGATGCACTGTAGAAGTAGCCCATTTTGGAGCCACCCAAAATACCCTGCTTTTGAAGGGGTGGTCATACTGGACGGGGCTTGCAGCCGTTTTTATGATACATAAATTCAAAATTTTGCTGATTTCTTGTATCACCAAACAATTGGAATCTGACCCCAATTACCATGCCCCATGACTTGGATCGACAGCCACTGCCACCTGGACGCCGCCGAATTCGCGCCTGACCGCGACGCGGTGCGCCATGCCGCCCGCGCGGTGGGCGTGCAAACCTGCATCATTCCTGCGGTACACACCGCGCACTTTGACGCGGTGCGGCAGTTGGCGCACCAGCACGGCGACGTTTACGCGCTGGGCATCCACCCGCTGTTCACGCCGCAGGCCCGTGAGGCCGATTTACAAACCTTGGCCGAGGCTCTGCAACAGCACCGCGCCGACCCGCGCCTCGTGGCGGTGGGCGAAATCGGCTTGGACGGTTTTGTGCCCGGCCTGGACATGGCGCGTCAGCAGCTGTTTTACAAAGCGCAGCTGAAGCTGGCCCAGCAGCACGACCTGCCGGTGATCTTGCATGTGCGGCGCAGCGCTGATTTGCTGTTGAAAGCGCTGCGGCAAACGCCGGTGAAAGGCGGCATCGCCCACGCCTTCAACGGCAGCGTGCAGCAGGCCGAGCAATTCATCGCCATGGGTTTCAAGCTTGGGTTTGGCGGTGCGCTCACTTTCGAGCGAGCCTTGCAGTTGCGCCTGTTGGCCACGCAGTTGCCCTTTGACGCGCTGGTGTTGGAAACGGATGCGCCCGATATACCGCCACATTGGCTGTATGTGACCGCCGAGGCGCGGGCACAAGGCGTGCCGCAGGGCCGCAACTCGCCGGACCAGATTCCGCGGATTGCGCAGGTGTTGGCGGATTTGCGCGGGGTGTCGCTGGAGACCGTTCGCTTGGCGACCTGTGCCAATGTTTGTTCGGTGTTGGGGATCGAAACGGTCTGAAGTCAAGCCGCCTGACTTCCTTGTGTTTCAAGAAGTCACGCTTGAGCCACCCGCCATGGGGACGCATTTTTCTGGTCTTTCGCTCAAAAAATGGTCCCCATGCCGTGCGGCTATGAAGTGATGTTTCGGCGCAAGGTGGATTGGCATGAGAACAATGGCTTTCAGCAACTTGGCCAACCAATCAAGCCACTTCAGCTTGCGAACATGGTGGGTCGGATGCGTAGCGAACGTTGCCGCTTGCGGCGGTGAGCGGCAGACGAGCCCACCGTGGTCGCAAGCAGCCAAACAATTGGAATCTGACCCCAATTAACAAGCAGCCAAACAATTGGAATCTGACCCCAATTAGCGCCAATGTGCAACCAGCGACAATCCCGCATGGCCACCAAGCAGACCCTCCCGCAAGTCAACATGTCCGAGCACGGCAAGGTGCGCTACTTGCATTTGGGCACCGAGTGGGTGCAGGGCTCGATGGACATCGGCAAGCCCAACCAGATCGAGCTGGAATACGTGCAACGCATGCAAGCCTGGTTGCTCTTTGTGCCGTCCCAAGAAGTGCCCGATTTGCACGCCATGCAGCTGGGCCTGGGCGCTGCGGCCCTCACCAAAAACTGCCACAAGGTGCTGGGCATGCGCACCACCGCCATCGAACTCAACCCGCAGGTGGTGGCGGCCTGCCGCACCTGGTTCAAGCTGGGCCCAGACGACGAACGCTTGTCGGTGGTGCTGGGCGACGCCGCCGAGGTGGCCGCGCACCCGCATTGGCGCGGTCAAGTGGACGCCTTGCACGTCGATTTGTACGACCACGAAGCCGCTGCGCCGGTGCTGGACGACGCTGATTTCTACGCCCATTGCCGCCAGTTGCTGACCCTCAACGGCTGCATGCTGGTCAATTTGTTCGGCCGCGCCTCCAGTTTTGAGCGCAGCTTGGGGCACATCAGCCAAGCCTTTGGTGCCGATGCCGTCTGGGCGTTCAAGCCGACCAAAGAAGGCAACACCGTGGTGCTGGCGCAGCGCACACCCAGCCGCCCCGAGCGCGAGCTGCTGCAAGCGCGGGCCGAGCAGATCGAAACTTTGTGGGGCCTGCCCGCCACGCTTTGGCTCAAGGTGCTCAAGCCTGTGCAGGCCTGACCCGCTTGCGCATTGGCCATCCGTCGCAGCCGGTTGCTTCACGGTGCAGGCCTGAGGCCCCAGCGCCACGCCGAGCCAGCGGGTGGTGGCATCGGTCACAATCCCTTCAGTTTTGTTTTGGGAGATCCACCGTGTCGATCAAGAGTCAAAAAGACTTTGTCTCCGGTTTGATGTTCACTGCCACCGGTGCGGCCTTTGCTTGGAATGCCGCCATGACCTATGACATCGGTTCGGCCAGTCAAATGGGGCCGGGCTATTTCCCGCTGGCGCTGTCCTTGGTGCTGGTGCTGCTGGGCGGCTTCATCATGTTTTTTTCGCTGGTGGTGGAAACGCCCGATGGCGGCGTGATGGGCGAAGTCGCCTGGCGACCTTTGGTGTGTATCTTGGGTGCCAATTTGTTGTTCGGTGCGCTGTTGGGCGGGATGCCCAGCATCGGCTTGCCTTCCTTTGGTTTGGTGGTGGCGATCTTCGCGCTCACCGGCGTGGCCTTGATGGCGGACGCCAGCAGTTTCAATCTGCGCCGCATGCTGGTGCTCTCCAGCATCTTGGCCGGTGGCAGTTATGTGGTGTTCATTTCGCTGTTGAATTTGCAGTTGCCCGTGTGGCCTGCTTTCATCATCGGCTATTGATTGGATTGACATGGATTTGCTTGCCAACCTCGCCACGGGATTTGCAGTTGCTGGAACGCCCATCAATTTGCTGTATGCCTTCATCGGTTGTTTGCTCGGCACCTTGATTGGGGTCTTGCCGGGCATCGGTCCGGTGGCCACCATCGCCATGCTGCTGCCCGCCACTTACGCTTTGCCGCCCGAGTCCGCGCTCATCATGCTCGCTGGCATTTACTACGGGGCCCAATACGGCGGCTCCACCACCGCCATCTTGGTGAACTTGCCGGGCGAATCGTCCTCGGTGGTGACCACCTTGGACGGCTACCAAATGGCGCGTCAAGGCCGTGCCGGTCCAGCGCTGGCGGCGGCTGGTTTGGGCTCGTTCTTTGCAGGCTGCGTGGGCACCTTGTTGTTGGCGGGTTTTGCAGCACCCTTGTCTGAAATGGCGTTTGCGTTTGGCCCGGCTGAATACTGCTCGCTCATGGTGGTCGGTTTGATTGGTGCGGTGGTGTTGGCTTCGGGCTCCTTGCTCAAAGCGATTGCCATGATCATCTTGGGGCTGCTGCTGGGCTTGGTCGGCACCGATGTGAATTCGGGCATGACGCGTTTCAGCATGGACATTCCGGAGTTGACCGATGGCATCGGTTTTGTGGCGGTGGCCATGGGCTTGTTTGGTTATGCCGAGATCATCACCAACTTGGCGAAAAACGAAAACGACCGCGAAGTGTTCACCGCCAAAGTGCAAGGCCTGATGCCCACGCGCGAAGACTTTCGCCAAATGATGCCGGCCGTGTTGCGTGGCACGGCACTGGGTTCGGTGTTGGGCGTGTTGCCCGGTGGCGGTGCGGTGCTGGCTTCTTTCGCGGCCTACACCTTGGAGAAAAAAATCAAACTCAAGGCGGGTGAAGTGCCGCTGGGCCAAGGCAATATCCGAGGCGTGGCCTCGCCCGAATCGGCCAACAACGCCGGGGCGCAAACCTCGTTCATTCCCTTGCTCACGTTGGGCATTCCACCGAACGCGGTGATGGCCTTGATGGTGGGGGCCATGACCATCCACAACATCCAACCTGGGCCGCAAGTGATGACGGTCAACCCCGAATTGTTTTGGGGCTTGATCGTGTCGATGTGGATTGGCAACCTGATGCTGATCATCTTGAACCTGCCGATGATTGGTGTGTGGATCAAGTTGCTCACCGTGCCTTATCACTACATGTTTCCGGCCATCGTGTTGTTTTGCGCGATTGGCGTTTACACCACCAACAATTCCACATTCGACATTGGCTTGGTGGCGTTTTTTGGCTTGGCCGGTTATGTGTTCACCAAGCTCGGTTGCGAGCCCGCGCCTTTGTTGCTCGGCTTCATCTTGGGGCCGATGATGGAAGAGTATTTGAAGCGGGCCTTGAAGCTGGCACGCGGTGATTGGTCGGTGTTCGTCACCCGGCCCTTGTCAGCAGCCTTGTTGGCCATCGGTGTCTTGTTGTTGGTGTTGGTGTTGTTGCCGGCCATCAAGTCCAAACGTGAAGAAGCCTTTGTTGAAGATTGAGACCTGATTCATGAAAGAACATGCCCTGCGCCGCGCCTTGCACAACGAGGTGCATGCGCGACCACCAGAACCCATGCAAGCGCCTGTGGCCATCAGCCATGTGGTGATGCTGACCGATGCGCAAGCCCGCGAAGACAGCCGCGCACACTTGATGCAACTCTTGCGTGATCACCACTTGCCCGTGCCAGATGACCATGCCAACCATTTGCGCGTCGACGGCGGCAGT
The DNA here is from genome assembly GCA_947448745.1 of Comamonadaceae bacterium. Taxonomy (GTDB): domain Bacteria; phylum Pseudomonadota; class Gammaproteobacteria; order Burkholderiales; family Burkholderiaceae_C; genus Limnohabitans. The sequence goes on from CANFOQ010000045.1 coordinate 8,342, forward strand.
TGGCGGCTGCGTTGGGAATTGCACACCGAGTTCGTCACCTGGACCTTCATGGCCGATGCGCCCGAAGGCTTGCCCCAAACCGATGCCTATGCTTTGGCCATGAACAACATGCCGCAGCAATGGTTGAAAAATTTGCCCGGCGAATGCTTGTCACGCATCAACCTGTGGGCCAAACGCACCAACAACTTGCAAGACCGGGATGAGTTGCACCAGCAGTTTCGCGAAGACAGCATGGTGGCCTGTCAGTTGGTTGATGGTGAAGCCACGCTGCACACCGATTTTCAAATCGGCCCCGACGGTTGTTCGCGCATGTTGTTGCGTGTGGGCAATTTGTCGCCGCGCCGCTTGGGCCGTTTGGTGCAACGCTTGCTGGAGATTGAAACCTACCGCATGGTGGCTTTGTTGGGCTTGCCGATCGCCCGCGCCGCCGCCGCTGATTTGGCCCAAGCCGAACACGAGTTGGCCGATTTGGCCTTGGCCATCCGCAGCGCCCACCATGACGAAGAAGCCGCGTTGCTGGATCGGCTCACACGCTTGGCCGGTCATGTGGAAAGCGCGTATGCCTCGCAACACTCGCGCTTCTCGGCCAGCCGCGCTTACTTTGAATTGGTTGATCGGCGCATCCAAGACATCCGTGAAACACGCATCCCTGGCTTTCAATCGATTGGCGAGTTCATGGACCGCCGTTTGACACCTGCACGCAGCACCTGCGATTGGGTGTCACGCCGTCAAACCGCCTTGTCGCAACGGGTCTCGCGCATGAGCAGTTTGCTGCGCACACGTGTGGATTTCCAACAAGAGCAAAGCAGCCAAGCGCTGCTGACCGCGATGAACCGCCGCCAAGGCATGCAACTGAAATTGCAAACCACGGTGGAAGGTTTGTCGGTGGCGGCCATCACTTACTACATCACGGGTTTGATGCACTACTTCACTGAAGGCTTGCAAGCCAAGGGCTGGATCCAAGACCCCACCTTCGTCACCGCCATGGCGGTGCCCGTGATTGCCGCCATCGTCTGGTGGTTCACCCGCCGCTTGCACAACAAAGTTTTTCAAGCTTGAACCCTGTCACCTGCATGACTGGGTCAATGCGGTATCCTGAAATTTCATCAACCAAAGAGAGAGACACATGACATTCACTTCTTTTCCCGCTCGCATCTTGGCATGCAGTTTGATGCTGTCGGGCAGCATGGGTTTGGCCCAAGCAGAAGGCGGCAAGTTCACTTTGTCCAGTCCTGATTTGAAGGGCAAGAAATTCGACAACCAATTTGTTTTGAATGGCTTTGGTTGCAAAGGCGGCAACGTCTCGCCTGCACTGGAATGGAAAAATCTGCCCGCCGGCACCAAGTCGTTGAGCTTGCAAATGCATGACCCCGACGCACCCACCGGCGCGGGCTTTTGGCACTGGACGATTTACAACATGCCCGCCACCACCACAGGCTTGGCCCAAGGTGCTGGCAATGCGCCCCAAACTTTGCCCGCCCCCGCATTTGGTGGTGCCACGGACTTTCAAGACACGGGCGCCACAGGCGTGAATGGCAATTACGGCGGTCCTTGCCCGCCAGAAGGCGACAAGCCGCACCGCTATGTGTTCAAGCTCTACGCTTTGGCCGTGGATGATGTGCAAGCAGCAGCTGGGATTCCCAAAACCGGCAGTGCCTCATTGCATTCATTTGTGTTGAACAAAGGCATTGGCAAGGGCCTGTTGGGCACCGCCAGTTTCACCGCCACCTACAAACGCTGATCTTGAGCACTGCAAGTTCCGACCCGGTGCACTCATCGCACTCGGTCGGCTTGCTGCTGGCGATGCTGGGTGCCATCGCTTTCAGCGGCAAGGCCATCATCGTCAAGCTGTCCTACCGCTATGGCGTGGACGCGGTCACGGTCATCATGTACCGCATGTTGTTTGCCTTGCCGATGTTCATCGCAGTGGCTTGGTGGGCGTCCAAGCGCAATCATGCGCAAGACAACCCGCTCACGCGACGCGATGTGTTGGCCATCATGGGTCTCGGGTTCTTGGGCTATTACTTGGCCAGCTACCTCGATTTCATCGGCCTGCAATACATCACCGCCAGCCTCGAGCGGCTCATTCTGTATCTCAATCCCACACTGGTCATGTTGTTGGGCGCTTTGTTGTACAAACACCCGCTGCATGCCAAACGGGTGTGGGCCATGGCCATCAGTTACTGCGGTGTCTTGGTGGTGTTTGCCCATGAGGTGAACTTTGCTGGCCCGGGTGTGGTCATTGGTTCAGCCTTTGTCTTCGCCAGTGCCATCAGCTATGCGCTGTACCTGATGTTCAGCGGCCAGTTGGTGCAACGCATTGGCGCGATGCGCTTGGTCGGTTTGGCTTCATGCGTGGCCTGTGTGTTGGCGATTGCCCAGTTCTTGGTGTTGCGCCCGCTCAGCAGCATGCTGGTGCCCACCGAGGTGGTGTCTTTGGCTTTGCTCAATGCCACGGTGTGCACGGTGATGCCGGTGTTGCTCATCATGTTGGCGATCGAGCGCATTGGCGCGGCATTGACCGCGCAAACAGGCATGGTGGGCCCGATGTCCACCGTGTTGTTGGGTGTGTGGGTGTTGGGTGAACCGTTGAATGCATGGATTGGCGTGGGCACGGTGCTGGTGTTGGGTGGTGTGTATTTGGCTTCGCAGCAAGGAGAAAAAAATGGACTTAGGCATTCAGGGTAAGTGGGCATTGGTGGGCGGTGCCAGCAAAGGTTTGGGCCTGGGTTGTGCCAAAGCCTTGGCACAAGCCGGTGTGAACCTGGTGATGGTGTCGCGTGGTGATGAAGCTTTGCAAGCCTCTGCGCAACTGCTTCGGGCCCACGGTGTCACGGTGCTCACGGTTGCACAAGACATCACCACCGTCGCTGGTCGTGAGGCTATCTTTTCAGTGCACGGTGGCCCAGGCAAAGACTTTGACATCGTCATCACCAATGCCGGTGGCCCGCCCACGGGCGACTTTCGCGAATGGGGCCGCGATGAATGGATCAAGGCGGTGGACGCCAACATGTTGACGCCCATCGAACTTATCAAGGCCACGGTGGACGGCATGGCTGCACGAGGCTTTGGCCGCATCGTCAACATCACCTCCAGCGCAGTGAAAGCACCCATTGATATTTTGGGTTTGTCCAACGGTGCCCGCAGCGGCCTCACCGGTTTTGTGGCGGGTGCTGCTCGCAACAGCAACATCGCGTCGCGCAACGTCACCATCAACAACTTGTTGCCCGGCGCGTTTGAAACCGATCGATTGCGCGTCACCTTTGAAGGCCTGGCCAAAAAAACCGGACAAGCCATGGACAGCTTGGTGGAAGGGCGCAAAAAACTCGCTCCCGCTTTGCGCTTTGGCCACCCGGATGAATTCGGCCACACCTGTGCGTTTTTGTGCAGTCAACACGCAGGCTTCATCACCGGACAAAATATTTTGATCGACGGCGGGGCCTATCCCGGCACGTTTTAAACACCTTTGGTTTTTCAGAAGTCAGACACATGAAGCAGTTGGATTGGCCGCCACACCACGCGGTGGCGCATTTGCCAGGTTCTTTGCCCATGGGCGGCGTGGTGCCCATGACCCCGGTGCATGCGTTTGCACACACGCCCGAAGCCTTGCGGTGGGGCGCACAACCCGGCTTGCAACCGCGTCGTCAAGACTTGGATTTGGATGGCTTGCTGGGCTTTGTGATCGACCAAGTCGTCACTGATGAAGAGGCTGATGCCATCGTGCAAGCCTCTGAAGTGATGGGTTATCGGGATGAAGCGCCTGGCATTGCCACACCACCGGGCATGCGCATGAACAAGTCGGTGCATTGGATGGCCGATGACGCCATGCTGCAAACCATGTTTGAGCGCATCGCGCATTTGCTGCCGCCTGACATGCACGGCGACCCGCTGTACCCGGGCTTCAGCCACCGCCTCAACATGTACCGCTATGACGACAACGATGTGTTCAATTTGCACACCGATGGCAGCTGGCCGGGTTACAGCCTAAGCGACGACCGCCAACACATGTTGCAATGGGACGATGGCTTTCATTCGGGCCTGACCATGTTGCTGTATTTGAATGGCCCGGCCGATGGTGTGCAAGGCGGCAACACACGTTTGTTCAAGCCCAATGGCAGCTGGGTGGATGTGTCACCGGTGAAAGGCTCGGCGCTGTTTTTCCGGCATGGCTTTGGCTCCGACTCGGTGCGCCACATCGGTTGTCTGGTGCAGGGGGCGGTGTCCAAGTATGTGGCCCGCATCAACGTCATGTTCCAGCGCTGAACCCCTGTCACCAAGGCGATGCGTCAAGCCTTCAAGCCGCTTGATTGTTTTAAGATGATTTTTCACAGGAGAAACACATGAGCAAAGCCATTCATTTCAATAAACCTGGCGGCCCCGACGAACTGCATTTGGTGGACGTGAGCGTGGGCGACCCCGGTCCCGGTGAAATTCGCATTCGCCACAAAGCCGTGGGTTTGAACTTCATTGACGTGTACCACCGCACTGGTTTGTACCCGCTGCCCATGCCCCATGGTTTGGGCATGGAAGGTTCAGGCGTGGTCGAAGCCGTGGGCGAGGGCGTCACGCATTTGAAAGCCGGTGACCGCGCTGCCTATGCCAGTGCGCCCCCCGGAAGCTATTGCGAAGCGCGTGTGATGCCCGCTAAAAACGTGTGCAAATTGCCCGACGCCATCGACTTCGACACTGGCGCGGCCATGATGCTCAAGGGCCTCACGGTGCAGTATTTGCTCAAGCGCACCTTGCCCCAAGGTGGCCTGCATGCTGGTGACCACATCTTGTTCCATGCGGCTGCTGGTGGTGTGGGTCTCATTGCTTGCCAATGGGCCAAAGCACTGGGCTTGCAACTGATTGGCACCGCAGGCTCGGACGAAAAATGCGCCTTGGCCAAAGCCCACGGTGCGGCTCACGTCATCAACTACGGCAAAGAAGATTTCGAAGCCCGTGTGAAGGAAATCACCGGCGGCAAAGGCGTGAAAGTGGTTTACGACTCGGTGGGCAAAGACACCTGGGACAAATCGCTCAATTGCATTTCACCGTTTGGGTTGATGGCGAGTTTTGGCAATGCCTCGGGCCCGGTCGATCCGTTCTCTCCAGGCATCTTGGGCCCCAAAGGCTCGATTTACGTGACGCGCCAAACCTTGTTCACCCACATCGCCTCGCGTGAAGTGAACCAGCAAATGGCCGACGATTTGTTCGAGGTGGTCACCAGCGGTCAAGTGAAGATTCGCATCGATCAACGCTACCCATTGGCCGATGTGGCGCAAGCGCACCGTGATTTGGAAGCCCGCAAAACCACCGGGTGCACCATCCTCACGGTTTGATTTTTTGGTTTGACGCGAAACCCTGCTGAGCCATCAGCAGGGTTTTTTCATGCCTGTTGCGATCGTGTGTACCGTGTGTATAATTTTATGCATGAAGAGCAAAGACCTCTTCTCCCGATTGAAAAAGGATGGATGGGTTTTGCGTGGCGTCAAAGGCTCGCACCATGTGTTTGTGCACCCGCACAAACCAGGTCATTTGAGTGTGCCCCATCCCCAAAAAGACATGGGCGTGGGCTTGGTGCAAAAGTTACTCAAACAAGCAGGACTCGAAGAAGGCAAAACAACATGAAGTACCCCATCGCGATTGAACCTGGAAACGCCACCACAGCTTGGGGCGTCGTGGTGCCCGATTTGCCCGGCTGTTTTTCAGCGGCAGACTCTGGCATTGATGAAGCCATTGACAATGCCAAAGAGGCGATCGAGTTGTGGATTGAGACCGCGCTGGACTTGGGGCAAGCCATTCCTGCGCCAAGCGCCATCACCGAGCTGCAAAAGAAACGTGAATTCAAAGGGTGGGTGTGGGCCGTGGCTTCCATCGACCCTGCTTTGCTGTCTGACGACATTGAGCGCGTCAACATCACCTTGCCCAAGCGTGTGTTGGCGCGTTTGGATGCCAAGGCCAAAGCCGTTGGTGAAACCCGATCAGGCTATATCGCGCACCTGGCCATCAGCGCTTGAACCAGATTCAAGACCCACGCCGAACCCGGCGCAATTCATCCACGATCAAACACACCGTGCCCACGCTGATGGCACTGTCAGCGATGTTGAAGGCCGGGAAATGGCCTTCAAAAAACAAGGGGGCCAACCAGTCCCAGTGAAAGTCGAGGAAGTCGATCACGTGGCCGTACAGCAGGCGGTCGATCACATTGCCCACCGCCCCACCCAGCACCAGCGCCAGCGCGAAGCAAAACAATGTTTGCGAGGCATGGCTGCGCAACAAATAAACAATGAACACCGTGGCGATCACGCCGATGCCGGTGAAGAACCACCGCTGCCAACCGCCTGCACTGGCCAGAAAAGAAAATGCCGCGCCACTGTTGTGCACCCGCACCAGGTTGAAAAACGAGGTGAGTGTTTGGCTGTCGCCGAGTTGAAAGCTGCCCACGATCAGCACCTTGGTGAACTGATCGGCGAGCAAGACCACCAAGGCCAAGCCCAACCACAAACCCAAGGATGCTGCATGGTTTGAACGTGCCATGAAGTGTCTCAAGCGAAATGACGCACTTCACCCGCGCCATGCAAGTTGCTGATGCAACGTCCGCACAACGTGGGGTGAGCCGCATCCGCGCCCACATCCTCGCTGTAATGCCAGCAGCGTTCGCATTTGGTGGCGGCGCTCACCTTCACGTCGACTTTCAAAGGCCCTTTGACGAGCTGCACTTTGGAGGTGATGAAGACAAACTTCAGGTCCTCGCCCAACGAAGCCAGCGCGTCGAAAGCGGCACCTTCGCATTGAATGCCCAACTCTGCTTGCAAGGACGCGCCCACCTCACCCGTGGCACGTTTGGTTTCAATCTCTTTGTTGGCGATGTCACGCACCGCTTGAATGGCCTGCCATTTCTGCATCAGGGCCTCGGGGCTGTGGCCCAGCTCGGTGTAGGTTTCCAAGAAGATGGATTCCGACGCGCCAATGGTGCGCCAAGCTTCTTCCGCCGTGAAGCTCAAGAAGGGGGCCATCCAGCGCAGCATGGCGTGGGTGATTTGGTGCAACGCAGTTTGTGCGCTGCGGCGGGCCAATGACTTGGGCGCGGTGGTGTAGAGGCGGTCTTTCAACACGTCCAGGTAAAAAGCGCCCAGGTCTTCCGAGCAATACAGCTGCAACTTGGACACCACCGGATGGAATTCATAGCGGCCAAAGTGGCCGCCTTCAAACACGCCTGCTGCGTTGCGGGTGCCCAAAATCTCGGCTTGCAATTGGGCGGCACGCGACAAGGCGTACTGGTCAATTTCCAGCAAGTCCTCGAAGGCCACGCTGTCGGTGGCGGGGTTGAAGTCGCTCACATTGGCCAACAAGAAACGCAAGGTGTTGCGAATGCGGCGGTAGGCATCAACCACACGGGCCAAGATTTTGTCGTCACCCGCAATGTCGCCTGAGTAATCGCTTGACGCCACCCAGAGTCGAATGATTTCAGCGCCTAATTTTTGATTGATCTCTTGAGGTTCAATGCCATTTTTCAGGCTCTTGCTCATTTTGATGCCTTTGCTGTCGACGGTGAAACCGTGCGTCAGCAAACCTTTGTAGGGTGCGCGGTCGTACAGGGCACAACCCAACAACAAAGAACTGTGGAACCAACCTCGGTGTTGGTCGTGGCCTTCCAAATACAAATCGGCTTCCGGGCCTTGGCTGTGATGCGGTGCACGGTCATAGGCATCTTTGTGGCTGCCGCGCAGCACATGCTGAAAGCTGGAGCCTGAATCAAACCAAACTTCCAAAATATCCGTGCTCTTGCTGTAGTTGGCGGCGTCGTCACCCGCTTGGTTCAAGATGTCTTCAGTGGTCACGCGGCTCCAAGCCTCGATGCCGCCTTGCGCCACGATGTCGGCAGCTTGGTCCAAGATGGCCATGGTGCGCGGGTGCAATTCGCCGCTGTCTTTGTGCATGAAAAACGGCACCGGCACACCCCAGGACCGTTGGCGCGAGATGCACCAGTCGGGGCGGTTGGCAATCATGTCGCGCAAACGGGCTTTGCCGTTTTCAGGATAGAACTGGGTGTGCTCAATCGCGTTCAAGGCCAGTTGTCGCAAGGTCTGGGGCGCTTTGTCTTGGGTGAACACGCCAGTGCCTTCGTCCATGCGAATAAACCACTGGGCTGCCGCGCGGTAGATGACCGGTGTTTTGTGACGCCAGCAATGCGGGTAACTGTGCGTGATGGTCTGCGTGGCCATCAAGCGGCCTGCATTTTTCAGCGTTTCCAAAATGAGGGGCACCGCTTTCCAAATGTGTTGGCCGCCAAACAGCGGGAAGTCGGCGGCATACGTGCCATGGCCTTGCACCGGGTTCAAGATGTCGGTGTACTTCATGCCATGCGCCATGCAAGAGTTGAAGTCATCCACGCCATAAGCCGGGGCGCTGTGCACGATGCCCGTGCCATCTGTTTCACCCACATAGTCGGCAATGTAAACAGGCGCGGTGCGTTGATAGCCCGCATCCACATGCGACAGCGGATGGTGAAACTCGATCAAGCCAAGTTTGTCGCCCGTGGCAGTGGCCAGCACCTGGCCTTCGAGTTGCCAACGCTCTAAACATTTCTCCACCAAGGAGGCGGCGCACAGGTACAAACCTTGTGCAGTGTCGACCAAGGCATAGGTGATGTCGCTTTTGACGTTCAGCGCTTGGTTGGCGGGGATGGTCCATGCCGTGGTGGTCCAAATCACGGCGAAAGCGTCTTTGCCAAGCGATGGCAAACCAAAGGCCGCGGCCAATTTTTCAGGCTGGGCGCATTGAAACGCCACATCCAAGGTCTCGCTTTGTTTGTCGGCGTATTCAATTTCAAACTCGGCCAAAGATGAACCGCAATCGAAACACCAGTACACCGGTTTCAAGCCACGGTAAACAAAGCCGCGTTCGATCACGCGTTTGAAAGCGCGGATTTGACCCGCTTCATTGGCCGGGTCCATGGTGCGGTAAGGGCGCTCCCAGTCGCCCAAAACCCCTAAGCGTTTGAAGTCTTCGCGTTGCTGTGCAATTTGCTCGTTGGCAAAGGCACGGCTTTTGGCCTGCATGTCGTCGCGGCTGAGTTTGCGACCATGCAGCTTTTCAATCGCGTTTTCAATTGGCAAGCCGTGGCAGTCCCAGCCCGGGATGTATTGCGCGTCAAACCCCGCCAACTGCTTGGACTTGACGATCATGTCTTTCAAGATTTTGTTGACAGCATGTCCCATGTGGATCTGACCATTGGCGTAGGGCGGACCATCGTGCAGCACAAACAAGGGTGCACCCCGCCGCGCCACCCGCAGTTTTTTGTACAGGCCTTGGCTGTTCCAATCTTGCGCCCATTGGGGTTCACGCTTGGGCAAGTCGCCGCGCATCGGGAACGGCGTGTCCATCATGTTGATGCGGGTGTCGGGGTTGTTGGTTTTGTCGTTCATATTTTTTCAAACCACTGACGTGCGTCAATGCAGTCTTGGGCGATGCCTTGTTGAAGTGCTTCAAGGCCGTTGTAAGTCAATTCGTCGTGCAATTTGTGGAGCAATTCCACCCGAATGAGTTTACCGTAGCCCCCATCCAGGCCCAGCTGTGCAGGCCAATCGAGGCAATGGGTTTCCAACAGCACACGACCACCATTCACATCGTTGGGGTCGAGTGACGGGCGGATGCCCAAATTGGCGACGCCAGGCAGGGGTTGGTCGGTGAGTCCATGCACTTGCACCACAAAGATGCCACTGGCGGCGGGCTTCCAATGGGCAAAGCGCAAATTCAAGGTGCGGCAATTGAGTTCACGACCCAACTTGCGGCCATGCACCACGTGGCCCGAGATGGCGTAGGGGCGGCCCAGCAACTGCGCCACTTCTTGCATTTGTCCACGGTGCAAAGCGTCTCGCACCGCCGAACTGGAGACGCGCAAACCTTTCACTTCGTAGCTGTTCATACGCGCCACATCAAAGCCGAGTGTTGCACCGGCAGCGTCCAGCATGGCGTAGTCGCCCGCGCGTTTGGCGCCGAAGCGGAAATCGTCACCCACCAACACGTACTTCACGCCCAAACCGTTCACCAACACCTGTTGAATGAACGCGTCGGGTTGTTGTGCGGCAAAAGCTTGGTTGAAGGGCAGCACCACGCATTGGTCTATACCGCAGTCGTGCAATTCGTGCAACTTGTCGCGCAGCGTGGCAATGCGGGCCGGGGCGAGCTCGGTTTGTTGGTGTTGCTGGGCAAAGAAGTCGCGCGGGTGCGGCTCGAAGGTCATGACGCAACTGTGCACACCACGGTGCCGTGCTTCATTCTTCAGCAAGGCCAGCATGGCCTGGTGGCCACGGTGCACCCCGTCAAAGTTGCCAATGGTCAACGCACAAGACGCTGCGAGTTGGGGATGTTGAAAGCCTCGAAAAATACGCATGGGCACAGAGGGGGTTATAGAGC
>CANFOQ010000046.1 GCA_947448745.1 Comamonadaceae bacterium
CACCCAACCCAAAGCACCCGAGTGCACATGGCCCACGGTCCAATCGGTGTAGTGGCTCAAGGCGTTGACCGTCTTGATGGACATCATGGGGCCTTCGAAGGTGCTCATGCCGTAGAAGGACAAGGACACGATCATGAAACGCAGCACCGGGTCGTCGCGCAATTTGTGCCAAGCGCCCGACAAGGTCATGACGCCGTTGATCATGCCGCCCCAGCTGGGTGCCAACAAGATGAGCGAAAAAACCATGCCCAAAGACTGCGTCCAATCGGGCAAGGCGGTGTAGTGCAAATGGTGAGGGCCGGCCCACATGTACGTGAAGATGAGCGCCCAGAAGTGAACGATGGACAAGCGGTAGGAGTACACAGGGCGCTCGGCTTGCTTGGGCACGAAGTAATACATCATGCCGAGAAAACCAGCGGTGAGGAAAAAGCCCACCGCATTGTGGCCATACCACCATTGCACCATGGCGTCTTGCACACCGGCATAGACCGAATAAGACTTCATCCAACCGGCTGGGATTTCAGCACTGTTGACCAAGTGCAGCACCGCCACCGTGAGGATGAACGCGCCAAAGAACCAGTTGGCGACATAAATGTGTTTCACCTTGCGTTTGGCAATGGTGCCGAAAAACACAATGGCAAACGACACCCAGACCAAGGTGATCAGGATGTCGATGGGCCATTCAAGTTCGGCGTACTCTTTGCCGGTGGTGTAACCCAGTGGCAAGCTGATGGCAGCGCCCAAGATGACCAAGGTCCAACCCCAGAAGGTGAAGGCCGCCAAGCCAGGCGCAAACAAGCGTGTTTGGCCGGTGCGTTGCACCACGTAGTAGGTGGAGGCAAACAAGGCTGAACCGCCAAACGCAAAAATCACCGCGTTGGTGTGCAAGGGGCGCAAGCGACCGTAGCTGAGCCAAGGAATGCCGAAGTTCAGCTCGGGCCATGCGAGTTGCGCGGCGATGATCAAACCGACCAACATGCCCACCACGCCCCAGACCACGGTCATGATGGCGAATTGCCGCACCACCGTGTCGCTGTAATTGTTTTGTAATGAAGAACTCATGTGCTGCCTTTCACGTATCTATCCACAGTATCTGTTTGGGTCATGTTCAACGGCTTGACCTAGGTCAATCGTTTCGAAGAATTCGTTCACCTTCGCCTTCAATCGCCTCGAATTGCCCTTTGTGAATGGCCCACCACAGACCAATCAGCACAAACAACACCAAGACCACCGACAAGGGAATGAGCAAATACAAAATGTCCATGTCAGCCCTTTTGTGGTTCGAAAGTGTTCATTCGTGTTGGCCGCGCCAACTGCAACGAATACAAGACGACGATGAGTGAACTGAGCGCCATGCCCAAGCCCGCCAACCAAGGTGGCAAGAAACCCATGAAGGCCAGTGGCACACACACCGCGTTGTAGGCCGCGGCCCAGATGAGGTTGTGGCGCACCACAGTTTGGGTGCGTTGCGCCAAGGCCAAGGTGTCGGCCATCGCCATCAGGTGTTGACCTTGCACCACCACATCCGAGCGGGCTTGCGCCAGGGGCACGGCCTGTCCAAAGGCGAAAGACACATGGGCACCGGCCAACACCGGCATGTCGTTGAAACCATCACCCACCATGGCCACATGCAGGCCTTGGGCTTGCAAGTGTTTGACGAACTGCAGCTTGCCTTCGGGTGAACAACGGGCTTGCACTTGGGCAGGGGGCAATTGCAAACGCAATGCAATGCGCTCGACTGCCGACGATGTGTCTCCCGACAACACAAACAATTTCAAGCCTTGCTGCTGCAAGGCTTGCAGGGTTGACACCGCGTCATCGCGCAGTTGCTCATGGAATTCAAAGGACGCCAGCCAACCGTTTTCATCGCACAAATGCACTTGCGCGGTCAGTGCTTTTTGCGGCATGCCACAGGTGCCACGCCAGCTTTGGCAAAAGGATGCGGACCCCAAACGCAGTTCGCGCACCACTTGGCCTTGGTCGTTCATGACGCGACCCGACACGCCCTGCCCCACTTCTTCTTGCACCGCTTGCATCGGCAAGCCGTCCGCGGTGTGCGGCCACAGCTGCGCCACAGCGCGTGAAAAAGGATGGGCTGAATGACGCGCCAAACTCGCGGCCAAGCACAACACGGTTTGCGGCAAGGCTTGGTCGTGATCGTTCACATGCCAATCACCTTGCGGCGTGAACAAGGCTTGCAAGCCCATGCGGTCTTCGGTGAGCGTGCCGGTTTTATCGAAAACCACCGCGTCCACACGGGCCAAGGTTTCCAAGGACTGCACATCGCGCAACAACACGCCTTGACGGGCCAATTGCCCGGCAGCGGCCAACATGGCCGCGGGCGTGGCCAAGGACAACGCACATGGACAGGTGACGATGAGCACCGACACCGCCACCATCAGTGCATGCCCTGGTGAGGTGGACCAAGCCAGCGCAGCACTCAGGCCAGCGGCCAACAACACGGCCCATAAAAATGGTTTGGCCACATGGTCGGCCAAGGCGGCCAAGCGGGGTTTGTGCAGCGAGGCACTTTGCATCAGGCCCACAATTTCAGCGTAGCGGGTGTGTTCACCCAAACGCAGCACTTTCATCTGGATGGTTTCGCGCAGATTGTGTGAACCGGCCATCAAGCTGTCGCCTGCTTGGCGCTCCAGCGGTTCAGACTCGCCGGTGAGCAAGGCCTCTTCCACCCAAGTGTGACCGTGCAAGAGTTCACCATCGGCGGCAAACACCTCGCCAGGATGCACCTGCAACACATCACCCACGCGCAATTGATGCAGGGCCACGGTTTCCAATCCACCCGATTTGGTTTGGCGTTGCACGCTTTGCGGCAAGCGGTTGATCAAGGCTTCCAAGGCACCCGCAGTGCGTTCGCGCAAACGGGTTTCCAACCAACGACCCGTGAGCAAGAAAAACACAAACATCGTGAGCGAGTCGAAATACACCTCGCTGCCAAGTATTCCTTCGGGGTCAAACACCGCGGCCGAGCTGACAATGAAGGTGACCCAAATGCCCAAGGCCACCGGCAAGTCCATGCTGATGCGGCCGTGTTTCAAATCGCGCCAAGCTGCCGTCGTGAAGATGTCGGTGGCGAAAAACATCACCGGCAAGGTGAGCACCCACGAAGCCCATTTCAAAAGCGACAACATGTTGGGCGCTATATCACCAGGTGCCGCCACATACACCGGCCACGCGTACATCATGACTTGCATCATGCACAAACCAGCCACCAACCAACGCCAGAGTTGCTGCCGCACTTGGGCTTGACCGGCTTGGCGTGACATGAAGTCGTTGGCCGGCACGGCTTGGTAGCCTGCCCGCGACAAGGCATCAAGCCATTGCGAAGGAAGAACTTCTTTGGCCGACCAAGTGATTTGGGCGCGGTGCGTGGCACCGTTGACCGTGGCTTGTTTGACGCCCGGCACCGAACACAAAGCGGCTTCCACATTCAAGGCACAGGCGGCGCAATGCATGCCTTGCACCACCACTTGCGATTCCCAGGTGACCGACGAGGCCGCTGCGTCTTCGTTTGGGACGGTGCGGTCGGGTTTGCTGAAGGCGGCCCAGCTCTGGGGATCGTCGAGCAAGGCATAAGCGGAATTCATGGCCGCCAGCTTAGTGAGGTTGCCTGACGTCAAGCTTGATCTAGGTCAAGGCGCACCGGATGGCTTGCACAAGGCAACGTTTTGGCTTAATGCCCAGTCGATGTGTTCACGCACGATCGCGTTGTCATGGCCCGTCCATGCCAGCAAGGCCTGCATCAAGGGCGTCACCCAGTCTTCTTTGTCAGCTTGACGCAAGGCATTGCCCGCGGCCACCGCCAGGTTGCGCAACCAACGCACATGGCCAATGCGGCGAATCGCGCTGCCCTCGGTGAAGTGCAAAAAATCTTCTTCATGCCATGCCAACAGCTGAACCAACGAGGCCGCGCCCAAGCCATGGCGCTCCTCGAAATCGGGCAGCACGCTGCGCTTTGCAAACTTGTTCCAAGGGCACACCAACTGGCAATCGTCACAACCGTAAATGCGGTTGCCCATCATGGGGCGAAATGCAAGGGGAATGCTGCCCGCGTGCTCAATCGTCAGGTAAGAAATGCAACGCCGTGCATCCAACTGGTAAGGCGCAACGATGGCTTGCGTTGGACAGGCGGTGATGCACGACGTGCAAGTGCCGCAATGCTCGGTCACCTTGGGTGTGGGTTCAAGCGCCAGATCGATAAAAATTTCGCCCAAGAAAAAAAACGAACCTGCGTCACGTTGCAACACCAAGGTGTGTTTGCCACGCCAGCCCTGCCCGCTGCGCACTGCCAACTCGGCTTCCAACACCGGCGCGGAATCGGTGAAGACACGGTGACCCAAGGGCCCCAGTGTGCTTTGCAATTTGTCAGCCAGTTGTTGCAAGCGTTGGCGCATCACCTTGTGGTAGTCGCGACCACGTGCATACACCGACACGACTGCTTGCGAGGGTTCTTGCAAGCGCCTGAGTTCATGGTCCAAGGATTCAGGCGAGGCTTGCGGCAGGTAGTCCATGCGGGCGGTGATGACGCTCAAGGTGCCAGGCTGCAACTCGGCGGGCCGCGCACGGGTCAGGCCATGCCGCGCCATGTAGGCCATGTCACCGTGAAAGTTTTGCGCCAACCAAGCCAGCAAACCGGGCTCGGCCTCGTGCAGGTCCACCGGGGCCACGCCAATTTGGGAGAATCCCAATTGTTGGCCCCAGGTTTGTAAATCCGCCAACACACTTTGCTGATCGATGGACACGTTTTCCTTTGAATGAAATGCCGATTGTAAAAACACTGCACTGGTCTGATGAAGCCGCTTGCCAAGCGTTTGCGCAAGCCTTGGTGCAGCGTCCGCTTTGGGGCGAGGCCTTGGTGTGTTTGCACGGTGAGCTGGGTGCGGGCAAAACCACCTTGGTGCGTTTTTTATTGCAAGCCATGGGTGTCACTGGTCGCATCAAAAGCCCCACCTATGCCGTGGTGGAACCCTATGAACTTTCATCAGCGCATGGCCTGCAAGCCATGTGGCATTTTGATTTCTACCGCTTCTCGGACCCGCGCGAATGGGAAGACGCAGGCTTCAGAGACATCTTTGTCAGCCCCGGCTTGAAGCTGTGCGAATGGCCTGAAAAGGCCCAAGGTTTTTTACCCACCCCCGATTTGGACATCTTCATTGCGGTGCTGAACGAACATGAACGTGACGTGCGTTTAGAAGCGCACAGCGCTTTGGGTGAAGGTTTGTTGGCATGAGCAACGCACTGTCTCGTCGCGACTTGCTCAAGGCCAGCGGCCTGGTGCTGATGTTGGGTCAAGCCGAGTTGGCCAGCGGCGCCAGCATCTTGGCGGTGCGTGTTTGGCCCGCCGCCGATTACACGCGTGTGACCATCGAGTCCGACACCGCCTTGCGCACCCACCAAACCTTTGTCGAACAACCACCGCGTTTGGCGGTGGACATTGAAGGCATTGAATTGAACGCAGCCTTGCGCGAGTTGGTGGGCAAGGTGCGCAGTGATGACCCCTACATCGTCGGGGTGCGGGTGGGCCAGTTCAATGCGACCACCGTGCGTTTGGTGCTCGATTTGCGCCAAGCCGTCAAACCGCAAGTGTTCAACCTGGCCCCGGTGCTCAGCGGTCAATCGCAGTTTCAACATCGCTTGGTCTTGGACCTGTACCCCGTGGCGCAACTCGACCCTTTGGAAGCCTTGATTGCCGAGCATGTGCCAGGCGACAAGAAAAGCAAAGATGCCTTGGACGAGTTGATTGCCAAGCAACTTCCCAAAAACACAAGCCCAGCGCCCTCGGCTGCACAAACAACTGCACCAACGACTACACCAACGCCTGCATCACCAACAGCGCCCACCGTGGCCACTGCGCCCCCACCTGCCCCCATCAGCAAACCCAGCAACCCTTCAGCCAAATCGAGCACGCCCGAGCCCAGCTACGACCGCTTTGTGGTGGTCGCGCTCGACGCCGGTCATGGCGGTGAAGACCCCGGTGCCATCGGCCCCAACGGCACGAAAGAAAAAGACGTGGTGCTGCAAATGGCGCACCGCTTGAAAGAGCGCATCAACGACACGGTGTTGAAAACCAAAAACGGCCAACTGCCGTTGCGGGCTTTCCTCACACGCGATGCCGATTTCTTTTTGCCCTTGCATGTGCGGGTGCAAAAAGCACAAAAAGTGCAAGCCGATTTGTTCATCAGCTTGCATGCCGATGCGTTTCTCACGCCGCAAGCGCGGGGTGCCAGTGTGTTTGCCCTGAGCCAAGGCGCGGCTTCGAGTGCGGCTGCGCGTTGGATGGCCAACAAAGAAAACGGTGCGGATGCGATTGGCGGCTTGAACCTCAAGGTGCAAGACAAAACCGTGCAACGCGCTTTGTTGGACATGAGCACCACCGCCCAAATCAACGACAGCATGAAGCTGGGCAACGAAATGCTGGGTCAAATTCGGCGGGTGGGCAAGTTGCACAAACCGCAGGTGGAGCAAGCCGGTTTTGCGGTGTTGAAAGCGCCCGACATTCCCAGCCTGTTGGTGGAAACCGCGTTCATCAGCAACCCCGACGAAGAGGCCTTGCTCAACAGCGAGGGTTATCAGGTGAAGCTCACCGAAGCCTTGATGCGCGGCATTGAAAATTATTTTTTGCGCAACCCACCCTTGGCACGCAACCGCTCAACCTGAGGTTTTGGCTCGCCACGCGCCCCACAAGGCCAGCAGGCCGGGAATCAAGATCATCGCCCAGATGACTTTTTCGAAATGGGCTTTGACCCAGCCAATGTGGCCAAAGAAATAACCGGCCATGCCAATGCCGCCCACCCACAGCACGGCCCCCACCACGTTGTAAGCACTGAAGCGACGCCGGTCCATGTGGCTGACACCCGCCACAAACGGCGCGAAAGTGCGCACAAACGGCATGAAGCGGGCAATGACGATGGTGATGCCGCCAAAGCGTTCGTAAAACGCATGGGCTTTGTTGTAGGCATCGCGGTTGAACAATCGGGCATCGCTGTGCAACAAGCGGGTGCCAAAGTGGCGGCCAATCAGGTAGTTGCATTGGTCGCCCAAGATCGCGGCCGTCAACAACAAAGCCAGCACCAACGGCAAGCTCAACAACCCTGCTCCGGCCATCGCGCCCACCACAAACAGCAGTGAATCACCGGGCAAAAACGGCATCACCACCAAACCGGTTTCCACAAACACGACCACAAACAAGGCGGCATAGACCCACGCGCCATAGGTCTGCACAAAGGCCTCCAAGTATTGGTCGATGTGCAGAATGAAGTCGATGAGCAGGGCGAGGGTTTCCATCGCTGCATTATCAGCGCCCCAGGTGACAGACCCCGGTCTTGCAGCTTTGGTACTCCCCTAGAATCAGTCGCGTGAATTCCCCCCTCTTGGCGCGACGCCCCATCCGTGAACTCCCCGACGAACTGATCAGCCAAATCGCCGCTGGCGAAGTGGTCGAACGCCCTGCCTCGGTGGTGCGTGAATTGGTGGACAACGCCTTGGACGCAGGGGCCACGCACGTGGTGGTCCGTTTGCAAGAAGGCGGTGTGCGCCTGATCAGCGTGGAAGACGATGGCGCGGGTCTGGAAGCCGCCGACATGCCCCTCGCGCTGCGCCGCCATGCCACCAGCAAGATCAGCAACCTGCACGACCTCGAATCGGTGGCCACCATGGGCTTTCGCGGTGAGGCTTTGGCCGCCATCGCCGCCGTCTCTGAACTCAGCATGTTGTCGCGCACCTCGCACCAAGACCACGCCATGCAACTCGATGCCCGCAGCGGTGAATTGCGCCCTGTGGCCCGCACCATCGGCACCACGGTGGAAGTGAAAGAACTGTTTTTCAGCACACCGGCACGGCGCAAATTTTTGAAGTCCACCGCCACCGAGTTGGCGCATTGCCTGGAGTCCTTAAGGCGTCATGCACTGGCCCGCCCCGATGTGGGCTTTGCCTTGTGGCACGACGGCAAACTCAGCGCCCAATGGCGTGCCCACAGCCATGCCGAAGGTTTGAACCTGCGCTTGGCCGATGTGTTGGGCGAAGATTTTGTGCAAACCTCGATCGCCATCGACCATCAACACGGTGGTGTGCGGGTCGTGGGTCGCGCGGGTTTGCCAGATGCAGCGCGGGCCCGTGCCGACCAGCAGTTTGCCTATGTGAATGGCCGCTATGTGCGCGACCGGGTTGTCAGCCACGCCGCCCGCAGTGCTTATGAAGATGTGTTGCACGGTCAACGCCAACCGGTGTATGCCCTGTACATCAGCATGGACCCGACGCGTGTCGATGTGAATGTGCATCCCACCAAAATCGAACTGCGTTTTCGCGACAGCCGCGAAGTGCACCAAGCTGTGCAACATGCGTTGTCGCAGGCCTTGTCGGTGTCACGCGCCGGTGCAATGGGCTCACCAGCCAGCGCCTCGTTCCAAGAGCGCCACCAGGCCATTGCATCTTTGCAAAACTTTGGTCAAGCCACCGCATTTCAAACGGGTTTGAATTGGGGTCAAGCCGGTCATGTGGTGAATGATTTGGCGAACCTTTGGCAGGCCGCATCGCCTGCTGTCAATTCACAAGCAAGCAGCGCTTTGTCTGATGAATCAAACGCCCCGGCTTTGCCTGAGGGCGAATGGCCTTTGGGCAAGGCCTTGGCGCAGTTGCAAGGCGTCTACATCTTGGCCGAGAACCAACAAGGTTTGGTGGTGGTGGACATGCACGCAGCGCACGAACGCATCGTTTACGAGCGCCTGAAAACACAACTTGCACAACACAACTTGCAAAGCCAAGCGCTGTTGATTCCCGCGTCCTTTGCCGCCACCCCTGAAGAGATGGCCACCGCAGAAAGCCATGCCAGCGTGCTGTCCGAGTTGGGCTTGGAGTTGGCCGCGTTGTCGGCGCAGTCTTTGGTGGTGCGGCGTGTGCCTGCGTCCTTGGCGCAAGGCGACGCCGTGGCCTTGGCACGCAGTGTGTTGGCCGAGTTGGCACAACACGAAGCGCCCACCGTGTTGCAACGCGCACGCGACGATGTGTTGGCCGCGATGGCTTGTCATGGCGCGGTGCGGGCCAACCGACAACTCAGCTTGGAAGAGATGAACGCCTTGCTGCGGCAAATGGAAGTCACCGAACGTGCCGACCAATGCAACCACGGTCGCCCCACGTGGCGACAACTGGGCATGCGTGATTTGGACAGCTTGTTTTTGCGAGGCCGATGATGCATGCCGGCCTGTTGATTTTGTTGCTGTCCTTGGCCATCGGCCTGCAACCGGTGTCCACCGATTTGTACCTGCCCGCCCTGCCCGGCTTGGCCCTCGATTTGAACGCCAGTGTCGGCATGGTGCAGTTCACGCTCAGTGGTTTGCTGCTGGCCTTTGGCATCTCGCAAATGCTGTGGGGGCCGTTTTCTGACAAGGTGGGGCGGCGTCCCATCATGCTCTTCGGTCTGGCCATGTACGTGGTGGCCGCCATCGGTTGTGTGCTCAGCAATTCCATTGGCGTGTTGATTTTTTGGCGGGTGTTGCAAGGCATTGGCATGGGCGCGGTCATCACCAGTGCCCGTGCCGTGGTGCGTGATTTGTACCAGCCGCTGGAAGGCGCTCGCGTCATGTCGAAAACCATGACGGGTCTGGGCGTGTTGGCCTGCACCAGCCCGCCCTTGGGCGGTTTTTTGAGCCAGCACTGGGGCTGGCAAGTGGCCTTGATGTCGGTGGCTTTGTATGGCGCGGCCACCTTGTTCATGGTGGCTTGGTTTTTTCAAGAGAGCATTGAAACCCGCAACCCTGACGCGCTGCACCTGCCCACCATGGTGAAAATTTGGTGGCAGGTTTTGTGCCACCCCACCTTCCGCGCATTTGCACTGTTGTCGCTGGCGGCCTATGGCGCTTTGTTCACCTACTTGGCCACCTCGTCGTTTGTGTTCATCCAAGTGCTGCACCTGACGGGCTTGCAGCTGGGCTGGATTTTGTCGTCCATGTCCTTGGTCTACATCACCGGCACCATCGTTTGTCGCTATTTGCTGCGCCACATTGGGATGCGCCGCACCATCGCCTTGGCCGGGGCCTCCAGCGCCTTGAGTGGCCTGAGTTTGTGCGTCTTGGTTTACAACGATTGGGCCACCGCCACCGGTTTGGTGTTGGCCATGTACCCCATGATCTTGGCGCACGGCATCCACCAACCCATTGGGCAAAGCGGTGCGGTGGGTCCCTTTCCGTTGTCGGCCGGTGCGGCCTCGGCCATGAATGGTTTTTTGATGATGCTGGCGGCCTTCATCACCGGCGGATGGCTGAGCCACAGCATCGACGGCACCTTGTTTCCGTTGGCGCACGGCGTGGCGTTTTGGGCGACGGTGCTGGCCCTGACCGCTTGGACTTTGGTGCAATGGCATGGCGAACCCCGCACCTCCGATTGAGTTGAACCCCGCGTGGCAAGGTCTGGCCATCGCGGGCCCGACCGCCACCGGCAAAACCGCGTTGGCACTGGCCTTGGCGCAACGCTTTGCGGTGGAAATCATCAGCGTCGATTCCGCGCTGGTTTACAAAGGCATGGACATCGGCACCGCCAAACCCAGCGCTGACGAATTGGCGCAGGTGCCGCACCATTTGATTGACATCCGCGACCCCGCTGACAGCTACAGCGCCGCCGAGTTTGCACGTGACGCCACGCGCTTGATGGATGACATTCGCGCTCGCGGCAAGCTGCCCTTGTTGGTCGGCGGCACCATGCTGTATTTCAAAGCGCTGATGGACGGCTTGGACGATTTGCCGCTGGCTCAACCCGAAGTGCGTGCCGAGATCGAAGCGCAAGCCGCGCAACACGGCTGGCCCGCGCTGCACGCCGAGTTGGCGACAGTCGATCCGGTCACCGCCAAGCGGTTGCCGCCCAACGACGCGCAGCGCATTTCACGCGCATTGGAAGTGTGGCGCGTCAGCGGCCAAGCCCTGTCCTCGTTTTTTGGTGCCAGCAAAGTGGCGGGGCCGCGCATCGCCATGCTGTCCTTGGAACCCACCGACCGCGCCTGGTTGCACGAGCGCATCGCGCTGCGCTTTGACCAGATGCTGCACGCCGGTTTGGTGGCCGAGGTGCAGGCGCTGCGCCAACGCCCCGGGCTGCACCCCAACCTGCCGTCGATGCGCTGTGTCGGTTATCGGCAAACCTGGGAGGCGTTGGATGAGGCGGCGGGGCTGAGCGAAAAAGCCATCTCGCAACTCCGTGAGAAAGGCATCGCCGCCAGCCGCCAACTCGCCAAGCGCCAACTCACCTGGCTGCGCAGCATGCCGGATCGTCACGTCATCGCTTGCGACCAGGGCGATGTGCTGGCCGCCGCGTTGGACGTCATCCGGCAGTTGCGGGGTTGAACGGTGGAAGCTTGGTCCGTCCACCGCTTGGGTGTGAAACCGCTGCGCCGCCCATCGTGAACATGGACGTGCTCTACAACGACGATGAGCTGCTGGTGGTGAACAAACCCAGCGGCTTGCTGAGCGTGCCCGGCAAAGGGCCGGACAAACAAGACTGCCTGTGGACGCGCTTGCAGGCCCAGCACCCCGGCGCCTTGGTGGTGCACCGCCTCGACCAAGCCACCTCCGGCTTGATGGTGTTCGCCCTCAACCCGGCCACCCAACGCGCCCTCAGCATGGCGTTTCAGGCGCGGCAGGTGGACAAGCAGTACCTCGCTTGGGTGGAGGGCGTGTCGCCGGTGTCTGACGACTGGCAAACCATTGATTTGCCGATTTTGTTGGATTGGCCAAATCGGCCGGTGCACATCATCGACGCCAGCGGCAAGCCCAGCGTCACGCGGTGGCGCTGTGTGCAGCATCACGCCACCCTGCCCGGCTCCTTGCTGGAACTGCAGCCGCAAACTGGCCGCACGCACCAGCTGCGGGTTCACCTGAAGGCGATCGGCCACCCCATTTGGGGCGACGCCCTGTATGCGCCGCCCGAAGTTTTGGCCCGCGCCCCACGTTTGCTGCTGCACGCCCAAAGTTTGGCGCTGCAGCACCCGGTGACGCGCCAGGCCATGCGTTGGACGTGTGAGCCGGATTGGTAATTGGGTAATTGGGGTCAGATTCCAATTGTTTTGAGGTGCCCAAAATGCCTTGTTTTGAGGGGGTGGTCAGCAGGGACGGGGCTTGTAGCCGTTTTTATGATACATAAATTCAAAGTTTTGCCGTTTTCTTGTATCACTCCCAAAGCAATTGGGGTCAGATTCCAATTGTTTTTGAGGTGGAAGGCACGCTTAAGCCGCCCGCCATGGGGACTCATTTTTCTGGTCTTTCGCTCAAAAAATGGTCCCCAGGCCGTGCGGCTCTGAAGTAATTTTTCAGCTTGACCGACGTGCTGGGTCAAACGCGTAGCGAACGTCGCAGCTCCGCTGCGGTGAGCGGCGTTTGGGCCCAGCGCGGCGGGTAAGCCGCCAATTAATTGGAATCTGACCCCAATAAGCACATCCACTATGATGCCCGCACCACGAGCCAACCCGAGTTCAACATGACCGATGCCACCACCTTGGACCTGCAACCCACCCTCACTTGGTCGGACGACCTGGTGTTGAACATGGACAAAATGGACCAAACCCACCGCGAATTTGTCGATTTGTTGGCCTCCACCGAAACCGCGCCAGACGACAAACTGATCGACAGCTTCATCGAGTTGATCGCCCACACCGAAGAGCACTTCAGCGGCGAAAACCAGTGGATGCAAGACGTGGACTTTGGCCCCGGCGGCTGCCACGCCGATGAGCACGAAATGATTTTGAAGGTGATGCGCGAAGCCCTGCGCCGTGGCCAAGTGGACGGCAACTTGCCGCTGGTGCGCCAACTCACCGGCGAAATTGGCGTCTGGTTTGACGGCCACGCCAAGAGCATGGACGCGGTGCTGGCCATGTACCTGAAAGAAGTGCAGTACGACCCGGTCACCCGCATCGTGCACAAACCCCAAGAGCGCCCCGAGGGTGCCGCGCCGCCCGAATGCGGCGTTCCTTTGGACGAAACCCAGGCTTCCTAAGCCGCCTGCTTCAAGCCCTGCTGCGCGGTCATCTCGAAGGCCTGCGCCAGCAGCTCAAACGAGCGCAGTTGCACCGCCGGGTCGTGGGTCCAGGTGCAGACCACCAATTCCTCCAGCGACAAACTGGTGGCCAGCGCCTGCAACTTGGCGCGGGCTTGCGTGGGCGTGCCGATCAGCGCCTGCTCGCGCATGGCGTCCATCTCGTGCAACTGCGCCGCGCTCAAACCCACCACCGCCTCCTCGGGCGACAGCAAGGGCCCGGCCAAGCCTTTGTTGCGGTCCATGCGCCAGCGGGCGCGGGTTTGAAATTGCAGTGCCGCTGCGGCCTCGGTGTCGCACACCAGCGCGGACACGCAAATGGTGGCCAGCGGCTGGCTTAAATACGGGCTGGGGCGAAACTGGCTGCGGTAGATGTCCAGCGCTTGCTCCACGCCCACACCATCGCTGAAAAAATAGGCAAAGGCATAGGGCAAGCCGAGGTGCGCGGCCAATTGCGCGCCGTAATTCGAGCTGCCCAAAATCCACAAACTCGGCGAGGTGTTGCTCATCGGGTAAGCCCACACGCCCTGCCCGGGGTGGCCGCTGGGCATGGTTTGGCCGCTCACCCAGGCCTGCAGTTCCATCACTTGTTGCGGGAACCGCTCTGAGGCGTGGCGATCGGGGTTCAAGAGTTGCGAGGTGCGGCCATCGCTGCCTGGGGCACGGCCCAAACCCAGGTCGATGCGCCCGGGTGCCAAGGCATCCAGCACCCGAAATTGCTCGGCCACTTTCAGCGCTGAATAATGCGGCAGCATGACGCCCGCGCTGCCCAAGCGGATGCGCTGGGTGCGTGCCGCGATGGCCGCCAACAGCACTTCGGGTGCGGTGCCAGCGATGCTGGCCAAGCTGTGGTGTTCGCTCACCCAAAACCGCTCGTAGCCCCAGTCTTCGCAGCGTTGCGCCAAGGCCACCGTGTTGCGAATGGATTCATCTTGCGGGCGTCCTTTGGACACCACGGACTGGTCGAGCACCGAGAGTTTGAGCATGCAAACATCATAGGCGCTGACACTGTAGCTGCCAGTTTGGGCATTGCCGCCTTCTCATGTAGCGCCCGGCATGGTGCGCATTGGCCCCTCTACACCCCCTGAAAAAAAAGCCGCTGATCACAGCGGCTGAGGGATAGACGAGCAGCCTCTTTGTCAGGCGGGGTCGGGTGCTGGGGCCGGCGCGGGTGTGGCCACGGCGGGTCGGCGTTTGGGGCCCAGGCGGATGGTCAGCATGGCTTGGAAATAGCCGCGCAACCAACCCATGTCCACCGGCTTGCGCAGCACGTGCGTGCCTTCAGGCAATTCACCCAGCTCGGCGATTTCTGCTTCGTTCAAGCCGGTGATGACGATGACCGCCACCTGTGCGAACTGCGGATGACCGTGCAACTGGCGCAGCATCTCGACCCCGTCGATGCCGGGCATGTGCAAGTCGGCCACCAAGACCTGCGGCTTGAGCACCGGCAAATCGAGCAAAGCTTCAATGGCCGAGGCCGAAATGGTGGCGTCGATGGGCAGGTCCCACTGGTCGAAATGGGCGCGGTACATGGCGCGGGTGGCGGGATCGTCCTCGACCACCAAGACCTTCAGGTACTTGCCGTCTTGCACACCCGCGGTGGGGGCCAAGGCGGCGCGGTTTTGGTAGTCGTAAATGGACTGGATGGAGATGCGACGGTGGCCGCCCTGGGTTTTCCAGGCTTGCAACTCGTTTTTCTCGACCAAAGTTTGGACGGAACCCACCGACAGGTTGAGCAGTTTGGCGGCGTAACTGGTGCCACAGTATTCGTCGTTGGAATCTGGGGTGGCTTTGTGGCTCATGTTGTTCTCCGTTGCAAGTGTGCCTACAAATGAATCAAAACTAGCTAAAGTTTATTGCACATTCAGCCAATTCGAGTTGAATTGAATCCCAATTTATTGATTTTTTGGGATTAAATGATTCATTTTGGATTAATAAACAACACTTGCAACAGGGAAATCAATACCTGAGCATTATTTCAGTGCTTTAAACCGAACCCGCTTGGGCTTGGCACCCTCTTCACCCAAACGCTTTTTCTTGTCGGCTTCGTACTCTTGGTAGTTGCCGTTGTAGAAGACCCATTGGCTGTCGCCCTCGGCGGCCAAGATGTGCGTGGCGATGCGGTCCAGGAACCAGCGGTCATGGCTGATGACCATCACCGAGCCGGCGAACTCGAGCAAAGCGTCTTCCAAAGCCCGCAAGGTTTCCACGTCCAAATCGTTCGAGGGTTCATCAAGGAGCAACACGTTGCCGCCTTCGATGAGGGTTTTGGCCAAGTGCAAACGGCCGCGCTCACCACCCGACAGCGTGCCCACTTTTTTCTGCTGATCGCCGCCGTTGAAGTTGAAGCGGCCGCAATAGGCGCGGCTGGGCATTTGAAACTTGCCCACGGTGAGGATGTCCAAGCCGCCCGAGACGTCTTCCCAGACGGTTTTCTCGTTCGACAAGTCGTCGCGGTTTTGATCGACAAAGGCCATCTTCACGGTTTGGCCAATCTTCACCTCGCCGCTGTCGGGCTGCTCTTTGCCCGCGATGAGTTTGAACAGCGTGGACTTGCCCGCGCCGTTGGGGCCGATGATGCCGACGATGGCACCCGCTGGCACTTGAAAGCTGAGGTTGTCAATGAGGACGCGGTCGCCAAAAGATTTGCTGACGTTTTTAAATTCAAACACCTCGTTGCCCAAACGCTCGGCCACGGGGATGAAAATTTCTTGCGTCTCGTTGCGCTTTTGGTATTCGTAATCGGACAGTTCTTCAAAACGGGCCAAACGCGCCTTGCTTTTCGCTTGACGGCCTTTGGGGTTTTGACGCGCCCACTCCAGCTCTTTCTTCATGGCCTTGCTGCGGGCGTCTTCGGTGCGCTGTTCTTGCTCGAGGCGGGCTTCTTTTTGCTCGAGCCACGAGGAGTAATTGCCTTTGTACGGAATACCGTGGCCGCGGTCGAGTTCCAAAATCCACTCAGCGGCGTTGTCCAGGAAGTAACGATCGTGGGTGATGGCCACCACGGTCCCCGAGAAGCGGGCCAAGAATTGTTCGAGCCAATCGACCGATTCGGCGTCCAAGTGGTTGGTCGGTTCATCGAGCAACAACATGTCGGGGCGCGACAACAACAAACGGCACAAAGCCACACGGCGTTTTTCACCACCCGAGAGCTTGCCAATGACGGCGTCCCAAGGCGGCAAGCGCAGCGCGTCAGCCGCGATTTCAAGTTGGTGTTCAGAGGCGTCACCGGCGGTCGCGATGATGGCTTCAAGCTTGGCTTGCTCGGCGGCCAGTGCGTCAAAGTCGGCGTCTTCTTCGGCGTAAGCGGCGTAGACCTCTTCCAAACGAGATTGCGCGGCCTTCACCTCGCCCATGCCGTTTTCCACCGACTGGCGCACGGTTTCATTGGGGTCGAGCTGCGGCTCTTGCGGTAGGTATCCGATTTTCAAACCGGCCATGGGAATCGCTTCGCCTTCGATTTCTTTGTCGAGGCCGGCCATGATTTTCAGCAAGGTGGACTTGCCCGAACCGTTGGTGCCGAGCACGCCAATCTTGGCGCCGGGGAAGAAGCTGAGGGAAATGTCTTTCAGGATTTGGCGTTTGGGCGGCACGATTTTGCCGACGCGGTTCATGGAGAAAACGTATTGGGACATGGAGTGACTCTCTGGACGTGCGCCACACAGCGTGGCGGCGGGTAACGCGTGATTATCTCTGCTTCAACAAGCGTTATGGGCGAATGGCGAATGAGGGATTGTTCAAAAAAGCTTCTAACGTGAACATTGGGCAGCCGGAAACACGCTTGAATGCAGTGGCGATGGCCAACAAATCTTGGTCGCCCGTCACCAACGCCTGTGCTTGTCCCGCAACCGCCAGTTGCATGAAGGGCAGGTCTTGCGGATCACGGCATGCTGGAACCTGCGGCGGTGGTTGCGGTATGCGCACGATGTCGGCATGGGGCAGGTAGTCGGCCAGCAATTCGTCTTGCTCACTTTGCATCAATCCAAACTTGGGGTAGGCCAAGACCCGAAGCAGTTCATTCACGGTGTCAGTGCTGGCCAAAGGGACAAAGTCACCGCGCTGCCAAGCCAGTCGCAGGCGTCCTGCCGATCGACCGCGAAACACCAGCGCCGACAGCACCACATTGGTGTCAAGCACCACGCGCAGCGTTTGACTCATGCTTTGGTGGACGACTTAGAAACAGACGCACGCTTGGGTTTGGCCGTGGCTGCTGACTTCACCGAAGGATCGGATGCGGCTGCCTCCAGGGTTGTGGGTTCGTTCAACAACAGGGGCGCTGTTGTGGTGCGACTCCAGGCCACGGCAGCAGCGACATCCGCATCCGTGATGTCCAAGGCTTCGAGTTTGGCCCGCACCGCGTCGCCACGCTGAATCCGCACGGGGGTGAGGATGAGCTGGCCGCCCCGCGCTTCGACATCAAAGTAGTCGGTGGCCCCCACGGCTTGCACAAGGCTTTTGGGCAGGGTGAGTTGGTTTTTAGAGGTGATTTTGGCAAGCATGACTGACTTCAAGGAAGAAAGGATTCCTTACTTTACGCCAGATCTTTCTAAAAATCCATCTGTTTTGTCAAACGCAGACACCGCTCCAAAGCTTGCTGCCTGATCCCGCTTCAAACCAGGGGAAACGCAAGCCGCTCTGGGGATGGGCTCAAACCATGCGAGAATGAGCCCAGTTGTTGCCACCAGTTGCCACAACATCAGCGCTTCTGCTGGGGCCGGATTCAAACAAGCTGTTTGTCCATTACCTGCCCACCTGTGTTTCCTCGGTCTTTCACTGGCTGCCTCTTTTTTGGCAGAACGGGCCGAACACCAAGCGTCGCTCAAAAGCACGCTCCACTATGAACTTTGACGAACTGAACTTGGCTCCGGCCATCTTGAAAGCTGTGCGCGAGCAAGGCTACGAAACCCCCACCCCCATTCAACAGCAAGCCATTCCAGCTGTCTTAGCGGGCCACGATTTACTGGCAGGCGCACAAACCGGCACCGGCAAAACCGCCGCCTTCACCCTGCCCATGTTGCACAAGCTCACCATGAGCCGCAGTGCCACCAACCGCTTTGGCGTGTTTGGCATCCGCGCCTTGGTGCTCACGCCCACCCGCGAATTGGCCGCCCAAGTGGAAGAGTCGGTGCGCCAATACGGCAAACACCTGCAACTCAAATCCGCCGTCATCTTTGGTGGCGTCGGCATGAACCCACAAATCAGCATGCTGAAAAAAGGCGTGGACATTTTGGTGGCCACACCCGGGCGCTTGCTCGACTTGCAACAGCAAGGTTTCCTAGATTTGTCCACCGTGCAAATGCTGGTGCTGGACGAAGCCGACCGCATGCTCGACATGGGTTTCATTCATGACGTGAAAAAAGTGCTGGCCTTGGTGCCCAAAGAAAAGCAAAGCCTGCTGTTCTCGGCCACCTTCAGCAGCGAGATCCGCGAGCTGGCTGCACAGTTGCTGCACAACCCGCAAAGCATCCAAGTCACGCCCGAAAACACCAC
>CANFOQ010000047.1 GCA_947448745.1 Comamonadaceae bacterium
CCATGTTCACCAACTCGACCTCGGCACCGGCCAAATCGCGGTTCGCGCCCAGCACATGGTAGGTGGCCAGGCCCGGCTTGGCGGCAGCTTCGCCCCACACACTGGCGGTACGCGCCTGCGCAATATCGGTCTCGCCTAGCAACACGTCATACACCGAGTGCTTGAGTTGGCGCTTGTCCACGCCCGAGCCCATGGTGGCATTGCCCTGCGGGTCCAGGTCCACCATCAAGACGCGTTGACCGATGGCGGCCAAGGCCGCGGCCAGGTTGATGGTGGTGGTGGTTTTGCCGACCCCGCCTTTTTGATTGGCGACACAAAATATTTTCGACATGCTTGTTTACTTCTGAAAAATGAGACGCAGGCCAAAGCCGACCAAAACGACACCGGCGAGTTTTTGCAACCACGGGCCGATCCAAGGGTGTTGCTGCATGCGGCTGCGCAAACGGCTGGCCAACACGGTCAGCACCAGGCTGTACAAGAACGTGAGCGCCGCGATGGTGATGGCCATGACCGCAAACGTCAGCGTCGTGGGCGGCTGGCGGCTGTCGACAAACAGCGGGAAAAACGCCATGTAAAACACGATCGCCTTGGGGTTGAGCAAGGTGATGAAAAACGATTGGCGGAAAAACCGTCCCGAGGACATGTCCAAGAGCGGCGCGTCGCCTGGTTTGGCGGTCACCATGCGCACGCCCAGGTAGGCCAAATACAGCGCACCCAGCCACTGGACCACGCCAAACAACATCGGGCTGGCCAACAACAGCGCCGACAAACCGGCCACCGCCGCCCACATCAGCACCTGGTCGCCGGCCATGATGCCCAGCGCCGCCACCAGCCCGCCGCGCAGTCCAGCTTGCGCGGTCGAGGTCAACAACGCCAGGTTGCCGGGGCCGGGAATCGCCAAAAAGATGATGACCGCACCGACGAAGGTCGGGTAGTCGGAAATGCCAAACATGGGGGCCTTGTGGTGTGCAGGGGGAGCAGAGTGTAACTGCGGGCGCTGTCGGCGGGCTGTTTCACGTGAAACATCTGCCGAACAATGGGGGTCAGATTCCAATTGTTTGGCGCGCATCTGGAACAATTGGGGTCAGACTCTAATTGTTTGGCGCTCATCAGGGAAAAAGTCACGCTTTAGCCGCCCGCCATGGGGGCGCATTTTTCTGGTCTTTCGCTCAAAAAATGGCCCCCAGGCCGTGCGGCTCTGAAGGGATGTTTCGGTGCAAAGTAGATTGGTTTGCGGTAAATCGCTTTACGCACTTTCGCCAACCAAGCCACGTCAGCTTGCCCGACGTGCTGGGTCAAGCGCGTAGCGAACGTCGCAGCTTTGCTGCGGTGAGCGGCGTTTGAGCCCCGTACGGAAGGCAAGTCAGCGTGAATTAATTGGAATCTGACCCCAATTGTTCTAGCGAACGTTGCCACGAAGTGGCGGTGAGCGGCAGACGAGCCCACCGTGGTCGGAGCCGCCAAAGTGTTGGCGTCTGGCCCCCATGCCGTGCGGCTCTGAACCGCATGGCTTGGTCAGCTGGTGATACAAGATTACGGCAAATCTTTGAATTTATGTATCATAAAACCGCCCGCAAGCCCCGTCCCTGCTGACCACCCCCTCAAAACAAGGCTTTTTGGGCATCGTCAAAACGATCATCAAACCACACGAGCGCCAAGTCAATGACTACAGAGCCGCACGGCCTGGGGACCATTTTTTGAGCGAAAGACCAGAAAAATGCGTCCCCATGGCGGGCGGCTTACGCGTGAATTCAACCTCAAACAATTGGAATCTGACCCCAATAACCAGCGGGCAAGCTGGCGAGAATTAATTGGAATCTGACCCCAATTGTTTGACCCCAATAATTAGGCCTGCCGCATCCACACGACACACCGCTGCGCCTCCAAGCCCGGCACCTGCAACATCTGCACCTCGTCAACACGCACACCCGCGGGCAGCGCGGCAATTTCATCTTCCGGCACCCTGCCCTTCATCGCCATCCACACGCCGCCCGGCTTCAAGGCAGCCGCCGACCAGGATGTGAAATCAACGAGTGAGGCAAACGCGCGGGAGCAGACCAGGTCATAGCCCTCGGTCAAATCCTCCACCCGCGCATGGATGCCGCGCAAATTGGAGAGACCCAAGCTGTGCGCCGCGGTCTGAATGAACGCGGCTTTTTTGGCCACCGTGTCCACCGCGCTCACCTGCCACAGCGGGCAGGCCACGGCCAAGACCACGGCCGGCAAGCCGCCGCCCGCCCCCACATCCAGCACGGTTTGCAGCGCGGGCAGCCGCGCTTTCAAGGGCTGCACCACGGCCAAACAGTCCAGCAGATGTTGGGTCAGCATCTGCTGAGGGTCGCGCACGGAGGTGAGGTTGTAGACCTTGTTCCACTTGCCCAGCAAGTCCAAATAGTCCAAGAGTTGTTGCTGCTGCGCCGGGCTCAAAGCCAAACCGAGTTGGTTCAAGCCCTCGGACAACGCCCCCGCCAGCGGATGGCTCACGCCGACGCCTCGGTTTTTTCGGGGGCAAATCCGCCGTAACGGGCGCGCCGCAAATGGATCAGCAACAAGGAAATGGCCGCAGGCGTGATGCCCGAGATGCGCGAGGCCTGGCCCAGGGTTTCGGGCCGGTGCTTGTCCAGTTTTTGCCGCACCTCGATGCTGAGGGCGGGAATCGCCAGGTAATCCAAGCCGGGCGGCAAAGGCAGTTGTTCATAGTGGGCGGCGCGGGCCACCTCCTCGCGCTGGCGGTCGATGTAGCCCGAGTATTTGGCGGTGATGTCCACCTGCTCGATCACTGTTTCACGTGAAACATCATCCAGACCAGCCAAATCGGCGCTTACAAAGCGGCCGCCGTCCAAGCCCATCAAGTCGTCGTAGCTCACATCTGGGCGGCGCAACAAATCGGCCAAGCTGTGTTCATGGTTGATGGCTTTGCCCAAAACACGCTCGGATTCGGCCGCCGCCAAATTGGCCGGACTGACCCAGGTGGCCGCCAAGCGCTGTGTTTCACGTGAAACAGCATCGCGTTTTCGGCAGAAGCTGTCCCACTGGGCGTCACCCACCAAACCCAGCTCTCGCCCTTTGTCGGTCAGGCGAGCGTCGGCGTTGTCCTCGCGCAATTGCAGCCGGAATTCGGCGCGGCTGGTGAACATGCGGTAGGGCTCGATCACGCCTTGGCTGACCAAGTCATCGACCAACACGCCAAGGTAGGCCTGATCCCGCCCCGGCGTCCAAACTTCTTGGCCGCGCACTTGCAGCGCGGCGTTCAGGCCGGCGTACAAACCTTGCGCAGCCGCTTCTTCGTAACCGGTGGTGCCGTTGATTTGCCCGGCGAAAAACAGCCCGTCGATTTGCTTGGTCTCGAAGCTGCGCTTGAGTTCACGCGGGTCGAAATAGTCATACTCGATGGCGTAGCCCGGGCGCAAGATGTGGGCGTTTTCCAAGCCCTTCATGGAGCGCACCAAGTCGTACTGCACGTCAAACGGCAGGCTGGTGGAAATGCCGTTGGGGTAATACTCGTGGGTGGTCAGGCCCTCGGGCTCGAGGAAAATTTGGTGGCTGGCTTTGTCGGCAAAGCGGTTGATCTTGTCTTCAACGCTTGGGCAATAACGCGGCCCCACCCCTTCGATCTTGCCGGTGAACATCGGGCTGCGGTCAAAACCCGAGCGGATGATGTCGTGGGTGCGTTCGTTGGTGTGGGTGATCCAGCAGGCCATTTGCTGCGGGTGCATCTCACGGCGGCCGCGGAAACTGAACACCGGCATCGCGGGCGATTCGCCGCCAACCATGCCGTCCCCCGGCTGCTCCAGACATTGGCTGAAGTCGATGGTGCGCCCATCCAAACGCGGCGGCGTGCCAGTTTTCAAGCGCCCTTGCGG
The DNA here is from genome assembly GCA_947448745.1 of Comamonadaceae bacterium. Classification (GTDB taxonomy): domain Bacteria; phylum Pseudomonadota; class Gammaproteobacteria; order Burkholderiales; family Burkholderiaceae_C; genus Limnohabitans. Next base: position 3,864 of record CANFOQ010000047.1, read on the forward strand.
CAGCTTCAGTTCTTTCAAACGCGCCGACAAGCGCACCGCCGGTGGGTCACCCGCGCGGCCAGCGGCGTGGTTTTGCAAGCCCACATGGATCTTGCCATCCAAAAAAGTCCCGGCCGTTAACACAACAGCTTTGGCGGCGAAGCGCACGCCCACTTGCGTGACAGCCCCCACCACCCTTGAACCTTCGATCATCAAGTCGTCCACCGCCTGCTGAAACAACCAGAGATTAGGCTGGTTTTCCAACTGATGTCGGATAGCGGCTTTGTACAAAATCCGGTCCGCTTGGGCGCGGGTGGCACGCACGGCCGGACCCTTGGAGCGGTTCAAGATGCGAAATTGAATGCCCGCCGCATCGGTGGCCAGCGCCATGGCGCCGCCCAGCGCATCAACCTCTTTCACCAAATGGCCTTTGCCAATGCCGCCAATGGACGGGTTGCAACTCATCTGCCCCAGCGTCTCGATGTTGTGGCTCAGCAGCAGGGTGCGGCAACCCATGCGGGCGCTGGCCAGCGCCGCTTCGGTGCCAGCGTGTCCGCCGCCAACCACAATCACATCAAACTGCTCGGGGTAAAGCATCAGTCGCCTTTGTAAACCGCGCATTTTAAGTGGCGCACCTCTTGCGCAGACAGTGACACAATCAAGACCAATATTTCAAAAAACCCGGAGACCAAGATGCACATCCCTTCCATGAAAGAACTGGTCAGCGAAGAAGAGTGGACGCTGCGCTGCGAGTTGGCCGCGGCTTACCGATTGGTGGCCATGTACGGCTGGAGCGATTTGGTCTTCACCCACATCAGCCTGCGCCTGCCCGACAGCGTCACCGGCGGCGAAGCGCAATTTCTGATCAACCCCTATGGCTTGATGTTCGATGAAATCACCGCCTCCAGCTTGGTGAAAGTGGACATGGGCTGCAACAAACTCTTGCCCACCGAGTTCCCAGTGAACCCCGCGGGCTTCACCATCCACAGCGCCATCCACGCGGTGCGCCACGACGCGCATTGCGTGATGCACACCCATACCAAAGCCGGTGTGGCAATCAGTGCTCTTGAGTCCGGCTTGTTGCCCATCAGCCAACAATCCACCTTTGTGGTGAACAACGTGGCCTACCACGACTACGAAGGCCTGGCCTTGCGCGGCGACGAGATCCCGCGCTTGCAAGCCGACTTGGGCGAGAAGAAATATTTGATTCTGCGCAACCATGGATTGCTCACCACCGGCAAGAGTGCAGCAGACGCCTTCTTGAACATGTACATCTTGGAAACCGCGTGTCAAATTCAAATCGCGGCGCAAGCCTGCGGCCCTTTGATCATGATTCCGAGTTCCATCACCGACAACATGGCCGAGGTGATGAAAACCGCGACCGCCGGTCAAGGCGCAGGCATCGCCTGGCCTGCACTGATTCGCAAACTCGATCGCACCGACAGCAGCTACCGCACCTGAGCGTTTGGTGAATGGATGAGCGGCGCTTGAAAGGAAGACCCTTGCGTTTGGCAAAGAACCAGTTGCGCTGCGTCATCAACCTGGGTAACCCGCTGCTGGCACAGGCGCTCGGCGACAGCCCACAAGGCGTGTCGGTGGACATGGCGCACGCCTTGGCCAAGCACTTGAACACCCCATGCGACTTGCTGGTGGTGCACAACGCGCGTGAGGCCGTGCAAGCCTTGGAAGAAGAGCGTGTGGATGTGGGCTTCTTGGCCATCGACCCGACACGCGCTGCGCACATCAGCTTCACCGCGCCCTATGTCTTCATTGAAGGTTGTTACTTGGTGCGAGAAGATTCGCCTTTGCAACATAACGATGACGTGGATGCGGACGGGCAACGCGTGGTGGTGGGCCTGGGCAGCGCTTACGATTTGTTTTTAAGCCGTCACCTGAAGCACGCCACACTGGTTCGCGCCGCCTCATCCAAAGACGTGGTGAACACCTTTTTGCAAGACGGCCATGGTGTGGCCGCTGGGGTGAAACATCAGCTGGAAACCGACATGGCAGAGCGCACTGGTTTGCGTTTGTTGCCCGGCGCCTTCATGCGGATTGAGCAAGCCATGGCCACGCCCAAGGCCAAAGGCGATGAAGCCCTGCAACAACTGGAAAACTTTTTGCAAGGCTTGAAAGACAGCGGGTTTATAAAAACCGCGATGCAACGACACCAAGTGAAAGGGGCCTCGCTGGCCCCTTGATCAGACGTCGATGTTGGCTGCGCGAAGCGCGTTGCTCTCGATGAAGATGCGCCGTGGTTCGACCTCGTCACCCATCAGCATGGTGAAGACACGATCGGCTTCAATCGCATCGTCAATTTGCACGCGCAGCAAACGACGCACCGCCGGGTCCATGGTGGTTTCCCACAGTTGCTCGGGGTTCATCTCGCCCAAGCCTTTGTAGCGCTGACGTGCGGTGGCGTTTTCGGCTTGCACGATCAACCACTTCATGGCTTGGCGGAAATCAGAGACGCGCTCTTCTTTGCGACGCTCACCCTCGCCGCGCTCGACACGCGCACCCTCGCCCAGCAATCCTCGAAAGGTGTTGGCCGCTTCGGCCAGCGCGGCATAGTCGGCGCCGTGCACAAAGTCTTGGGTGATGACGCTGCTCTTCACGTTGCCATGGTGGTGGCGGCTCAAACGCAAAATCGGTTTGTCTGTGCGCACATCAAACTCGGCGGCCACTTCCGAGCCACTGCCCAATTCACGCAACTTGATTTGCAGCGCAGCTGCGGAGGCTTGGGCTTGTTCCAAGCTGTCCAAGTTCAAAGAAACGCCGTCGGCCATGCCGCGCAAAGCCTCGGCATCCATGATGCTGCTCAGGCGCGAAATGACCGCTTCGGCCAACTGGTGTTTGCGTGCCAACTCGGCCAGGGTCTCGCCTGTGAGCGACTGCGGATTGCTGCCACCGGTGTGCAGCGTGGCGTCTTTCAACGCCACCTTCAACAAAAACATGTCCAGCGCCAACTGGTCTTTGATGTACTGCTCTTCTTTGCCCACTTTCACTTTGTACAAAGGCGGTTGCGCGATGTAGATGTGACCGCGCTCGACCAACTCGGGCATTTGGCGGTAGAAGAAGGTGAGCAACAGCGTGCGGATGTGTGCGCCGTCCACGTCGGCATCGGTCATGATGATGATGCGGTGGTAACGCAGTTTGTCGATGTTGAAGTCGTCTGTGCCCGACTTGCCCGACTCGGCACTCACTTTGCCAATGCCAGTGCCCAGCGCGGTGATGAGCGTCAGAATTTCATTGCTGGTCAAAAGTTTTTCATAACGCGCTTTTTCCACGTTCAAAATTTTGCCGCGCAACGGCAGAATGGCTTGGAATTTGCGGTCGCGCCCTTGCTTGGCAGAGCCGCCGGCGGAGTCGCCCTCGACGATGTAAATCTCGCACAGCGCCGGGTCTTTCTCTTGGCAATCGGCCAGCTTACCTGGCAAGCCCATGCCATCGAGCACGCCTTTGCGGCGCGTCATCTCACGCGCTTTGCGGGCCGCCTCACGCGCCCGCGCGGCGTCAATGATCTTGCCGCAAATCATCTTGGCGTCGTTGGGGCGCTCTTGCAAATAGTCGCCCAAGACTTTTCCAACGATGTCTTCCACCGGGGCCCGCACTTCGCTCGACACCAGCTTGTCTTTGGTTTGGCTCGAGAATTTCGGCTCGGGTACTTTCACCGACAACACGCAACACAGCCCTTCGCGCATGTCGTCGCCGGTCACTTCCACCTTGGCTTTTTTCGCCAGGTCGTGCTCTTCAATGTATTTGTTGATGACGCGTGTCATCGCGGCACGCAAGCCGGTCAAGTGGGTGCCACCATCACGTTGTGGGATGTTGTTGGTGAAGCACAGCACGCTCTCGTTGTAGCCGTCGTTCCACTGCATCGCCACTTCCACGCCAATGTGGGTGCCAGGAATGCCGCCATAACTTTCCGCAGGACGCTCGCCTTCAGCGTAAAACGCATTCGGGTGCAGAATTTTTTTGCCCGCGTTGATGAACTGCACAAAACCCGCCACGCCACCAGCGCCCGAGTAATCGTCGTTTTTGCCGGTGCGCTCGTCCATCAAGCGGATGCGCACTCCGTTGTTCAAGTAGCTGAGTTCACGCAGGCGCTTGCTCAGGATTTCGTAATGGAAATCGTGGTTTGAGGTGAAGATGTCGGTGTCGGGCAAAAAGTGCACTTCGGTGCCGCGCTTGTCGGTGTCACCGGTGATGCGCATAGGCGACACCTCGACGCCATCAACCACTTCAATCAAACGGTTTTGCACAAAGCCTTTGGCGAACTCGATGGTGTGCACCTTGCCATCGCGTCGCACCACCAAGCGCAACCATTTGGAAAGCGCATTCACACACGACACACCCACGCCGTGCAAACCACCTGAGACCTTGTAGCTGTTCTGGTTGAACTTGCCGCCTGCGTGCAGTTCGGTGAGCGCAATTTCAGAGGCACTGCGCTTGGGCTCGTGCTTGTCGTCCATCTTCACGCCCGTGGGGATGCCGCGGCCGTTGTCGGTCACGCTGATGGAATTGTCGGAATGGATGGTGACCACGATGTCATCGCAATGGCCGGCCAGCGCTTCGTCGATCGAGTTGTCCACCACCTCAAATACCAAATGGTGCAAACCCGTGCCATCCGAGGTGTCGCCGATGTACATGCCCGGGCGTTTGCGCACGGCTTCCAAGCCCTCCAAGATCTGAATCGAACTCTCGCCGTAGGCTTGGTCCGCGCCGGCTGCAGGCGTTGCGTCGTCTTGGGGTTCACTGTTGCTGTTGGTCATATTCACAATTCATCACGCGCGAAAGCACGAAAACTTCAATTACAGAAAAAACAAAAAGACGTGCTTCAAATGCGCATGGGCATGACAACGTATTTAAAGAAGGCATTGTCAGGAATCGTGACCAGCACCGAGCTGTTGGAATCGGCCAGGTCCATGCGAACCATGTCGTCGGTCATGTTGGTCAACACATCGATCAGGTAGGTGACGTTGAAACCAATTTCAATGTTGTCACCGGCGTAGTCAATTTCAATTTCATCCACCGCTTCTTCTTGCTCGGCGTTGCTGGAGGCCACACGCAACAAACCTGGTTCGAGGTTGATGCGCACGCCTTTGAACTTGTCGCTGGTGAGAATGGCCGTGCGTTGCAAGGTGGTGAGCAGCGCAGTGCGGCCCAAGGTGATGGTGTTTTTGTGGCTCTTGGGGATGACGCGGTTGTAGTCGGGGAATTTGCCCTCGACCAATTTGGTGACAAATTCTTTGCCATCGAACGTGAAACGTGCTTGGTTGCTGGCGAATTGCATTTGAATATCGCCTTCTTTGTCGGACAACAAACGCAGCAACTCCAACACCGTTTTGCGCGGCAGAATCACTTCTTGCTTGGGCACTTCGGTTTCCAAAATGGCGGACGTGAACGCCAAGCGGTGGCCGTCGGTGGCCACCAAGCTGAGCTGTTTGCCTTCGGCGACAAACAAAATCCCGTTCAGGTAGTAGCGGATGTCGTGCACCGCCATGGCAAAGGAAATTTGCTGCAACAAGGTTTTCAGCGTTTTTTGCGGAATGCTGAACACGGGGCCAAAGCTGGTCGACTCTTGCACCAAAGGAAAATCTTCGGCCGGCAAGGTTTGCAAGGTGAAACGGCTTTTGCCGCTTTTGAGCAAAAGCTTGTTTTGATTCGATTCCAAACTCACGGTTTGGTCTGCCGGCATGGAACGCAAAATGTCCATGAGTTTGCGTGCACCCACGGTGGTGCTGAAGTTGCCGCTGTCGCCACCCAACGAGGCCTCGGTGCGAATTTGAATTTCCAAATCGCTGGTGGTCAGTTGCAAGTCACTGCCGGTTTTGCGGATCATCACATTGGCCAAGATCGGCAAAGTGTGGCGACGCTCGACGATGCCTGCAACGGATTGCAACGCGGCCAGAATGTGTTCTTGGGTGGCTTTCAAGACAATCATGTCATCCTCTTCTTAATTTCTTTATATTTCAATAGTGGTAGTAGATAAGCCAGGTCATCTTCTGTGGACAAGGCTATTTTCTACTGTGATTTCAACAACTTGGGGTCTCCCAAACATTGTTTGTAAGCGCGCCGGTTGCAACACGTCGACCATGAACAACTTTGGCTTTTCGCATTCTCTTGTGGATAAGTCATGGCTTATGCCAAAACAATCCACAGGGTTTGGACCACACAAAAGCATTCTTTATCCTTTCAGTGTTTGTTCCAGCACATGCAGTTGCTGGTTGAGTTCACTGACAGTTTGGCGTTCAGCGGAGATTTTGCGCACCGCATGCAGCACCGTCGTGTGGTCGCGCCCGCCAAACAATTCACCGATTTCGGGCAGGCTTTTTTGCGTGAGCTCTTTGGCCAGGTACATGGCAATTTGGCGTGGACGGGCAATCGAGGCAGGGCGTTTCTTGGAATACATGTCAGCGACTTTGATTTTGTAATAGTCAGCCACCGTTTTTTGGATATTTTCAACCGAAATTTGGCGGTTCTGGATGGACAACAAGTCGCGCAAGGCGTCGCGGGCCAATTGAATGGACACTTCTTTTTGGTTGAAGCGTGAATAGGCCAAAATTTTACGCAAAGCACCTTCGAGTTCGCGCACATTCGAGCGCACATTTTTGGCCACAAAAAACGCCACTTCTTCGGGCATTTCCGAGCCTTCAGAGCGTGCTTTGTTGATCAGGATGGCCACGCGCATTTCCAACTCGGGCGGTTCGATGGCGACCGTGAGCCCTGAGTCAAACCGTGACACCAAGCGCTCGTGGATGTCGGCCAAGCCCTTGGGGTAGGTGTCGCTGGTCATGACAATGTGCGACTTCTTGGCCAGCAAGGCTTCAAACGCGTTGAAAAACTCTTCTTGTGTGCGGTCTTTGTTGGCAAAGAACTGCACATCGTCAATCAGCAGCAGGTCGAGTGAGTGGTAGTGCTGCTTGAACTCGTCAAAGGTTTTGCGCTGATAAGCCTTGACCACATCTGAGACGAACTGCTCGGCATGGATGTACAGCACTTTGGCGTCGGATTTGTTGAGCAGCAACTGGTTGCCCACGGCATGCATCAAATGGGTTTTGCCCAGCCCCACGCCACCGTAAATGAACAAGGGGTTGTAAAGCTGTCCCGGCACATTGGCTACGTGCATGGCGGCGGCACGGGCCATGCGGTTGGCCGTGCCCTCCACCAATGTGTCAAAGCACAGACTGCTGTTGAGCCGGTTCTTGAAGCCGTTGAGCGCGCCATCCGCACTGGCGGGCGGCTGAAACTGAGCACTTAACTCCTCAGGTTCGGCCATGGCTTGGCTGAAAGCGGTGCGGGTTGGGGCTTCTTTGGGGGCCAAGACAAAGTCAAGTTGAACATCTTGCCCATACAGCTGCGTCAGCAAGGCGGCGATGCGCGAAGCGTACTGGGCGCGGATCCAGTCGAGCTTGAAGCGGTTGCCCACCACCACGCTGACCTTGGAAAAGTCGTCAGACACCCGTGCTTGCAGGGGTTTGATCCAGGTGTTGAACTGTTGTTCGGGGAGTTCTTGCGCCAGTTGATCAATGCAGGTTTGCCACAAAGCGTGGCCGGCATCGGTGTGCTCGGGGGTCATGCCCATGTGCGCCTCGGCGAGCATACTAAACTGTGGATAGATTGGTTTTGGAGGCGCATTCCGAGTACTTTATCAAAAATTTATCCACAGAAAATAAAATTTAGGCGGACCGCCTTCAAATTTCGAACAACAAATCAGAAATTGCAGTCAAAAGCTCGGACAAGGGCTTGAAAATTAGGGATAATCACCGGTTTCCCAGAACGCTTAAGTAGAGATCAACATGAAACGCACATACCAGCCCTCTAAAACACGCCGTGCGCGTACCCACGGCTTTTTGGTCCGCATGAAAACCCGTGGTGGCCGTGCCGTCATCAACGCCCGCCGCGCCAAAGGCCGCAAACGCCTGGCTGTCTGAGCGCATTGACCGGCGGCGTGGAAAAAATCACGCATCGTTCGGACTTTGATGCAGTGATGGCTGCAGGCGTGAAGGCAACCACCGCGCATTTCGCCCTGCACCAGCAAAGCAACGTCACTTCCCCGCGCATTGGCGCGGTGGTCCCCAAGCGCTTGGCCAAGCGCGCTGTCACGCGCAACACCATCAAACGTCAAATCTATGCAGCTGCGTTCATGAGAAGCACCACGTCAACAGCGGCGCAAGTGGTTCGGTTGCGCCGAGAATTTGACCGCCAATTCTTCGTCAGCGCCACCTCCACACGGTTGAAACAAGCCGTGCGAGAGGAGCTGCAGCAACTGTTTGCCAAAGTGGAACAAGCATGATGCGCACAGTCTTGGTTGGTCTGGTTAAGGCCTATCGTTTGCTGCTGAGCCCTTGGCTGGGTTCTTCATGCCGCTTTGAGCCCACCTGTTCTTTGTATGCCCTTGCGGCTTTGCAGCAGCACGGTGCCGCCGCCGGCAGTTACCTCACCGTGCACCGCCTCCTACGCTGCCATCCGTGGTGCGCCGGTGGCCATGACCCGGTGCCCGCCACCCTCTTCAAGTCGTCATGGTTTAAACGCCCCACGACGTCCTCGTCTCCTACTGAAAAAACGTCCCTATGAACGAAATTCGCCGCATTATTCTTTGGTTGGTCTTCGTCTTCTCATTGGCCTTGTTGTGGGACCAGTGGCAAATCAGCCAAGGCCGCAAGCCCATGTTTTTGCCCAGCAACGTGAAAGTGGCTGAAACAGCAAAGACCCCTGTTGTAAAAAATGATGCGCCGATGCCTGTCGCTGGCCAAGCTGCTGTGCCACAAACCGACAACAAACCAGAAGCTGCCAAAAGCGAACGCATCGAGGTGCGCACCGATGTGTTGAAACTGACCTTTGACACTCAAGGCGGCAGCGTGGTGCGAGCCGAGTTGTTGAAACACGGCGATGTGCACCATGCAGGACAGAACGTGGTTTTGTTGGACGACAGCAAAGAACGGGTGTATTTGGCGCAAACCGGCTTGATTGGCGGCGCGGAAACCAATGCCTGGCCCACCCACAAAACCAGCATGCGTTTCTCAGGGGCCACGGCACTGAAAGACGGCGAACAAGAATTGCAAGTCCAATTTGAATCCGCCGAATCAGGCGATGTGAAGCTGGTGAAAACCTACACCTTGACGCGCGGCAGTTACGCGCTGAAAGTACAACACGACATCTACAACAAATCCACAGCAGCCATCACGCCGCAGTTGTATGTGCAATTGGTGCGCGACGGCAACAAGCCTGAAGGCGAATCCTCTTTTTATTCCACCTTCACCGGACCGGCCGTTTTCACCAATGAAAAGAAATACCAAAAAGTGGAGTTTGCCGACATTGAAAAAGGCAAAGCCGATTTCGAAAAACAAAGCGCCCAAGGCTATGTGGCCATGGTGCAGCACTACTTTGCATCGGCTTGGCTTTTAGACGACTTGCAGCAACGCAACAACTTCGCTCGCAAGATCGACAACAACTTGTATGCGGTGGGCATGGTGGCACCCCTGCCCAGCATTGCCGCTGGCGACAAACTCAGCCAAAGCGCACGCTTGTTTGTGGGTCCGCAAGAAGAAAAAAACCTCGAAACCATCTACCCGGGCCTGGAGTTGGTGAAAGACTATGGCTGGCTGACGATTTTGTCCAAACCGCTGTTTTGGTTGCTTTACGAGTTGCACCGCGTGATTGCCAATTGGGGCTGGTCCATCGTGGCGCTGGTGGTGGTGCTCAAAGCTGCTTTTTATTGGTTGAACGCGCAGGCTTACCGCAGCATGGGCAAGATGAAAGCCATCAACCCCAAGATCATGGAAATGCGCGAGCGCTTGAAAGACAACCCGCAGCAAATGCAAACCGAGATGATGAAAATTTACCGCGAAGAAAAGGTCAACCCGTTGGGGGGTTGCTTGCCGATCGTGGTTCAAATTCCGTTCTTCATCGCGCTGTATTGGGTGTTGTTGTCCTCGGTGGAAATGCGCAACGCACCTTGGGTGGGCTGGGTACACGATTTGGCTGCGCCTGACCCCTGGTTCATCTTGCCGCTGTTGATGACGGCCACCTCCATGTTCCAAACCTGGCTCAACCCCACACCACCCGACCCCGTCCAAGCCAAGATGATGTGGTTCATGCCGCTGGCTTTCAGCGTCATGTTTTTCTTTTTCCCTGCGGGCTTGGTGTTGTACTGGTTGTCCAACAATATTTTGTCGATCACGCAGCAATGGTTGATCAACAAACAATTGGGTTTGCACAAGTAAGCTGCCAGGCACACGAGACGCAACCATGCTGGCGCTTCGTGACGACCCGATCATGGCTATCGCCACGCCGCCGGGCCGCGGCGCGGTGGGCGTGGTGCGCATCAGCGGCAAACATTTAAAAGCCTTCGCTGAAAGCTTGTGCCAACAAGCACTCACACCACGGCATGCGCACTTGCTAGCGCTCAAAGATGCGCAAGGGCAAGCCATCGACCAGGTGTTGGCCATTTACTTTCCCGGCCCGCACAGTTACACCGGCGAAGACGTGTTGGAGTTGCAGGGCCACGGCGGCACCATCGTCATGCACATGGTGATGGCACGTTGCTTGGCGCTGGCGCAATCCACCAAACCCGACAGCACGCCTTGGCTGCCGCATTTGCGCATGGCGCAAGCCGGTGAATTCACACAGCGTGCTTACCTGAACCAAAAGCTCGACTTGGCACAAGCCGAAGCGGTGGCCGATTTGATTGATGCCAACACCGAAGCTGCGGTGCGCAGCGCGGGGCGCTCGATGCAAGGCGCGTTCTCCGACCAGGTGCATGCACTCAAAGCGGCGCTTGTGCATTTGCGGGTGCAGATTGAAGCTTGCTTGGATTTTCCCGAAGAAGACTTGGATTTCATCAAAGCCATGCAGGTTGCAGAGCAATTGCAAAGCCTGCTGCAACACGCCGCCGCCTTGACGTCACAAGCCAAGCAAGGGGCGTTGTTGCGTGACGGTTTGAAGTTGGTGATAGCAGGCCAACCGAATGCGGGCAAAAGCTCGTTGCTCAATGCCTTGGCGGGCGCTGAATTGGCCATCGTTACACCGATAGCCGGCACCACCCGCGATGTATTGAGTCAGTCGATTCAGATGGAAGGCGTGCCGATCCATGTGCTTGACACGGCGGGCTTGCGGGACCACACCCAAGCGGATGAAGTGGAACAAATCGGCATGGAACGCGCTTGGGCGCAAATCAAGCAGGCCGACATCGTTTTGTTGCTCAACGATGTGGCTCGTACAGACGATGCCTACCGACAGCAGCAACGTCAGTTGCAAGAAGATATTGAGGCCGTGTTGCCCAAGCACACCAGCTTGCTGCTGGTTGACAACAAATGCGACATGGTGACCACCACCTCAAGCACCAAAGCCTTGCAAATATCCGCCAAAAAGGGCCTTGGTTTGCAGGCGCTGCGAACCCACATCTTGCAACTCGCCGGCTGGCAAAGTTCGGCGCAAGAAGGGGTGTTCACCGCCCGTGCGCGGCATCTGGAAGCCTTGGCGGTGGTCTTGCAGCATTTGCAAGCAGCCCAGCAGATGCTGAACCACCCGCAACCTGCCTTGGACTTGCTGGCCGAAGAATGCCGCTTGGCCCAGCAAAGTTTGTCGAGTTTGACCGGTGAATTCAGCGCAGACGACTTGTTGGGTGAAATTTTTTCCAATTTCTGCATCGGCAAATAAGGGCGTCCACAGCTCGCATAATAGAAAAACCATGCCGCAACTCAACACCGAACAACAAGCCCATTTGCTGAACTTGGCGCGTCAAACCTTGGCGATTGAAGCCGAGGCGGTGCTCAACATGCAGCAACGGTTGGGCGACGCCTTCATCCACACCGTGCAAGCCGTCTTGTCTGTGCGTGGTCGTGTCGTCGTCATGGGCATGGGCAAAAGCGGCCACATAGGCCGCAAGATTGCCGCCACCTTGGCTTCCACCGGCACACCGGCGTTCTTTGTGCACCCCGCTGAGGCTAGTCATGGTGACCTGGGCATGGTGACGCGTGACGACTTGGTGATCGCCTTGTCCAACAGCGGCGAAAGCGATGAGCTCTCAGCCATCTTGCCCATCATCAAACGCCAAGGCATGGTCTTGGTGGCCATCACCGGCAACAGCCAATCCACCTTGGCCCAGCACGCCACCTATGTGCTTGACAGCAGTGTCGATAAAGAAGCGTGTCCTTTGAACTTGGCGCCGACGGCCAGCACCACGGCGCAATTGGCGTTGGGCGACGCTTTGGCCGTGTCGATTTTGGATGCGCGTGGCTTCAAAGCCGATGACTTTGCGCGGTCACACCCGGGCGGCAGTTTGGGGCGTCGCTTGCTCACGCACGTGAGCGATGTGATGCGCCATGGCGATGATGTGCCCCGCGTGCTCCCCAGCGCCACATTCAGCGATTTGATGCGCGAGATGAGCCGCAAAGGCATGGGTGCTTCTGCCGTGGTGGATTCAGAGGACCATGTGTTGGGCATCTTCACCGATGGCGATCTGCGCCGTTTGATTGAAAAAGGTTTGGATTTGCGCCAGCTCAGCGCGGCTGAAGTGATGTATCCCCAACCCAGCACCATCAAGGACACCGCATTGGCAGCCGAGGCCGCTGAACTGATGGAGCTCAAACGCATCACCAGTGTGCTGGTGGTGAATGCACACAACCAACTTTGCGGTTTCGTCAACAGCAACGACTTGATGCGGGCCAAGGTGATTTGATGAACACATTCCCACCTGCCTTGTTGACCCAGGCCAAAGACATCCGCGCGCTGTTGTTGGATGTGGATGGCGTGCTCACCGATGGTGGTTTGTATTTCACCGAGGCCGGTGAAACCAGCAAGCGCTTCAACACCTTGGATGGCCATGGCTTGAAGATGCTGCAGCGTGTCGGCATCCAACCCATCATCATCACCGGGCGTGACAGCGCTGCGCTGCGGGTGCGCTTGAGTGCGCTCAATATTCAACACGCCCATTTTGGTGTGGAAGACAAGCACACAGCAGCGCAAACGACGCTGCACAGCCTGGGTTTGTCATGGGCGCAAACCGCGGCCATGGGCGACGATTGGCCGGACCTGCCCATGCTGTTGCCCAGCGCATTGGCTTGTGCGCCGCCCAACGCACACCGCGAGGTGCTGTCTCGGGTGCATTGGGTCACGCAAGCGCAAGCGGGGCATGGCTCGGTGCGCGAAATCTGTGACTTGTTGTTGCAAGCCGGTGGCCACTACAGTGTTTTATTGAACGAGGTGTTGGTTTGAACCTGACCCGCTTGCCCAGCGCGCAACGGCTGGTCACCCCTTGGCAGCGCTTGCGCCAAGGCGTTGACATGCTCATGGGTTGGCTGCCCCTGTTGTTGTTGGGCGCAGGCTTGTTGTTCTCGGTCTGGTTGGTGCGCAGCACGCCAGCAGGGCCAGCACCTGCCACGGTGAAGACGCCGACCCAAGAAGCAGATTACGAGGTGCGCGGTTTCAATTTGAAGACCTATGACCTGCAAGGGCAGTTGAAGTCCGCCATGACGGGTGTGTCAGCAGCGCATTCACCCCTGACTCTGACCACCTTGGTGCAACAACCCAGGGTGTTGATTTACAAGCAAGGTCGTGTGACATCGGCCACTGCCAACCAGGCGCTGGCCAATGAAGACGGCTCGGAAGTGCAATTGCTCGGGCAAGCCGTCATTCACCGAGACCCAACGGATGATGCGCCCGAAGCCATGAACATGCGCAGTGAGTTTTTGCATTTCTTTGCCAACACCGATGTGGTGCAAACCGACCTACCGGTGGAAATTCACAAAGGTCCCAACAGTTTCAAGGCCGACAGCATGCATGCTGACAACCTCAACCAGTTGTTCGGAATGCAAGGTCGCGTCAAAGCAGTGCTGCATCCTAAAAAAGACGAATAAAAAAAGGCCTCCGAAGAGGCCTTTGTTGATCGGGGCAGATCAGTACTCGTTGCGACCACCGCCGCCGTAGCCACCGCCGCCTTCGCGACGACCACCGCCGCCGCCGCCGCCGCCGTAACCGCCGCCGCCTTCACGACGACCACCGCCGCCGCCGCCGCCGTAACCACCGCCGCCGCCACCACCACCGTAGCCACCACCGCCACTGCGGGGAGGACGGGGTTCCATGGGACGCGCTTCGTTCACAACGAGGCTGCGACCGCCCAAGGGTTGGCCATTCATGCCGCTGATGGCGGCTTGCGCCTCAGCGTCACTGCCCATCTCGACAAAGCCAAAGCCCTTGGAGCGACCGGTGTCGCGTTCCATCATGACTTTGGCGCTGGTGACGGTGCCAAATTGACCAAAAGATTGTTCCAAGTCGCCATCGCGCACGGAATACGGCAGGTTGCCAACGTACAGTTTGTTGCCCATTCAGGGACTCCATAAAAACAAATAAAAAAGCGATGGAGTCCCGATTGCACCTGTCCACGAAAGCCAAGAAGCGAAACTAGCCGATCACCCACACACTGCCTGTTCACCCTGTGAATACAGGCAGCCCGAGCCATTATGAAACAGAAAACTGGTTCAAAACCAAGTATTTATCCTGACTTGGTCGAGAAAACCCGCAAAAAAACCACATATCTCACCAACTGGTCTCGCGTTCTGGGCTGGAATTGATTTGGTGGATGCTCATGTC
>CANFOQ010000048.1 GCA_947448745.1 Comamonadaceae bacterium
ATCGTGATCGCCACGCCAGGACGTCTGCTCGATCATATCCAGCAAAAAACCATGAATCTGTCGCAGACCTCGATTTTCGTCATGGACGAAGCCGACCGCATGCTCGACATGGGTTTCATCCATGACGTGAAAAAAGTGCTGGCTCTGGTGCCCAAAGAAAAGCAAAGCCTGCTGTTCTCGGCCACCTTCAGCAGCGAGATCCGCGAGCTGGCCGCACAGTTGCTGCACAACCCGCAAAGCATCCAAGTCACGCCCGAAAACACCACGGTGCAACTCATCAAACAGGTGATTCACCCGGTCGGTCGCCAGCAAAAGAAAGCGCTGTTGGCGCACATCATCGAGACCAAACAATGGAGCCAGGTGTTGGTGTTTTGCCGCACCAAATTTGGCGCCAACCATGTGGCCGATTTCTTGAACAAACAAGGCATCACCGCCATGGCGCTGCATGGCAACAAAAGCCAAACCGCCCGCACCCAGGCGCTGTCGGGCTTCAAGACCGGCGACATCCGCGTCTTGGTGGCCACCGACATCGCCGCGCGTGGCATCGACATTGACGAATTGCCGCACGTGGTGAACTACGAAATCCCCAACATCAGCGAAGACTATGTGCACCGCATTGGCCGCACTGGCCGCGCCGGTGCCAGCGGCGAAGCGATCAGCTTGGTGTCCTTGGACGAGGAAGGTTTCATGCAAGAAATTGAGAAATTCACCAGACAAACCATCGAAGTTGAGAAAGTTGAGGGCTTTGGCCCCGGCCCGGAGGAACGCGCCGAGCCCATCGCCATGGGCCGTCAAACCCTGTGGGGTGGTTTGGGCAAGCCGCCCAGCCGCGACGTGATGGCCGCGGCGGCCCGTGCGGCACGCCAAGACATGATGGAACGCATTCGCGAGAAAAAACCCGCTGGCGGCCAAGGAGGTGGACGTGGCGATGGCGCCCGTGCGCCTGCGGGCCCCCGCGCTGAACCGCGTGGTGACCGCCCGCCTCGTGCGGCCCACCCCGGTGGTGGCGGTCAAGGTTTCAACGGTGGCGGCGCTGGCCGCAACCAACCGCGCCGCGACCGGCCCGAGCGCGGTCCGCGACCGGCAGCAGCGCAAGGCCACGACCATGACGCGCAACCGCCCAAGCATTTTGAAGATGACTTCCAGCCCCGCGCTAACGCGCATTTGGGCACGCAAAGCGGCGTCAACGCCTTTGGCCACAAGTCGGGCGGCGGCGCTGGCCGTCAACCCGACCCGACCATGACCTCGGTGGACTTGCTCAGCCGCAACAACCGTGGCGGCGGCGGTGGCAACCGTCGTGGCGGCGGCGGTGGTGGCGGTGGTGGCGGTGGTGGCAAACCAGGCGGTTTTGGCGGCAAGCCCGGCGGCTTTGGCGGCGGCGGTGGCCGTCGTGGGGGCGGCGGCGGAGGCGGTTTTTCGCGCTGAGTTTTGACCCCTGTTTTAGGCACCCCGTCATACTGGGTGGGGCTTTGCGCCGTTTTTATGATACATAGAAACGGCGTTTTGCTGAAATCTTGTATCACGATTCAGCGCGTTATTGGCGTTATTGGGGTCAGATTCCAATTATTCATGCCCATTTAAAACTTGCACCGAAACATCGCTTCAGAGCCGCACGGCCTGGGGACCATTTTTTGAGCGAAAGACCAGAAAAATGAGTCCCCATGGCGGGCGGCTTGAGCGTGACTTCAACCCCAAACAATTGGAATCTGACCCCAATTACTATTGGAATCTGACCCCAATTACTCCGCCAAATCGGCGGCAAAGTGCTCGGCCAAATGCCGCAACGCCTGCTCGCCCATGGCCTTGCGTGCCTGCTCGGTGGCGCTCCCCATGTGCGGCGACAAGACCACGTTGTGCAGCGCCCGCAACTCGGCAGACACGCGCGGTTCCTCGGGAAACACATCCAGCGCCGCGCCGGCGATGGTTTTCTTTTGCAGCGCCTCGGTCAGCGCCGCCATGTCCACCGCGCCTGCATTCGCCAAATTCACCAAATACCCTTTCAGCGCCAGCGCCTGCAACACCTCGGCATTGACCAGCTTCGGGGTTGCGTCTGGGCCCATCTCCGGCACCACCAAAAAATCCACGGCAGCGGCCAAATCCTTGGCGCTGGGGTTGAAATGCCAGGGCACATCCGCCGCATGTTGCGCGGTGTAGCTCACCTCCATGTCAAAGGCCGAGGCCAGCCCGGCGATGGCCTGCGCCACCGGGCCCATGCCCACCAGCCCCAAGCGCGAGCCGCTCATGCGCCGGGTCAGCGGATACGGTCCATCGACCCAGTCGCTGCTGCGCACAAAGCGGTCACCGTGGGCGATGCGGCGACTCGCCGCCAACATCAGGCCGATGGCGTACTCGGCCTGGTCAGGCACATGGGCATGCGAAGAATGGCAGACCTGGATGTTGCGTTGCGCGGCGGCAGCGTGATCGACGTTGTGGCTGGAGCTGCCGCAGATGCAAATCATCTCGACGGCGGGGAACAGCGACATGAGTTTTTTGTCGATCACCGCGTCGCTCATGGCCACCATGGCGCGGATGCGCCCCAGTGCGCCAGGGTCGGTGATGTGGTCGCGGTCGTGCACCAGGTAGGTGGTCTGCAACACGCTCAGCATGTCGTGGGGCAAATTGGACACACGCAGAATATTGATCATGTGGGTACTCCTAGGTCGGTTTCATGCTAACGCAATGGCTCCCACCATAATCGGCAGCAAGCGCCCTAAGATGACCCCTTTCACCCTGCGAACCCCATGAGCAACTCCAAACTGGCCGACATGCGCAAAAGCTACCAGCAAGCCGAACTGCTGGAGGCGCAAGCGCTGGCCGAGCCGCTGAAGCAATTCGAGCTGTGGCTCAACCAAGCCCTGCAAGCCGAGGTGCCCGAGGCCAACGCCATGACCCTGGCCACGGTGTCGTCGCAGCTGCGCCCCAGCACCCGCGTGGTGCTGATCAAGGGCTGTGACGAACGCGGCCTGGTCTGGTTCACCAACTACGACAGCCGCAAGGGCCAAGAGCTGGCCGGCAACCCGTTTGCCGCGCTGCAATTCCATTGGGTGGAGTTGGAGCGGGTGGTGCGCATCGAGGGCCGCGTGGAAAAAATCAGCGAGGCAGAAAGCGATGCGTATTTCCACAGCCGGCCGCTGGACTCGCGCATTGGGGCCTGGGCCAGCCCGCAAAGCCAGGTCATTTCTTCACGCGCCGAGTTGCTCACCAACGCCGCCGGTTATGCCGCCAAGTTTTTGCTGCAGCCGCCGCGCCCGCCGCATTGGGGCGGCTACCGCTTGGTGCCGGACAGATGGGAGTTTTGGCAAGGCGGTGTGGCGCGTTTGCACGACCGCTTGGTGTACCGCTCAGAGCACGGCCATTGGGTGAAAGAGCGCTTGGCGCCTTGAAGCTTCAACACAGGCCATGCCTTGACGCAAGCCCTTTTGCGCCTGCGCGGTATCAGGCCTTCAACCACTGGCTGAAATGCTGTTCCAGCTTGCCCACTTTGGGGGCCACCACAAAGGCGCAATAGCCTTGGTTGGGGTTGTTTAAAAAATAATCTTGGTGGTAGGCCTCGGCCGGCCAATAGTGCTGCAAGGCTTCCACTTCGGTGACGATGGGCTGGCCATAACTGGCTTGCAACTCGGTGAGGGTTTGCACAATCACCACTTCATCGGCAGGCTCGCTGAAATACACGCCACTGCGGTATTGCGTGCCTTGGTCATTGCCCTGGCGGTTCAAGCTGGTGGGGTCGTGGATGCTGCAAAAAATCGTCAGCAAATCAGACAGGCTGATGATGGCCGGGTCGTACTGCAGGTGCACCACTTCGTTGTAGCCGGTGTCGCCTCGGCAAACATCTTCATAGCTGGGTTGACGCGCTTGCAAGCCATTGCAATAGCCCGATTCGACGTCGAGCACGCCGCGCACCCGGACGAACACCGCCTCGGTGCACCAGAAGCAGCCGCCGCCCAATGTGATGGTGTGGATGGTCATGAATTGATCTTACCCACTGTGCGAAACTGCCCCGCTATGTCATTCATCGGACCTTTCAAACCCCTGCTCACCACCCTGCTGTTGCCGCCCGCTGGCCCCTTGTTGTTGGTGTTTCTGGGTTTGCTGTTGGCCAAGTTCAAACGCCGCTGGGCTTGGGGGCTGGTGTTCACCGGCACGCTCATCATGTGGCTGGCGAGTTGCAGCGCCACGGCTTATGGCCTGAACCGGCTGCTGTTGACCACCTACCCCGCGGTCAGCACCTCGCAACTCCAAGACAGCCAAGCCATCGTGGTGCTCGGCGGTGGTGTGGACTTGCATTCGCCCGAGTACGGCGAGCCCATCTTGGGCGAAACCGCCCACGCGCGTTTGTTGTACGGCGCTCATTTGGCCCGGCAGTCGCAGTTGCCTCTGGTTTATTCGGGCGGCATTGGTTGGGGTGCGCCTTCTGACCAAAACGCCACTGAAGCCGCGGTGGCGGCCAGCGCACTCCAGCGCGAACTTGGCATGGCCTTCACCTGGGTGGACGATCAATCACGCGACACCCGCGAAAACGCACAACGCAGTTTTGAACACCTCTCCAAGCAAGGCATCACCCGCATCTTGTTGGTCACGAATGATTGGCACATGCAGCGCAGTGTGCGCAACTTTGAGCAAGCCGGCTTTGTGGTGCAACCCGCACCCATGGGTTACACCCAGCCGCCACAGCGGTTTGACACGGATTTCCTGCCTTCTGGCGGCGGGATGCGCGACACCCGCCGCGTGCTGCACGAGTTCATCGGGCGCTTGTTCACCTGATGATTGTTTAATTGACCATGTTCATGGCGCTGGGTTACATTACTAACCAGTCAGTCATTAACATGCACGCCCTGAAAAATATCTCTGCCAACGACGACACCGCCCCCAAACGCGAGCGGCGCAAAGAGGCGCGTCCGCAAGAGCTGCTTGATGCCGCCCTCACCCTGTTTGTTGACAAGGGCTATGCCGCCACCAAGGTGGACGAGGTGGCCGCCATGGCCGGTGTCTCCAAGGGCACACTGTTTTTGTATTTCGACACCAAAGAAGAGCTGTTCAAAGCGGTTATTCGCGCCAACTTGGCCGACCATTTCCCGGTCTGGAACCAAGAGTTTGATGAATTCCAAGGCAGCACCGCCGAGATGCTGAATTACGCCATGCAATCCTGGTGGGAGCGCATTGGCAACACCCGGGCCAGCGGCATCACCAAGCTGGTGACCAGCGAGGCCAGCAATTTCCCCGACGTGGTTCAGTTCTATGAAGCCGAGGTGATGCGCCCCGGTCATGCCTTGTTCAAAGCCATCTTGCAGCGCGGCGTGGCACTGCGTGAGTTTCAAGCGATGGACACCGACACCGCTGTTTTCAGTTTGGTCTCGACGATTTTTTTCGTCAGCATGTGGAAGCATTCGCTGTCCGCTTGCGTCAACCAAACCCACTTCAACCCCGAGCAGTTCTTGCGTGACCATGTGGCCACCTTGATTCGCGGTTGGCAAACCCCTTGATGCCCGGAGATTGACCCGATGAGATTGCGTTCCAAACTGTGGTGGGCTGTGGCCCTGTTGGTGGTGGCCGCTGGCGCGGGCTACTACCTGCGCAAACCCGCCCCTGCCGCCAACACGGCAACCGCCCCTGCGCCGTCGGCGGCCAGCACCACCCCTGTGGCCGTCGTGGACATCAAGGCCAGCGATTTGTTGTTGGTCGAGCCGCACATCTTGATCAACAGCCTGCCCATCTCGGGCAACTTGAAAGCCATCAACACGGTGGCGGTGAAAGCACGCGTGCCCGGCGAACTCATCGAGATCAAAGGCCGTGAAGGCGACAGCGTGAAGGCCGGTGAGGTGGTGGCCCGCATCGACCCGAGCGAATTTCAGCGCCGCTTGCGCCAAGCCGAGCAACAAGCCGATGCCGCGAAAACCCAAATCGACATTGCCAAACGCCAGTACGACAACAACAAGGCCTTGGTCGATCAAGGCTTCATTTCCAAAACCGCTTTAGACACTTCACAGGCCTCCTTGGCCGGTGCCCAAGCCACGTACAACGCCGCCTTGGCCGGTGCCGATGTGGCCCGCAAAACCTTGGAAGACACCGTGATGCGTTCACCCATCAGTGGGCAAATTTCAGCGCGTTTGGCGCAACCCGGCGAACATGTTGGTTTGGACATGCGCTTGATGGACATCGTCGATTTGGGCAGCTTGGAATTGGAAGCCACCTTGAGCCCCGCCGATTCCGTGGATGTGCGCATCGGTCAAGACGCGGTGCTGAGTTTGGAGGGCCGCGCCCAAACCATCAACGCCAAGGTCCTGCGCATCAACCCCAGCGTGCAAACCAACAGCCGCAGTGTCTTGGTCTATTTGCGTTTGCCCACCACCAGCGGTTTGAAGCAAGGCATGTACGCGCAAGGCGACTTGCAACTCGGTCAGCTGAAAACCGTGGCCATGCCCTTGAGTGCGGTGCGCACCGACAAACCCCAGCCTTATGTGCAGGTGGTGAGCAACAACAAAGTGGCGCACCAAGCCGTCACCCTGGGCCAACGCGGTCATTTGGCCCAGCAAGCCAACGGCGAAGCTTGGGTGGCCATCAGCGACTTGCCTGCCAACAGCCAAGTGCTGCCGGCCGCGGTGGGTGCGCTGCGTGAAGGCACCCCTGTTCGCTTGATCACCGCAGCGTCTCCGGCTGTGGCCCCTTCAACCACTGCGAAGCCTTAAGCCATGTGGTTCACCCAAGTCAGTTTGCGCAACCCGGTGTTTGCCACCATGGTCATGCTCGCCCTGGTGGTGCTGGGCCTGTTTTCATTCCAACGATTGAAGATCGACCAGTTCCCCAACATCGACCTGCCCGTCGTCGTCGTCACCACCGAATACCCCGGTGCCTCGCCTGAAATCATCGAGAGCGAGGTGAGCAAGAAAATTGAAGAAGCGGTGAATTCCACGGCCGGCATCAGCGCCCTCACCTCGCGCAGTTACGAAGGTTTGTCGGTGGTCATCGTCGAGTTTCAACTCAGCGTGAATGGCCGCAAAGCGGCTGACGATGTGCGTGAAAAAGTCTCGAACGTGCATCCGTTTTTGCGCCCTGAAGTGAAAGAGTCGCGCATCTTGCGCTTCGATCCCTCGAGCCGCCCCATTTGGAATGTGGCCGTGGTGGCCGACCCGACAAATCTGCCTGAAGGCGTCAAAGCCCCCAGCCATGTCGAGATGACCAACTGGGCCGACCAGGTGTTGAAAAAACGCTTGGAAAACGTGCGCGGTGTCGGCTCGGTGGTGGTGGTGGGTGGCACCAAACGCGAGCTCAATATTTACCTGAACCCGCAAGCCATGGAGTCCTTGGGCATCAGCGCCGACCAGGTGGTGAGTGCGGTGTCGAATGAAAACCAAGACCTGCCCGTGGGCTCGGTGCGCTCCATTCAACAAGACCGTGTGGTGCAAGTGCAAGGCCGCATGGCGCGGCCCGAAGACTTCGGCGAGATCATCATCGCCCGCAAAGCCGGCAGCATCGTGCGCTTGAAGCAAGTGGCGCGGGTGAATGATGGTGCGCAAGAGCTTGAAAACTTGGCGCTCTACAACGGTGGCCGCACCCTGCTCTTGTCGGTGCAAAAGTCGCAAGATGAAAACACCATTGAAGTGGTCGATGGCTTGGCCGCCACAGTGGCCAACATGCAAACTCAGTTGCCACCCGGCATGCGCTTGGAAACCATTTACGACGGCTCGCGGCAAATTCGCGTGGCGGTGAACAACGTGCGCAAGACCCTGATTGAAGGTTCGTTGCTCACCGTGCTGATTGTGTTTTTGTTTTTGAATTCTTGGCGCTCAACCATCATCACCGGCCTCACCTTGCCGATCGCCGTCATCAGCACGTTTTGGATCATGTCGCTGATGGGTTTCACCATCAACATGATGACCCTGATGGCACTGTCCTTGTGCATTGGCTTGTTGATTGATGATGCGATTGTGGTGCGCGAGAACATCGTGCGCCATGTGCAAATGGGCCAAACCGCCTTCAACGCGGCCATGGACGGTACGCGCGAAATTGGCTTGGCGGTGTTGGCCACCACCTTCTCCATCGTGGCGGTGTTTTTGCCCATCGGTTTCATGGACGGTGTGATTGGCAAGTTCTTCCACGAGTTCGGTTTGACGATTGTTGCCGCCGTGATGATTTCGATGTTTGTGAGCTTCACCCTCGACCCCATGCTCTCCAGCATTTGGCACGACCCGAGCATCCACCTCAACGGCCAAGCGCCTTCCAAACGCAGCTTCTACGACCGCACGTTGGGCCGCGTCACCGGTTGGTTTGAGGCCAGCACCGAACGCCTGAGCCATGTCTACCAAGGCTTGTTGGCCAAAGCCTTGCGGCACCGTTTGATCACCGTCTTGCTGGCCTTGGCGGTCTTCATTGGCAGCCTGTTCATGGTGCCGATGCTGGGCACCGAGTTCGTGCCCAAAGCCGATTACTCCGAAGCCTCGGTGACCTTTTATGTGCCAGTGGGTTCGTCGTTGCAAGTGACCGAGGCCAAGGCCAAAGAAGTCGAGGCCATGCTGCGCAGCTTCCCCGAGGTGCGCTACACCCTCAGCACCATCAATACCGGCAACGCCAACGGCAAGATTTACGCGAACGTGTATTTCAGGATGTTGGACCGGCACTTGCGCAACTTCAACATCAACGACTTCACACCCCAAATCCGCGATCGTTTGCGCAACATGCCCGGCCTGACCGTCACGCATGTGGGCTTGCTCGATTCAGTGGGCGGCTCCAAGCAAATCGAGTTTTATTTGCTGGGCCCCGACCAAGCCGAGTTGGAACGCTTGGCCGCGGTGGTCATGGCCAAGGTGGCGAATGTGCCTGGATTTGTGGACATCGAGTCGAGTGTGAAGCCCAACAAACCCACGGTGGACATCAGCATCAAGCGCGAAGCCGCGGCGGATTTTGGTTTGGGCGTGGGCAGCATCGCGAACCAACTGCGCACCTTGGTGGCAGGCCAAAGCGTTGGTGTTTGGCGGGCCAGCAACGACCAAACCTATGACGTGTTGGTGCGCTTGGACCCCACGCTGCGCACCGCGCCGCAAGACCTGGAACGCTTGCCTTTCAATGTCGGTCAAGGACCAGACGGCAGTGCCCGGATCGTGCGCTTGAACCAAGTGGCGCAGGTGAAAGAAGGTGTTGGCCCCAACCAAGTGAACCGGCGCGAACTCTCGCGCGAAGTCGCTTTCAGTGGCAACACCTATGGCCGCCCGGGTGGCGATGTGTCCAAAGACATTCAAGCCATCATGGCCGAGATACCCATGCCTGATGGTTACCGCTACCAGTTTGGTGGCTCCACCAAAAACATGAAGGAATCCTTCCAGTACGCCCTCATTGCCGTGGCCATGGCCATCATCTTCATCTACATGATTTTGGCCAGCCAGTTCAAAAGCTTTTTGCAGCCGCTGGCCCTCATGACCTCGTTGCCGCTCACCTTGATTGGTGTGGTGTTGGCGCTGATGGTGTTTCGCTCCACGCTGTCCATGTTCTCGGTGATTGGCGTCATCATGCTGATGGGCTTGGTGACGAAGAATGCGATTTTGTTGCTCGACTTTGCCATCCGCGCCCGTGAAGGTTTGCTGCGCCATGACGGCAGCCGCGAACCCGCCCTGCCGCGCAACGAGGCCTTGTTGATGGCCGCCAAAGTGCGGCTGCGCCCGATCTTGATGACCACCCTGGCCATGGTGTTTGGCATGTTGCCTTTGGCGTTGTCGGTCAGCGAAGGCTCGGAGCAACGCGCCCCCATGGGGCAAGGGGTGATTGGCGGCGTCATCACTTCGTCACTGCTCACTTTGGTGGTGGTCCCCGTGGTCTACTGCTACCTCGACGATCTGAGCCAATGGCTCAAGCGCAAGTGGAATGGCCACCGTGCTGCCAGCCTTTGACGGCTGGCTAAAATTGAAGACTGGAAAAAAGAATCACATGAACCACGAACTTGCCCGCTTCAACATGGTCGAACAGCAAATCCGCACTTGGAATGTGTTGGACAAGCGTGTGCTCGATCTGTTGTCCCAGCTTGACCGCAGCCTGTTTGTTCCCAGCGCTTGCGCCGCCTTGGCCTACAGCGACACCGAGATTCCGCTGCCGCACGGCGAGCACATGCTGGTGCCCCGCGTGGATGCCCGCTTGTTGCAAGACCTGCAATTGAAACCCCATGAATCCGTGTTGGAAGTGGGCGCCGGCAGCGGTTACCTCACCGCTTTGTTGGCCCAGTCTGTCGCGCAAGTGACCAGCTTGGAGCAACACGCCGACATGGTGACCAGCGCCCAGCAACACTTGGCGCAAGCCGGTATCCGCAATGCGCAAGTGCGGCACAGCACAGGCGTGCCGCAGTTGAGTGAAAAGTTTGATGCCATCGTCTTGGGCGGCTCGGTGGCCGAGGTGCCACAAGCTTTGTTCAGCATGCTCCAACCCGGTGGCCGTTTGTTGGCTATCGTTGGCGACGACCCGATGATGCATGCCACACGCTTCACCGTCTTGGCTGATGGCAGCATGCACAGCCAGATTTTGTGGGACGTGGTGACACCGCGTCTGCATGGGTTTGCCGAAACACCCGCCTTCCAGTTTTAACCACGTAGTCACAACGAAAGTAGTCCATGAAATTGTTTCGCACCCTGCCCTTGATCGCGGCCATGAGCATGGCCTTTGCAGGCGCAGCCCAAGCGCAAAGCCTGGTTGAGATGTTTGACGCGGCCCGCGACTTTGACGCCGCCTTCAAGTCGGTGCAATTGCAAGCCGAAGCCACCAAGCGCAAAGTGGAACAAGCCCAGGCCAAGCTGGGTCCCATGGTCAACCTGAATTTGAATGGCAACACCAACAGCATCGACACCAACTTGGCCGCCGCACGGGGTTACAGCGCAGGCACCGCCACCATCGCTGGCAGCCAGCCTTTGTACCGCCCGGCAGACAACGCCGAGGTGTCGCAAGCGAATTTGCTGTTGAAACTGGCTGACGAACAACTGCGGGCCGCCGAGCAAGACCTGATGGTGCGCCTGAGCCAAGCTTATTTCGATGTCTTGGCCAGCCAAGACAGCCTCACCTTCGTCCAGGCCCAGCTCAAGGCCGTGTCCGAGCAACTCGCGTTTGCCAAACGCAACTTCGAAGTTGGCACCAGCACCATCACCGACACCCGCGAAGCGCAAGCCAGTTTCGACCTGGTGGTGGCGCAAGAAATCGCTGCAGCCAATGACTTGCGCGTGAAAAAAATGGCCTTGGATCAACTCGTGGGCAAGTCAGACTTGAACCCCAAAGCCGTGGCCCTGAGTGCCATGCCACAAGCGCCCCAACCCGCCAATGTGGACGAATGGGTGGCTTTGAGTGCGCAACAAAATGCCTCCGTGAAGCAAGCCCGCATCGGGGTGGACGTGGCCAAGTTTGACATTGACAAAGCCAATGCGGGTTTGAAACCCACGGTGGATTTGCAACTCAGCTACACCCTGCAAACCAACATCAACGGCACTGCAGCCTTGGCGATGTCCAAGGACTACAACCTTGGCTTGGCCACCGGCGCCGTGGTCTTGAACTACCCCTTGTTCAACGGCAATGCGCTCAGCAACCGTGTGCGTGAAACCATGTCCTTGGCCGGCAAAGCCAGTGCCGATTTGGACAACGCCACCCGCAACATCGCCCAAGCCACCCGCGCGGCCTATTTCGGTGTGGTGTCGGGCGTGGGCCAGGCCAAGGCCTTGAAAGCCGCCGAAGAATCCAGCCAAGTGGCCTTGGAAGCGAATCAGCTTGGTTACTCGGTGGGCGTGCGCATCAACATCAATGTGTTGGACGCGCAAAGCAAGCTCTATGACACCAAGGCCAAATTGGCCAAGGCGCGTTACGACGTGTTGGTGGGTCACCTGAAGTTGCGTCAACTCAGCGGCAGTTTGCAATTGCAGGACCTGCAAGACATCAACCAATTGTTGGCACCCTGAAGATCGCTTGGAAACATCAAAAGGCTTGTGCAACACACAAGCCTTTTTTTTAGACTTTCACCAGGTCTTTCAGCAGCGCCACGCTTTGGGCCACCGCCCCTTGATGCGCTTGTGTGAAGGCCAAGGCCGCAGCAGCCATGGTGGTTTGTGCAGCCGGGTTCAATGCCAAGCCATGCGCCACCCGCACCGCCTCGGTCATGTCCAAAACCCGCACACCCGCTTTCGCTTTCAACGCCCATTCAGCGGCCTGTTTGAAATTGAAGGTGTGCGGCCCCATCACCACGGGACACGAACAAGCACAGGCTTCAATCAGGTTTTGACCGCCCAAGGGCTCGAAGCTGCCGCCCAACAAACACACGCGGGCTGCGCCAAAGTAAAACGCCATCTCGCCCAACGAGTCCCCCACCACCACGGCTTCGTTGTTGGCCAGTTCGCTGCTGTGGGGTGAGGCCGACCATGCACTGCGCCGCACCAAGGGCATGCCGCTTTGTTGCACCAAGCTGGCCACTTCATCAAAGCGCTGTGGATGGCGCGGCACCAACCACCATTGCACACCTTGCAGGTACTGGGGGTGTTGTTGCAGCACTTGCAACAAGGCAGCCTCTTCGCCTTCGCGCGAAATGGCCAACATCACCACGGGCACCGCGCTTTGATCACGCCACGCGTGGCCCAGCGCCAGCAGATGCGCATCGGGCTCGGCATCGAATTTCAAGTTGCCGGTGACGGCTTGGACATTCGCACCCAAACTGCGCAAACGCTTGGCATCTTCTTCGGTCTGTGCCAACACGGCATGCAGACCTGTGAAGGCTGGACGCGCCAAACCTTGCCAGCGCATGGCGCTGCGAAACGATTTGGCGCTCATGCGGGCGTTGGCCAAGACCACCGGCACGCTCTGAGCGCTTGCGCCATGCATCAGGTTGGGCCACACCTCGGTGTCAATCAACAAACCCATGCACGGCTGCACATGCTTGAAAAAACGCTGCACCGCTTGCGGCGTGTCCCAGGGTTGCCACAACTGCACATCGCCTTCAGCCATGAGTGATGCGCCCTCGACACGCCCAGTGGCTGTGCCATGCGTGAAAACAAAACGCACACCGGGGTGGGCTTGACGCAACGCCCGCACCAAGGCCAGTGCCGCGCGTGTTTCTCCCAAAGAAACCGCGTGCAACCAGACCGCACCGGGCTGGATGCGCTGCTTGTAAAAACCAAAACGCTCTGGCCACGCTTGCCCATACACCGGCTCGCGACCAGCGCGCAAATACAACTTGCCCAACAAGGCGGGGGTCAGCAGCCACATCAACCATGAATAAGCCAAGCGCATCATGAGAGCGGCCTTGCAGGCGCTGTCGCCATCACTTGGGCTTGCATGTGCCAAACTTCATCGACGCTTGGAACATGCGTTCCACCGACCGCTTGTTGGTGCGCACAGCCCACCGGACCGGCTCGGGCCACACGTGGTTGACTGAAGATTTGCACCACCGGGAGTTGCAGTGCCACGGCCAAATGGCTCAGCCCTGAATCGACACCCACCACCAAACAGGCTTGGGCCATGCGGTGTTGCACCTGGGCCAAATGCAACTTGGGCCAGACCTCACAGGTGTCGCCCAACTGCGCGGCCAAGTCATTGGCCCAGGCTTGCTCGGTGGACGAAGCTTGCGGCAAAGCGACATGACAACCTTGTGCGATGAAACGCATGCCAAGGGACGCCCAATGCGCCATGGGCCATTCGTTGTCTGGGCGCGTGGTGCCATGGGCGAACACCACCACAGGCGGTTTTGAGGCAGCTTGCATGGGCCAAGGATAGGTGGACGCTTGAGCCAACCAATCTGCGGCGCTCTGGCCACAAGCGCGGGCGGCCAAACTGCGGTACCGCGCCACTGCATGGATGGTTTTTTCCATCGGCACGGTGCGCGTCAGCATCCAACGCACAGGCCATTCATAACCGCACAAATCGCTGGCATTGCCATAGGTGACGCTGGCACCCCCTGGGGCCAATCGCGCACCACGCGCCACACGTGCTGATTTGATGAGACCTTGAAAATCAATCACCAAGTCATAGTCCACTTCGTGCAGTGTGTTCCAAAAATCTTGCCAGCCTTGGCGACTGGCAGCGCTGAAGGGTTGTTTGCGCCATCGCCTTTGCGCAATCGGTATCACGCGGTCAATGCTGGGCACGGTGCGCAGCACATCGGCAAAGCCTTCTTCCACCACCCAATCAATCCGCGCCTGTGGAAAGTGTTGGTGGATATCGTGCAGCACCGGCAAGGTTTGAATCACATCGCCCAGCGACGACAGCTTGACGACCAACACCCTCAATGCGCGGCCTCTTGCACCTGGGCATCGGGTTTGACGTCGCGCAGCAAGGCCATCATGTCGTGTTGAATGCGGTGCAATGCCTCGGTGGTTTGGCCTTCAAAACGCAGCACCAAAACAGGTGTGGTGTTGGAGGCCCGCACCAAACCAAAACCATCGGCCCAGTCGATACGCACACCGTCGATGTCGCACAACACGGGGTGGTGTTCGGGGGAAGGCATGCCTTGGGTTTGTGCACGTTTCAGCAGTTCAGCGGTCACGCGGTGCGGTTCACCTTCTGCACACGCCACGTTCAACTCGGGGGTGGATTGGCTGGTGGGCAAGGCGTGCAGCACGGCATTCGCGTCGGGCGAGCGGCTGAGGATTTCCAACAACCGACACCCGGCATAGGTGCCATCGTCAAAGCCATACCAACGCTCTTTGAAAAACACATGGCCGCTCATCTCGCCGCCCAATGGTGAATCGATGGCTTTCATCTGCGCTTTGATGAGCGAGTGGCCGGTTTTGAACATCACCGGTACACCGCCCGCGGCACGAATGGCGGGTGCCAGTTGCTGCGAACATTTCACATCAAAGACGATGGAACCACCGGGCACACGGCTGAGCACATCTTGGGCAAACAACATCATTTGCCGATCGGGGTAGATGGTTTGACCATCCTTCGTGACGATGCCCAAGCGGTCGCCGTCACCATCAAAGGCCAAACCCAATTCGGCACCGCTGCTTTGCAAAGCGGCGATCAGGTCTTTCAAATTTTCGGGCTTGCTGGGGTCGGGATGGTGGTTGGGAAATTCACCATCGACTTCGCTGAAGAGTTCGATCACGTCGCAACCAATGGCCCGCAAGATGGCGGGTGCCGATGCGCCTGCGATGCCGTTGCCACTGTCGACCACGATGCGCAGCGGGCGGCTCAGGTGAATGTCTTGCACGATGCGCTCTTGGTAGGACGCATTCACGCTGATCTGTTTGACGCTGCCACCGGCTTTCAACACCCAGCTTTCGTCTTGCATCATTTGGCGCAAGCCTTGAATTTCTTCGCCGTGAATGGCACGGCCAGCCATCACCATCTTGAAGCCGTTGTAGTCCTTGGGGTTGTGGCTGCCCGTGATTTGAATGCCGCTGGTGCACAAGGTGTTGGCGGCGAAATAAAGTTGCGGCGTGGTGACCATGCCAACGTCGATGACGTGCACTCCGGCGTCCATCAATCCTTGCACCAAGGCAGTGGCAAGCGCCGGACCACTCAATCGACCATCGCGGCCCACAGCCACCGTGGTTTCGCCTTGCGCCAGCGCTTGGGTGCCAAAGGCTTTGCCCAGTGCTGTGGCCACCTCGGCGTTGAGTGCGGTGGGCACCACACCGCGGATGTCATAAGCCTTGAACACATGAGCTGAGATTTGCATGGTCGCGCATTGTAGGCGGGGCATCTGACAGTTCAGCCGATGCACTCGGCTTATGATGGCGCTCCCCTTCCTTGAGCAACATCGACAACCCCATGTCCTTTGCACAAACCGCCCTAACTGCAACCGCCAAGCTGTGGCAAATGCCCATCAACACGCCTTTGGGCCGCATGAGTTTGGTGGCCAGTGAAGCGGGTTTGGCCGGTGCTTGGTTTGACAATCAACAACACCGCCCCGACATCGATCAACTGCCTTGGGGACCGAGCCTGCATTGGTTGCGCGAAGCCAAGCAACAAATCGGCGAATACTTTGCCGGGCAACGCCAACAGTTTGAACTGCAACTCGAAGCGATGGGTGGCAGTTGTTTTCAACAACAAGTGTGGCAGGCCTTGCGCGATATTCCCTTTGGCCGCTTCACTTCCTATGGCCAACTGGCCCAGCACCTGAACCATCCCAAGGGCGCACGTGCGGTGGGCATGGCGGTGGGTCGCAACCCATGGAGCATCATCGTGCCCTGCCACCGCGTGGTCGGTGCAAATGGTGCCCTCACCGGTTATGCCGGTGGCTTGGATCGCAAACTGGCTTTGCTGCAACGCGAGGGCATGCTTTTGTGACTGTGGGATTGCGACGGCGCGATTGGCTGCCAGAGTTTGTGTTGTTGGGCATGATTTGGGGCTCTTCGTTTTTCTTCATGCGCATGGGTGTGCATGAATTTGGCCCGCTGCCCACCGCATGGATGCGCGTCAGCATCGCCTCGCTC
Source organism: Comamonadaceae bacterium (assembly GCA_947448745.1). Taxonomy (GTDB): domain Bacteria; phylum Pseudomonadota; class Gammaproteobacteria; order Burkholderiales; family Burkholderiaceae_C; genus Limnohabitans. The sequence continues at coordinate 16,386 of CANFOQ010000048.1, forward strand.
ACGCTGCTGCCCTTTTTGCTTTGGCAACAACAAACATCCGTGTTGCGCCAACAATGGAAAAACTTATTGGGCATGGGCGTCTTCAATTCGGCCGTGCCGTTTTTCTGCTTCGCATTTGCGTTGCAATCCATCACCACCGGCTTGTCCTCCATCCTGAACTCGACCACCCCTTTGTTTGGCGCTTTGATCGCTTGGCTTTGGTTGAAAGACCGCCCCACGCGTTGGCGCGGATGGGGTTTGCTGTTGGGCTTTTCAGGTGCCGCGTGGTTGGCGGCCAGCGCCCCCGGCGGTGTCACCTTCAAAACGGGCGGTTCGGGCTGGGCCATCTTGGCGTGTCTCACGGCCACCAGTTGCTACGGCTTCAGCTCGATTTATTCGCAACGCAACATGAAGCACGTCCCACCGATGGTGATCGCCGCGGGCAGCCAGTTGGCCGCCTGCGCCGTCCTCGCCTTGCCGGGGCTTTGGTATTGGCCATCAGCCTGGCCCAGCACGCAAGCTTGGCTGAGCCTGTTGGCGGTCGGCGTGATGAGCACCGGCTTGGCCTATGTGATTTACTTTCGATTGATCGCCAAAACCGGTGCGGCCCGCACCATGACCCTGACCTACCTGATCCCCTTGTTCGCCAACCTGATCGGCGTCTTCGCGCTGGATGAAGTCGTCACCGGCACCATGCTGCTGGCGGGCGTCGTCATCTTGCTGGGCACGGCCATGGCGAGTGGCTTGTTTCCGCGTCAGGCCTTGCCCTGACAAAGCGCCAGCACCTGCTGGTTCAAGGCGTGGCCGGGCGTGGCAAAGGCGTTCATCATGCTGAAGTGGTGCAAGCCGGGCAGCACCTGCGCCGTCGGCACGCGCTGTGTGCCCCAGGACTTTTGAATCAGCTGGTTGTGCGCCAAAAACGCCTCACTCTCCAAGCCCCCCACCACGCTGTGCAACGCCCCGCGCTTGGGCGCGGGCAACCATGCCGGGCTGGCCTTCAACACCTGTTCTTCGTCCAGACGCAGCGCCTCTTGCAGCAAGGGCGAACGGCGCATGGAGTCCAGCTCGTACAGGCCCGACACCGACAGCGCTGACTTCACCAAGTCGGGCGGCAAGTCGGGTCCGTAGGCCCGCCAATCACAGGCCAGCATCATGGCCGCCAAATGCCCGCCGGCCGAATGCCCGGCCACGTGGATGCGGCTGGCGTCGCCGCCCCAGGTGTCGATGTGCCGCCAAACCCAGGCCAGCGCTTTGACCATTTGCATGACGATCTCGGGAATCGTCACCGCCGGGCACA
>CANFOQ010000049.1 GCA_947448745.1 Comamonadaceae bacterium
CGGTGGGCTCGTCCGCCGCTCACCGCAGCGGAGCTGCGACGTTCGCTAAACAATTGGAATCTGACCCCAATTGTTTGGGCGAGTGATACAAGAAAACAGCAAAACTTTGAATTTATGTATCATAAAAACGCCGGCAAGCCCCGTCCCTGCTGACCACCCCCTCAAAACAAGGCTTTTTGGGCAGCCCCAAAAACCACTGCTGCTTGCCGACCACGGTCGGCTCGTCTGCCGCTCACCGCAGCGGAGCTGCGACGTTCGCTACGCATCCGACCCACCATGTTCTGCCAGCTGAAACATCACTCCAAAGCCGCCCGGCCTGGGGACCATTTTTTGAGCGAAAGACCAGAAAAATGCGTCCCCATGGCGGGCGGCTTGTGCGTGACTTCTGACCAGCAGGGCAAAACAATTGGAATCTGACCCCAATTAGCCCGCATGAGTCCATCAGGATTACCCTCGAAAGTGTCAATCTGGCTTGACATTTCGAGCCATTTCCAAGAGCATCCCCGCAGTTTGGCATTTGGAACGTCTATGGCGAAAACCTTCCCCTTTGCGGCCATCGTGGGTCAAGATGAAATGTGCATGGCCCTGCAAGTGGTCGCCGTCGACCCCACCGTCGGTGGCGTGCTGGTGCTGGGCGACCGGGGTACCGGCAAATCCACCGCCGTGCGGGCGCTGGCCGACCTGCTGCCGCCCATCGAGGTCGTGCTGGGCTGCCCCTACGGCTGCGCACCCAAAGACAAGCACAGCGGCTGCGAACACTGCGCCGCTCTGAAAACCGACAAACCCAAAACCGCCAAGCGCCCGGTGCCGGTCATCGACCTGCCGCTGGGTGCCACCGAAGACCGCGTGGTCGGGGCGCTGGACCTGGAAAAAGCCTTGTCGCAAGGCGTCAAGCAATTCGCCCCCGGCCTGCTGGCCCAGGCCAACCGCGGCTTTTTGTACATCGACGAAGTGAATTTGCTGGAAGACCATTTGGTCGATCTGCTGATTGACGTCGCCGCCTCCGGCGAAAACTTGGTCGAGCGCGAGGGCCTGAGCGTGCGGCATCCAGCCAAGTTCGTGCTGATTGGCAGCGGCAACCCGGAAGAAGGTGAATTGCGCCCGCAGCTGCTGGACCGTTTCGGCCTGAGCGTGGAAGTGCGTACCCCGCAAGACCTGGATTTGCGGGTGCAGGTCATCAAGCGCCGCGACGCCTTCGACCGCGACCCCGAGGGCTTCAAAGCCGACTGGGAAGCCGACAACACCAAACTGCGCCAGCGCATTTTGAAAGCGCAAAAAGCGGTGGGCCAATTGGAGATCCCCGACGAGCTGTTGCGCTTGTGCGCCAAGCTCTGCCACGCCTTGGGCACCGACGGTTTGCGGGCCGAACTCACGCTCATGCGGGCCACACGCGCCTATGCCGCCTTGCACGGCGCGAAGAAAGTCACGGCGGCGCATTTGCGGGCCATCGCGCCGCTGGCTTTGCGCCATCGTTTGCGCCGCAATCCGCTGGACGACACCGGCTCGGGCGAGCGGGTGCAACGCAGCTTGGACGAGGTGCTGGCCTGATGCTGGACGCCTGGGACCAGGCGCAACGTGCGCTCTTGTGTTTGCAGGTCGATCCGGTGGGTTTGGGCGGTGTCTGGCTCAAAGCGGGTTTTGGGCCGGTGCGGCAAACCTGGCTCACGCAGTTGCAACAACTCGGCCTGAACTTAAAGCGCATGCCGCACCACATCGACCACGAACGCTTGTTGGGCGGCATCGATTTGTCCGTCACCTTGGCGCAAGGCCGTGTCGTGGAACAACGCGGTTTGTTGGCGCAAGCCGATGAAGGTTTGGTGCTGTTGCCCATGGCCGAAAAACTCAGTCCATCCACCTTGGCCATGTTGTTGCAAGCGCAAGACCAAGGCCAGGTGCAAGGCCTGTCCTTGAACAGCCTGCACTCCAGCCGTTTTGGCGTCGTGGCTCTCGATGAATCTTTGGACGACGAGCCCGGTGTGCCCTTGAAATTGAAAGAGCGTTTGGCGCTGTGGCTGGATGTGCAAGCCGTGGATTGGCGCAAAAGCGAAGAACAACTCGCGCCCTTGCCCGCCCATGAATGCCAACACGTGCGCAACTTGTTGCGCCAAGTGCAAGCCACCACGGCGCAACAACAAGCCTTGTGCGAAGTGGCACTGGCGCTGGGCGTGGACAACCTGCGGGCTTGTTTGTTGGCGCAACGACTGGCCTGTGTGAACGCCGCCTTGCACGAGCGCACCCAGTTGGACGACGAAGACCTGCAGTTCGCGGTGCAAATGGTGTTGTCGCCCCGCGCGACACGCATGCCTGCCAACGCGAACGCTGAACAGCCGCCCGAGCCACCAGCGCCCGAACCCGAAGCCCCTGACAACGACACCCAGAACGAACCAGATCAAGCACCCAGCAGCGAGCCTGAAGCTTTGGAAGACCTGTTGTTGGCCGCGGCCATTGCCAGCCTGCCCCCGAAGTTGCTCGATCAACTTTTGCTGGGTGGCGCAAAAACCAAACCACAGAGCAGCAGCGGCAGCAGTGGCCAAGCGCAACTCTCGAAACAACGCGGCAGGCCTTTGTCGCCACGACTTGGCAAACCCGGTGCAGGTGCACGTTTGCATTTGCTGGCCACCTTGCGGGCTGCGGCACCGAAACAAAAACTGCGCAGTCAACACGCTGGTCAACGCATCGCCATCCGCACCGAAGATTTTCATGTGCAGCGTTTTGCACACAAAGCCGCGTCTTGCATCATCGTGGCGATGGACGCCTCGGGCTCGGCGGCATTGGCCCGTTTGGCCGAGGCCAAAGGCGCAGTGGACTTGCTGTTGCAACAGTCTTATGCGCGGCGCGACAGTGTTTGCGTGATCGCGTTTCGCGGCTCACAGGTGCAAACCTTGTTGCCCGCCACGCGCTCTTTGGTGCGGGCGAAAAAAGCCTTGGCCGGTTTGCCCGGCGGTGGCGGCACACCCATTGCACTCGCGTTGAAACACGCCAGCGAACAAGCGCTGGCTTTGCAACGTGCGGGCATGACACCCTTGTTGGTGATGCTGAGCGATGGCAAAGCGAATGTCACTCTTGAAGGCTTGGGCGGCCGCGCGCAAGCGCAAGAAGACGCGATGAAATGGGCGCAACAGTGGGCACGTTTGGGTTTTGCATCGCTGTGGATTGACACGGCCGTGCAACCCACCGGCCATGCACAAGAGCTGTCGCAAGCCATGCAAGCGCGTTATTTGCCCATGCCTTATGTGGCCTCGCAACGCGTGGCCGACGCGATTGCTTTCATCCGCTGAGGCCCATGTTCGAGTCGTTCTACCCAGCCCTGTCCTGGGAACAACACCAGTCGCATTGGCCCTTGTCAAAGCACAGCCAGTTTGTCAATGCTGCGGGCTTGCGTTGGCATGTGCAAACTTTGGGAGAAGGTCCTTTGTTGTTGATGCTGCACGGCTTGGGCGCATCGACCCACAGTTGGCGTGGCATGGCGCCGTTGTTGGCGGCGCATTACCGCGTCATGCTCATCGACCTGCCCGGCCATGCGTTCAGCAGCACACCTTCGGCACACGCCGCTGGTTTGCCCGACATGGCGCAAGCACTGCATGGTTTGATGACGCAATTGCAAACCTGGCCGCAAGTGGTGGTGGGGCATTCAGCCGGTGCCACCTTGGCCGCACGTTGGTTGTTGAACCACCCTGATCGACCCGCCCCGCATCTGGTGGCCTTCAACCCCGCGTGGTTGCCCCTGTCGGGCGCGGCGCATTGGTTGTTTCCCTTGTCGGCCAAACTGATTTCACTCAACCCCTTGTCGGCGTGGCTGTTTGCCAAAGCCATGCAGCAAGAAAGTTGGGTTGGGAAAATTTTGAGCAGCACCGGCTCGCACTTGGCAGCTGAAGATGCGGCTTGCTACAAACTGTTGATGCAGTCGCCTTCGCATGTGCAAGGCGTGTTGCAAATGATGTTGCACCACGACTTGGGACCCCTGCCCCAGCAACTCGCCGAACTGAAAAACCGGGTGTTGATCTTGGCCGCTGAGAACGATCAAGCCGTGCCACACGACCATGCCGTCACCGCGCAGCAACGCATCCCGGGCGCTGCGCTCTTGTCACTTCAAGGCTTGGGCCATTTGGCGCACGAAGAAAACCCACCGCTTTGTGCTTTAGAAGTGTTGAAGTGGCTTGCCCTCAAGGCCCAAACGGACCGTTGAGTTCAATCGTGCTCTGGTTCAACAAACCCGCTGCGGTGACCCAGATCAAGTAGGGCAGGATCATGATGCTTGAGAGCTTGGAGATGCGCCACAAACCAAAGATGAGCAGCAACACCGAAGCCCACAGCACATAGAGTTCATTCAGTGCCCAGTCGGGGCGCTTCAGGGTGAAATACAACCAGCTCCAAAGCACATTCAACGCGCCATTAATGCCAAACATCAAGGCAATAGCCAGCTTGTGTCGGAAGCTTTTCGCCAGCTGCCACGCACCCCAACCACTGAGGGCACACAAGGTGAAGATGGTCGTCCAGATGGGGCCAAAAGCAATGTCCGGCGGCTTCCAGGCCGGTTGCTTCAAGGCGAGGTACCAAGGGCCTAAATCTGTGAGCGAACCACCAATGCCGGCCACCAAAAAACTGCAGGCAAAGGCGATGCCCAAGCCACCCCAACGCTTGGCAGCATTCATGTGCGAACCATGCCAAACAAGTGCGCCAAATCTTTGAAAAAGATGCGCACATGGGCCATGGGTTTTTTGCGCACCAAGACCTTGTTCATGTAGGACTCGAAGGTGAGTTGTTGCACGTCTTTGTCTTCGCAAATCTTCACAAATTTTTCGCGGCGGCGGTCGTTCTGATACCAGAAATACTGCATGATGCCCAGCACCCAAAACACCTTGCCGTGGTCTTTCATGAACACTTTGCGGGCTTGTTTCAAGTGCACCGGGTTGTTGGTTTCCAACGCCAACTGCACCGCGTCCGCGGCCATGCGGCCACAGGCCATGGCGTAGTAAATACCTTCACCAGAAGCAGGGGCCACCACACCTGCCGCGTCACCAGCCAACACGATGTCACGGCCGTTGTCCCATTTGGGCAAGGGCTTCAAGGGAATCGGTGCGCCTTCGCGGCGCAAGGTTTCCACGTTGCTCAAGCCCGCGGTTTCACGCAAACGCGCCACCGCACTGCGCAATGAAAAACCTTTGTCGGCACTGCCGGTGCCAATGCTCATGGTGTCGCCGTGCGGAAACACCCAGCCATAAAAATCGGGGGACAAACTGCCTCGGTAATAGACGTCGCAGCGATCCGGGTCGTAGTCGGCTTGCCCATTGGCCGCCCGCACGATCTCGTGATAAGCAAACACATACTTGGTGCGCTCTGCCCCCTCGATGGTTTGGCGGGCCACCTCGGACTTGGCCCCATCCGCGCCCACGATGAAACGCGCACGCAAACTTTGCGCAGGCGCTTTGTCGTCCACACCGCCAATGTGCACCCGCGCCACACCATCGGCGTCACGTGTGATTTTGGAGAACGAACCCCGCAAGCGTGTCGCGCCATGCGAGCGTGCGCGTTCACGCAACCATTCGTCGAAGCTGTCGCGGTTCACCATGCCGACAAAACCGTTTTCAATCGGGATGTCCACCTTGTTGTCGCTGGGCGAAATCATGCGGGCACACCGCGCTTTGGCCACCAGCAAATGGTCGGGGATGTCAAAGTCTTTGATGCAGCGCGGTGGGATGGCACCACCACAGGGTTTGGTGCGGCCTTGGCGGTCCAGCAACAACACCTTCCATCCGCGCAAGGCCAGGTCGTCGGCCGCCGTGGCACCTGAGGGTCCACCCCCAATCACGATCACGTCATAGGTATCAGTATTCATGGCCCAACTCCTTGGAATGATGGCTGGCCGGCAGGGACAAAGAAGGTGTGCGCGGTGCGTCGTAACGCCCCACCCACACCGCACACGCGGCTGACATGGCAAACATCAGCGCTTCGAAACCAAACACACAGGCATAAGCAGCGCCTTGCGCGTTCACAAACAAATGGGACAAGTCGCTGGCACCAGTGCCCAACAAGCCACCGACACCAAAGGCGATGGCTTGCGCCGCGCCCCACAAACCCATGCGGGTGCCAGCGCGGTCTTCACCGCCTTGCGTGGCCAAGCGCATCATGGTGGCGATGGCAGCGATGGAAAAACTGCCGTTGGCGACACCCAGCAAAAACACATTGGCCTTCAGCGGCCAAGGTGGCCCAGATATGCCCGCCATGCACAAGCCCACCATGGCCACGCCCGACACCACGCAACCACCGACCATCCAACTTTGCACCGAACCCAAGCGGCCGGCAATCCACGAACTGCCGGCCAGCGCCACGATCAACATGCCGCACAACACGGCCGAATGGTGCAAGCCCGACAACTGCGTGGTCTCGCCCGGTGTCAAACCAAAACTCGCACCCGCAAACGGCTCCAAGATCAGGTCTTGGGCGCTGTAGGCCAGCATGGATAAAAACACAAACACGGTGAAGGCTTTGGCTTGCGGTTCGTCCCACACACTGGCCAAGGCTTGTTTGAAATCTTGTGGGTGCACTGGCTTGCTATCAGCCGACACCAAGTTGCTGGCTGGGCCCTCCAAGCCCCACAAGGCCAAGCCCGTGATGATGACAACCAAGACACTCAGGCTGGCACTGATGTCGAGCAAGCGTTCAGGGGAATACGGTTGCAACAACTTGCCGACCGAGATGGCGGTGACCGCAAAGCCCACGATCATCATCATCCACACGGCGGTGGCCGCAGGAGCGCGGCGTGTCTCAGCGACCCGCTTGGACATCATTACCAACAACGAGGTGCCACAGGCACTGACGCCAAACCCAATCAAGCTGAAGGCGAGCACCGACAAAGCGATGCCGCCCGTCAAGTCTTGCGCCATGCGCACCGTGGCGACGCTGGCCAAGTAACCACCGGTGGCCAACACCGTCATGCCGCCCATCATCCATGGCGTGCAACGCCGCCCTTGGTCGGCACCAAAGCCCATGCGCGGGCGCACCATTTGCACCAGGTAGTGAAAGCCCACCAACAAACCGGGCAAGAGCGCGGGCAGCGCCAACTCGACCACCATGATGCGGTTCAAGGTCGAGGTGGTGACCACCACCACCGCGCCCATGCAAGCTTGGATCAAACCCAATCGGGCGATTTGCAACCAACCAAATCCTGTTGCACTCATGACACCACCTCCTGCAAACCACGCAGCGACCAGGCGCTGACCATCATGCCGCTGACAAACAGCGGCACCCCAAAAGCACTCACGCTCAAGGCTTTTTCCACCGGTTGTTGAATGAAGCGCACCATCAGGGGCAGTTGCGCCGCACTCAGCAGCAACACCGCCAACGCGGCATTTGGCGAGCCCCAATGCACCAGCAATGCCGCCACCGCCCATTGCGCCACCAGCATGAAGCCGCAAGCGGTCCAAGCGGCTTTGGTCACGCCCATTTGCACCGGCAAGGAACGCACACCCATGAGGGCATCGCCTTGCACGGCTTTGAAATCGTTCAGGGTCATGATGCCGTGCGCCCCCAAGCTGAACAGCAAGGCCAACACAATGGTGTCTTGCGAGGGCATGGCCCCGCCCAACATGACCGCCGCCCCCGTGACCCAAGCGAGTCCTTCATAGCTGAGCGCACAGGCCGAGTTGCCCCACCAGCCATTGGCTTTCAGGCGCACCGGTGGTGCGCTGTAGGCCCAGGCCAAGACCAGCCCCAGGCCACTGGCGGCAAAGCCCCACGGCCCGAGTTGCCAAGCCCACAACAAGGACAGCGCCGTCCAAATGACGGCGATGTACAGGCCCCAGCGGCCGGGCATGCGGCCTGAAGGGATGGGGCGATCGGGTTCGTTGATGGCGTCGACATGGCGGTCAAACCAGTCGTTCACCGCTTGGCTGGTGGCGCAGACCAAGGGCCCGGCCAGCAAGACGCCGCCGATGATGAGCAGCCAGTTGTCGCTGAGGGATTGACCGGTGGAGACCATGCCGCAGGCGAAGGCCCACATGGGCGGAAACCAGGTGATGGGTTTGAGCAGCTCGGCGACGGTGGCGAGGTCGGGACGGTTCATGCTGACATTGTGGTCATACAAGCCACATTGTCAACTGGGGTTTACACTTTCAGACCGATTCGGTGTCGTCAATGATGCCAAATCGCCGCAATTTGACATACAGGCTTTGCCGGGACAGGCCCAGCATCTCGGCGGCCGAGGCGCGGTTGTTGTGGGTCAGCTCCAGCGCCGACTGGATGCACATGCGCTCGATCATTTCCGTGGTTTCGTTGACGATGTCTTTCATCGGCATGCGCCCCACCAAGTGTGAGAGTTCGGCCACCGAACCGGCCATGCCGCCCGAGGCCGGGGTTTCCTGCTGGCGGCGGCGGCTGGTATCGCGGATGAAAAACGCGAACATTTGGCTTTTGTCGGAGATGGCCACGGCCGAAATATCCACCGCCAAATTGAGGCCCGACATGCTGCGGATGTCGGTGGCAAAGCCGCGCACATTGGCTTGTTGGCGCAAATGGGTGTTGAGCACGCCCCAATCGACGCTGCCACGCACCAGCCATTGGTCCAGGGTTTGGCCTTGCAATTGCGACTGGGCGGTGGCCCCGACCATGGCCATGAACTCGGAATTGACCGAGCGGATTTGACCGTTTTTATCGGTCAGCACAAAGCCTTCGGGGGCCCGTTGCATGGCCTCGGCATACAAAGTTTGGTCTGAATCCAGGGGGCTGGTGGAGACCGGGTCGGCTTGCAGGAAGCGCACCAAAAACTGCGCCCCGCCCTCTTGGCGAAACACCGTGACGGTCAGGGTGATGACGTGCTCCGAGCCCAGCAATTTGACGCGGCAGACCTCGATGCGCCCCGTGGCATGGGCCATGCGCAGCAAGGACTGCACCTCGTCATGGCTTTGCGCATCGAAACATTCAAGCAGGTCGCGGCCCACCAAACGCTTGGTCTGGTCTTTCATGAGCCCCATGGCGGCCACATTGGCCTCGGCCACTTTTTGGCTCAAGGCGTCAACCACCATCACCGGGTCGTTCGAGGTGTCAAACAAAATGCGGTAACGGGCTTCGATGTGACGCAAGCGCAAATAGTCGCGCTCCATGGACTGCTGGGTTTCCACCAAACGGCGTTGCAGCACGGCGATGGCTCCGAGGTCGCGGCCCAGCAACAAGGTGCGGTGTTCTTTCTCGAAATGCAGCGCCACATACTGGATGGGCACGTCCTCGCCTTGCATGGACGGGTGGTTGATGTGCCGCCAGCGCATATCGGCCGTGGTGCTGGGCGCGGCCAGCATTTCCTTGACCTTGGGCACGCTTTCAGGGGTGACGGTGCTGACCCAAGACTTGCCCACCCAGGTTTGGCAGGAGAGCGCAGCCAGTTCGTTTTTGCGCACCGAAACATCCACCACCAAGCCGTTTTCGTCCACCAACAGCGCAATATCAGAGGCCACACCAATGAGTTGGGCCAACTTTTCTGCTGTGAAATTGGGGATTTTCATATTATTTTTAGGGGTCTTGAACTGGCTTTGTCAATGTTAATAGTGTACAGATAATCAGACTCTTATAGACAAAAGCTCATAATCAATTGACATTGACCAACGTCAACTCGATTTGACTGCGGCAACGCACCGCCATGACCATCTCCAAAGCCCGCTCTTGCGCCACCCGGGCATCTTCGGCGACCACTTCGACGCCCAAATTCAGCAGCATGTCGGGGCGGGTGTTGAGCAAGGGGCCGCCCGCCATGATTTGAATTTGTGGGTTGGCTGAGGATTGCCTGATTGCCTTTATCGACCGACGAATTTCAGGGAGTTGCTGCTCACAACTGAGCGAAATGGCCAGCAGGTCGTACCAATCCGATGCCAGTTTTTTAAGCAGTTCTTCGGCCGAATCGCACTCTAAAAGGTTGACTTGCCAGCCGGTGCGGCGGAAAAACTCGGACAGCATGAAGCTGCCCATGGTGTGCTGGGTTTGGAAAGCGCCCACCACACAGCAGCTCAAGCCCTTGGCCTGGCCGCTGGCATTTTTCAAAAACACCGGACTCAGCTCGAACAACAAATGGCGCAAACGAGCGTGGCCCAAGCTGGCACTGGCGAAATCGAGCACGTCATCGCACCACCATTGGCCCATCAAACGGGCTGCCGGGGTGATGCCCTCCAAGTACACATCTTCAATATCCACGCCAGCTGCCAGCCAACCGTGAACCAGCTCACTCGACTGCTGCGCACCTTGCAAACTGGCCTGGCACAGGGCCTGGACATGCTTCATATCCAAACGGCCGTGCATCACCGGAGCGTGTTGCGCCCCTTGTTTCAGGGTGTGCAGCAACAAACCGCCCACGCCATGTGACGAGGCATTGGTTTCCAAGTTGAAGGACAGCGCACTGCTTTCCATACGAGACCCTTGTATGAAGCTTTGAAATTCTCAGACGGAATAGTTTTATCTGTATTTTCGATTGCTTTCCTATGGAAAACCCTAGTTTTGTAAACAAATAAATACGTCAACTTGGGTTGACAGATGTACACCTGCCCCCTAAAGTCGAAGCACACGAAAAGCCACAAAAACAAACATGTCTGACCACAGCCCTTCAACACACATGCTCTACACCCCGGAACAAAAAATCCGGCGGGATGCATCTGTCTGGACGCTGGTGCAAGGCATCTTGGCACCGGTTCAATTTCTGATTTTCCTGGTCAGCCTGGGTTTGGTGGTGCGCTGCCTCATGACTGGCGAAGGCGAAACCATGGCCTTGTATTCGGTGGTGGTGAAGACCATCGCGCTCTACACCATCATGATCACCGGCTGCATTTGGGAAAAAGTGGTCTTCGACCAATACCTGTTCGCCCACGCCTTCTTTTGGGAAGACGTCTTCAGCATGTTGGTGCTGGCCCTGCACACCGCGTATTTGTGGGCTTGGTTCACCGGCAGCTTGTCGGCCAACCAGCAACTCTGGCTGGCCTTGGCCGCCTACGCCGCCTACCTCATCAACGCCGCGCAGTTTGTTTGGAAACTGCGGGCGGCTCGCCTGCAAGCTGAAGCCATGACGCTCAGTCCCTCGCTGCCAGAAGGAGCCTCCGCATGAGCCCGGTCATCCCGATTCGCAGCGCCACCGCCGAGGCTTGCGCCCCTGACATCACCACCGAACGCGGCCAACGCGAGGTTTTTTGCGGCCTGACCGGCATCATTTGGCTGCACCGCAAAATTCAAGACGCTTTTTTCTTGGTGGTGGGTTCACGCACCTGTGCCCACCTCATCCAGTCTGCCGCCGGCGTGATGATTTTTGCCGAGCCACGGTTCGGCACCGCCATCATTGACGAGCGCGATTTGGCCGGTTTGGCCGATTGCAATGAAGAGCTCGACAAGATCGTCGCCGATTTGTTGGAACGCCGCCCCGACATCAAGCTGCTGTTCTTGGTGGGCTCTTGCCCCTCCGAGGTCATCAAACTCGATTTGTCACGTGCAGCCTACCGCCTGAACACCCAGTACGGTCAAGGCGGTGGCGTCAAGGTGCTGAACTACTCGGGCAGCGGCATCGAAACCACCTTCACCCAAGGCGAAGACGCTTGTTTGGCCGCCTTGGTGCCCACCTTGAAAACCACCGACAGCACGCAGAAAAAACTGTTGGTGGTGGGCACCTTGGCCGATGTGGTGGAAGACCAGTTCCGCAGCTTGTTCGGCAAGATGGGCTTGACCGACGTGGACTTTTTCCCACCCCGTCGCAGCACGCAATTGCCCACCGTGGGCCCCGGCACCGTGTTCTTGTTGGCTCAGCCGTTTTTGGCCGACACCGCCCGCGCCTTGGAAAACCTGGGTGCCCAACACCTGCCCGCGCCCTTCCCTCTGGGCGCCCAAGGCACCACCGCTTGGTTGGCCGAAGCTGCCCATGCTTTTGGTGTCACCAACGCGGTGTTTGAAGCCGCCATCGATGCGCCACGCAAACGCGCGGTGCAAGCCATCGGCAAGCACCGCCCCGAATTGCAAGACAAAAAAATCTTCTTCTTCCCTGATTCGCAATTGGAAATCCCTTTGGCGCGTTTTCTGCACCACGAGTTGGGCATGCAGCTGGCCGAAGTGGGCACGCCTTATGTGCACCGCAAACACCTGGACGCCGACCTGAACCAACTGCCCGCCAACACGCGTGTGGTGGAAGGCCAAGACGTGGAATTGCAACTCGACCGCTGCCGCGACGCCAACCCTGATTTGGTGGTCTGCGGTTTGGGGTTGGCGAACCCCTTGGAGGCCGAGGGCTTCACCACCAAATGGGCCATTGAATTGGTGTTCACACCGATCCAAGGCTACGAGCAAGCGGGCGACTTGGCGGGCTTGTTCAGCCGCCCCCTGATTCGTCGACTCAAACTGGTCGCCTGAGGCAACAATGCAACTCACGCTCTGGACATACGAAGGCCCACCCCACATCGGTGCAATGCGCATCGCCACGGCCATGCAAGATGTGCACTACGTGTTGCATGCACCGCAAGGCGACACCTACGCCGACTTGTTGTTCACCATGATCGAGCGGCGCAGCAAACGCCCACCGGTCACCTACACCACCTTCCAAGCACGCGACCTGGGCAGCGACACCGCGCAGTTGTTCAAAGACGCCGTGGCCCATGCCAACGCGCGTTTCAAACCGAACGCCATGTTGGTCGGTGCCTCTTGCACCGCCGAGTTGATTCAAGACGACCCCGGTGGTTTGGCGCAAGCGCTGCAACTGCCCATCCCGGTGGTGCCGCTTGAATTGCCCGCCTACCAACGCAAAGAAAACTGGGGCGCGGCCGAAACGTTTTACCAACTGCTGCGCCACGTGGCCGTGTCGCCACCCGAGGGTTTTGACCGCCAAGCGCAAGCACCCAGTTGCAACATCTTGGGCCCCACCGCGTTGGGCTTTCGCCACCGGGATGACGTGAAAGAAATCACCAAGTTGCTGGAAGACATGGGCATCCAAGTGAATGTGGTGGCCCCCTTGAATGCCTGTGTGGCTGACTTGCAAAACATCCCCTTGGCCTCCTTCAACGTGGTGCTTTACCCCGAAGTGGCCAACACCGCGGCCTTGTGGCTCGAGCGTCAATTCAACCAACCCTTCACCAAAACCATCCCGATTGGCGTGAGCGCCACGCGCGACTTTGTGAAGGAAGTGGCGGCCTTGGCCGGTGTGAAGGTGCCTGCCGATTTGGAAGACGATGCGCACTCGGTGTGGTACTCGCGCTCGGTCGATTCCACCTACCTGACGGGCAAACGCGTGTTCATCTTTGGCGACGCCTCCCATGTGGTGGCCGCTGCCCGCTTCGCTTCGGAAGAAATGGGCTTTGAAGTGGTGGGCTTGGGCACCTACAGCCGCGAGTTTGCCCGCGAAGTGCGGGATGCCGCCAAACGCTACGGTGTTGAAGCACTCATCACCGACGACTACATGGCAGTGGAAAAACAAGTCGCCGCCTTGCACCCCGAATTGATTTTGGGCACGCAAATGGAACGCCACATCGCCAAACGCCAAGGCATTCCATGCGCGGTCATTTCGGCACCGGTGCATGTGCAAGATTTCCCCGCCCGCTACGCACCGCAAATGGGTTTTGAAGGCGCCAACGTTTTGTTTGACACCTGGGTGCACCCGCTGATGATGGGCTTGGAAGAGCATTTGCTGGGCATGTTCCGCGATGACTTCGAGTTCAACGACACCGCTGCGCCTTCGCACTTGGGCTCCACACGTCGCCAGACCGATGCCCCCAAGGCCGAACCCGAATTGATCGTGTTGCCCGCCGACGCCGTCGCCGCCACCCAATGGTCCCCTGAAGCCACCAAAGAGCTGGGCAAGATCCCGTTTTTTGTACGCGGCAAAGCCAAACGCAACACCGAGCGTTTTGCCACCGAGCAAGGTGTGTCAACCATCACCGTGGAGACGCTCTACGATGCCAAAGCCCACTTCAGCCGCTGACCGTTTGGCAGCCGCCAACACCGTGGTGCTGGTCACCATGGACAACCATTTGTCGGGCGCGTTTGAAAAAGTAGCGCTGCAACTGGCTGAGATGGGTTTGCGCTTGAAAGTGCATGCGGCCAGCGACTGGCGCAACAACCAAGACCGCTTGCAACATTGCCGCGATGACCTGGCCCAAGCCAAGATGGTCATCGTCACCATGTTGTTCATGGAAGATCATTTCCTGCCCATCCTCGATGTGTTGGAACAGCGCCGCTTTGAGGTGGACGCCATGGTCTGCATCATGTCGGCGCCCCAGGTCATGCAACTGGGCCGCATGGGCAAGTACGTGGCCAACACGCAAAGTGGCGGCCTGATTGGTTTGCTGAAAAAACTGCGCCCCTCCGCCAAAGACGACAACGGCAAAGACAAGCCCGCGTCTGCTGGTGCCAAGCAAATGGCCATGCTGCGCCGCTTGCCCAAGTTGCTGCGCTTCATCCCCGGCACCGCGCAAGATGTGCGGATCTTCTTCTTGGTGATGCAGTATTGGTTGGCCGGATCCGAGCACAACATCTTGCACATGGTCTTGATGCTGGTGCAACGCTATGGCCAGTTGCCTGCCAAGCAACTCGCCCGCTTGCCCGAGTTGCAGTCACCCATCGAATACCCCGAAGTAGGCGTCTACCACCCGCGCATGAAGGGTTTGTTCTCCGACAAATCCAGCGACCTGCCCAACATCAAACGCCAAGACCAACCCGCTGTGGGTTTGTTGGTGCTGCGTTCGTATTTGTTGGCCGGCAACACCGCCCATTACGACGCAGTCATCGAGGCCCTGGAAACCAAGGGCCTGCGCGTCATCCCCGCTTTTTCCAGCGGTTTGGATGCGCGTTGCGCCATTGATGCGTATTTCAAAAAGGGTGACACCCCGTTGATTCAAGCCTTGGTGTCCCTCACAGGTTTTTCTTTGGTGGGCGGCCCTGCTTACAACGATGCCAAAGCCGCGCAAGAAGCTTTGAAGCAACTCGATGTGCCCTACATTGCAGCACACCCGGTGGAGTTTCAGTCCCTCGATCAGTGGGGCGGCTCCGATCGCGGTTTGTTGCCGGTGGAAAGCACCATCATGGTGGCTATTCCCGAACTCGACGGTTCCACCGTGCCCATGGTGTACGGCGGACGCCCTGGTGCCGAGGGCACCACTTGCACCGGTTGCCAGCGTGCTTGCACCTTCACCAAAGCACACCAAACCCAGCACATGTTCACTTGCGCCGAACGCACGGACATGCTGGCGGCCCGGGTGCAAAAGTTGGTTCACTTGCGTCAAACCGAACGTGCCAACCGCAAGATCGCGGTGGTGATTTTCAACTTCCCACCCAATGCGGGTGCCGTGGGCACCGCAGCTTATTTGTCGGTGTTTGAATCCTTGTTCAACACCTTGCACAACCTGGCCACGCAAGGCTACCAAGTGGAGTTGCCTGAAAGTGTCGATGCGCTGCGTGAATCGCTGTTGCATGGCAACGCCGCGCAATACGGCACCCAAGCCAATGTGGTGCACCACATTCCGGTGTCGCACCATATCCAAAACGAAGAATGGTTGGGTGAGATTGAAGCCCAATGGGGCGCGGCCCCTGGCAAGCACCTGACCGATGGCCGCAGCCTGTTCGTGCTGGGCTTGCAACTGGGCAATGTGCTGATCGCTGTGCAACCCGCCTTTGGTTATGAAGGCGACCCGATGCGCCTGTTGTTTGAAAAAGGCTTTGCCCCCACACACGCCTTCAGCGCCTTCTACCGCTATTTGCGCCAAGACTACCAAGCCGATGCGGTGCTGCACTTTGGCACCCATGGCGCTTTGGAATTCATGCCGGGCAAACAAACCGGCTTGTCGGGCAAATGCTGGCCCGAGCGCTTGATCAACGATTTGCCCAACATCTATTTGTACGCGGCCAACAACCCCTCAGAAGGTGCGCTGGCCAAACGCCGCGCCGCCGCCACGCTCATCAGCTACTTGACCCCCAGCATCACCGAAGCGGGTTTGTACAAGGGCTTGATTGAACTCAAGCAAACGCTGGAACGCTGGCGTGCCGAAGCCCAAACCGATGCATCCGAACGTCTGTCGCTGATGCAGATGTTGCACGAGCAAGCGCTGGCCATGGACTTGCAAGTACCTGCCGCTTTGGGTGAGGACGCCACTTGGATCGATGGCCTGCAAGCCCAGTTGTTTGAGCTCGAATACGCCCTGATTCCGGACGGCTTGCATGTGATTGGCCGGGTGCCCACCCGCGACGCCCGCTTGTCCACCTTGCGGGCCATGGCCAAGGCGATGGACATCGAAGCGCCTGAGTTGCTGCGGCAGTTGGTGGATGAAGATGATTTGCCCGCCAAAGCCTTGACTGGTTTCACCGAC
>CANFOQ010000050.1 GCA_947448745.1 Comamonadaceae bacterium
AACTTGTACTCGGCCAACTCTGGGGACAAGCGAATGTCACCTTCGGCCACCGCATGGTAAGCAATGATGACCTGGTTCATGCGCTGAAAGTCGTAGACCCCCACCAACTTCAAGCTCGTCACTTTCAGATTGGTTTCTTCCGCCACCTCGCGAGTGATGCCTTCTTCAGGCGATTCGCCCGCTTCCATGAAGCCGGTGATGAGTGCAAAGCGCCGGCCCGGCCAGGCCGCATTGCGTGCCAGCAAAATTTGATCGCCCACCTGAACAATACCGGCCAGCACGGGCGTTGGGTTGTTCCAATGGGTCCAGTTGCACACGACACAGCGCATGCGTTGTTTCGGGCCGCCGTCCTCATCTTGTGTGATGAGTTGCAACTCGGTGGCGCACATGGGGCAATACTGGAAATGGCTCATGCGGGAAACACCCCAGTGGACAGATAACGATCGCCTCGGTCGCAAACGATGAACACGATGGTGGCGTTTTCTACGCGTTTGGCTATTTCCAAGGCCACCCAACAAGCACCAGCAGCTGAAATGCCCGCAAAGATTCCTTCTTCACGGGCCATGCGCCGGCACATGTCTTCGGCGTCTTGTTGGCTGACATAGACCAATTCATCGACGTTGGTGTCGTCGTAAATTTTGGGTAAATACTCGGGCGACCATTTGCGAATGCCCGGAATGCGTGAGCCCTCGCTGGGTTGCGCCCCAATGATTTGCACCTTGGGATTTTTTTCTTTCAGGTAGCGCGACACACCTGTGATGGTGCCGGTGGTGCCCATGGCACTCACAAAATGCGTGATCTCACCATGGGTTTGCTGCCAAATCTCGGGGCCCGTGGTTTCATAGTGAATGCGGGGGTTGTCGGCATTGGCGAATTGATCGAGCACCAAGCCCTTGCCTTGGGCTTGCATTTGATCGGCCAAATCGCGTGCGCCTTCCATGCCTGTGCTTTTGGACGTGAGGATGAGTTCAGCGCCAAAAGCCTTCATGGTCTGCGCACGTTCGATGGACAAGTCCTCGGGCATGATCAGCACCATGCGGTAGCCTTTGATGGCCGCAGCCATGGCCAAGGCGATGCCGGTGTTGCCCGATGTGGCTTCAATCAAGGTGTCGCCCGGTTGGATGTCGCCGCGTTCTTCGGCACGTTGAATCATGGACAAGGCGGGACGGTCTTTCACCGAACCCGCGGGGTTGTTGCCCTCCAACTTGCCCAACAAGACATTGCCACGGCTTTGATTGTCTGCAGCGCCGATGCGTTGCAATGCGGCCAACGGGGTATTTCCGATGGCCGATTCGATGGTCGGATATTTCATCCCCACACTGTGCCATAATTCCGCCTCTCCCTCCTGCCGGAGTGGCGAAATTGGTAGACGCAGCAGATTCAAAATCTGCCGGTGCAAAACACCGTGCCGGTTCGATTCCGGCCTCCGGCACCAGCTAGAGCAACGAAACCGACCCCACAAGGGTCGGTTTTTTTATTTCAGTACGCGAAGGATTTGAACTCCGGCTCGCAATCCTGCATAGCCTTGAAAGCCTAGTGCATCAGAATACATCGGGGCCAATTGCCCCACACTGTTTCGGACCGCGAGAGGGCTGAAAAACAAATCACTTGAGGTTGTTGGTTTTCGCCACAAGAGAACCGAACCACCAGGTTTCAGATAACAATTGACCGCCCCCAAAGCACGCCCGATGGGCGTAGCACCACCTTTTCGCAAATTGGGCGGAAAGTTGATATCAGCTGGTTTAGCTGAAATAGCCGGAATGTTGAAAACAGTATCTGCCGGAACAGCTGCGACTGCAGGTTTGTGACGAAACCAATTGTCACCCCGCTCTTGCGACCATTCATTCCAGCCATCGTCACCCCCTTGATTGATGACGCCATCTTTGCCTGCAGTGGCTCGAAAATAAATGTTGGGGTTGTTGCCTAAGAAGCTGAAGAAAGCTTGCGGTTCCATGCCAGGCGCAAATTGGAATTCAAGCGCTGAATTGTCATTGGCAACGTAATGCAAATAAATCGCTGAGCCACTGTACTGCGGAAAATAGATTGAATCTGCGCCTAAGCGCTGCTGGGCTGCGATTCGCAGCACCACTGCAGAATTGCCTTGATGCCTAAGCCAAATATCCATATTGACATTGTCTGCATCGTCTGATTTGAGTGCAGATTTATATTCTGTAGATGCAGTGGAGGGTTTGTATACCCTCATATCCCCACCTGGCGCATTCAACGCGCTGGCTTGACTGATCTGACTGTCAAAAGCCCATGCTGGTGCAATTGTTGACTTGGGCTTGACCATCAAATCAGCCCACATATTTGTACTCAATGGGGTAAAGCTCGGCTTGGTAATCCCTGGCGTTTCAACACAACCTTCACTCTGCGGTACCTGCGTATCCAAAGAACCAAACAAAGTGTCCGCCAAATGCTGATCAGTTTGATCTGGCGTTTTAGGTGGTGGCACTGGTTCGATTAAATTCGCAGGGTTTAATGCTTTGGCTTGAGCCCAAAGTGTTTTCAATTTGCTGTTGGCAATGAATACTGAGGTGTCTTGCGTCCAATCCACCGGTGTGGCGGCAAAAGACGTCATGGCGGCAAGCAGCGCTACTTTGGGGTCAATGGTGATGCCGTTGCTGGGATCCAAATCAAAATCAAGCGACTGCAGAAAGTAGGCCACATTACTGGCAGCAGGGCCCGTACCGCCTTGGGCCATGCTTAACGGCGTGACAGTAGGTTCACCGAGTGCAGATGGCAATTGAATAGAGCCAATTGAAAAAGTGACAGTTTCACCCGCTAGGTATTGAAACGTTCCTGCCCCATCAGTGACACCTGTTGCAATAACGGTTCCTTTGGCGTCAGTCACTTTGTAGGACATGCCTGATACAGCACTGTCGATCAGCCGTCCTTTCAACAAGGGGACGCTCACACCAGACACATTGGATGTACCCGCATCCTTTCCCCCGCCGCAAGCGACCACCGCGCAGCAAAGCAGCGCCGAACGCCAATGAGGAAAGAGGTACGGTTTCATACAGGTTTGAGGATGATCTGTTTGGTATCGACTGAACCCCCCACAAACTTGAGCGTGATCGTCTTAAGATGCTTTCATTTGCGTGAGTTTCTGTATGAGTCTTTTGTTTACACCTTTCACCTTCCAGTCTCCTCGTGGACCCCTGACCATCCCCAACCGCATCGTGGTGGCCCCCATGTGCCAATACGCTTGCCACGAAGACGGCCGCGCCAACGATTGGCATTTGATGCATTGGGCCAATTTGCTCAACGGTGGCGCCGGTTTATTGATGATTGAAGCCACGGCTGTGACACCACAAGGCCGCATCACGCCCAACTGCTTGGGGCTGTGGGACGATCAAACGGCAGAGGCCTTGTCCGACACCCTGGGCCGCGCACGGAAATTGGCGCCACCCGTGCCGGTGTGCATGCAAATCGCCCATTCGGGTCGCAAAGGCTCAAGTGCCCAACCTTGGCACGGCGGCATGATGATCGACAAAGCCCATGGCGGCTGGGACACCGCAGCACCCTCGCCCTTGGCGCTGTTGCCCGGCGAAGCACCGCCACACGAGATTGATGCCGCAGGTTTGCAAGCCATTCAACAAGCCTTTGTAGAAACCGCCAAACGCGCCCAACACATGGGCTTGGAGATGATCGAATTGCATGGCGCACACGGCTATTTGCTGCATGAGTTTTTGTCACCCATTGCCAACCAGCGAAGCGACAACTTCGGTGGCAGTTTCGAGAACCGCGTTCGTTATCCATTGCAAATTTTCAAAGCCATGCGCGAGGTGTTTGACGGCTCGTTGGGCATGCGCTTGTCGGCCACCGATTGGATCGAGGGTGGTTGGACCCTTGAAGAAACCACGGCCTTGAGCCTGTTGCTCAAAGAAGCCGGTGCCAATTTCATCCATATTTCATCGGCGGGCATTGCCCCCCAGCAGCAAATCAAAATCGGCCCGGGCTACCAAGTGCCGTTTGCCAAGCATGTGAAAGAAAAAACCGGCATGCCGACCATCGCGGTGGGCTTGATCACCGACCCACACCAAGCCGAGGCTGTGTTGACCGAGGGCAGTGCCGACATGGTGGCCATTGGGCGCGGCTTTTTGTACAAACCACGTTGGGGTTGGGAAGCAGCAGCTGCCTTGGGCGGCACGGTGCAAGCCACGTCGCAATATTGGCGCAGCCTGCCCAAAGAAGCGAATGGTATTTTTGGCGACACCAAAATCGGCATGCGCTAAAAAACCGGCTGCCCCAACAAGCCTTCACGCACCGTGGGGTAGCGCAATTTGTAGCGCAAGGATTGCTTCAATCGTTGGTTGTTCATGCGCCTGGATTCACTCATGAAACTGAGGGTCATGGGCGGTAAGTCTTTTTCAGCTTGGCTTCGGCTGATGCGCGGTGGCTTGGGCATGTGCCAAAGACTGGCTGCCAAATCCATGTAATCGGCCATGTGCAAATCGCTGTCGTCGTTCACGTTCAACACGCGAAGGGCTTGACCCCGCCACAGCGCCAGCACGGTGGCGCGGGCCAAGTCATCGGCATGAACATGGTTGGTGTACACATCATCAGCCGCTTGCAGCACCGGCGTGCCTTTCGCTAGGCGTTCGCGCGGCGTTCCGCCTTCGCGGTCCAAGGCGTAAATACCGGGAATGCGCAGCACATTCACACGCGGCATGCCACGCCGACCCCATGACTGCAACCAATTTTCAGCATCAACGCGTCGTTGCGCCCGGGGCGTTGTTGGGTTCACCGCCCGAGTTTCATCAATCCAAGCACCATCACAATCGCCATAGACACCACTGGTGGAGCCATACACCACGCTGAGGGGTACCGTGCGCCTGGCCAATGCCTGCACCAGGTGTTGGGTGCGCGGATCGGTGTCGCCTTGCAAGGGCGGCGGTGCCATGTGCACCACATGCGTGGCCACACCGGCCAACCGCTGCAAACTGTGGGGCTCATCCAAATTGCCCAGCAAAGGCGTGATGCCACGCGCTTGCATTTCAGGCAGACGTTGGACCGAACTGGTCAACGCCAACACCCGACTCGATGCACTCAACAGGCCCGCCACCCGCAGCCCGATATCACCACAACCCACGATCAAAACCCTGGGTCGTCGAAAACGGGCGGGCAAGGCGCCAAGGGGGGTGAGGTTTGAAGGCAAAATCGCGTCTTTCGTGTCGTGGTTTCAGCAACAAGGATTTCTCAGATGTCGTTTCAGATTGTCGTTCAGCCCAGCGGTCGCCATTTTTCCACGGAGGCAGATGAAACCATTTTGGCCGCCGGTATCCGCCAAGGCATTGGTCTGCCCTACGGCTGCAAAGACGGCGCTTGCGGTTCATGCAAATGCAAAAAAATAGCTGGCGACGTCACGATGGCCGAGTACCAGGCCAAAGCCTTAAGCGCTGACGAACTGGCCCAAGGCTTCGTGCTGACCTGCCGCGCCACAGCTTTGTCGGATGTGGTCCTGGAATCCAAGCAGGTGGTCGAAGCAGGGGCCTTCCCGATCAAAAAAATGCCCGTACGTGTGCAAGCACTGGAAAAACTTTCCCACGATGTGATGCGGGTGCAGTTGCAATTGCCTGCCGCCGAGCCATTCCAATTTCACGCTGGTCAGTACGTGGAATTTTTGTTGCGTGACGGTTCGCGCCGCGCCTATTCCATGGGCAACGCGCCACACAGCTTGGTGGCGGGTGCGCCCAGCATCGAGTTGCACATCCGGCACATGCCCGGCGGCAAGTTCACCGACCATGTGTTCGGCGCCATGAAAGAAAAAGAAATCCAACGGGTTGAAGGCCCGTTTGGCAGTTTCTTTTTGCGTGAAGACAGCACCGCACCCATCGTGTTGTTGGCCTCGGGCACGGGCTTTGCGCCCATCAAGGCTTTGTTAGAACACATGCAGCACAAAGGCATCAACCGACCCACGCGTTTGTATTGGGGTGGCCGCCGCCCTGCAGATTTGTATCTGAACGATTGGGTGATAGCGCAATTGGCGCTGATGCCGAACTTGCAATACATACCTGTCGTGTCAGACGCCTTGCCCGAGGACCATTGGACAGGTCGCACAGGTTTTGTCCACAGTGCGGTGTTGCAAGACACGCCAAGCTTGAACGGTTACCAGGTGTATGCCTGCGGTGCGCCCATCGTGGTGGACTCGGCACGCCGTGATTACATTGCAAATGGCTTGTCGGAAGATGAATTTTTCGCCGACTCGTTCACCAGTGAGGCCGACAAGGCACAAGGCTAAGGCTTGCGAGCCTGGGTGTTTTTCTCGCGCAAGGCACGCATTTTTTCGGCAATCTTGATTTCCAAACCCCGCTCCACAGGCTCATAAAGCGTGGGTGGCTTCATGCCATCGGGCCAGTAGTTTTCGCCTGCAGCAAATGCGTCCGGCTCGTCGTGCGCATAACGATAGGCCTTGCCGTAGTCCAAGTCTTTCATCAAGGTGGTGGGGGCATTGCGCAAATGCAGCGGCACGGGACGTGTGCCATCGGACTTGATGAGTTTGCGCACGCTGTTGTAGGCCTTGTAAACCGCGTTGGATTTTGGCGCGATGGCCAAGTACACCACGCACTCCGCCAAGGCCAGTTCCCCCTCAGGGCTGCCCAAACGCTCGTACACCTCGGCGGCATCCAGCGCCAATCGCAAAGCACGTGGGTCGGCCAGACCAATGTCTTCGGCGGCCATGCGGATCATGCGTCGCGCCATGTATTTGGGTTCGGCACCGCCATCGAGCATGCGCACCAACCAATACAGCGCTGCATCAGGGTCGGAGCCCCGCACCGATTTGTGCAAGGCGCTGATGGTGTCGTAGAACTGCTCACCGCCTTTGTCGTAGCGGCGCATGCGCTCGCCCAAGACCTTCATCAGCCATTCATCTCGCACCACTTCTAACTTTTCGCGGTGCGCTGCCACCGCCAAGGTTTCCAAGGTGTTGAGCAAACGCCGCGCATCACCATCGGCATAGGCAATCAGCCGTGCTTGTGCGTCGGCTTCAAGCTCGGGCACGGCTTGAATGGCGTGTGCTTTGGCGATGATTTGCGCCAAGTCGTCCTCGGACAACGGTTGCAGCACATAGACCGCGGCCCGCGACAACAGCGCAGAGTTCACCTCGAAAGAAGGGTTCTCAGTGGTGGCACCAATGAAGGTGAACAGGCCCGACTCGACGTGCGGCAAAAACGCATCTTGCTGGCTTTTGTTGAAGCGGTGCACCTCGTCCACAAACACAATCGTGCGGCGGTTTTCCAGTCCGTCACGGGCTGTTTGCGCCAAGTCCACCGCTTCACGGATTTCTTTCACACCACCCAACACCGCGCTGATGGACAAGAACTGGGCCTCAAAAGCGTCGGCCATCAAACGCGCGATGGTGGTCTTGCCGACGCCCGGTGGACCCCATAGCAAGCAACTGTGGGGTTGCCCCGATTCAAACGCGACCCGCAAGGCCATGCCCTCGCCCAAGATGTGTTGTTGGCCAATCACCTCGGCCAGGGTGCGTGGTCGCAGCCTTTCAGCCAAAGGAATGTGCGCGGTGGTGCTGGGTTTGCTCATGGCGCGATGCTCAGGGCCGCACCACATCCGCGCCCTTGGGCGGCACAAAGTTGAACTGCGAAGACGCCAAGTGGCTGGGGTTGACTTCGACTTTGTCAAAACGCATTTGCGACCGGGTGCCAAAGGCATCCACGATGTCCAAGTGGGCCAACAGCATTTGCCCATCTTCTGACCGCAAACCAATGCGCACCTGCTGCAAACTGCTGTCTTTCAACTTGGGTTTGGCCACCACCCAGTCCACGCCCGCTTCGCTGGGGGCGGCTTGCAAGTCGAATTCTTTGGCCAACGTGGCCAAGTCGTTGGCCGAGGCAATCAAGGTGGCCGGAGTGCTACCCAAGGCTTGGGCTTGGTTGCGCACCGTCACTTGGTTCAAGTCGGCATCAAACAGCCACAGGTTTTTGCCATCGGCCACGATGTTTTGCACAAAGGGTTTGCTGTAGTCGAAGCGAAACACGCTGGGGCGCACAAAGGCAAAACTGCCACTGGAAGTTTTGGGTTTGGACAGGCGGCCTTCTTTGGCAGGAGCGGCGACCACTTGCACAAAGTCGGCGCGCAAGCTGCGGGTTTGCTTCAGGAATTGCGCCAAGCTGTCGAGGCTGTCGGCATGCGCAGCCACGGCGAAAAACATGCTCAAGCAAAGGGTCGCTGCTTTTGTCATGCTCACTCCGATCTGGCGGGCACCAGAATTTCGCGTTGCCCGTTGCTGCTCATGGCGCTGACCATGCCGGCTTTTTCCATGTCTTCCACCAAACGCGCGGCGCGGTTGTAGCCAATCTTCAAATGGCGCTGCACCAGCGAGATGCTGGCCTTGCGGTTCTTCAATACCACTTCGACGGCTTGGTCGTACATCGGGTCTTTTTCACCCGCTGTTTCACCAAACAAATCGGGGCCTTGGGCCTCGCCTTCCACCGTGCCGCCTTCGAGCAAGCCTTCGATGTAATTGGGTTCACCCTGGGTTTTCAAATAGCTGACCACGCGGTGCACCTCGTCATCGCTGACGAATGCACCGTGTACCCGGATGGGGAAGCCCGTGCCACTGGGCAGGTACAACATGTCACCCATGCCCAGCAAAGCTTCGGCGCCCATCTGGTCCAGGATGGTGCGGCTGTCGATCTTGCTGCTCACTTGAAACGCGATGCGGGTGGGGATGTTGGCTTTGATGAGACCGGTGATGACATCGACGCTGGGGCGTTGTGTGGCCAAAATCAAATGGATGCCCGCAGCGCGGGCTTTTTGCGCCAAACGCGCAATCAATTCTTCGATCTTCTTGCCCACCACCATCATCAGATCGGCGAGTTCGTCAATCACCACCACGATGTGCGGCAAACGCTCCAGCGGTTCGGGATCATCGGGCGTCAAGCTGAACGGGTTGGTGAGGGCTTCTCCCTGCTCTTTGGCTTCTTCAATCTTGTGGTTGTAACCCGCCAAATTGCGCACACCCAGCTTGCTCATCAGTTTGTAGCGGCGCTCCATTTCAAACACGCACCAGTTCAAGCCATGGGCAGCTTGGCGCATGTCGGTGACCACCGGTGCCAACAAATGCGGAATGCCTTCGTACACCGACATTTCCAGCATCTTGGGGTCGATCATCAACAGGCGCACATCGCGTGCTTCGGCTTTGTAGAGCAGGCTCAAAATCATGGCGTTGATACCCACCGATTTGCCCGAACCGGTGGTGCCAGCCACCAAGACGTGGGGCATCTTCGCCAAGTCGGCCACAATCGGGTTGCCACCAATGTCTTTGCCCAAGCCCATGGTGAGCATGGACTTGGCCTCGTTGTACACGGACGAGCCCAAAATTTCGCTCAAGCGAATCGACTGGCGTTTGGCATTGGGCAACTCAAGGGCCATGAAGTTTTTGCCGGGAATGGTTTCCACCACGCGGATGGACACCATGCTGAGTGAGCGGGCCAAGTCTTTGGCCAAATTCACAATTTGCGAGCCCTTCACGCCGGTGGCAGGTTCAATTTCGTAGCGCGTCACCACCGGCCCAGGGGCGGCAGCCAGCACCTTCACTTCAACGCCAAAGTCACGCAGTTTTTTCTCGATCAAACGGCTGGTGAACTCGATGGTTTCGGCGTCCACCGAGTCTTGACGGCTTTGCACCTCATCCAGCAAATCGACTTGCGGCAAGCGCGAATCGGGCATGTCGTTGAACAAGGGTTTTTGCCGTTCGCGGGCGATGCGTTCGCTTTTGGGTGCAGCCAAGGGTTCGGGTTCGACCATGATGCGAATGGGCACATGGTGTTGCGGCTCATCAAATTCATCGCGCTCCACCAAGACGCCGTCTTCACGTTCTTTGGCAGCGGCTTGGCCCAACGCCAAGTCTTCCGCGATCTCGCGGCGTTCACGCCATGCTTGCAACCAATGGTCGAGTTGTGCGCCGGTTTTCTCGGCCACTTGCACCCAAGAAAAACCAAACACCCAGGACATGCCAATCAGCATGAAGACGATGAACACCATGCCCGAGCCGTTGAAGCCCAGCCATTTGTCGCCAGCGCCGCCAACCATGTAGCCCAAGATGCCGCCTGCATGGTGGCCAGGCAAGCGGTCTTCAAAGCGGTAAAGGCGGGTGAATTCCAAACCGGTGCTGGCCAACAGCAGCAGCACCAAGCCACTCCAAAAAGCCCACCGGCTCAAGCGCCAAATGTGTGGCGCATGCACAGGCGCTTCATCACCTCGCAAACGCACGGCCAATGCGGTGAGCCAACTGACCAAAGCCGCCAAATAACACCACCAAATCGAGTAACCCAAGACGAAAAAGCCCAGGTCGCTGATGGCCGCGCCAATGCGCCCGCCCCAGTTGTGCGCCAGCAAGGTGGAGCCCGAGGTGGTCCAGGCGGGGTCTTGGGGGGTGTGGGTCAGCATGGCAATCAGCCAAAACAGCATGAGCACAAAGCCCACACTGAGTGCGATTTCCTGGACAAACCGTTGCCAGCCCGTGATTTCCGGGGGGTCGTCCTTGCTGTTGGTGAGGGTGTGTAACGAGTAAGTCATTGCCGGGCGTAAGCTTAACAGGCGCGCTCAAGACAGCAGCAGACCCAGAACTTAAAATGAGCGGCTTGCAGGATGCGCACTGTCATCCGTTTTCGTCACTTCAAAGCCCCACACCATGACCTCCCCCCAGCACAGCAAAGTACTCATTTTGGGTTCCGGCCCCGCCGGTTACACCGCCGCCGTTTACGCCGCCCGCGCCAACCTGCAACCCACCCTGATCACCGGCATGGCCCAAGGCGGTCAACTGATGACCACCACCGAGGTGGACAACTGGCCGGCTGATGTGCATGGCGTACAAGGCCCCGATCTGATGCAGCGCTTCCTTGAGCACGCCGAACGCTTCAACACCAAGATGGTGTTCGACCACATCAACAAAGTAGATTTCTCCAAGCGCCCCTTCACCTTGTTTGGTGACAGCGGCACTTACACCTGCGACGCCTTGATCATCGCCACCGGTGCCTCCGCCAAGTACCTGGGCCTGCCATCCGAGCAAAGTTTCATGGGTCGTGGCGTTTCGGGTTGCGCCACCTGCGATGGCTTTTTCTACCGTGACCAAGCCGTGTGTGTGGTCGGCGGTGGCAACACGGCGGTGGAAGAAGCGCTTTACTTGTCCAACATCGCCACCAAGGTGCACCTGATCCACCGCCGTGACAAATTCAAAGCCGAGGCCATCATGATCGACAAGCTGATGGACAAGGTGAAGGCCGGCAAAATCGTGCTGGAAGTGCACAGCGTGCTGGATGAAGTGCTGGGCGACACCTCGGGCGTGACCGGCGTGCGATTGAAAAGCACGCAAGACGGCAGCACCCGCGACCTGGCCGTGCATGGCTGCTTCATCGCCATTGGCCACCAGCCCAATACCGGCATCTTTGAAGGCCAGCTGCAAATGAAAGACGGCTACATCGTCACCCAAAGCGGCTTGCAAGGCATGGCCACCCAGACCAGCGTGCCGGGCATTTTTGCCGCCGGCGACGTGCAAGACCATGTCTACCGCCAGGCCATCACCAGCGCTGGCACCGGCTGCATGGCGGCCTTGGACGCCCAGCGCTTTTTAGAGCAATAAAGCGGCTTGGGAGGCCCTTTTGAGGGCGTCCCGGCGTTTCAGGCTAGAATCTTGGGCTCTGTGGATAACTGTCCAGGGGATACCGCCCCCCATTTCGGCGAGGTCAAGTTCAGCATGATTTGTTGCTGGGCTGTTTAAAGAAGGAGTGTCTGATGGCACGCGTATGTGAAGTAACGGGCAAAGGCCCAATGACCGGGAACAATGTTTCCCACGCCAACAACCGCACCAAGCGTCGTTTTCTGCCCAATTTGCAGTACCGCCGCTTCTGGGTGGAAACCGAGAACCGTTGGGTGCGTTTGCGCGTTTCCAGCGCTGCTCTGCGCTTGATCGACAAAAAAGGCATTGACGTGGTGCTCGCAGACATGCGCGCTCGCGGCCAAGCTTAAACCCACCGACTTCGAAAGGACTTCATCATGGCTTCCAAAGGCGGACGCGAAAAAATCAAGCTGGAATCAACTGCTGGCACCGGCCACTTCTACACCACCAGCAAAAACAAAAAAACCATGCCCGAAAAAATGTCGATCATGAAATTCGACCCCAAGGCACGCAAGCACGTGGAATACAAAGAGATCAAACTCAAGTAAACCACATGCCCACCAAACAACCCGCCTCGGCGGGTTTTTTGTTGCCCATTCATTTTGCGTTCAACACAGTCGATGTCATGACGATGCGTTTGACTGCTCGGGCTGCGGTGTTGGATTGACGGTTGAATTAAATCGTCACAGCGCGCAATTGCATGGAGAAGTCGCGCAGCGCGGCCACGCCACTGCTCTCGGCGCGGCGACACCAGGCTTGTAGTTCCTGTGCCAATTGCGCTTGGTTGGCGTGGGTGTTGAGCCACAGTTGGCGCAGCTCTTCGCGCATCTTCACCATGGTGTCCACATTCGGCAAGGCGGCGCGGGCTTGGCGCAGCAAGGCTTGGTAGGGTACCGGCACTTGCACTTCATCGCGGTGCATCCAGCGGCGTGCAGCGTTCAACACGGCATCGGTGGGCAGCTTGGGCAGGCTGGCCACTTCTTGCTTCAAGGCCAGTTGCAATTGACGCGCAAAACCCGCCATCACTTCATAGCGGTTGGCAATCAAGGCTTCCAAGGTTTGTTCATCTGCCACCGGCTTGGTGTTGGCGTAATGCAGCTTGGGCGGGGTTTTCTTCACTGTGGCCAAACCCAAACCTTGCAGGATGCGGATGTAGAGCCAACCGATGTCGAACTCGTAAGGCTTGACCGACAACTTGGCCGAGGTGGGGTAGGTGTGGTGGTTGTTGTGCAGTTCTTCGCCGCCAATCAAGATGCCCCAAGGCGAGATGTTGGTGCTGGCGTCTGGCGCTTCAAAGTTGCGGTAACCCCAGTAGTGACCAATGCCATTGATGACACCGGCCGCCGTGACTGGAATCCACAGCATTTGCACCGCCCAGATGCTCAGGCCGATGGCACCAAACAAGGCCAGGTCGATGATGAGCATGAGGCCCAAACCTTGCCAAGAAAAACGCGAATACAAGTGGTGCTCAATCCAGTCATCAGGGGTGCCGTGCCCGTATTTGCGCAAGGTTTCTTCATTGGCTGCTTCCAGGCGGTAGAGCTCAGCGCCCTGCCAAAAAACTTTGCGGATGCCAAACACCTGCGGGCTGTGCGGGTCTTCTTCGGTTTCACATTTGGCATGGTGTTTGCGGTGAATCGAGGCCCATGCCTTGGTGGTCATGCCGGTGGTCAGCCACAACCAAAAGCGAAAGAAATGCGCCGGCAACCCATGCAAATCCAGCGAACGATGCGCTTGGTGGCGATGCAAGTAGATGGTGACAGCGGCGATGGTGATGTGCGTCATCCCCAAGGTGATCAACACCAGTTGCCAGGCGCTGAGGTGCCAAACCCCATAGGCCAACCAATTCAGCAGCGCATCCAACCAAGGCCAAGTGGGCAACAGCATGTCAATCCTTCCAAACAGCAAAAACCAATTTTAGGCCGCCACCCAAGCTGCGGCAAAGAAACCATCGGTGCCATGGCGGTGCGGCCACAGGCGCAAATACAGACCCTCAGATGTGCACAAATTTTCTGCGTTCGCCACTTCGAAATCGGTGAGGAGGTCTTTCACCAACAAAGGTTTGAAATTGGGATGCGCCGCGCTGAAGGCTTGGGCGATCTCTTCGTTTTCAGCCGGCAACAAACTGCAGGTGGCGTAGAC
>CANFOQ010000051.1 GCA_947448745.1 Comamonadaceae bacterium
CAACAGGTCTTGCATTTGTGCGGGGCTGGGGTGCTGGGTGGTCACCACTTGCATGTCGGCCAGAGTCAGCACATGGTTGTCGGCGGTTTGCATCAACAGGCCCGAGCCCACGCGCTTGACGTCCACCAGGTTGTGGCCATTGGACCAGGCGCTGCCGCCGCCGGGTGGCAAAGCAATTTGCAACACCCGCACATTGGCTTTGGTTTGCAACTGTTGCAGCGCTTCGCCGGTGAAGGACGGCGCAATCAAGACTTCCACAAACTGCTGGCCCAGCGCTTGCACCGCTGGCAAATCCACCGGGCAATTGAAAGCAATGATGCCGCCAAACGCGGAGGTGGGGTCGGTTTGATACGCCTTTTTGTACGCGCCCAAGGCGTCGTCGGCCACGGCCACGCCGCAAGGGTTGGCGTGTTTGACAATGACGCAAGCGGGCGTGTCAAAACTCTTCACGCATTCCCACGCGGCATCCGCATCGGCGATGTTGTTGAAGGACAGTTCTTTGCCTTGCAACTGACGCGCGGTCACCAAGGAACCCGGCGCGGGGTGCGTGTCTTGGTAGAAGGCGGCCAATTGGTGCGGGTTCTCGCCGTAGCGCAGGTCTTGCAGTTTGATGAAGCGGCCGTTCGCCTGACCCGGAAACAAGCTGCGTTGCTCGGTCTCTAAATTCAAGGACGACAAGTAATCGCTGATGGCGCCGTCGTAATTGCTGATGCGGTTGAAGGCGGCCACGGCGAGTTTGAAGCGGGTGTTTTCGCTCAAGCCGCCATTCGCTTGCCATTCGTCAATCACCGCTTGGTATTGCGAGGGGTCGGTCAGCACGGCCACATGTTTCCAATTTTTCGCGGCACTTCGCACCATGGCGGGCCCGCCGATGTCGATGTTTTCAATCGCGTCGTCCAAGCTGCAATCGGGCTTGGCCACAGTGGCTTCAAACGGGTAGAGGTTGACCACCAACAAGTCGATGGTTTCAATGCCGTGGTCTTGCAGCGCTTGCATGTGCTCGGGCAGGTCGCGCCGCGCCAGCAAGCCGCCGTGCACTTTGGGGTGCAAGGTTTTCACACGGCCATCGAGCATTTCGGGAAAGCCCGTGAGGTCGGCCACTTCGCGCACCGGCAAACCTTGCGCACTCAGCAGTTGCGCGGTGCCCCCGGTGGAAATGAGCTTGACACCCAGCGTGTGCAAGGCCTGGGCGAGTTCAACCACATCGGTTTTATCGGAAACGGAAATCAGGGCATTCATGGAGGATTCTTTCGAGGGGCGGCCAGCGCCCAGTATGCAGTGCAGTCAGAGCAGCTTGTGTTCGCCGAGTTTTTTGCGCAAGGTGTTGCGGTTCAGGCCCAACCAAGCGGCCGCTTTGGACTGGTTGCCTTCGGCGTGTTTCATCACCACATCGAGCAAGGGTTTTTCAACAAAGCGAATCATCAGGTCGTGCAGTGCTTCGGGCTCCTCGCCGCGCAGGTCTTTGAAGTAGGCCTCCACGCTTTGGCGCACCACATCTTCAATGTTTTTCTTGCTCATTCGGTTGTCTCCAGGATGCCGGTGGCGATGGGCACCAAGCGGTCCCCATGTTCTGCCACGCGGTCAAAGTAATCGGCCACGGCCGCCAGTTGGGCGTCGCAGTCTTCAATGCGGTTCATGGCTTGTCGAAACGCTGTGGCATCAACCAAGCCATGCGTGTACCAAGCGATGTGTTTGCGGGCACTGCGCACACCGATGTGGGCGCCGTACAAGCTGTAGTGGTCTTGCAAATGGTGCAGCAGCAAGCGCTTCACCTCGGCCACCAAGGGCGGTGCCAAGAGCGTGCCGTGCCGCAAGAAATGATCGATCTCGCGAAAAATCCAAGGACGGCCTTGGGCGGCGCGGCCAATCATCACGGCATCTGCGCCAGTGGCTTGCAACACGTGTTGGGCTTTGTGGGGTGAATCAATGTCGCCATTGGCCACCACCGGAATACCCACAGCGGCTTTCACCTGAGCGATGGTGTCGTACTCGGCCTGCCCTTTGTAGCCTTGCTCGCGGGTGCGGCCATGCACCGTGATCATTTGCACGCCCGCGCTCTCGGCTTGACGCGCCAAAGACACCACGTTGCGTTGATCGGCACGCCAGCCGGTGCGCATCTTCAGGGTGACGGGTGCGCCATAGGGCTGGGCCGCATCGACCACCGCTTGCACGATGGCGATGGCCAATGCTTCGTCTTGCATCAGCGCCGAACCCGCCCATTTGTTGCACACTTTTTTGGCGGGGCAACCCATGTTGATGTCGATGATTTGGGCACCGCGTTCGATGTTGTAGCGGGCCGCGTCGGCCATCATTTGCGGCTCGGTGCCAGCGATTTGCACAGCGATGGGGCCGCTCTCGCCGTCGTGGTTGGCGCGGCGTGAGGTCTTCAAACTTTGAAACAGGTCGGGGCGCGAAGTGACCATTTCACTCACGGCATAGCCCGCGCCCAGCTGTTTGGCCAGCGTGCGAAACGGCCTGTCGGTGACGCCCGCCATGGGCGCCGCAAAGACGGCGTTGCTTGTCTCGAACGGACCAATGCGCATAGGAGTGAAGAGTAGACCTGCTTAAAAAGGAGGCACGATTCTAGCCACGTCCCACCGTGGTTTTGATATTTATTTTTGTGCGGTTTCATGGGTTTTGCGCCCTCTTACACTGCACAAACGATGGATTTTTTCTTGCAAACCCTCTTGACAAACATGGCCACACCCGAATGGGGCTTGGCCATTTTGTTTGTTTGCGCCACCTTGGCCGCCACCTTGTTGCCCTTGGGTTCAGAGCCGGTGTTGTTGGCGCTGCTGTCGTTTCACCCCGCGTTGTTGTGGCCCGCCTTGTTGGTGGCCACCGTGGGCAACACCTTGGGTGGCGCCATTGGTTGGTGGATGGGTTGGGGTGCCGAGCGCTTGATGGCGCAGCATCTGCATCAAGACCACGTCACCATGCACATGCGTGCTTTGCGTTGGTTGGAGCGCATTGGACCCGCAGCGTGTTTGGGTGCGTGGTTGCCCATCATCGGCGACCCGCTGTGCGTGGTGGCCGGTTATTTGCGCTTGCCATTTTGGCCGTGTGTGGCCTTCATGGCCGTGGGCAAAGCACTGCGCTACGCCATGCTGGTATGGGGCTGGACTTGGCTGATGACGTGGTTTTAGCCCATCAAAAATATCGCTCAACCAAGATTTTGGATGCCGGTGTTTTAGCCCTGTCTTTGATCGTCATACTCATCGTCATCGGCATAAAAAAAGAGCCCCGCGAACGGGGCTCAAAGGCTCACTCGCTGTTGCCACCGACGCCAAACAGTGCCAACAAACTGGTGAACAAATTGAACACGGAGACAAACAAGCTGACCGTGGCCAGCACGTAATTGCGCTCTCCGCCATTCACGATTTGACTGGTTTCAAACAAGATCAAACCGGCTGACAGCAACGCCACCATCGCCGAGACAGCCAAGCTGAGTGCGGGCATGTCAAAGAACATCGCGGCCAAACCCGCCAACATGGCGATGACCATGCCCATGAACAAAAAGCTGCCCATGAAGCTGAAGTCTTTGCGACTCGTCAAGGCATAGGCCGACAGCGCTAAAAACGTCACGCCAGTGGCGCCCAAGGCCATGCCCACGGTTTGACTGCCCCCCGGCACAGCCAAGTAGTGCGTCAACAGGGGGCCCAAGGTGTAGCCCATGAAGCCCGTCAACGCAAACACTGCAGGCAAAGCCCAGGCGCTGTTTTGCATCTTGTGAATGGCGAACAACAAGCCGAAATAACCGACCAAGGTCAGGATCAGTCCGGGCGAGGGCAAACGCCAAGCGACCGCGACGCTGGCCACCGCCGCGCTGAACAGCAAAGTCATGGCCAACAGCGCATAGGTGTTGCGCAGCACCCGCTGCACTTCAATGTCGTGCGTGCTTTGTGAAGCCGTGTGGGCCAACGGGTAAAGCGTGCTGTTGGCCACGGTGCTGCTGGATGTGTTTTGATTCATGTTGAATCTCCTTTCAAGAAGGCCTCCACCATAGGGCTGAAATACACTTGGAAAAAGCAGATAATTTCTTAATAACACTCTGAAAAATACTGACCATGAGCGCCTCGTTCAATTACAAACACCTCTATTACTTTTGGGTGGTGGCCAAAGAGGGCGGCATTTCCAAAGCGGCTGGCAAGCTGGGCATGGCGGTGCAAACCGTCAGCGCCCAGGTGCGTGAATTGGAAAAAGAATTGGGCTGTGAATTGCTCAAGCCTGCCGGCCGTGGCCTGACCCTGACCGAGGCCGGGATGGCGGCTATGCAACAAGCCGATCAGATTTTTCAGCTTGGCGAGGCCTTGCCAGATGTGGTGCGCGATGCTGCGTCCACGCCCGGTGTGCGTTTGTGGCTGGGCATCAGCGATGGTCTGCCCAAGTTGGTGGTGCATCGATTGCTGCAACCCATCATCAGCGAACCGCGTTTGCGTTTGTTGTGCCTGGAGGGCCAGTTCAACGAGCTCTTGGGCAACCTGGCGTTGCACAAACTGGACATGGTGATCTCTGACCGTGCCGCGCCCAGCAACCCGAACATCAAGCTCTACAGCCACGCCTTGGGCAGTTCGACCATCGCTTGGTACGGCACACCTGCGCTGCTGGCCAAGTCAGACAAAACCTTCCCCCACAACTTGGCCGACCTGCCGGTGCTGCTGCCCACTGCCCACACCGCCATGCGTGACCGCTTGGAACATTGGTTTGAGCAGCAAGGCCTTCAGCCGCGTGTGGTCGGCGAGTTCGAGGACAGCGCCCTGCTGAAAACCTTTGGTGCCAGCGGCATGGGCGTGTTTCCGGCAGCCGAGTCGGTGGAAGAGGAATTGATTTCTCACTATGCCGTGCAACACATGGGCCGCAGCAAGGGTGTGACCGAGCATTTCTATGCGATTGGCACCGAGAAAAAGGTGCAACACCCGCTGGTTCAGCGTTTGTTGCACCCCACGCCGGTTTAAGCAGACACCTTCTTTGCCGAGGTGCGCAAGCTCAGCACCATGGTGACCGCCAAGATGGCGATCACCACGCCCAAGGACGCCACCACCGGGATTTTGTAGACATCAATCAAGCACATCTTGACGCCAATGAAGATCAACACAACGGCCAAGCCGTAGTTGAGCAAATGGAAGCGATCGGCGATGGCGGCCAACAAGAAATACATGGCACGCAAACCCAAAATCGCAAACACATTGCTGGTCAGCACGATGAACGGGTCGCTGGTGATGGCGAAGATGGCGGGGATCGAGTCCACCGCAAAAATCACGTCTGTGAGGGCAATCATGCTGATGACCATCAGCAAAGGCGTGGCGATCTTGACGCCGTTTTCGCGGGTCCAAAACCGTTCGCCGTCATAGTGCTGGCTGATGGGCATCCAGCGGCGCAACAACTTCAGCGCCGGGTTGTTGTTCAAGTCGGGTTCCTTGCCAGCTGCCCACCACATCTTGATGCCGGTCAGCACCAAGAACGCGCCAAACACATACAGCACCCAATGGAACTCGGACAGCAGCCAGCCGCCCACCAAAATCATCACGGTGCGCAAAACAATGGCGCCGATGATGCCGATCATCAGCACTCGCTTTTGGTAGGCCTTGGGCACGGCAAAGTAGGTGAAGATCATGAGGAAGACAAAGATGTTGTCCACCGCCAAAGATTTTTCAATCAGGTAGCCGGTCAGGAATTCCAGCGACTTGGTGTTGGCCAACGCGCTTGAGCCAGTTTCATCCTTGATGGCCCACCAGAGCAAACCGTTGAAGACAAAGCTCAGGGCGATCCAAATCAAGGACCAATTCAAAGCCTCTTTCACGCCAATGTCTTGTGCGCCCTGCTTTTTCAAGACGACGAAATCGACGAACAGCGACGCCAGCACGATGCCCGTGAACGTCAGCCATAACCACAGGGGAGCGATTGTTTCCATGGTGTCCTTTTGTCAAAACAATGCGCGGAAGTTTAAAGTGAATAAGCTTGTTTTTAATGAATGAATTCAATTTGCATTTCGTAAAAAACTGATCATCTATTCGATTGAACCAGACGGAAAGCCCCGTATTTATTGGAAAAATGCTTTTGGCATGTTCAAAAAAGCCCTTTCAAATGCCCTTCAAAAACGCCTCTTCCCCAACCGATGCCCGCCCCTGGATGCCGGACCGCGCACAACTGTCCCAGCACCCCTGGCTCAAGCCGTGGGCCAGCCGCTTGATGGACGCGCAACTGTGGCGACTGCAACACGAAGCCGTGGCCAGAGGCGTGGCGGTGGGCATGCTGTGGGCTTTTTTGATTCCCGTGGCGCAGATCGTGGTGGCCGTGCTGCACTGCGTTTGGTGGCGTGCCCACATTCCCACGGCGGCCGCCATGACCATGGTGACCAACCCGCTCACCTTTGGCTTTTGGTTGTGGCTGGCCTACCAAACGGGCGCCACGCTGCTGGGCATCAGCGCCCCCGCACCCTTGACGCTGGAGAACCTGAGCTGGAACCTGATGCTGGCCTATGGCGGGCCCATCATGCTGGGCATGGGCTTGTTCGCCGTTGGTGCGGCGGCGGCAGGCTATGTGTTGGTGAAAGCCGCTTGGCGACTCCGGGTGGCGCTGTTGCGGTGCAATCGGTGAGTGGGGGCGGGACCATCAACAGAGAACCCAGGCTGAACTTGAATCATTGGACAGATTCTTTGATGAATTAAATTAATTCAATCTATTTTTAAAAAATAATTAGTTATTTGATGTAAATTATGAAGGTCAAAAACGTAACCAAATTTTAGTTACTTTTCCGCTTTTAGGACTATGATCCATGACCAAGCTTGAAAAAATCATCGCCAAAGTCAGCGCCAAGCCAACGCCTACAACCGTGAAGTGGGTTGAACTGAAAACCTTGCTGGAGCATCTGGGGTATGAACTGCTTCAAACAGTGGATCAAGACGCAAATTTGTTCATGCGATTGCCAAAGACATCATCAGTTTGCATGAACCCCATCCCCAGCCAGAAGTCAAAGCCTATGTGATCCGGCAAGTGGTTGATCAGTTGCAAAAAACAGGAAAGATTTGAAGGAGAAAAAATGGAATTGTTCTCTCACAAGGGTTACAGCGGTTCTATTGAAACGTCCATCGAAGATGGGGTTTTGCACGGGCAAATTCTTTGCATCAATGACCTCGTGACCTATGAAGCGGTGACGCTGCCAGATTTGAAGCAAGCCTTTGTGGCAGCCGTAGAAGATTATTTGGAAACTTGCAAGGCCGCAGGCAAGGAACCTGACAAGCCTTTCAATGGGTTGTTCAATGTGAGAACAGGCAATGAACTTCACCGCAAAGCTTTTCTTCGAGCCAAGCAAGACGACACCACTTTGAATGGCGTCGTGGTGGCCGCACTCAACCAGTATTTATCTGGTCAACAAAACGAGATGACCAACAACCAAGCGGTTTGATCAAGAACTGAACAAGAAGTTCATCACGTCGCCGTCTTTCACCACGTACTCTTTGCCCTCAGCACGCATCTTGCCGGCGTCTTTCGCGCCCTGCTCGCCTTTGTATTGAATGAAGTCGTCAAAGGCAATGGTTTGGGCGCGGATGTAGCCCTTCTCGAAATCGGTGTGGATGACGCCCGCGGCTTGCGGGCCGGTGTCGCCCACATGGATGGTCCACGCACGGACTTCTTTCACGCCTGCCGTGAAGTAGGTTTGCAAGCCCAGCAACGTGTAGGCCGAGCGGATCAGGCGGTTCAAGCCGGGTTCGCTTTGACCGAGTTCTTGCAGGAACTCCAAACGGTCGGCGTCATCCATCTCGGACAACTCGGCTTCGATCTTGGCGCAGATGGCCACCACAGGCGCGTTTTGCGCTTGCGCAAAGGCTTTCAGGCGATCGAGGAAGGGGTTGTTTTCAAAGCCGTCTTCAGACACGTTGGCCACGAACATGGCGGGCTTGGCGGTGATGAAGAAAAACTGTTTGAGTTCAGCATGTTCTTCTTTGCTGAAGTCGATGGTGCGCACCGGCTTGGTGTCGTTCAAGGCCACTTGGCATTTCTCCAAAATGGCCAGTTGCTTGGCGGCTTCTTTGTCGCCGGAGCGGGCAATTTTGCTGACGCGGTGAAGGGCTTTTTCAACGGCGGCCAAATCAGCCAAACACAGCTCGGTTTGAATCACTTCAATGTCGGCAATCGGGTCCACTTTGTTGGCCACATGGATGACGTTGTCGTCTTCGAAGCAACGCACCACATTCACGATGGCGTCGGTTTCGCGGATGTGCGCCAAAAACTTGTTGCCCAAGCCTTCACCGGTGCTGGCACCGGCCACCAAACCGGCGATGTCCACAAACTCGACGATGGCGGGCACGATGCGCTCGGGCGTGATGATCTGCGCCAACTGTTGCAAACGCGGGTCGGGCACTTCCACCACGCCGGTATTGGGCTCGATGGTGCAAAAGGGGTAGTTCTCAGCCGCGATGCCCGCTTTGGTGAGGGCGTTGAACAGGGTGGACTTGCCAACGTTGGGCAAGCCCACGATGCCGCATTTCAAACTCATAACAATCCTTGGTATAGCGCTGTCTGGGGTTGTGCGCGAAAGGCGAAATTCTACGGGCAGGCAACTCCTACAATGATTTCATGGCTTCCAACTTTGATGTGTGCATTCGCGGCAGT
This sequence comes from Comamonadaceae bacterium, assembly GCA_947448745.1. Taxonomy (GTDB): domain Bacteria; phylum Pseudomonadota; class Gammaproteobacteria; order Burkholderiales; family Burkholderiaceae_C; genus Limnohabitans. The sequence continues at coordinate 8,614 of CANFOQ010000051.1, forward strand.
GGCATGGTGGGCAGCAGCTTGGCGCTGTTGTTGGCCCGCCAGCGGCTGCGCGTGGCCTTGTTGGGCAGCCCCACGCAGGCGCATGACGTTCGCGCCTTTGCCCTGAACGAGAGCGCCCGCAGCCTTTTAAGTGACTTGCGTTGCTGGCCGAATCCGCAACACGCCACGCCGGTGCACACCATGCAGGTGTGGGGCGACGCCGGTGGCCAATTGCAATTTCAAACGCCTTCATTGCAGGGCCTCACCCACATCGTGGATGTACCGGTGCTGGAAGAGTTGTTGCGTGAAGCGGTGGATTTTCAGCACACGATTGAACGCGTGAGCGAACCCGTGAGCGCCAAACTGACCGTGGTCTGCGAGGGTCGCAACAGCCAAACCCGCCAAGAACTGGGCGTGGCGTTCAACACCCTGCCCTACCAACAACAGGCTTTGGCCACGCGTGTGCGTTGTGCCCAACCCCATCGCCAACAAGCATTGCAATGGTTCTCTCAAACCAACGGGGAGCTTGAAATATTGGCGCTCTTGCCCTTGGGTGGTCCGCAAGGCCATGAAGCCGCCGTGGTGTGGTCTTTGCCACCTGCCAAAGCGCAAGCCATGCAAGCCTTGGAACCCCATGCCCTGGCCCAAGCCCTCAGCGACGCCAGCCACCTTGCCTTGGGCACCTTGGACGTGACAGCCCCCGCGCAAACCTGGCCGCTGCAGTTGGCCATGGCCGCGCAATGGAGCGGGCGCAACGCGCAAGGTGCTTGGGTGTTGGCGGGCGATGCGGCCCACACCATCCACCCGCTTGCGGGCCTGGGCCTGAACCTGGGGCTGGGGGATGTGCGCGAATTGGCAGCGGTGCTGCAAACCCGCGAAACCACCGAGTACTGGCGCGGCGTGGACGATGTGCATTTGCTGCGCCGCTATGAACGCGCCCGCAAAGCCGACATGCAAGGCGTGTGGTTGGCCTGCGATGGTTTGCAGCGCTTGTTCAACCATCCCAACACCCTGGTGCAGCAGTTGCGCAACTGGGGAATGAACAGCTTCAACCAACTCTCTCCGCTCAAGCAATGGACTGTGCAACAGGCCATGCACTGAACTTTTCAAGGAACCCCATGCGCACCAATTTTCAATGGCCTGCTTTGTTGTTGGCCCTTCTCAGCAGCGTGTTGATGCAGTCTGCTTTTGCACAAGGCGAAGAAGCCCAAATCCGCAAGACGCTGAAAGAGCGCATGCCCCAAGTGGCCCCCATCGACGAGGTGCGCCGCACTCCCATGCCCGGTGTGTTCGAGTTGCGCGTGGACGGCACCGAGATTTACTACACCGATGCCGCTGGCAACTACTTGCTGCAAGGCCAATTGATTGACACCCGCACCCAGCGTAACTTGACGGAAGAACGTCAGCAAAAAATCACCGCCATTGATTTCAAAACACTGCCCATCAAAGACGCCATCACCATCGTGCGCGGCAATGGTGAACGCAAACTCGCCATCTTTGAAGACCCGAATTGCGGCTATTGCAAACGCTTCGAGCGCGAACTGCAAAAGGCCAACAACATCACCATCTATTTGTTTTTGTACCCCATTCTGGGCAAAGACTCGGTGGAGAAATCCAAGTCCATTTGGTGCGCCAAAGATGCGGGCAAAAGCTGGCAAGACTGGATGGTGCACGACAGCGCACCCGCTTCAGCCAACTGTGACACCGCGGCCATCAAACGCAATGTCGAGTTCGGACAAAAAATGAAAATCACCGGCACACCCACGCTGGTGTTCACCGATGGCACCCGCGTGCCGGGCGCCATCGACTTGGCGCAAGTGGAAAAAATGCTGGGCAAGCTTTGACGTCATGAAAGCCGCAGCCGTTCATTACCGCGTCGAGGTGCACGACCTGCATGCCCATTTGTGGGCGGTCACGCTCACCATCGCCAAGCCTTCAGAAGTGCAAGTGTTGCAACTGCCGGTGTGGATTCCGGGCAGCTACTTGGTGCGTGAATTTGCCAAGCAAGTCCTGCAAGTGCGGGCCACGCAGCAAGGCCAAAACTTGAGCGTTCAACAAACCGACAAAGCCACCTGGCAAGTGGAAGCCACCCCCGGCCAACCGCTGGTCGTCAGTTGCTTGGTCCACGCCTACGACAACTCGGTGCGCACCGCGTGGCTAGATGCGCAGCGTGGTTTTTTCAACCCCACGAGCTTGTGTTTGCGGGTCTGGGGCCAAACCGATGCGCCCCATGTGTTGGAACTGCCTGCGGTGCATGCTTGCCCGCAGTGGCGCGTGGCCACGTCCTTGCAATCTTTGAAAACCAACGCCAAAGGCTTTGGCAGTTACACCGCCGCCAACTACGACGAATTGGCCGATGCGCCGGTTGAGCTGAGCGACTTCTGGTCGGGCGATTTCACCAGCAAAGGTGTGCCGCACCGCGTGGTGGTGACAGGCGCTGCACCGTCTTTGGATGGCACACGTTTGTTGGCCGACATGAAAGCGATTTGCGACACCGAAATTGCTTTTTGGCATGGCAGAGGCAAAGCCGCACACAGCCACTATGTGTTTCTCATCAATGCCGTGGCCGATGGCTATGGCGGTTTGGAACACCAATACAGCACGGCCCTCATTTGCAAACGCGACGACCTGCCGCGCCTGGGCGACACCAGCGCCAGCGAGGGCTATGTTGGCTTGCTGGGCCTGATCAGCCACGAGTATTTCCACACCTGGAATGTCAAGCGCTTGCGCCCCGCCGCTTTCGAGCGCTACGACTACACCCAAGAAAACTACACCGACTTGCTGTGGTTCTTTGAAGGCTTCACCAGTTATTACGACGATGTGCTGTTGTGCCGCGCCGAGTTGATCTCACCGGCGGTGTATTTGAAGTTGTTGAGCAAAACCATCAACCAGGTGTGGCAAACACCGGGACGCAAACGCCACAGCGCCGCCCAATCCAGCTTTGAGGCTTGGACCAAGTACTACCGCACGGATGCCAACAGCGTCAACCTCACGGTGAGCTACTACACCAAGGGCGCACTGATTGGCCTGTGCCTGGACTTGTCCTTGCGTCAATGCGGCCACAGCTTGGACGAGGTGATGCGCGGTTTGTGGAAGCGTTGCAAAGCCGGACCGATGACCGAACAAGATCTGTTGGCTGTGTTGAAACACACCACGGGGCGCTCGTGGCAACGCGAGCTCAAGGCTTGGGTGCACGGCACAGCGGACTTGCCGGTGCTGGAATTGTTGCAAGCCCAAGGCGTGAGCGTGTTGCAAGACGCGGCGCCGATGGCGCAACAACTCGGTTTGCGGGTGCAAGAAAACCATGCGGTGCAAGTGCAGACCGTGCTCAATGGGGGCGCTGCCGAAGCGGCTGGTTTTGCGCCTGGCGATGAATGGTTGGGTGTGGAATTGCCCGCCAGCAAACACGCAACAGCGTGGCGCTTGAAAAAACTAGACCAACTGCCACTGCTCTTGGGTCGCAGTCAACAATGCACGGCACTCATTTCCCGTGATGGTCAGTTGCTGAAGTTGCCCTTGCGCTTGCCCAAGCAAACAGTGATGCAATACCGCTTGGGGCTCAGCAACCCGGTGCGCGTCGGCCAGTGGTTGGCCGACACATAAAACGTCAACGCCCGCGCAAATCCAACACCCGCTTGGCCTTGCCTTGGCTGCGCTCCACTTCACCTTCAGTACACAACTGCACTGTCAGACTGCTGCCGATGTAAGCCTTGGCGTCATGCATCAGCGCTTGCGCAGCGGCTTTCGCCTCTGCTGAATCGGGCGACACACCGGGGCGAGTTTCCACTTTCACACTCAGGTTGTCTAAGGGTCCCTCTTTGGAGAGCACACACACATAGTGGGCACTCAGGGTGGGTTGTCGCAAGATGAGTTCTTCGATTTGCGAGGGAAACACATTGACGCCGCGCACGATCATCATGTCGTCGCTGCGGCCCGTGATTTTTTCCATGCGCCGCATGGTGCGTGCTGTGCCGGGCAGCAAGCGGGTCAGGTCGCGGGTGCGGTAGCGGATGATGGGCAAGGCCTCTTTGGTGAGGCTGGTGAACACCAGTTCACCCATCTCGCCATCGGCCACGGGTTCGCCAGTGTCGGGGTTGATGATTTCGGGGTAGAAATGGTCTTCCCAAATGGTCGGGCCATCTTTGGTTTCCACGCATTCATTGGCCACACCCGGGCCGATGATTTCAGACAAGCCGTAAATATCCACCGCGTCAATGCCCATGCGTTGTTCAATCACCTGACGCATGTCATTGGTCCAAGGCTCGGCGCCAAAAATACCAATGCGCAAACTGGTGTCGGCAGCCGACAAACCTTGTCGCTCAAACTCATCGGCCAAGGCCAGCATGTAGCTGGGTGTGACCATGATGATGTCGGGCTTGAAGTCTTGAATCAATTGCACTTGGCGTTC
>CANFOQ010000052.1 GCA_947448745.1 Comamonadaceae bacterium
CCGCCCAAGCGCAATTGGTCACACAAATCAGTGACCACATCCAAGCCAAAGGCTTTGATGGACGCCGTGTCATCGCCAAAACTTTGCAAGCGCAAGCGAATCCAACGCGGAATTTCTGCACCACAGGCGTCTGAAAAACGCATGAGTTGGGTGGAGCTGATGATAGGCATGATGCCCGGCACCACAGGGATGTCGGCGCCATGTTTGTGGGCTTCGTCGACAAAACGGAAATACGCATCGCTGTTGTAGAAATACTGGGTGATGGCAGAGGTGGCCCCGGCTTTCACCTTGGTCACATAGGCTTGCACATCTGCTTCAGGCGACTTGGCTTGCGGGTGCACCTCGGGGTAGCAACCCACTTCGATATGAAAATGGTCGCCTGTTTCTTGACGAATGAATTCAACCAATTCGCTGGCATAGCGAAACTCACCAAAGGTGCCGTGGCCGCTGGGCAAGTCACCGCGCAGCGCCACCATTCGGCGAATACCTGCAGCTTTGAAATCGACCAATTGGGCACGCACGCTGTCACGCGTTGCACCGATACATGAAAAATGAGGCGCGGCATCAAAGCCATCTTTCAAGATGGCCTGCACTTGCTGCAAGGTGCCGTCTTGGGTGCTGCCACCTGCGCCATACGTGACGCTGAAAAAATGCGGTTGCAAGCCGTACAGGTCTTGTCGCACTTGCTTCAACTTGGCCTCACCCTCGGGGGTTTTAGGCGGAAAAAATTCAAAACTGATGGGACACGTGTCCTTCATGCTGCCCTCCTGGCATGGATGAAAAATTCTTTGTTGCCGTCACCGCCGGTGATGGGACTGGGCAACCACTGCACAACGTCTAGATTCAATGTTTGACACGCTTGCCGCAAGCGCTGTTCCACTTGGCTGTATAGCGCGGGGTTTTTCACCACGCCGCCTTTGCCCAGGTCTTGCGCCTGCAATTCAAACTGCGGTTTGATCAACAGCAACGCCGACGCTTGGGGTTTCATCAAGTTGGCAATGGCAGGCAACACCAGTGTCAGCGAAATGAAGCTCAGGTCGGCGACGATGAAGTCAAAGCCTGGGACACCCAACAGCTCGGGCGTCATGGCACGGGCATTCACCTTCTCGATGACCTGCACACGCACATCGTTGGCCAAGCGGGGGTGCAACTGGCCATGACCTACATCCACACCCCAAACCTGAGCCGCGCCGTGCTGCAACAAACAATCGGTGAAGCCGCCAGTGGATTGCCCCACATCGAGACAGACCAAGCCTTGCGGGTTCAAACCTGTTTGCTGCAAAGCACCTTCCAGCTTCAACCCACCGCGCGAGACAAACCGGGTTTCGGCATCGTCTTGCAACAGCAGCTCACAGCCTTCAGGCAGCACAGCCCCATTTTTCTCGATCTGGGCCCACGCTTGTTGGCCCAGTCGCCAGCACACGCCCGCAGCAATCAAACGCTGCGCCTGCGAGCGCGTAGCGGCCAAGCCGCGCTCGACCAGCAACTGGTCAGCGCGCACAGCGATCAATAACGGTAGGTATCGGCTTTGTAAGGACCGGCTTTGTCCACGCCGATGTAAGAGGCTTGTTCGTCGGTCAACTCGGTCAGCATGGCGCCAACTTTCTTCAAATGCAAACGCGCCACTTTCTCGTCCAGGTGCTTGGGCAGCACATAGACTTTGCCTGACTCGTAATGGTCTTGGCGGGTGAAGAGTTCGATTTGCGCAATGGTTTGGTTGGCAAACGAGCTGCTCATCACAAAGCTGGGGTGGCCGGTGGCGCAACCCAAATTCACCAAGCGACCTTTGGCCAACAAAGTGATTTTTTTGCCGTCAGGGAAGATCACGTGGTCAACCTGGGGCTTGATCTCGTCCCACTTGAGTTTTTCCAAGGAAGCGACATCGATCTCATTGTCAAAGTGACCGATGTTGCAAACGATGGCTTCGTCTTTCATGGCGGCCATGTGTTCGTAGCGAATCACGTTTTTGTTGCCGGTGGCGGACACGAAGATGTCGGCTTTGTCAGCGGCGTATTCCATGGTCACCACTTTGTAGCCTTCCATGGCTGCTTGCAAGGCGTTGATCGGGTCGATTTCAGTTACCCACACTTGGGCGCTCAGGGCGCGCAGGGCTTGGGCAGAACCTTTGCCCACGTCGCCATAACCAGCCACGCAAGCCACTTTGCCAGCGATCATCACGTCGGTGGCGCGTTTGATGGAATCGACCAAGGATTCGCGGCAACCGTAGAGGTTGTCGAATTTGCTTTTGGTGACGGAGTCGTTCACGTTGATGGCGCGGAACATCAGGCTGCCTTTGGCGGCCATTTCATTCAAGCGCAACACGCCGGTGGTGGTCTCTTCGGTCACGCCGATGATGTGGGCACCTTTGCGGGTGTACCAAGTGGGGTCTTGCGCCAGCTTGGCTTTGATGGCGTTGAACAAACAAACTTCTTCTTCGCTGCCGGGGTTGTTCAACAAAGAGGCGTCTTTTTCAGCGCGCTTGCCCAAGTGCATCAACAAGGTGGCGTCGCCGCCATCGTCCAAGATCATGTTGGGGCCTTCGCCGTCGGTGTTGGCCGCGCCGAATTCAAAAATGCGGTGGGTGTAATCCCAGTAGTCGACCAAGGTTTCGCCTTTGTAGGCAAACACGGGGGTGCCATTGGCCACCAAGGCCGCAGCTGCATGGTCTTGGGTCGAGAAGATGTTGCAAGAAGCCCAACGCACTTGCGCGCCCAAAGCTTGCAGTGTTTCAACCAGCACAGCCGTTTGGATGGTCATGTGCAAAGAACCGGTGATGCGCGCGCCTTTCAGGGGCTGGGCTTTGGCGAACTCTTGGCGAATCGCCATCAGGCCGGGCATTTCGGTCTCGGCAATTTTGATTTCTTTGCGGCCCCAATCGGCCAAAGACATGTCGGCGACGTGGAAGTCGGTGGTTTGGGTGGGTTTCAGCGATGCATTCATGGTGAGGCTCCAAAAGGTTCAGGGCCACTGACACGACATGCAAGCACTTGGGAGGTCCGAGGTGCTCACCTCACGTTGTCAGTGGGTGAGCGCGGTTGGAATAGGGTCCGAGCCTCACGCCACTGATGTGGCGCTGCAGCGCTCCTCGGATGCGGGGTATTTTAAACATCCTTTGCTGACAAGCGCCTGCCTTGGAAAAACCACCCTTCCTCAAGGTCATTCGCGAATGAATGTCCCTTAACATTGCTTGTAGACCTTTGGTCTTTTGTTCCTTACTCAAAGTCCCCATGACCTCCTTGCTAGAAGAAGTGCGCCGTCGCCGCACCTTTGCCATCATTTCCCACCCCGACGCGGGCAAAACGACGCTCACCGAAAAACTCTTGCTGTTCTCAGGTGCGATTCAAATTGCGGGCTCGGTGAAAGCGCGCAAAGCCTCGCGCCACGCCACCTCGGATTGGATGGAAATTGAAAAGCAACGCGGCATCTCGGTGGCCTCGTCGGTCATGCAAATGCTCTACCGCGAGCATGTGATCAACCTGCTCGACACCCCTGGCCACAAAGACTTTTCGGAAGACACCTACCGCGTGCTCACCGCCGTGGACTCGGCGCTGATGGTGATTGACGCGGCCAACGGTGTAGAAGCGCAAACCCGCCGCTTGATCGAGGTGTGCCGCCAACGCGACACGCCCATCATCACCTTCGTCAACAAAATGGACCGCGAAGTGCGCGATCCCTTGGACATCTTGGACGAAGTGGAGCGCGAACTGGGCATGCCCTGCGTGCCCATGACCTGGCCGGTTGGTCAAGGCAAATTGTTTGGCGGCATCATCAACCTGCGCACCCAAGCCATGACCGTGTTCGACTCCGGCTCGGAGCGTTTGCCGCAAGACTTTGAAACCCATCCTTTGACCGAACAAGGCTTGCTGGCCGAACGCTTTGGCATGGAATGGGCCACCGCCATGGAGAGCATGGAGTTGGCCACGGGAGCCTCGCCCAAGTTTGACCGCGAAGCCTTCTTGGCTGGCAAACAAACACCGGTGTTTTTTGGCTCTGGCGTGAACAACTTCGGGGTGATGGAAGTGCTGGACGCCTTGGTGGATTTGGCGCCCTCACCTGGCCCACGCACCAGCCATTTGGTGGTGAACAAACAAGCGGTGGACAAAACCGTGCAGCCTGAAGACGCGGGCTTTGCAGGCGTGGTTTTTAAGGTGCAGGCCAACATGGATGCCAACCACCGCGACCGCATCGCCTTTGTGCGCGTCGCTTCGGGTCAATACAAACCCGGGATGAAGCTCAAGGTGCAGCGCAGCGCCAAAGAATTGCGCCCCACCTCGGTCGTCACCTTCTTGAGTCAACGCCGCGAAGCCGTGGACGAAGCATTTGCCGGCGACATCATCGGCTTCACCACCCACGGCGGCGTGCAGTTGGGCGACACCATCACCGATGGCGCGGCTTTGCAATTCACCGGTTTGCCGTTTTTTGCGCCCGAGTTGTTCATGACCGTGATCTTGAAAAACCCGCTGCGCACCAAGCAATTGCAAACCGGCCTCGAGCAGTTAGGCGAAGAAGGCGCGATTCAGGTGTTCAAACCCGAAGTAGGTGGTGCCATGCTGTTGGGCGCTATTGGTCAGTTGCAATTTGAAGTGGTGCAGCACCGTTTGCGGGCCGAGTACGACTGTGATGTGCGCTTGGAAAACAGCAGTTACACCGGTGCACGTTGGATCACTGCCGACACCCCCGCCGAGTTGCGCGAGTTCACCAACGCCTACCCGCAACGCATGGCCCTGGACGCGGCCAGCACCCTGGCCTATTTGTGCACCTCACCGTATGACGTCCGCTTGGCGCAAGAGCGGTTTCCGAAAATTCATTTCCATCCGCTGCGCGAGCACGCGGGTTTGGCGCTGAGCAGCGCGGGCTGACGCTACAGCCTTGCCAACACCGGCTTCAACGCATTGCCGGTGTGGGTGCCCAGCTTCACCAAGGCTTCAGGCGTGTTGGCCGCTACCACGCGGCCACCACCATCGCCACCTTCGGGTCCGAGGTCAATCACCCAATCGGCTTCGGCGATCACATCCAAATCGTGTTCGATGACCACGACGCTGTGGCCACCATCGACCAAACGGTGCAGCACCCGAATGAGTTTGTCCACATCAGCCATGTGCAGGCCCACCGTGGGTTCGTCCAACACATACAAGGTGTGCGGTGCTTTGTTGCCTCGGCGTGCCACGTCGTCACGCACTTTGCTGAGTTCAGTGACGAGCTTGATGCGCTGTGCTTCGCCACCGCTGAGCGTGGGTGACGGTTGCCCCAAGGTGAGGTAGCCCAAGCCGACGTCTTTCAACAACTGCAGCGGGTGGCTGATGTTGGGCATGGCGGCGAAGAAGTCCACCGCTTCATCCACTTCCATTTGCAGCACCTCGCCAATGCTTTTGCCTCGCCAACGCACCGCCATGGTTTCGTGGTTGAAACGCGCACCTTTGCAAACCTCGCACAGTACTTTCACATCCGGCAAGAAACTCATTTCAATGGTGCGCATGCCTTGGCCTTCACAGCCTGGACAGCGGCCTTCGCCAGTGTTGAAACTGAAGCGCCCAGGGCCATAGCCTCGCGCTTTGGCCTCCAGGGTTTCGGCAAACAACTTGCGGATCACATCCCAAAACCCGATGTAGGTGGCGGGACAACTGCGCGGTGTTTTGCCAATCGGCGTTTGATCCACTTCCAACACCCGATCGATGCTTTGGTAGCCATCCACTTCGGTGCAACCCAACCAAGCTGGGTGTTTGCCGGCCTCGTCTTGTTTGCGACCGGCCTGCGTGCTGCGTTGTGACACCACGGCTGCTACGTTGTGCAACAACACATCGCGTGCCAAGGTGGATTTACCCGAACCGCTGACGCCAGTGACCGTCACCAAGCGTCGCAAGGGCAGTTGGATGTTGACCTGTTGCAAGTTGTGCAGGGACGCACCATGCAAGCTGAGCCAGCCAGCCGGCTCTTCAAGGACAGGTGTTGGCAGGACAGGCGTTTTCTTTTTGGCGCGCACAGGGGCTTTGCCGGACTCCTCATGCGGCAAGCCGAAATCGTCGCCCGGCAAACCCCTGCGCCCGCCTTTGGCCAATGCGGCTGTGGCACCGGCCACATCAACCAGTCTGCGTGCCTGCAAAGGATGCTTGATCGCGTGCATCAAGTAGCGACCCGTTTGCGAGTCGGCAGCACCCATCAGATCAGCCACAGAACCTTGCGCCACCAAGTGGCCGCCACGCTTGCCCGCACTGGGGCCGATGTCAATGATGTGGTCGGCGCGGCGAATGGTTTCTTCGTCATGCTCAACCACCACCAAAGTGTTGCCTTTGTCGCTCAAGGAGCGCAAGGCGTCCAACAAAATATGGTTGTCGCGTGCATGCAGGCCAATGGTGGGTTCGTCCAGCACATAGCAAACGCCTTGCAAATGGCTGCCCAACTGCGCGGCCAAGCGAATGCGCTGAGCTTCGCCGCCACTCAAGGTGGGCGCGCCGCGATCCAAGGTGAGGTAGCCCAAACCGACGCGCTCTAAAAAGTCGAGGCGGCTTTCAATCTCGGGCAACAAATCGCGCGCAATGTCGGCCTCGCGGCCAAGCAACTTCAGTTGCTTGGCCCATTGGTGAATTTGGATCACGCTCATGCTGGCCAAGTCGGTGATGCCCACACCGGCAAATTTCACTGCTCGCGCGGTGGCGTTCAAACGGCTGCCCGAACAGGTTTTGCAAGCTTGGTCTGACGGGTCTTCCAACTCGGGTTCGGCAAAGCTTTTTTCGCGGCCACGTTCCTTCGGGTCTTGCACCGAATCGTCCATGGCAGCGCGTTGCGCTTTGGACAAAGCGATGCCCGTGCCCACGCAGTCGGGGCACCAGCCGTGTTTGCTGTTGTATGAAAACAAGCGCGGGTCGAGTTCGGCATACGAGGTGTCGCATTGCGGGCAAGCACGGCGGGTGGAATAGGCTTCTAGTTGTCCAATGTGCGTGGTGGCCTCACCCGCCAACAAGGCTTCTTGCAAACCATCGAGTTGGCTCAACACATGCACCACGCCTTTGCCGTGCTCCAACGCGGTCAGAAGGGACTGGCGCAACAAGGCTTCATTGGCCGGGTCCACTTTCAAACTCGCCACCGGCAATTCAATCGTGTGTTCTTTGAAACGGTCCAGTCGCGGAAAGCCCAAGGTGGGCAAGAACTGACCATCGACACGCAAATGTGTGAAGCCACGTGGCCGTGCCCAATCGGCCAACTCGGTGTAGACGCCTTTGCGGTTCATCACCAAGGGACTCAACAAGCCAATGTGTTGGCCGCGGTATTGGCGCATCAGCAAGGCGGCCAAGCGTTCTGGTGTTTGCGGCTGAACCGCCGCGCCATCTTTGGTGCAATGCTGTGTGCCCAACTTCACATACAGCAAGCGCAAGAAATGCCACACCTCGGTGGTGGTGCCCACGGTGGACTTGCGACCGCCGCGGCTGAGTCGCTGTTCGATGGCGACGGTGGGTGGAATGCCATACACCGCATCCACCTCGGGTCGACCAGCGGGCTGCACGATGCTGCGCGCATAGGCGTTCAAGCTTTCCAAATAACGCCTTTGGCCTTCATTGAACAAGATGTCAAAGGCCAAGGTGGATTTGCCCGAGCCGCTGACACCCGTCACCACATTGAACTGGCCACGCGGAATGTCTACGCTCAGGCTTTTCAGGTTGTGTTCTTTGGCGTTGATGATGCGGATGTTGTTGTTGAGCACCGCACCCAAGTACTTGGCGTTGGGCTCGGCAACCGACAGCGGTTTCGCTGGCACGCTTGCCACGGCTTCAGACTCGGTACCGCCCTCCGCCAGCGATCCCATCGCCGCCACATAGTCCCGCAAGGCCAAGCCGGTGTGTGAGCTGGCATGTTGCATCACGAGTTCAGGTGGGCCTTCGACCACCAACAAGCCTCCACCCTCACCGCCCTCGGGCCCGAGATCAATGAGCCAATCAGAGGCGCGGATCACATCCAGGTTGTGCTCAATCACGATCAAGGAATGCCCCGCATCGAGCAAGCGGCGCAAGGCCCGCATCAACTTGGCGATGTCATCAAAATGCAAACCGGTGGTCGGCTCGTCAAACAAGAACAACATGCCTTTGCGGGCCAAGGTTTGTTTGCTGGACGACGCAGACTTGGCCGCATCGGCCAAGTAACCCGCCAATTTCAAACGCTGGGCTTCACCCCCGCTGAGCGTTGGAACGGGTTGTCCCAAGCGCACATATTCCAAGCCCACATCGACGATGGGTTGCAAGGCACGAATCACATCGCGGTCGTTGGCAAACAATTGGGCAGCTTCGCTGACCGTGAGTTGCAACACATCAGCCACATTCAAAAAACGCCCGCCGCGCTCGATCTTCACTTCCAAAATTTCAGGTCGATAACGCTGGCCATCGCAGTCCGGGCAACGCAAATACACGTCACTCAAGAACTGCATTTCCACGTGCTCGAAGCCCGAGCCGCCACAGGTGGGGCAACGGCCATCGCCGCCATTGAAACTGAACTTGGACGCGGTGTAACTGCGTTGACGTGACATCGCGGTGTTGGCAAAAATTTCGCGCACCGCATCCCAGGCCCCCACATAGCTGACCGGGTTGGAACGTGCGGTTTTCCCAATCGGCGACTGATCGACGAACACCACATCGCTCAAATGGTCTGCGCCCAACAAGCGGTCATGCGCGCCAGCGCCTTCGGTGCTCTTGCCAAAGTGCCGCAACAAAGCCGGTGCCAAGATGTCTTGGATCAAGGTGGATTTGCCCGAGCCACTCACACCTGTCACCGTGACCCAGCGCTGCAACGGGAACTCGATGTTCAGGTGCTGCAAATTGTGCTCACGCGCACCTTCCAAAATCAAACGGGGTGTGGCGTCACTCACCAAGCGCTTCAGGCCCACACCGACTTGTTTGCGTGCGCCCAAATAAGCACCGGTCAAGGTGTCGGCTTGTTTCAAGCCCTCGGGCGTACCGTCAAACACCACTTGGCCACCACGCTCGCCAGGGCCAGGGCCCATGTCCACAATGCGGTCTGCGGCCAGCATGACTGCTGGATCGTGTTCGACCACCACCAAGGTGTTACCGGCATCACGCAACCGCAACATGGCTTGTGTGATGCGGTGCATGTCGCGCGGATGCAAGCCAATACTGGGCTCGTCCAACACAAACAAGGTGTTCACCAAGGACGTGCCCAAAGCGGTCGTGAGGTTGATGCGCTGCACTTCGCCGCCACTGAGCGTTCGGCTTTGCCGGTCCAGGCTGAGGTAGCCAATGCCCACATCACACAGGTATTTCAAACGGGTGCGAATTTCTTCCAACAGCAAATGCAGTGCTTGCTGCTCGGCCTGCACGCTGGCCGACAACGACGCGTCGCTGGCCATGTGGTCAAAGAAAGCACGCAAGCGTTCGATCGACAACAACATCAGGTCGTGCAAACACAAACCTGGCAAAGCTTCCAATTGGCTGCGCGTCCAGGTTGTGCCTTGCGGCAGAAAACGTTTGTCGGCCGGCATCGCGGCCAAGGCACCGGCATGGCTGCCGATGCGCCACAACAGGCTTTCGGTTTGCAAGCGTGCGCCGCTGCATTCGCCGCAGGTGGTGTAGCTGCGGTACTTGGACAACAGCACCCGGATGTGCATCTTGTAGGACTTGGTTTCCAGGTATTCAAAGAAGCGTTTGACGCCATACCACTGCTGGTTCCATTTGCCATTCCAGTTGGGCGAGCCTTTGATGACCCAGTCGCGTTGTTCGGCCGTGAGTTTGTACCAAGGCGTGTCGCGTGGAATGCCAGCCGTTTCGGCATGGCGCATCAAATCGTCTTGGCATTCTTGCCAAGCCGGTGTTTGCATCGGCTTGATCGCACCCATGCGCAAGGTGAGTTTGTCGTTCGGAATCACCAAGCCATAGTCGACCCCAATGACCCGTCCAAAACCCTTGCACACCGGACAAGCACCAGCAGGTGAATTGAACGAAAACATCGAGGGGGTCGGGTCGCTGTAGCGCAGATCACTGTCGGGGCAATGCAGTCCGGTGGAGTAGCCAAAGGCCTCACCCACATCTTCAGCGGCAGCATCAGCCGGCATGCGAAATGCCGTCATGCGGCCATTGCCGCGTTGCAGCGCCAGTTCAATGGCTTCCATGGCGCGCGACTGCTCCACGGTTTGCAAGCGGAAACGATCAGCCACGACGTCCACCACCTCGCCTTGGCGGTGCACTCTGGTGAAGCCGCTGGCACTCAGCCAAGCCTGTAATTCTTCGGCCGTGGTGTTGTCGGGCAACTTCACCGGAAAGGTGATGATCCAGCGCGGGTCACCACTGCTCAAAGCCAACAGTTTTTTGAACACCGAATCGGGGGTGTCGTGCTGAACCGCTTGCGCGGTTTGCTTGTCAAACAAATGGGCGGCGCGAGCGAACAACAGCTTCAAGTGATCATTCAACTCGGTCATGGTGCCCACGGTCGAGCGCGAACTGCGCACCGGGTTGGTTTGGTCGATGGCGATGGCTGGCGGCACGCCTTCCACCTTGTCGACCGCTGGTCGGTCCATGCGGTCGAGGAACTGGCGCGCATAGGCACTGAAGGTTTCCACATAACGCCGCTGACCTTCGGCATAAAGGGTGTCGAACACCAAACTGGATTTACCCGAGCCACTGGGCCCGGTGAACACCGTCAACTCGTTGGTGCGGATGTCGATGTCGATGTTTTTGAGGTTGTGCTGGCGAGCACCTCGGATGCGGATCAGGCCTTGGGTCATGCCCGCATTATTCCCCGAGGTAAGCCGCCCTGACTTTGGGGTCGTGGAGTAGGGTTTTGGCGTCGCCTTGCATGCTGATTTGACCCGACTCCATGACGTAAGCGCGTTGCGCCATTTTCAAAGCGCGACTGGCGTTTTGCTCGACCAGCAGGACGGTGACACCCATGGCCGCCACCTGGGCAATCACCTCAAAGATTTTGTCCACCATGATGGGCGACAA
The DNA here is from genome assembly GCA_947448745.1 of Comamonadaceae bacterium. Classification (GTDB taxonomy): domain Bacteria; phylum Pseudomonadota; class Gammaproteobacteria; order Burkholderiales; family Burkholderiaceae_C; genus Limnohabitans. The sequence continues at coordinate 10,941 of CANFOQ010000052.1, forward strand.
GCCCATGGAGGGTTCGTCCAACAACAACACCTTGGGACGGCTCAACAAGGCGCGGCCCATGGCCAGCATTTGCTGCTCGCCACCCGACAAGGTGCCTGACAACTGCCCACTGCGCTCTTGCAACCGCGGGAACAAGGCAAACACCCGCTCGATATCGGCGTTGATACCCGCCTTGTCGGTGCGCAAATACGCGCCCATGTGCAGGTTTTCCAAGATGCTCATGCGGGTGAAAACGCCGCGCCCCTCGGGCACCATGACCAAACCTTGCTTGACCAAGTCCCACGGACCTTGGCCTTGCACGTCGCGACCCAAGTAGCTGATGCGACCACCGGCAGCCTGCAAAGAGCCGGTGATGGCTTTCATGGTGGTGGTTTTGCCGGCCCCATTGGAGCCGATGAGCGAGACCAACTCGCCTTCACGCACCTCAAAGCTCACGCCCTTGACGGCTTGGATGCCGCCATACGCCACGCGCAAATCTTGCACATCTAACAACACATCGGCTTGACTCATCTCAGTGCTCTCCAGTGCCCAAGTACGCTTCGATGACTTTGGCGTCGCGCTGCACCTCAGCAGGTGAACCCTGCGCGATCTGCTTGCCATAGTCGAGTACCGTCACGGCATCACACAAGCCCATGACCAATTTCACATCGTGTTCGATCAACAAAATCGTGCGCCCGTCATGGCGGATGCGGTCAATCAACTCACGCAGTTGCACCTTCTCGGTGGCATTCATGCCCGCTGCCGGCTCATCCAAGGCAATCAACTTGGGGTCGGTGGCCAAGGCCCGCGCTATTTCCAAGCGACGTTGGTCGCCATAGCTCAGGGTGCGGGCCTTGTAGGGGCCCAACTGACCTATGCCCACATAGTCCAGCAGTTCTTGCGCCCGCGCGGCAATGTCTTGCTCTTCTTGCACAAAAGACTTGGTGCGAAACACCGCCCCCAACACGCCCGAGCGCGAGCGCACATGACGCCCGACCATGACGTTTTCGAGGGCGGTCATCTCGGCAAACAAACGGATGTTTTGAAAGGTGCGGGCGATGCCCGCCTCGGCCACCTCGTGCACCGAACTGGGCTGGTAAGGCTGTCCGGCCAACTCGAAGCTGCCACTGTCGGGCGTGTACAAACCGGTGATGACGTTGAAGAATGTGGTTTTGCCAGCCCCATTGGGGCCGATCAGGCCATAGACCTGCCCGGGCTGGATCGTCATCCCCACCTCACTCAAGGCCTGAAGTCCGCCAAAGCGTTTGGAGATGCCTTGCACTTGCAACACGGGCGTGCTCATGCGACCTCCTTGACGGGCAAAGCCTTGCCGTGCTCGGGTGCAGGCCACAAACCACGCGGACGCCACAGCATGATCACAATCATGGCCAAGGCAATCAGCAACTGGCGCAAGATGGCCGCATCCAAGCGTCCATCCGTCATCGCTTGCAA
>CANFOQ010000053.1 GCA_947448745.1 Comamonadaceae bacterium
CCACTGATGTACAAACATCCCGAGTCAATTTCTGCGCTGGTTCTTTGCATCCAGTTTTGAAATAAATTGCGCAACCGAGGCAGGCCACGCGGGTGTTGCAAAGCGGGTTCGAACACCTCCAACTCAAACCGCTGGTGGTATTCACGAATCACCGAAATTTGCAATTCTTCGCGCGAACCAAAATGCGCGAAGACGCCCGACTTGCTCATTTGCATGACCTCGGCCAAAGCACCAATGCTCAAACCTTCCAAGCCAATTTGGGTGGCCAAGCCCAATGCCGCATCCACAATCGCCGCCTTGGTTTGCTGGCCTTTGTGCATGCCACGTTGCCGAGGTGTTTGACCCTCGGCTTCTGAAATGGGATGGATGTTGGAGCTCAAGGGGTTTCCAAAAAAGAACGACCGTGCTATTTTGCACGATTTTGGCTCCCCTAAACTTTGGGCATGACATCCACCCGCATCTTGGCGATTCGCCACGGAGAAACCCCTTGGAATGTGGACACCCGCATCCAAGGCCACACCGACATCGGCTTGAATGAAGAAGGCCAGTGGCAAGCCCAGCAACTGGCCAAGGCCTTGGCCGCTGAAGACATTGATGCGGTGTATGCCAGCGACTTGTCCCGCGCCTTTAACACCGCCCAAGCCATTGCGGCCAGCCATCAATTGAATGTGACCAAGTTGCCCGGTTTGCGTGAACGCCATCTGGGGCATTTCCAAGGGCAAACTTGGGCAGAGATTGAAACCCACCATCCCGAAGACGCCTCGCGGTGGCGCAAGCGTGAACCGGATTGGACACCACAAGGTGGTGGTGAAAGCCTGGTGATGTTGAATCAGCGCATTGCAAGCTTGGCGCATGAGATCGCGGCACAGCACCTGGGTCAACACATTGTGTGGGTGACCCATGGCGGGGTGTTGGACATCTTGTACCGACTCGCCACCGGCCAATCGCTGCAAGCACCACGCACCTGGAGTTTGCGCAACACCGCCATCAACCGTTTGCTGTGGACACCTGAAGGCTTGCAATTGGTGGGATGGGCCGACGAACGGCACTTGGACAACAAAGAGGCCCGCGAAGAAAACAGCGCCTGAAGGGCAGATGGCTGGTCTTCAAGCGCCTTCAGCGTCAAACAAACCTTCGCCGCTGGCGGGCGGTGCCACACCCAGATGTCGATAGGCCGCCAAAGTGGCCACGCGACCGCGTGGGGTGCGCTGCAAGAAACCTTGTTGAATCAAAAACGGTTCGATCACGTCTTCAATCGTGTCGCGCTCTTCGCCAATGCTGGCAGCGATGTTGTCCAAACCCACGGGGCCACCATCAAAACGATGAATGACCGCTTCAAGCAGTTTGCGGTCCATCAGGTCAAAGCCTTGTGGGTCCACATCCAACATGGCCAAGGCCGCATCGGCCACAGCTTTGCTGATCTGGCCATTGGCTTTCACTTCCGCATAGTCGCGCACCCGGCGCAACAAACGGTTGGCAATGCGCGGTGTGCCACGTGAACGGCGGGCAATTTCAAACGCACCCTCTTCATCCAACTGCGCTTTGAGCAAACCACCACTGCGCATGACGATGCGCAACAACTCTTGCGGTGAATAAAACTCCAAACGCGCGACGATGCCAAAACGATCGCGCAAGGGGTTGGTCAGCATGCCAGCACGCGTGGTGGCACCGACCAAGGTGAACGGCTGCAAGTCGAGCTTGATGCTGCGTGCCGCCGGTCCTTCGCCAATCATGATGTCGATTTGGTAGTCCTCTAAGGCGGGGTACAAAATCTCTTCCACCACCGGCGACAAACGGTGAATCTCGTCAATGAACAAGACATCGTTTTTTTCCAAATTGGTGAGCAGTGCCGCCAAGTCCTTGGGCTTTTCCAACACCGGTCCGCTGGTTTGACGCAGGTTCACGCCCAACTCTTGGGCAATGATGTGGCTCAAGGTGGTTTTGCCCAAGCCTGGTGGGCCAAACAACAGCACATGGTCCAGGGCTTCATTGCGGTTGCGGGCCGCACCAATGAAGATTTCAAGTTGCTCGCGCACCTTGGTCTGCCCCACATACTCTTGCAGCAGCTTGGGACGCAAGGCGCGTTCGATGGCCTCCTCTTTGGGGCTGACCGGGGCGGCAGACACCACGCGCGGTGCGGGTGCGAAATCGTCGGTTTGAATGCTCATGTGGCCAAGGCTTTCAAGGCTTGCTTGATGCCTTCACTCACACCAATGTCCGCAGGCAGTTGTTTGAAAGCGGCCGAGGCTTCTTTGTCCGAGTAGCCCAAGGTCATGAGGGCTTGCATGATGTCGTTTTGAGCGCTGTGGATTTGAGCTGAAGGATTCAAGCCCAAATCGCTGCCCATCTTGCCTTTGAGTTCCAACAGCAAACGCTCGGCGGTTTTTTTGCCAATGCCGGGGATCTTCACCAAGCGACCGGCCTCTTGCAGCGATATGGCTTGGGCCAACTCGGCCACACTCAAGCCGCTGAGCACACCCAGCGCCATGCGCGGACCCACACCGGAGATTTTGATGAGCTGCCGAAAGGCGGTGCGCTCTTCGGCGCTGGCAAAGCCGTACAAAATTTGCGCGTCTTCACGCACCACGAAATGCGTGAGCAAACTGACAGGGGCCCCAACCGATGGCAAGTTGTAGAAGGTGCTCATCGGCACGTCGACTTCGTAGCCCACGCCTTGGCAATCCACCAACACCTGGGGTGGGTTCTTTTCACTGAGGATGCCGCTGAGTTTGCCAATCATGGTGTCTATGGGGTTGTTCGCTGGGATTATCGGGGTGAATCAAGACCTGCTAGCCACGAATCCAAGAGGGCTTGCGTTATGCTTTGCGCTCACGTCAATACAGCCTCAGAAAGTACTGCATGCCTCTCGTTCGCATCGACCATGGAAAAAACCACCCCGCCGGATTTGGCAAGGCCGTGGGTGAGATTGTTTACCGCGCCATGACCGAGGTCATCAACGTCCCCGCTGACGACAAATTTCAAATCATCACCACCCACGACGGTAGCGAACTGAATGTGGCCCACAGCTATCTCGGTATTGAATATTCTGCCAATATTGTTTTCATTCAAATCACCTTGAACGCCGGCAGAAGCATCGAATTGAAAAAAGCGTTCTACCGCCGCATCGCAGACGATGTGTCCAAAGAACTCCACATGCGCCAGCAAGATGTGTTCATCAGCTTGGTGGAAGTGGCCAAAGAGAACTGGTCGTTTGGCAACGGCGAGATGCAATACGGGCCTGCAGCTTGATCCTGCGCCATACCTTCTCCCCCGCCAACAACACGCGTTTGGGCCACCTGTGTGGCTCCTTGGACGAACACCTGCGCACCATCGAACTGGCCCTGGAGGTCAAGATTGCGCACAGCCACGAAAAATTCAAAATCGATGGCCACAAAGCCAAGGCCGAACGGGCTTTGGAAATCTTGCAAGCGCTCTATGAACGTGCTGGCAAATCAATCCCCAAAGAGCAAGTGCAATTGATGCTGGCAGGCGATGACCACATGCCGGTGCGCGAAGACGGCAGCTTGCTGCTGGCCACCCGCCGCAATGATGTGCGGGCCCGCACCCCCACCCAAGGCGTCTACTTGGACAACATCGCGCAGCACGACATCACGTTTGGCATTGGCCCGGCGGGTACCGGCAAAACCTATTTGGCAGTGGCCAGTGCCGTGGACGCGCTCGAGCGCAGCGCCGTGCAACGCATCATCCTGACACGGCCTGCGGTTGAAGCGGGTGAAAAACTTGGTTTTCTGCCCGGCGACTTGGGTCAAAAAGTCGATCCTTATTTGCGGCCGTTGTATGACGCGCTGTATGAATTGATGGGCTTTGACAAGGTGCAAAAAGCCTTCGAACGCAGTGCTTTGGAAATCGCGCCGCTGGCCTTCATGCGCGGGCGCACCTTGAACAACGCCTTCATCATCTTGGATGAAGCGCAAAACACCACGCCCGAGCAAATGAAGATGTTCCTCACCCGGATTGGCTTTGGTGCCAAAGCGGTCATCACAGGCGACGTGAGTCAAATTGATTTGCCCAAAGGCGCACCCAGCGGTTTGGTGGACGCCGAGCGGGTGCTGCGCCGCGTGCCGGGCATTGCCATCACCCACTTCACCAGCAAAGACGTGGTGCGCCATCCGCTGGTGGCTCGCATCGTCGATGCTTACGACAAGCAGCGCAAAGCAGGTTGATGCGCATGGCCTTGCCCGAGCTTCAGTTGTCGCTGCAATTTACCGACATCCCTTTCGCCGCCAGACACCGCGCCGCGCTGCCAAGACATGCGGTGCGCCGCTACCTGCGCCATGCCTTGGCGCATGACGCGGAGATCACGGTGCGCATCGTGGGCGAAGACGAAGGGCTGGCCCTGAACAACAGTTATCGAAAGAAAAAATACGCCACCAATGTGCTGACGTTTGACTATGCCCAAGCGCCTTTGGTGATGGCCGATTTGGTGTTGTGTGCGCCGGTGATCGCCAAGGAAGCGAAAGAACAAGGCAAGACCTTGGCTGCGCATTACGCGCATTTGCTGGTGCACGGTTGTTTGCATGCCCAAGGCTGGGACCATGAAACCTCATTGAAAAATGCCCACGCCATGGAAGCGCGTGAGATTGACATCTTGGCAGGCTTGGGTTTTGCCAATCCCTACCGGTGATCAGCCTCGTCGTCCAACAAACGCACCCGCACACTTTTGCCCTTGATGCGGCCTTTGGCTAAACGCTCAACTGCGGTGGTGGCAATGGCGCGGTCAACCGCCACATAGGTGGAAAACTCATTCACGTTGATCTTGCCAATCTGATCGGCACTGAAGCCCGCCTCACCGGTCATGGCACCCAACACATCGCCAGGGCGGATTTTTTCTTTGCGACCACCCACAATTTGCAAGGTGCGCATCGGTGCTTGCAGCGGCTCATCTGACGCCGGTGTCAAGGTGGTCAGCGGTGCCCATTGAGAGGTTTGGGATTGCAGCACTTCGATGCGACCCACGGCGCCCATTTCATCCAAGCTGGCCAGGGTGAGCGCCAAGCCTTGGGCGTCGGCACGACCCGTGCGCCCAATGCGATGGATGTGGATTTCAGCGTCTGGTGTCACATCCACGTTGATGACGGCATTGAGTTGGCTGATGTCCAAACCGCGAGCGGCCACATCGGTGGCCACCAACACCGAGCATGAGCGGTTGGCAAATTGCACCAACACTTGATCTCGCTCGCGCTGATCCAATTCGCCGTACAACGCCAACGCGTCAAAGCCCTGGGCTTGCAACACAGCCAGCAGTTCGCGGCATCGCTGCTTGGTGTTGCAAAACGCCAGCGTGGATTCGGGTCGGAAATGGTTCAGCAACAGCGACACGGCATGCAGACGCTCGTCTTCACGCACCTCGTAAAACACCTGCCGGATTTTGTCGGGCTGGTGCACGGTTTGCACTTTCACGGTTTGCGGCTCGCGCATGAATTGCGCCGCGATCTTGGCAATGCCTTCAGGGTAGGTGGCCGAGAACAACAAGGTTTGACGCTTGGGCGGACACTGCTGAATCAATTGTTTCATGTCGTCGAAGAAGCCCATGTCGAGCATGCGGTCGGCTTCATCCAGCACCAAGGTTTTGACGGAATCCAAGCGCAGGTTGCCGCGCGTCAAATGGTCCAGGATGCGACCAGGCGTCCCCACCACCACATGCGCCCCGTGTTGCAGGCTTTGCTCTTGTCCGCGCAAAGCCACGCCGCCGCACAAAGTGACCACTTTGATGTTGGCCGTGGCTCTGGCCAGACGCCGAATTTCCGTGGTGACTTGATCGGCCAACTCGCGCGTGGGACACATCACCAAGCCTTGCACCGCGTGAAAGTTGGCGGTGAGTTTTTCAACCAGTGGCACACCAAACGCGGCGGTTTTGCCGCTGCCTGTGCTGGCTTGGGCAATCAAGTCTTGTCCCGCTAAAGCCAACGGCAAACTGGCGGCTTGAATAGCGGTCATCTCGGTGTAACCGAGTTGGTCGAGGTTGGCGAGGGTTTCGGGGGAAAGCGTGAGTGTTTTGAACGATGAAGGCATGGGTTCATTATCAACCCATGCTTTGATGGCAACACACCAAGCTCTATTTCAAATCCCGCACATCATCGAAATGTGCTTCCACGTCATTGGGGAGCAGTTGGATGGAAGCACGCAAGCCAGGCACCGCACTCATCAATGCTTGCTCGACACTGGTGCGCAATGCGGCTGCGCGGCCCAAGGACCAGCTTGACGGCATGTGCATGTGCATGTCCACAAACCGACGTTGCGCCGCACGTCGCGACACCACATGGTCAAACCGAATGATGTGTATCTCGCCCCGTTTGTGCTCGAAGCCATCCAGCACTTCTCTGATTTGCGCCAAGACCTCGGGTTCTACCGCCTCGTCCATCAGGCCTTGGGAAGAGCGCCATATCAGCTCGACACCTTCTTTCAAGATGTTCAAAGCCACGCCCATGGCGACCACGGCATCCAGCCACAACCAGCCCGTGAAATACACCAGTGTCAAGCCGATGACCACGCCACCTGAGGTCCAGACATCGGTCACCAAATGTTTGGCGTCGGCTTCCAAAGCGATAGAGCGGTGCACCTTGGCCGCGCCAAACATCACCCAGGCCAGAAAACCATTCAAAGCCGAGCTGGCCACCGACAAGGCCAAGCCCCAACCCAACGACTCCACAGGCTGGGGATCAAAGATGCGGTGTGCCGACGCCCAAATGATGGCGGCGGCTGCGCCCATGATGAGGACGCCTTCAAATCCGGAAGAAAAGTATTCGGCCTTGTGGTGGCCATAGGGGTGCTCTTCATCGGCCGGTTGTTGCGCCACCGTGACCATCACCAAGGCAAAAATGGCGCTTGCCAAATTCACAAACGACTCCATGGCGTCCGACAGCAGGCCCACCGAATCGGTGATGTACCAAGCCATGGTTTTCATCACGATGGTGATGATGGCCACGACCACCGAGGCCCACAGCAGGGTTTTCGGGGACATTTTGGTGAACAAGGTCATGGAGAAGGGTTCTCGGTTGAACACAAACGAAATTAACTCAAGTGCACGCGGGCGAATTTGCGTTTGCCCACTTGCACCACATGCACGCCTGCTTCAAGCTTCAGGGCTTTGTCACTGACGACACTGCCTTCAACTCGAACGCCACCGCCATCCATCAAGCGATTGGCTTCACTGCTAGATGGCGCCAAACCCGCCGCTTTCAACAAGGCCGCAATGCCCAGCGGTGCGCCACCGATGTGCACATCGGGAATGACATCGGGAATACCGCCTTTGCTGCGGTTCACAAAATCTTGTTCGGCAGCGTCGGCCAAAGCTGCATTGTGAAAACGCGTGGTGATTTCCTTGGCCAGCATCACTTTGGCGTCTCGCGGATTGCGCCCACTGGCCACTTCTGCCTTCAAGGCCTCAATCGCTTCCAAGCTTTGAAAACTCAGCAAGGTGAACCAACGCCACATCAGGGTGTCGCTGATGGACAGCACCTTGGCAAACATGGTGTTGGCTTCTTCGGTGATGGCGATGTAGTTGTTTTTGCTCTTGGACATTTTGTCCACGCCGTCCAAGCCTTCCAGCAAGGGCATGGTCAAGATGCATTGCGGTTCTTGGCCGTATTCCTGCTGCAAATGGCGTCCCATGAGCAAGTTGAATTTTTGGTCGGTGCCGCCCAACTCCAAATCGCTTTTCAAGGCCACGCTGTCATAGCCTTGCATCAGGGGATATAAAAACTCGTGCACGCTGATCGATTGGCCGCTGTGAAAGCGTTTGTGAAAGTCGTCGCGCTCCATCATGCGGGCCACGTTGTACTTGGCCGCCAGTTGAATCATGCCGCGCGCTCCCAGCGGGTCGCTCCATTCGCTGTTGTAACGAATTTCGGTTTTGGCCGGGTCCAGCACCATGCTGGCTTGCTTGTAATACGTGTCGGCGTTGGCCTTGATTTGCTCGGCCGTCAAGGCCGGGCGGGTGCTGTTGCGCCCAGAAGGGTCGCCAATCATGGAGGTGAAGTCGCCAATCAAAAAGATCACTTGGTGACCCAAGTCCTGCAACTGGCGCATTTTGTTCAGCACCACGGTGTGGCCAATGTGAATGTCTGGCGCGGTGGGGTCCAAGCCCAATTTGATGCGCAAAGGCTGGCCCGTGGCTTCAGAACGTATTAACTTTTTCACCCATTCGTCTTGGGGCAGCAATTCTTCGCAACCCCGACGCGAAACGCTCAAGGCGTGCTGAATGCTGGCAGACAGTGAGGTTTGTGTTTCAGGTGCTTGATTCATAAGTCTTTTCGATTTTGGCAGGGGCTGGTTTGGCCTGTATACTGCACCCCCCAAGCTTGGATGAAGCCTTTAGCGCTATTCCAATCTCAGAAGCCTCTCATTCTAAAGCGCCTCGCCTCAAAAGGCGCTTGACTGTCCAGCTCAGGAAACCGTTTTGCAAGACCTGTCCTTATCAGATTCAGCGCAACAGACACCGCAGGCCCGCACTTGGGTGCTGCGCATTGGCGCGTTCCTGATGCTGGGTGCGGGTGGCGCTTTTGCGGTGGCTGGCTTGAGCACGTTGGATCAACCCGTTCAGATCAAGCAGCTGGTTGAAGCTGTTTCGACCCTGGCCACCGATGGACAAATTCAAAGCCTGAGCGCCAGTGACATGCGCTTGTACCGGTCTGATACTTCCCGCAGCAACGACACCGCCGACAGTTTGTTGAAGCGCTTGGGCCTGTCAGACAAAGCGGCCGCCGACTTTTTGCGCAGCAACCCCTTGGTGCGTGACAACTTGCTGGGTCGCGCAGGCCGTTTGTTGAACGCCGAAGTGAACGAAGACCAGCATTTGCTCAAACTCACGGCCCGCTGGACCACCGAGAGCAATGCCGAATTCCAGCGTTTGGTCATTGAAAAAACCGAGCACGGCTTCAGCGCCGTTCGCGACACGGGCCCGCTGAAAGCATCGGTTCGATTGTCTGGCGGCCTGATTCAAAGCTCTCTGTTTGCGGCCACCGATGACGCCCGCATCCCCGACAGCATCGCCATGCAAATGGCTGACATTTTTGGTGGCGACATCGACTTTCACCGCTCTTTGCGAAAAGGCGACCGCTTCACGGTCAGCTACGAAAGCTTGGAAGCCGATGGCGAGGTCTTGAAGCCTGGCCGCGTCTTGAGCGCCGAGTTTGTCAACAAAGGCAAATCCTTCCAAGCCATGTGGTTCCAAGAAGCGTCCGACAAACCCGGCGGCTATTACAGCTTGGATGGTCAAAGTTTGCGCCGGGTCTACCTGGCTTCCCCTTTGGCGTTTTCACGCGTGACCAGTGGATTCAAAATGCGCTTCCACCCGATCTTGCAAGAGTGGCGAGCCCACCTGGGCGTGGATTACGCCGCCCCCCAAGGCACGCCCGTTCGCAATGTCGGCATGGGCGTGGTGGAAAGTGCGGGCACCATGGGCGGCTATGGCAACGCGGTGGTGGTCAAGCACAACAATGGCCACAGCACGGTCTATGCCCACCTCAGCAAAATGCTGGTCAAGCGTGGTCAAAGCGTGTCCCAGGGTCAAACCATTGGTTTGGTGGGGGCCACCGGCTGGGCCACGGGCCCGCATTTGCATTTCGAATTCCGTGTCAACGGACGCCACCAAGACCCCTTGCAGTTGGCACGCCAAAGCGAAACCATCCCCGTGCCAGCGCATGCGCGTGATCGTTTCAATCTGCAAGCCAAAGAAGTGGCACAACAGCTGAACACCTCTGCTGTTGCCTTTGCCAATACCAACCCCTGATTTTTTCAATGCGCACGCTGTTCATAGGCGTGATGTCCGGCACCTCCTTGGATGGTGTGGATGCGGTGTTGGTGGATACCGCTGAAGGCTTTCATTGTTTGGCGCATGTGGCGGTGCCCATGCCGCAAAGCTTGCGCCAAGACTTTTTGCGGTTGAACCAATCTGGGCCCCATGAACTGCATCTGGCCGCGTTGTCAGCCAATTCATTGGTGGCGCTTTACACCCAAGCGGTTCAAAGCCTGCTTCGCTCAACACAACACAAACCTGAAGAGATTGCAGCCATCGGCGCCCACGGCCAAACTGTGCGGCACCAGCCTCAAATGCACGATGGTGTGGGCTACACCTTGCAACTGAACAACCCGGCGCTGCTGGCCGAGCAAACAGGCATCAGTGTGGTGGCCGATTTCCGCTCCCGCGACGTGGCGGCAGGTGGGCAAGGTGCGCCCTTGGTGCCAGCCTTTCACCAAGCTGTTTTTGGCCATATCGAAGACACCGTGGCGGTGCTCAACATCGGCGGCATGAGCAACATCAGCATCTTGCAAACCGACCACGTGCTGGGCTTTGACTGCGGGCCGGGCAATGTGTTGATGGACCTTTGGTGCCACCAGCACCTGGGACAACACTACGACCATCTCGGGCAATGGGCGGCTTCTGGCAAGGTGTCCCAAGCCTTGTTGACCCGCTTCTTGCTCGATCCGTTTTTTCAAGCGCCACCCCCCAAAAGCACGGGTCGAGATCTGTTCCATGCCGACTGGCTGCAAGCGCATTTAAGTGCCGTGCCTGAATTGCCGGCAGCGGATGTGCAAGCCACTTTGGCCGCGCTGACTGTGCAGTCATGTGCACAAGAGGTCCTGAGGCATGCGCCCACAGCCAAGCAGCTGCTGGTGTGTGGTGGCGGCGCTTACAACCTGCAACTCATGTCTCTGCTGAGCCAAGCTTTGCCTGGGGTGCAAGTGGCGTCTACCGAAACCCAAGGCCTGCCGCCCTTGCAAGTGGAAGCCGCAGCCTTTGCATGGTTGGCGCGGCAAACCCTCCTGAACTTGCCGGGCAATTTGCCCGCCGTCACCGGGGCTAGCGGTCCTCGGGTACTGGGTGCCATCTACCCGGCTTGATGATTTGCATGCCCCATGAAAAAAGGCCGCAATGCGGCCTTTTTGGGGGGTGCTGGAAACGACTATGCAGAGAATGAAGAACCGCAACCGCAGGTGGACGTGGCGTTGGGGTTCTTGATCACGAACTGAGCGCCTTGCAGGTCTTCTTTGTAGTCAATTTCAGCGCCCAACAGGTATTGGTAGCTCATGGCGTCCACCAGCAAAGACACGCCATTTTTGGTCATGGTGGTGTCGTCTTCGTTGGTGATTTCGTCAAACGTGAAACCGTATTGGAAGCCAGAGCAACCGCCACCTTGCACAAACACGCGCAGTTTCAAGTCGGGGTTGCCTTCTTCAGCTATCAGGTCAGCCACTTTGGCGGCGGCACTGTCGGTGAAAATAATAGGATCCGGCATGGCGGTGGGCAGGGACTCGGCTAATGCACTCATGGCGCGCTCCAAAACAGATGGTTCTTCAGATGGCGTGAATAGTAACGTATTTCAGTCAACAATACCCACAACAAGGTTATACCAACCCCATGAAAAAAGCCGCCGGGGCCAGGCCACCAGCGGCTTGAGAAACCCCAAAGGGTTCCCAAAGATCAGCGTTTGCTGAACTGCTTGCGGCGACGCGCGCCGTGCAAACCGACCTTTTTACGTTCCACTTCACGCGCATCGCGGGTGACAAAACCAGCTGCGGACAGCACGGGTTTGAGGGATGCGTCGTAATCGATCAAAGCGCGGGTGATGCCGTGACGGGCAGCGCCAGCTTGGCCAGACTCACCGCCACCTTGGACGTTGATTTGGATGTCAAACGACTCGCCGTGCTGGGTCAGCAACAACGGTTGTTTGGTGATCATGATGGATGTTTGACGACCGAAGTACTCGGCGATGTCTTTGCCATTGATCTTGATGTGGCCTGAGCCTTTTTTGAGAAACACGCGGGCGACGCTGGATTTGCGACGGCCGGTGCCATTGTTCCAATCACCAATCATTTCATAGCTCCTTAGATGTCCAGCGTTTTAGGCTGTTGGGCCGTATGGGGATGCTCGGCACCGCCGTACACCTTGAGCTTTTTGATCATGGCGAAACCCAAAGGACCTTTGGGCAGCATGCCTTTGACCGCTTTTTCCAGCGCACGGCCAGGGTGCTTGGCTTGCATGTCGCGGAAGTTGATGCTGGAGATGCCACCAGGATAGCCAGAATGGCGGTGGTACATCTTGTCCAGGGCTTTGTTGCCCGTGACTCGAATTTTGGATGCATTGATGACGACGATGTAATCGCCGGTATCGACGTGAGGCGTATAAATGGCTTTGTGCTTGCCGCGTAAACGGAGGGCTGCTTCGCTGGCAATCCGTCCGAGCACCTTGTCGGTGGCGTCAATCACAAACCACTCATGCGTCACGTCAGCGGGTTTTGCGCTGAAA
>CANFOQ010000054.1 GCA_947448745.1 Comamonadaceae bacterium
AAGGTGTAACCCTTGTCGCGGGCTGCGAACTCGGGCTCTTGCACCATGTTCACGTAGTGCTTCATGCCTTCGCCGTTGGCGTACGCGTGGGCGAATTGGAAGGTGTTGAACCAGTTGATGTGGATACCGGCCAAGGTGATGAACTGGTATTTGTAGCCCAACGCAGACAAGTCTTCTTGGAACGAAGCGATTTGTTTGTCGTTGAGGTTTTTCTTCCAGTTGAAGGAGGGCGAGCAGTTGTAGGACAGGAGCTTGCCGGGGCAAGCGGCCAACACGGCTTGGGCGAATTCACGCGCAAAGCCGATGTCGGGCACGCCGGTTTCGCACCACACCAAATCGGCGTAGGGCGCGTAGGCCACGCCACGGCTGATGGCTTGCTCGAGGCCGTTTTTCACGCGGTAAAAACCTTCTTGGGTGCGCTCGCCGGTCAGGAAGGGCTTATCGTTGGCGTCGTGGTCCGAGGTCAACAGGTTGGCGGCTTCGGCGTCGGTGCGGGCCAACACGATGGTGGACACGCCCATGACGTCAGCGGCGAAACGCGCCGAGATGAGTTTTTCGCAAGCCTCTTGGGTGGGCACCAAGACTTTGCCGCCCATGTGACCGCATTTTTTCACTGCTGCCAATTGGTCTTCAAAGTGCACGCCGGCCGCACCAGCCGTGATCATGTTTTTCATCAACTCGAACGCGTTCAAGACACCACCGAAACCGGCTTCAGCGTCGGCCACGATGGGCAAGAAGTAGTCGATGAATTCTTTGTCGCCGGGGTTGATGCCGCGGCCCCACTGGATTTCATCGGCGCGTTTGAAGGTGTTGTTGATGCGGCGAACCATGGTGGGCACCGAGTCATAGGCGTACAAAGACTGGTCGGGGTACATGGTTTCCGAGGTGTTGCCGTCGGCGGCGACTTGCCAGCCCGACAGGTACACGGCTTCCAAACCGGCTTTGGCTTGCTGCATGGCTTGGCCCGCACTGATGGCACCAAAGGCGTTCACATAGCCTTTTTTCGCGCCGCCATTGACTTTCTCCCACAGCTTCTCGGCACCGCGTTTGGCCAAGGTGTGCTCGATGGGCATGCTGCCGCGCAAACGCACCACATCGGCGGCGCTGTAACCGCGCTTGACGCCTTTCCAGCGCGGATTGGTCGCCCAATCTTTTTCCAACTCTGCGATTTGTTGCTCACGGCTCAAGGGTGATTTAGACATGTCATGACTCCAAGGATGTTGAAAAGAAACCAGCCAGCAAGCACCGGCGTTAAAACCTATTATATGTCTTATATAAGAGTCAAGAGGATCATTTCATTTTGAACGCGCTTGAAAATAAATGTATATAAATCAATAACTTATAAATTTTCAAGCTCTTCAGTCGACTGAAAACCGGATGTACCCCTCATCGTGACAACGTGGGCAAGTGGCTTTGATTTTGCATTGTGAAAAGCTGTTTCTCAGCGTTCAAGCGATGCTTCTCCGCGTTCACAGGCAGGGGTTGCATGACACAGTGGTCAACCAACGCTGATTTCTCGCTGGGCAATGAAACAGTAAAAAACAACATTTCAGAGGGAAAAACCGTGATTTTGTCTATGAAAACAGCTGTTTCTACCTTAGGATAGCGATTGCCGACAAAAACAAAAAACAAGGCGGCGTTTCACTCACTTCTAGAAGGAAATTGAAAATGGCAACTGCAAAAAAAGCGGCTAAAAAAACCGCACCGAAAAAAGCCCCTGCAAAAAAAGCCGCAGCTAAAAAAGTTGTAGCCAAAAAAGCACCGGCGAAAAAAGCCCCCGCTAAAGCGCCGGCCAAAAAAGTCGTCGCTAAAAAAGCGCCGGCCAAAAAAGCAGCTGTGAAGAAAACAGCCGCCAAGAAAGCACCTGCTAAAAAACGCACGCCCAACGCCGCGTTCATGAAGCCCCTGACACCTAGCGGCGCTTTGGCTGCTGTGGTGGGTGCCGCTCCCCTGCCCCGCACCGAGGTGGTCAGCAAACTGTGGGTCTACATCAAGAAACACAGCCTGCAAGACAAAGCCAACAAGCGCAACATCAATGCCGACGACAAACTCAAAGCTGTCTTTGGCAAAGCGCAAGTCACCATGTTTGAGTTGGCCAGCCTGATCGGCAAGCACCTGCGTTGATCAACGCTCACATGTGAAAAAGGCCGCTTTCGCGGCCTTTTTTCATGCTGAGGTGCATTGCGGTCCCCAGGGCGAACACACAGCTTGTCAAACGGCTGGCGTGGCCGCAAACATGAATTCCCCCGGCGCTCGAATCGGGTCCACCGAAATGGCAATGTGGTCGTTCGGCATGAACTTGCCTTCCAGCAGCAGCTTGGACAACGGGTTTTCAATCCGTTGCTGAATCGCCCGCTTCAGTGGCCGCGCCCCAAAGATCGGATCAAAGCCCACCTTGGCCAACTCTTGCAGCGCCGCGGTGCTGACCTCCAAATGCAGGTCCAAACGCGCCATGCGCTCGCTCAAGACTTTGAGTTGAATCTCGGCAATCTTTTCAATCTGCTGCGCGTCCAGCGAATGGAAGACCACGGTTTCGTCAATGCGGTTCAAGAACTCAGGTCGGAAATGGTTTTTCAACTCGTCCCACACCGCGTCTTTGATGTCGGTGGCGTCTTGGCCCACCATGCTTTGGATGATCTTGGATCCGATGTTCGAGGTCATGGCGATGACGGTGTTTTTGAAGTCCACCGTGCGGCCCTGGCCATCGGTCAGGCGGCCGTCGTCCAGCACTTGCAACAAGATGTTGAACACATCGGGATGGGCTTTTTCAATCTCGTCCATCAAGATGACCGAGTAGGGTTTGCGGCGCACGAGCTCGGTGAGGTAGCCGCCCTCGTCGTAGCCCACGTAGCCCGGGGGCGCACCAATGAGTTTGCTGACCGAGTGTTTCTCCATGAACTCGCTCATGTCGATGCGAATCAGGTGGTCTTCGCTGTCAAACAAAAAGCCAGCCAAGGCTTTGCACAACTCGGTTTTGCCCACACCCGTGGGCCCCAAAAACAGAAACGATCCGGTGGGGCGAGAAGGGTCGCTCAAGCCCGCGCGAGAACGGCGGATGGCGTTGGACACCGCCACGATGGCTTCGTCTTGCCCCACCACACGGGCGTGCAAACGCTCTTCCATCAGCAACAGTTTTTCACGCTCGCCTTGCATCAATTTGGACACCGGGATGCCGGTGGCGCGGGCCACAACTTCGGCGATTTCCTCGGCACCCACTTGGGTGCGCAACAGGCGTGTGCCTTGCTTGGCCGTGTCCCAGTTGTCTTCGCTGGCGTTGGCGTCTTTCAAACGCTTTTCAAGCTCAGGCAACTTGCCGTATTGCAACTCGGCCACCTTGTTGAAGTCGCCTTGGCGTTTGAATTCTTCCATTTGAATGCGGCAGCGCTCGATCTCTTCTTTGATTTGCGCACCGCCTTGGGCCTGGGACTTTTCAGACTTCCAAATGTCTTCGAGGTCGGCGTATTCTTTTTGCAGCTTGACGATTTCTTCTTCGATCAAGGCCATGCGTTTGATGGACGCATCGTCTTGCTCTTTGCGCACGGCTTCGCGCTCAATTTTGAGTTGAATCAAACGCCTGTCCAGCTTGTCCATCACCTCGGGCTTGGAGTCGATTTCAATTTTGATTTTGGCGGCCGCTTCGTCAATCAAATCGATGGCCTTGTCGGGCAAGAAGCGATCGGTGATGTAGCGGTAAGACAACTCGGCGGCAGCCACGATGGCCGGGTCGGTGATCTCGACGCCGTGGTGCACTTCGTATTTTTCTTGCAGGCCCCGCAAGATGGCGATGGTCGCTTCCACGGAAGGTTCATCGACCATGATTTTTTGAAAACGCCGCTCCAGGGCCGCGTCTTTTTCGATGTACTTGCGGTACTCGTCCAGGGTGGTGGCACCCACGCAATGCAATTCGCCACGCGCCAATGCGGGCTTGAGCATATTGCCCGCGTCCATCGACCCTTCGGCCTTGCCCGCCCCCACCATGGTGTGGATTTCATCGATGAACAAAATGGTTTGCCCTTGGTCTTTGGACAACTCGTTCAACACCGATTTCAAACGTTCTTCAAATTCGCCGCGAAATTTCGCACCCGCCAACAAGGACGCCATGTCCAACGACAAGACGCGTTTGCCTTTGAGCGAATCAGGCACTTCACCGGCCACGATGCGTTGCGCCAAGCCTTCCACAATGGCCGTTTTGCCGACACCGGGCTCGCCAATCAAGACGGGGTTGTTTTTGCTGCGGCGCTGCAGCACCTGGATGGCGCGGCGAATTTCATCATCGCGGCCAATCACCGGATCGAGCTTGCCGGAACGCGCACGCTGCGTCAAATCCATGCAATATTTTTTCAGTGCTTCGCGCTGGCCTTCGGCTTCGGCCGAGTTCACTTTCTCGCCGCCACGCAAGGCGTCCACCGCAGAGGACAGGCTTTGGCGGGTCAGGCCATGCTGTTTGGCTTTTTGTGCCAAATCCGATTTCGCGTCACACAGGGCCAACAAAAACAACTCGCTGGCAATGAACTGGTCACCACGTTTCATGGCGTCTTTTTCAGCGGCTTGCATCAAGGAGATGAGGTCGCGCCCCACTTGCACCTGCTCTTGGCCTTGCACCTGGGGCAGCTTGTGCATGGCCTCTTCGGCGTCTTTGAGCAGGCCCGCGATGTTCACGCCCGCCCGCAACAACAGCGCACGAGGGCCATCGTCTTGGCGCAGCAGGGCCACCAACAAATGGCTGGGCTCGATGTAGGCATGGTCTGAACCCAAGGCCAATGTTTGGGCCTCGGACAGGGCTTCTTGAAACTTAGTGGTTAACTTGTCGACACGCATCTTGACCTCTGAAATGAGACTACACCACACACGTGAGGCGAACGGATGCGAATTCAAGCCCCGGCTCGCAGGGCGCGTGGCTAGGTGCTGCTGGCGTTGTGGGCTTCAATGCCCCAACGTGCCAAGGCCTTGTCGTCCGAAACGCGAGCATCGACCCAGCGGTGGCCGCCGGGCGTGGCTTCTTTTTTCCAAAACGGCGCTTGGGTTTTCAAGTAGTCCATGAGGAATTCGCAGGCTTGAAAACTCTCTCCGCGGTGGGCCGAGGTGACGGCGACCAAGACGATTTGATCCAGGGGTTGCATCAGGCCCACCCGGTGAATGACCCGCGCACCCAAGATGTCAAAGCGTTCGGCGGCCTCGGCCATCATGCCTTGGATGGACTGCTCGGTCATGCCGGGGTAGTGTTCGAGTTCCAGCGAAGACACCTGGTCGCCTTCGTTGCGGTCCCGCACCGTACCAATGAAGGAACACACCGCGCCCACGGCGGGCTGCCCGGCTCTGAGCTGCGCCACCTCGTGACTCAAGTCAAAGTCTTCGGTTTGAATCTGAACCGTGAAAGCCATGCTCAACCGCCCGTCACAGGGGGGAAAAAGGCCACTTCGGCGTCCGGCAGCAAGGCGGCGTCACCATCGCAGACCTTCTGGTTCATGGCCATGCGAATCGCTTTGCCCAAGCCCAGCGCCTGGGCATAGGGCTCACCACGGGCAATGAGTTCTTCACGCAAGCCATCCAAGGTGGTGGCCGACGTGTCCACCTGCTCTTGGCTTTGCGCCAATTGTTCGCGCACCGAGGCGAAATAGCGGAGTGTGATCTTCATGACATCCAGTGAGTGAAGGGAATGAAATCAACCATATCACCAACGGCAATGGTGCGGCCGGGCGGGTTGTCCAGCAAGCCATCGCCCCACACCGCCGAGGTGAGCACGCCCGAGCTTTGGTTGTCAAACAGGTCGAGGCCGCCTTGGGCATTGCGCCGAACCCGCAAAAACTCGCGGCGTTTGTCGGCGCGTGGCCAAACGAAATCGGCCCGCATGGCAAACGGCTGAAGTGTTGTTGAACTGACGCCCTGCAATGCGCTGACGAAGGGGCGCACCAGCAACATGAAGGTGACCAAGCTGGACACCGGGTTGCCGGGCAAGCCAATGAAATGCGCGGTGCTGCCGTCATCGCGGCGCAGTTGCCCAAAGGCAAAGGGCTTGCCGGGCTTGATGGCCAAGGCCCACAAATGCAATTCGCCCAAGGCCTGCACCGCGGGTTTGACGTGGTCTTCTTCGCCCACGGACACACCGCCGCTGGTCAGGATCAAGTCGTGCTGCTGCGCGGCTTGCGCCAACATGGCTTGGGTGGGCGCGAGTTTGTCGGGCAGGTTGCCCAAATCGGTGACCACACAACCCAAGCGCTCTAGCAAGGCACGCAGGAAAAACCGGTTGGAATTGAAGATGGCCCCCGGGGGCAACTGGTGGGGCGCAAGGTCGCCGGGCATGACCAATTCATCGCCAGTGGACAACAGGCCCACGCGGGGCCGCGCATGCACCGGCAACTGCGCCAGGCCAATGCTGGCAGCCAGCCCCAGCGAGGCGGGCGTCAAGCGCAAGCCCTTGGGCAACACCACTTGGCCCTGGGCGATGTCTTCGCCTTGTTGGCGGATGCACTGCCCTGGCTTGGGCGGGGTTTGGATCTGCACCCGGCCATCGTCCAGAACCACGCAGTCTTCTTGCATGACCACCGCATCGGCACCGTGCGGCACCGGTGCGCCAGTGAAGATGCGTGCGGCGTGACCGGCTTGCAATTCTGAGGGGGCGCTGCCTGCCGGGATGCGCTGACCGAGCTTGAGGATGCCCTGGGTGGCTGCCCAGTCTTGGCAGTTGAAGGCATAGCCGTCCATCGCCGAGTTGTCAAAGGACGGCACGTTCAGTTCAGCCACGCAGTCGGCGGCCAGCACGCGGCCATCGGCTTGCATGGTGGCGACATGGTCGATGGCCCCCAGCGCTTGGGCATGGCCCAGCAACTGCGCCAAGGCGTCATCCAAGGGGAGCAGTGAGGGCTTGTTCATGGCGTGGCGCAGTGGGTTTCGATGAAATGTTTGATGCGGTCCACATCGGCCGTCATGACTTCCACGCGCTGCGGCAGGCTTTCCAAGTGGGCAAACTTGGGCGGCATGTCGGGGCGGCGGCCGAGGGCTTCCAAGATGGTGCTTTCAAACTTGATGGGCAGCGCGGTTTCCAGCACCACCATGGGGGTGTCGGCCTGCGCCCAGTCTTGGGCCACCTTGATGCCGTCAGCCGTGTGGGGGTCGAGGATTTGACCCTGCTGGGCAGCGGCGGCGCGGATGGTGTCGAGGCGGTTTTGATGCGTGCTTTTGCCGCTTTGAAAACCAAATTGCTGCGCCGCATTTGTAAAAAAAGACGCGTTGGCCAATGAAAATTGGCCCTTGGCGATTAATTCGGGGCCAAACAATTGCGCGGTTTTATCGGCGTTTCGGCCGGTCAAATCAAATATAAAACGCTCAAAATTGCTGGCTTTTGAAATATCCATGGAGGGGCTGGAGGTTTCAAACGTGTGGCTGCTGGTGCGCACTTTGTAAATACCGGTGCGGAAAAATTCGTCCAACACATCGTTTTCGTTGGTGGCCACCACCAAATGGCGGATGGGCAAACCCATCATGCGGGCCACGTGGCCGGCGCAGACATTGCCGAAGTTGCCACTGGGCACGGTGAAGCTGATGCGTTCTTGGTTGGATTTGGTCACTTGAAAATAAGCGGCGAAGTAATAAACCACCTGCGCCAATAACCGCGCCCAATTGATGGAATTGACCGTGCCTATTTTGTAATGGCGTTTGAATTCAAGGTCGTTGGACACCGCCTTGACCATGTCTTGGCAATCGTCAAACACGCCTTCGACCGCAATATTGAAGATATTCGGGTCTTGCAAACTGAACATTTGCGCTTGCTGGAATTTGCTCATGCGCCCGTGCGGGCTGGTCATGAACACCCGCACCCCTTTTTTGCCGCGCATCGCATATTCGGCGGCACTTCCGGTGTCGCCCGAGGTGGCGCCCAAGATATTCAATTCAGCCGAACGGCGGTTCAATTCATATTCAAATAAATTGCCTAACAATTGCATGGCCATGTCTTTGAACGCCAAAGTGGGGCCATTGGACAATTCCAAAATAAATATATTTTTTTCAAAATCGCGCACCGGTGCAATGGCTTTTGAACCGAAAATTTCGGCTGTGTAGGTCTTTTTGCAAAGCGCCAATAAATCATCCGATGGGATGTCGTCAATGTACAAACGCAGTATTTCAAACGCCAAATGGGCATACCCTTGGGTTTCATAAACTTGGCGCAAACCCAATTGCTGCGGGTTTTCCAGGGCCGGGTAATATTCCGGCAAATACAAACCACCATCGGGCGCCAGGCCCTCTAGCAATATGTCGCAAAAACCTTGCTTGGACGCATGACCCCGGGTCGAGATATAAAACATCAGCTCAAATCTTCCTTGCGAATGCGAATCACGGGTTTCAATACCGTGGGTAATTGCTGTATTTTCTGAATGGCCGCGTTCATCACCCTTTCTTGAGCGACATGGGTGAGGATGATCAATTCAGTTTGGTCCAGGCCATGCGCCGCCGGTTGCTGCAACATGGCGTCAATGCTGATGCCACATTCGGCCAACACGCCGGTCACATTGGCCAAGACGCCGGCTTGGTCGGCCACGCCCAAGCGCAGGTAATGGCAGGTTTCAACATCATCGATGGCCAGCACGGGCAGGTCTTGGATGGCTGCAGGCTGGTAGGCCAAGTAAGGCACCCGGCAAGCGGCGTCGGCCGTGCTCAAGCGGGCAATGTCCACCAAGTCGGCGATCACCGCGCTGGCGGTGGGTTCGCCGCCCGCGCCCTTGCCGTAATACAAAGTGGTGCCCACGGCGTCGGCCTTGACCATGACGGCATTCATGGCGCCTTCCACATTGGCGATCAGGGATTTTTCGGACACCAGGCTGGGGTGCACCCGCAGCTCGATGCCGTGCGCGGTCTTTTTGGAGATGCCCAGCAGCTTGATGCGGTAGCCCAATTGCTTGGCAAATTCGATGTCCTCAGCCTGCAGCTGGGTGATGCCTTCGATGTAGGCCTTGGCAAAGGGCATGGGGATGCCAAAGGCGATGGCCGACATGATGCTGACCTTGTGGGCGGCGTCGATGCCTTGGATGTCAAACGTGGGGTCGGCTTCGGCGTAGCCCAGCGCTTGGGCTTCCTTCAAGGCGACGTCAAAACTCAGGCCCTTCTCGCGCATTTCGGTCAGGATGAAATTGGTGGTGCCGTTGATGATGCCGGCCAACCACTCGATGCGGTTGGCGCTCAGGCCCTCGCGCAAAGACTTGATGATCGGGATGCCACCAGCCACTGCGGCCTCATAACCGACCATGACACCTTGGCGTTGGGCAGCCGCGAAGATGGCGTTGCCGTGCACGGCCAGCAAGGCTTTGTTGGCCGTCACCACATGCTTGCCCGCTTCGATGGCGCTCATCACCAGTTCAAGCGCGATGCCGTAGCCGCCAATCAGCTCGATGACGATGTCAATCTCGGGGTTGGCGATGACCTGCTTGGCATCGGCCACCACTTGGCAATCAGGGCCCACCAAGGCCTGGGCTTTGGCGGTGTCCAAGTCGGCCACCATGCTGATGACCACGGGGCGGCCCAAGCGGCGCTGGATTTCAGCTTGGTTGCGTTTCAGGACCTCGTAGGTGCCGCTGCCAACCGTTCCCAGGCCCAACAGTCCAACTTGAATGGGTTTCATGCGAGTGCATTCTTTCGGTAATGTTCTAAAAATTGAGCGATGCGCCCGATGGCCACGCGCAGATCGTCTTCATGCGGCAAAAACACAATCCGGAAGTGATCGGGGGTGGGCCAATTGAAACCCGTGCCTTGCACCAACAGCACCTTGGTTTCTTGCAACAAGTCGTTGATGAATTGCTGGTCGTCCTTGATGGGGTACATCTTCGGATCGAGCTTGGGGAACATGTAGAGGGCGGCTTGGGGCTTGACGCAGGTGACGCCCGGAATGGCGGTGATGAGTTCGTAGGCCAAATCGCGCTGGCGGCACAAACGGCCACCGGGTTTGACCAAATCGTTGATGCTTTGGTAGCCGCCCAGCGCCGTTTGAATGGCGCTTTGGCCGGGCACGTTGGCGCACAAGCGCATCGAGGACAGCATGTTCAAGCCCTCGATGTAATCCTTGGCGGGCTTTTTGTCGCCCGACACCACCAACCACCCCGCGCGGTAGCCGCAACTGCGGTAGCTTTTGGACAGCGAGTTGAAGGTGAGCGTGAGCACATCTTTAGACAAACTGCCAATCGCCGTGTGGTGCACGCCGTCGTAGAGCACCTTGTCGTACACCTCGTCGGCAAAGATGATCAAGCCGTGTTCCCGCGCCAAGTTGACGATGCTTTTGAGCAAAGCATCGGAATAAAGCGCACCCGTGGGGTTGTTGGGGTTGATGACCACGATGCCTTTGGTGTTGGGCGTGATCTTGGATTTGATGTCCTCGATGTTGGGCATCCACCCATTGGCCTCGTCGCACATGTAATGCACCGGTGTGCCGCCGGACAAGCTGACCGCCGCGGTCCACAAGGGGTAGTCGGGTGCGGGCAGCAGCAACTCGTCGCCGTTGTTGAGCAAGGCATTGGTGGCCATGACGATCAATTCACTCGCGCCGTTGCCCAAGTAAATGTCGTCCAACAGCACGCCTTCAATGCCTTGCTGTTGGGTGTAATGCATCACCGCTTTGCGGGCGGCAAAAATGCCTTTGCTGTCTGAATAAGCCGCCGCGCCGGGCAGGTTGCGAATGATGTCTTGTTGAATCTCTTCCGGGGCATCAAAACCAAACACCGCCAAGTTGCCGATGTTGAGCTTGATGATCTTTTGACCCTCTTCTTCCATTTGGCGTGCTTTGTCCAACACGGGGCCGCGAATGTCGTAGCAAACATTGGCCAACTTGTTCGATTTTTGGATGGTTTTCAAAAGACACTCCGATGGTACTGACGGCGTAAAACCTATAATTTGACCATACTTCTTGGCGCTTTTTGGCCTTCAACCTGGACCTGCACTATGAAATTACAGCCCGATCGTGCAGACACACTTTCCGTCACTGCCCACGGCCCTGGTTGGTTGGCCATCAACGGTGAACGCTTTCACCACAGCCTCTTGATCACCTCGGATGGGCAGAACATGCCATGGCCCTGCCAGCAGTTTGAAGCGCTTGTGCCTGCGCACTTTGAGTTGCTATTGGGTTTGAACTCCGAAATCATTCTTTTTGGTTCAGGCAGCAAACATCAATTCCTGCACCCTGCCCTGTACCAATCGCTGATTGCCAAAGGCGTGGGCATCGAGTGCATGGACACCGCTGCCGCCTGTCGCACCTTCAATATCTTGGCCGCTGAGCATCGGCAAGTGGCCGCCGTGTTGCTGACCACTGCTCAGGATTGAATCACCGTTCTGCGACCCTTCTCACCAGTCCAAAAACGCTCAAAGCTTGACGGTGTTTTTTTCGAGATAAAATGCGTTTCCACCGAAGTTCTACTTCTGGCTCTCTAGGCATAACGGAATAAAACCATGGCGATTGTTGTCAATAAACACCTCCCCGAATTTGAAGCAAACGCTACCGGTGGCATCAAAGTAACCCACCAATCCCACGTGGGTCAAACAGTGATTCTGTACTTCTACCCCAAGGACAACACCCCTGGCTGCACCACCGAAGCCATGCAGTTCCGCGATAAATTCAAAGATTTCACCAAAGCCGGCGCGGTCATCTTCGGTGTGTCACGCGACAACATGCGCTCGCACGACAGCTTCAAAGAAAAACTTGAACTGCCCTTCGAGCTGATCGCGGACACCGAAGAAAAAATG
>CANFOQ010000055.1 GCA_947448745.1 Comamonadaceae bacterium
AGACGTGCGCCCAGCGTGCTGTAGACCGTGCCCATTTCCAAACCGATGATGCCGCCGCCCAAGATGAGCATGCGTTTGGGCACCTTGGCGAGTTGCAACGCACCGGTGCTGTCAACCACGCGGGGGTCATCGGGCATGAAGGGCAAATGCACGGCTTGCGAGCCCACCGCGATGATGCAGTTTTTAAAGCTCACCACTTTGCTGCTGCCGGTTTTGTCTTGCGCGGTGCCGGTGGTTTCTTCCACCGCCACATGGTGGCTGCCCACAAACGCGCCATAACCACGCAACACCGTGACCTTGCGCATCTTGGCCATGGCAGCCAAACCGCCCGTGAGCTTGCCAATGACTTTTTCTTTGTGGCCGCGCAGCATGTCGATGTTGACCTTGGGCTTGCCAAAGTCCACACCCAAGCTGCTGAGGTGGCTCACCTCGTCCATGACGGCGGCCACATGCAACAAGGCTTTGGACGGGATGCAACCGACGTTCAAACAGACGCCACCCAACTGGGCATAGCGCTCGACGATGACGACGTTGAGACCCAAATCGGCGGCGCGGAATGCCGCGCTGTAACCGCCAGGGCCACCACCCAAGACCAGCAAATCACACTGCACATCCACCGCGCCTGTGTAGCTGCTGGCAGAACTGTTGGCAGCACGCACAGGTGCTGCAGTTGCACTGGACCCAGCTGTTGCTGTTGCAGCAGATGCAGAAGTTGCTGATGCAGGCGCTGATGCAGGTGCTGATGCAGGTGCTGATGCAGGCGCTGATACAGGTGCATCAGAAGGTGCATTAGGCGCTGGGGCAACAGCAGCAGCTTCCACCGACAGAATGACCGAGCCTTGTTTGACCTTGTCACCCAGCTTCACTTTCAAGGCGGTGACGACACCAGCATGTGAAGAAGGAATTTCCATCGAGGCTTTGTCACTTTCCACTGTGATCAGGCTTTGGTCCACCGCCACGGTGTCGCCCACCTTCACCAGCAATTCGATGACAGCCACTTCGTCGAAGTCGCCAATGTCGGGGATTTGAATGTCTATGTGAGCCATCTTGTTTCTCAATCAGTGCGGGGCCGCAAGTGCATGCAAGGCCCCAAGGTTTAGAGCATGACGCGGCGGAAGTCGGCCAACACCTGGCCCAAATACGCGTTGAAGCGTGCAGCAGCAGCGCCGTCAATCACGCGGTGGTCCCAGGTGAGTGACAAGGGCAGCATGAGGCGAGGCTCGAATTCTTTGCCGTTCCACACCGGCTCCATGTTGCTGCGGCAGACACCGAGGATGGCCACTTCGGGCGCATTGATGATGGGCGTGAAATAACGCCCACCGATGCCACCCAAGCTGGAAATGGTGAAGGTGGCACCCGACATTTCAGCGGGACTGAGCTTGCCTTCGCGGGCTTTCTTCGCCAGTTCGCCCATCTCGGCGCTGATTTGCAAAATGCCTTTTTTGTCGGCGTCTTTCAACACCGGCACCATCAAGCCATTGGGCGTGTCGGCGGCAAAACCGATGTGCCAATACTGTTTGTAAACCAGCGCATCGCCATCCAGGGAGCTGTTGAATTGCGGGAACTTTTGCAAGGCCGCCACACAGGCTTTGATGAGAAAGGCAAGCATGGTGACTTTCACGCCGCTCTTCTCGTTTTCTTTGTTGGTCAGCACCCGAAAGGCTTCCAGCTCGGTGATGTCGGCGTCATCATGGTTGGTGACCGCTGGAATCATCACCGCGTTGCGCAACAAATTGGCACCGCTGATTTTTTGAATCCGACCCAGTTCTTTGCGCTCAATCGGGCCGAACTTGGCAAAGTCCACCTTGGGCCAGGGAATCAAGCCCAAGCCTGCACCATCGCCAGCAGGCGCTTTGCTGCTTTGCGCTTGGGTGCGGGTGTCGCCCGCCATCACCGCGCGGCTGAAGGTTTGGATGTCTTCCAACCCAATGCGGCCTTTGGGGCCACTGCCTTTGACTTCATTCAAAGGCACGCCGAGTTCGCGTGCAAATTTGCGCACCGACGGTGAGGCGTGGGGCAAATCGCCGCTTGGGGCGACCGTGGGTTGGTGCGCGGGAGCTGTCACTTGGGCCACGGCCACTGAAGCCGCTGCAACGGATACAGCAGCAACAGGGGCGCTGACAACGGGCACGGCAGTGGCTGTGGCAACAGGTGCGGGTGTTGCAACCGCGCTTGGTGCAGCAGGAGCCGCAACAGGGGCCGCACCGGCCACCTCGGTGGCGTCCAGCTTGACGATCAAAGTACCTTGCTTGACCTTGTCACCCAGCTTGACCAGCAACTCGGTCACCACACCAGCGTGCGAGGACGGAATTTCCATCGAGGCTTTGTCGGATTCAACAGTGATCAGGGACTGCTCGGCACGTACTTTGTCACCCACTTTCACCAACAGTTCAATCACCGCTACTTCGTCAAAGTCGCCGATGTCGGGGACGTTCACTTCCATCATGGCCATTTGTTTCTCCCTGGATCAGGCGTGCAGCGGATTGATTTTGTCCGCTTGCAGTTTGTATTTTTGAATTGCTTGCGCCACGGTGGCCGCAGGCACGGTGCCATCTTCGCTCAAGGCTTTGAGCGCGGCGACAACGATGTAATGACGGTTCACCTCGAAATGCTCGCGCAGTTTGCTGCGGAAGTCTGAACGACCAAAACCATCGGTGCCCAGCACCTTGTAGTTGCGACCCGCTGGCAAGTGACCGCGGATTTGTTCGGCATAGGCTTTCATGTAATCGGTGGACGCGACCACTGGACCTTCGTGCGCAGACAGTTGCTGCGCCACAAACGACAAGCGAGCGGGTTCGGTGGGGTGCATCAGGTTCCAACGCTCGGCCTCGGCACCGTCACGCGCCAACTCGTTGAAGCTCGGGCAACTCCACACATTGGCAGCCACGCCCCAATCAGACGCCAGCAGCTCGCGGGCGGCCATCGACTCGCGCAAGATGGTGCCCGAGCCCAGCAAGTTCACGCGTGGCAATTTCTTCGCACCTTCTGCGGCTTGCAACAAATACATGCCCTTGATGATGTGTTCTTCGGTGCCGGGTGTGAGACCCGGCATGGCGTAGTTTTCATTCAGCAAGGTGATGTAATAAAACACGTTGTCTTGCTTTTCCACCATGCGTTTCAAGCCGTGGTGCATGATGACCGCCACCTCGTGGGCAAAGGTTGGGTCGTAGCTGACGCAATTGGGAATCGTGCCGGCCAAGATGTGGCTGTGGCCGTCTTCGTGTTGCAAGCCTTCGCCGTTCAAAGTGGTGCGACCAGACGTGCCGCCCAACAAGAAACCACGCGCTTGCATGTCGCCCGCGGCCCAGGCCAAGTCGCCAATGCGTTGGAAACCGAACATCGAGTAGTACACATAGAACGGCACCATGATGCGGTTGTTGGTCGAGTAGGACGTGGCAGCGGCAATCCAACTGCTCATGCCCCCCGCTTCGTTGATGCCCTCTTGCAAAATTTGACCGGCCTTGTCTTCCTTGTAGTACATCACCTGGTCTTTATCGACAGGCGTGTAGAGCTGACCATCGGGGTTGTAGATGCCCACCTGGCGGAACAAACCTTCCATGCCGAACGTGCGGGCTTCGTCCACCAAGATCGGCACCACACGCGGACCCAAGGCTTGGTCGCGCAGCAACTGCGTGAGAAAGCGCACATAGGCTTGGGTGGTGGAAATTTCACGTCCCTCGGCCGTGGCTTCAGTCACCGCTTTGAACACCTCCAAGGCGGGCACGGTGAATTGCTCATCGGCTTTGGTGCGGCGGTGCGGCAAGTAACCGCCCAAGGCTTTGCGACGCTCGTGCAGATACTGCATCTCGGGCGTGTCGTCCGCCGGTTTGTAAAACGGCAGCTTGGACAACTCGCTGTCGGGAATTGGAATGTTGAAACGATCGCGGAAAGTTTTGATGTCTTCGTCGGTCAACTTCTTGGTTTGGTGCACCGTGTTTTTGCCTTCACCGGCGCTGCCCATGCCAAAACCTTTGACCGTTTTGATCAACAACACAGACGGTTGGCCTTTGTGTTTCACGGCTGCGGCATAAGCGGCGTACACCTTTTGTGGATCGTGACCACCGCGACGCAAATTCCAAATATCGTCATCGCTCATCTTGGCCACCATCTCCAAGGTTTGCGGGTCGCGGCCAAAGAAATGTTTGCGCACATAAGCGCCATCGTTGGCCTTGAAGGCTTGGTAATCGCCGTCCAAGGTGTCCATCATGATGCGGCGCAAAGCACCGTCTTTGTCACGCGCAATCAGCGGGTCCCAGTTGCTGCCCCAAATCAACTTGATGACGTTCCAACCCGCGCCACGGAATTCACCTTCCAACTCTTGGATGATCTTGCCGTTGCCACGCACTGGGCCATCTAAACGCTGCAAATTGCAGTTGATGACGAACACCAGGTTGTCGAGTTTTTCACGCGCGGCCAAGCCAATCGCACCCAAAGATTCCACCTCGTCCATTTCACCGTCACCGCAAAAAACCCAGACCTTGCGGTTCTCGGTGTTGGCAATGCCACGCGCATGCAAATATTTCAAGAAACGCGCTTGGTAAATGGCCATCAAGGGGCCCAAGCCCATGGACACCGTGGGGAACTGCCAAAACTCGGGCATGAGTTTGGGGTGGGGGTAGCTGGACAGGCCTTTGCCGTCCACTTCTTGGCGGAAGTTCAGCAACTGCTCTTCGGTCAAGCGGCCTTCCAAATACGCGCGGGCATAAACACCGGGTGACACATGGCCTTGGATGTAGAGCAGGTCGCCGCCGTGATGTTCATTTTCAGCGTGCCAAAAATGATTGAAGCCTGCGCCAAACATGTGGGCCAGCGAAGCAAAGGACCCAATGTGACCACCCAAGTCGCCGCCATCGGCCGGGTTGTGGCGGTTGGCTTTCACCACCATGGCCATGGCATTCCAACGCATGTAGGCCCGCAAACGCTCTTCGATTTCAATGTTGCCCGGGCAACGTTCTTCTTGATCGGGTTCGATGGTGTTGACATAACCCGTGTTGGCAGAGAACGGCATGTCGATGCTGTTTTCGCGGGCATGCTCTAACAGTTGCTCCAACAGAAAGTGCGCACGTTCTGGGCCTTCAGAAGCGATGACCGCCGACAAGGCGTCCATCCACTCGCGGGTTTCTTGGCTGTCGGTATCGTTGCGTGCAAAGGTGTGCAAATGTTCGGGCGCGACGGACATGTTTGTCTCCTGTGTGAAGAGGTTTTATGGTGTTCAATCTGTCGGGTGGATTTTTACACAATTTCAAATAGCGCTATGTCATTTCATAATGCAAAATTTCATGCCTAGTTCCTTACAAAACCACTCGCCTAAACTCGACCACCATGCAAAACAACTTGCTAATGACACTGAGCACCCGCTGGAAAGCTTGGTGGAAACGCCAAAGCCCAAGCCGCCAAGACCGCTTTGCCCTGCTAGCCCCGATTGCAGCCGTGGCCATTTTCCTCTTGACCATCATCAGCAGTGTGGGCTATTTGCGCATTGAGGAGATGGAGCGCGAGCAAGAAAGTGTGCAGCGCGATTTGGAATTTGCCAATCAGAAGATGCGCTTGCATTTGCTTGAACAACAAGAACAAATGCTGCGCTTGGCGCGGGACGTGAGCAACGAGAAGTTGACCGCCATTGACTTTGCCAACAGCGCCTTGGACCTGGCCAACCAATACCCCGAAGTGGCCAGCATCAGTTGGATTGACAGTGCACGCCATGTGCGCTCCAACTATTCATCAGGCACTGTGGAATTGCTGCAATTCCATCGCCAAGGTGCATGGTTGGAACACCCGCAAACCGAAGACACTTTTTTGCTGGCCAAGGAGTTGCGTCGCTCGATTTACTCCACGCCCATCGTTTTCAAAAATCCCGACCTTGGCAATCAAATCGAAGCCCACATCCAGTTGCACATTCCGGTGCTGAACAACAACGAGTTCAAAGGCGTGGTGTTGATTGAATACACCTTGGAGGGTCTGTTGCGCTATGCCGTCCCTTCAGAAGTGACCGCTCGACACGCCGTGTCCTTGGTGGACGCCAACAACAACCTGTTGGCAGGCCAAAGCATCAAGCCGCGCACCGGTCTGTTCGAGTACTCCCCGTGGGAATCCAAGGCTTATGAATACACCGTGCCGGTTTCCACGGTGGGCAACAGTTTGCAACTCAGGGCCCAGGCTTACCGCACTTCACAAGTGTTGATAGGCAGTGGCCTGTTTTGGTTGGTGTTGCTGCTCAGTGGCATGACCACCTGGATGTTGATCGGCACCTGGCGACACACGCGCCGTCGCTTGCAAGCCCAACAAGCGCTGGTGGCCGAAACCAATTTCCGCCGGGCCATGGAAAACTCCATCCTCACAGGCATGCGGGCCATGGACATGAATGGCCGCATCACCTATGTGAACGCGGCGTTTTGCCAAATGACGGGTTGGACCGAAAAAGAGTTGGTGGGTTTGAGTTCACCTTTTCCGTATTGGCCTGACGAAGACCGCAACCAACTCAACAACAAACTCTCCGACCAATTGAATGGCCGCACCACCATGAGTGGTTTTCAAATCCGGGTGAAACGCAAAAACGGCACCTTGTTTGATGCGCGGCTTTATGTGTCGCCCCTGATTGACGCTTATGGCGCCCAAACCGGTTGGATGACGTCGATGACCGACATCACCGAACCGAACCGCATTCGCGAACAGCTGTCGGCATCCTACGAACGCTTCACCACGGTGTTGGAAGCCCTGGACGCCTCCGTGTCGGTCACCCCTTTGGGCAGCACAGAATTGTTGTTTGCGAACAAGCTCTACCGCCAATGGTTTGGCAACCAAAGCGATGGTCATTTGAATTTGGTGACCCAAGCCGGGATGTTGAAAACCGATGCGCCCTCCCAAGACGAATCGGTGGATGATTTGATGGGCATGCCCAGCGAAAGTTTGACCCAAGCGGGCTCTGAGAACTCGGAGATTTATTTGCCGGGCTTGAACAAATGGCTGGAGGTGCGTTCGCGCTATTTGAACTGGGTCGATGGCCGTTTGGCGCAGATGATCATCTCCACCGACATCACCGCCCGCAGGCAAGCCGAGGAGCAAGCCGATTTACAAGCCGAGCGAGCGCAATCTGCCAGCCGCTTGATCACCATGG
Source organism: Comamonadaceae bacterium (assembly GCA_947448745.1). Lineage (GTDB taxonomy): Bacteria > Pseudomonadota > Gammaproteobacteria > Burkholderiales > Burkholderiaceae_C > Limnohabitans. The sequence continues at coordinate 7,115 of CANFOQ010000055.1, forward strand.
GTGAAATGGCGTCAAGCGTGGCGCATGAACTCAATCAACCCCTGACGGCCATTTCCAACTACTGCACCGGCATGGTCTCGCGCATCAAGGGCAAGCAAATCAGCGAAGAGGAATTGCTGACCGCGTTGGAAAAAACCTCCCGGCAAGCGCAACGTGCGGGGCAGATCATTCAACGCATCCGAAGTTTTGTGAAGCGCAGTGAAACCAACAAAGTCGTTTCACACATTGCACCGATCGTCACCGAGGCGGTGGAGTTGGCCGACATCGAACTGCGTCGTCGCCGGGTTCAACTCAGCTTGTACATGTCAGACCGCATCTCCAGCATCTTGGTCGACCCGATCTTGATTGAACAAGTGCTGATCAATTTGCTGAAGAATGCAGCCGAAGCCATTGAACACGCAGACCGGCCTTTGGAACAACGCAAAGTGGAATTGCAAATCGTGCCCAAAATCATTGAAGCGCAGCCGGTGGTGGAGTTTTCCGTCACCGACAGCGGCGTGGGCATGTCGCCCGAAGTCATGTCGCGCGTGTTTGAAGCGTTCTACACCACCAAAAAAGAAGGCATGGGCATTGGCTTGAATTTGTGCCGCACCATCATCGAGTCGCACCAAGGTCGCATGCAAGCCGAGAACATCTACAATGGAAAAGTCATCATGGGATGTCGGTTTTCATTCTGGCTGCCGGCCAAACCTACCCTGGTTCCTGTTTGAATTTGTGCAGCTTCATTGCACGTTGGAGTAAAGATGAGTTTGATTCCGAAAAAAGGCAATGTGTATGTGGTGGATGACGACGAAGCCGTGCGTGATTCGCTGCAATGGTTGCTGGAAGGCAAAGACTACCGCGTGCGTTGCTTCGATTCTGCGGAATCCTTTTTAAGCCGCTATGACCCGCGTGAAGTGGCCTGTCTGATTGTTGACATTCGCATGCCCGGCATCACCGGCTTGGAATTGCAAGACAGGTTGTTGGAACGCAAATCCCCCTTGCCCATCGTCTTCATCACCGGCCATGGCGATGTCCCCATGGCGGTCAACACCATGAAAAAAGGTGCGATGGATTTCATCCCCAAACCTTTCAAAGAAGAAGAGTTGCTCAGCGTGGTCGAACGCATGTTGGACCAGGCGCGTGAAGCCTTTGCCGACTACCAACACGCCGCCAACCGTGAAGCTTTGATGGGCAAACTCACCGCACGTGAAGCGCAAGTGTTGGAGCGCATCGTGGCAGGCCGTTTGAACAAGCAAATTGCGGACGATTTGGGCATCAGCATCAAAACCGTTGAAGCGCACCGTGCCAACATCATGGAAAAACTCAACGCCAACACCGTGGCAGATTTGCTGAAAATCGCCTTGGGCCCCACAGCCAAATCTTGATTGCCCATGACTGCTCAACTCATCGATGGCAATGCGCTTTCTCAACTGCTGCGCCTCCAAGTCAGTGAGCGCATTCAACAACTGAAATTGCAAGGTGTCACGGCCGGTTTGGCCGTCATCTTGGTGGGCGACAACCCCGCCAGCCAGGTCTATGTGCGCAACAAAGTCAAAGCCTGCGAGCAAACTGGCATCCACTCGGTCTTGGAAAAACACGACGCTACTATGAGTGAAGCGGCTTTGTTGGAACGCGTGGCGGCACTCAATTCAGACCCCCGCATCCACGGCATCTTGGTGCAGTTGCCACTGCCTGCCCACATCGATGCGCAAAAAGTCATTGAGGCCATTGCCCCTGAAAAAGACGTGGATGGTTTTCACGTGGCCAGCGCCGGTGCCCTGATGACAGGTTTGCCAGGTTACTGGCCTTGCACGCCACACGGCTGCATGAAGATGCTGGAACACATTGGTTACAACCTGCGTGGCAAACACGCGGTGGTGATTGGTCGCAGCAACATCGTGGGCAAACCCATGGCCCTCATGTTGCTTCAACAAAACGCCACGGTCACCATTTGTCACAGCGCCACGCCTGACCTCAAAGCACACACTTTGCAAGCCGATGTCATCGTGGCCGCCGTGGGCAAGCGCAATGTCTTGACCGCCGACATGGTCAAGCCTGGTGCCGTGGTCCTCGATGTGGGCATGAACCGCGATGATGACGGCAAGCTGTGTGGCGACGTGGATTTTGAAAGTGTGAAGCAAGTTGCCAGCTACATCACACCTGTGCCAGGTGGTGTCGGTCCCATGACCATCACCATGCTGCTGGTCAACACCTTGGCTTCCGCCGAAAAGTCCTTATCGACCTCTTCATGACCAATCCCCTGCTCGACTTTTCCGACCTTCCTTGGTTTGACCGGGTGCAACCCGATGACGTGGCACCCGCCATCGATCAACTGTTGGCGCAAGCTGAAACAGCGCTGACCAACGTCACCGCCCCCAACTTTCCAGCTGATTGGCTGGCCATCTCCAAGGTGCTGGACACAGCCACCGAACGACTGGGCCGCGCCTGGGGCATGGTGAGTCATTTGCAGTCGGTGATGGACACCCCTGAATTGCGAGCAGCCTACAACGCCGACTTGCCCCGCATCACCGAATTTTGGACCCGCTTGGGTGCCAACGAAGCCCTGTTTGCCAAATACAAAGCCATTGACCCCAGCAGCCTCAACCCCGAGCAAGCCCATGCGCATCGCTTGGCTTTGCGCAATTTCGTGCTCTCAGGTGCCGAGTTGCAAGGGGCCGCCAAAGCGCGGTTTGCGGCGATTCAAGAGCGGCAAGCGGAAGTGAGTCAGTTGTTCAGCGAACATGTGCTGGACGCCACCGATGCATGGTCATTGCTGGTCGGCGACGACGAGGTGGCGGGCATCCCAGACGATGTTTTGCAAGCGGCCAAATCGGCCGCCCTTGCAGATGGTTCAGAGGGTTACAAGCTCAGCTTGAAGATGCCTTGCTATTTGCCGGTGATGCAATACGCCCACAGCAGTGCCTTGCGCGAAAAACTCTACCGCGCACATTCCACACGCGCTTCAGACCAATCAGACCACCCTGCGTTTGACAACACGGCTTTGCTGCAAGAGATCTTGCAATTGCGCCAAGAAGAAGCCGAGTTATTGGGTTATGCCAACCATGGCGAGGTGTCCTTGGCCAGCAAGATGGCCGAGTCCCCCGACCATGTGATGCGCTTTTTGCGCGACTTGGCGCAACGCGCCAAACCCTTTGCCGAAAAAGACTTGGCAGAAATGCGCGACTTTGCCCGCACCGAACTCAACTTGGAACATCCCCAGGCTTGGGACTGGACCTTCATTGGTGAAAAACTCAAAGAAGCGCGTTACGCCTTCAGCGAGCAAGAGGTGAAGCCCTATTTCACGGCCCCCAAAGTCTTGAGTGGCTTGTTCAAAATTGTGGAAACACTTTTTGAAGTCAACATTCGCGCCGACAAAGCACCGGTTTGGCACCCTGGTGTCTCCTTCTTCCGCATCGAACGCGATGGCCAATTGGTCGGTCAGTTCTACCTCGACCCCAGCGCCCGCAAAGGCAAACGCGGCGGCGCTTGGATGGACGATGTGCGGGCCCGTTGGTTGCGTCCTGACACCGCCCAGTTGCAAACACCCATTGCCCATTTGGTCTGCAATTTCGCAGAAGGTTTGAATGGCCAACCAGCTTTGCTCACCCATGATGACGTCATCACCTTGTTCCACGAATGTGGCCACGGCTTGCACCACATGCTGACGCAAGTGAATGAGCGCGATGTCTCTGGCATCAGCGGCGTGGAATGGGATGCGGTCGAGTTGCCCAGTCAATTCATGGAAAACTTTTGTTGGGAATGGTCGGTGCTGCGCCACATGACAGCCCACGTGGATACCGGCGAACCCCTGCCCAGGGCCTTGTTCGACAAAATGCTGGCGGCCAAAAATTTTCAAAGTGGTTTGCAAACCTTGCGCCAAATTGAGTTTTCTTTGTTGGACATGCGCTTGCACACGGAGAGCGACAGTGCCCACAATGTGCTGTCGGTGTTGCACGAAGTGCGCGACGAGGTGGCAGTTTTGCACCCACCCGCTTTCAACCGCATGCCCCACTCGTTCAGCCATATTTTTGCGGGCGGTTATTCCGCTGGGTATTACAGCTACAAATGGGCCGAGGTGCTCAGCGCGGATGCTTATGCGGC
>CANFOQ010000056.1 GCA_947448745.1 Comamonadaceae bacterium
ATCATCATGTCGTCGCTGCGGCCGGTGATTTTTTCCATGCGCCGCATGGTGCGGGCTGTGCCGGGCAACAAGCGGGTCAGGTCGCGGGTGCGGTAGCGGATGATGGGCAAGGCTTCTTTGGTGAGGCTGGTGAACACCAGTTCACCCATCTCGCCATCGGCCACGGGTTCGCCGGTGTCAGGGTTGATGATCTCGGGGTAGAAATGGTCTTCCCAAATGGTGGGGCCATCTTTGGTTTCCACGCATTCATTGGCCACACCTGGGCCAATGATTTCAGACAAGCCGTAAATATCCACCGCGTCAATGCCCATGCGTTTTTCAATCACTTGGCGCATGTCATTGGTCCAAGGCTCTGCGCCAAAAATACCAATGCGCAAACTGGTGTCGGCAGCCGACAAACCTTGTCGCTCAAACTCATCCGCCAAGGCCAGCATGTAGCTGGGTGTGACCATGATGATGTCGGGCTTGAAGTCTTGAATCAATTGCACTTGGCGTTCGGTTTGACCACCCCCAAACGGCACCACAGTGAGGCCTAGTTTTTCAGCGCCATAGTGCGCACCCAAACCGCCCGTGAACAAACCGTAGCCATAACTGATGTGCACCATGTCGCCGCGCCGCGCACCGGATGCACGAATGCTGCGGGCCACACACGTGGCCCAGGTGTCGATGTCGTTTCGGGTGTAGCCCACCACCGTGGGTTTGCCGGTGGTGCCACTGGATGCATGAACACGCACCACTTGCTCTCGCGGCACGGCCAACATGCCAAACGGATAGCTGTCGCGCAAATCGGCCTTGGTGGTGAACGGCAACTTGGCCAAGTCTTGCAAGGACCTCACCTCATCGGGATGCACCCCAGCCGCATCAAACTTGGCGCGGTACACCGGGGAGTGGGCATAGGCATGGTGCAGCGTGGCTTTGAGTCGTTGCAATTGCAGCGCCCGCAATTCATCGATGCTGGCTTTTTCAATCGGTTCAAGGGGCAGGTTCATGTGGGCACCACCTGTCCTTGAATCTGTGCGCTTTTGCCGCGAAACAAAGCGATCACTTGGTCTTTTTGGTTGCGCACCGTCATGTCGTACACCCCGTGGCGACCGCTCAAAACTTGCTCGACACCGACACAGGTGAGCACGTCGCCCAAGTGCGCGGGCTTTAAAAACTCGATGCTGGCCGCGGACGCCACCGTCGCGTTGTTGTGGCTGTTGCAAGCAAACGCAAACGTGGAATCGGCCAGCGTGAAGATGAAGCCACCGTGGCACATCTGGTGGCCATTCAAATGCTTGTCATCGATGGTCATGCGCATGCTGGCTGTGCCGGGTTTGCAGTAGAGCAGTTCCATGCCCATGGTTTGCCGCGATGCCTTGTCGGCGGCGAACATGCTCTGCCCCACTTGCTGCGCCAAGACCTCGGCGTTGATCTCGCTCATGCTTGCTTCGCCTCTTTATTCGCCAGTGAATTGCGCGGGGCGTTTTTGCAAAAATGCGGTAACGCCTTCGATGTAATCATGGGTGCGGCCCAAGGCTGATTGCGCATCGCGTTCGGCATCCAGTTGTTGGTTCAAGCTGCGTTGGCCGGCATCGCGCAACAAAGCGCGGGTGGACACCAAGGCTTTGGTGGGCATGACGGCCAAACGCTCGGCAAATTGCAGGGCTGCGGCCACGCTGTCGTCGGCCACGTCCCAAATCAGGCCCCATTCTTTGGCCTGAGGTGCCATCAGTTTGTCGCCCGTCATGGCCAAGGCAGTGGCACGGGCCAAACCCAAACGCTCGACCAAAAACCAACTGCTGCCAGCATCGGGAATCAAACCGATTTTGCTGAAGGCTTGAATGAAACTGGCGGTGGGTGCGGCGATCGCCACATCACAGGTCATCACCAAGGAGGCACCAGCACCAGCGGCCACGCCATTGACAGCAGCCACGGTGGGCATGCGCAGGTTTTGCAAACGGCGGGTGGTGGGGTTGAAAGCTTGGTCGATGATGGGGCCGGGGTCGGCACGCTCCACCAAGTTGGGGCCATCGGCGAAATCAAATTCCGCCAAATCGGCACCGGCGCAAAAGCCGCGGCCCGCGCCCGTGATGACGAGTGCACGAATGTGTTTATTGGCCTCGGCTTTGTCCAAGATGGCCCACAGTTCGTGGTGCATTTGGCGGGTGAAACTGTTCAAGGCTTGGGGACGATTCAAGGTCACCAGTCCAACACTGCCGCGCTCTTCATACAAAACCGTGCTTTCACTCATGCGTGTCTCCTTTTTCTTGTAATTTAACACCCTGCCCCACGTCGCCGCTTGGGTATAGTTGAGCGCATCTGACACACACCCTGGAGCCATTGATGTCCTACGAATTCATTCAAGTGCGAACCGACGCCGAGCAAGTGGGCGTCATCACGCTCAACCGACCCAAGCAATTGAATGCATTGAATGGTGAATTGATGGTGGAGTTGGGCGCGGCCTTGAAAGCCTTTGATGCCGATGCACACATTGGTTGCATCATCATCACCGGCAGCGAGAAAGCCTTTGCCGCTGGTGCAGACATTGCCGCCATGGCCCAATTCAGCTTCGCCGAGGTCTACAACCACGACTTCATCACCCGCGATTGGGAAACCATTCGCAGCATCCGCAAACCCGTCATCGCCGCAGTCAGTGGTTTTGCATTGGGCGGTGGCTGCGAGTTGGCCATGATGTGTGACTTCATCATCGCGGCTGACAACGCCAAGTTTGGACAACCTGAAATCAAAATCGGCATCATCCCGGGCGCGGGTGGCACACAGCGCTTGCCGCGTGCGATTGGCAAAGCCAAGGCCATGGACCTGGCCCTCACCGGTCGCATGATGAACGTGGACGAAGCCGAGCGCTCTGGACTGGTCAGCCGCGTTGTGCCCTTGGACAAACTGATGGAAGAAAGCCTGGCAGCAGCCTTGGTGATTTGCAGCCATTCACAATTGGCGGTGAAAGCCGCCAAAGAATCCGTCAACCGCGCGTTCGAGAGCAGCTTGTCCGATGGCGTGATGTTCGAGCGCCGCATCTTTCAATCCCTGTTTGCCACCGAAGATCAAAAAGAAGGCATGGACGCATTCCTCAACAAACGCACACCTCACTTCAAACACCAATGAACACACGCTCTTTATTCGTCTCGCCCCAACGGGCATGGGTCCGCTTCCTGGCCAATGCACTGGCCGTATTGGTGGTCTTGGGCTTGCTGGTTTTCTTCTTGGGTCCCAAGAACGAATTCGGCCCAGACACACCCACCGCGCGTGAAGCTGCCCCCACGCAATTGAATGAATTGGACAGCTGGCTGGCGCAAAGCGAAGCCAAGGTGTCAGGCCTGAAACCCGGCACCACCAAAGGCATTGTCTGGGCGCGTGCCGACAAGCAAGCCACCGAATGGGCCGTGGTCTATGTGCATGGTTTTTCAGCCAGCCGATTGGAAACCGCACCGGTGGCCGATGAGGTGGCCAAAGCCCTTGGTGCGAATGTGTTTTACACACGCCTCACGGGTCATGGCTTGCCGGGTGAGGCCATGGGTGAAGCCACGGCGCAAGATTGGCTGGCCGACACCTTGGAAGCGGTGCGCATTGGTAAAACACTGGGCCGCAAAGTCCTGCTCATCAGTTGCTCCACCGGCTCCACCTTGGCCACGTGGTTGGCCACCTCGCCCGATGCCGCTTTGGTGGACGCGCATGTGTTCATCTCGCCCAACTTTGGGTTGAAAAACAAAGCCGCTGAATTGGTGAATGGACATTGGGGTCAACGCATTGCCTATGCCGTGACCGGCCCGAATGTGACCTACACCTCGGACAACCCGCGCGATGCGCAAGGCTGGACGCAAAGCTATCCGACCAAGGCCTTGTTCCCGATGCTGGCCTTGGTGAAAAAAGTGCGTGATTCAGACCTGAGCCGTTTCCAAACACCGGTGTTGGCGCTTTACAGCGAGCAAGATGAAACCGTGGAACCGAATGAAACCAAGGCTGCGGTAGCCCGCTTCGGTGCTGCACAGAAAAAACTCGATCCCGTGGACTTCAGCCAAAGCAAAGGCCAACACGTGTTGGCGGGCGATATTCGCGATCCGCAAGCCGTGGCCCCCATGGTTGAGCGCATTGTGAATTGGGTCAAAACCCTTCCATCACCATGAACATCAAACCAACTTTCAGGCAACCATTTGTCGCCTCACTTCTTGCGCTGTTCTTCACGACACAAGCACAAGCCCAACTGACCTCGCCCTTGATTGGCTGCGGACCGGTGTTTGCCGGTTCGTCGTTCACCGTTCAATTCAAAGGGGAAACCGCCACTTTGAATTACAAAGATGATGTTCACAGCTTGAAGTTTGTGCGTGAATGGCAAACCACGCAGGGCGAGAAATGGGTGGACTACCAAAACAAAGAACTGGTGCTGTCCACCAGCTGGCCCGGTGAGCCCTACGTGGCCATCAGTTTGCAAAACGCCAAGAACTCGGTCGCGGCATGTGATGTGGTCGAGGTCAGGCCCTAGTGGCGGGCGGCGCAAAGTCTTTGCAAAAGGCCAACAGATCGGCCAAGCTGTTCACTTGCATCTTCGTCAGCACCTGAGCCCGGTGTTTCTTCACCGTGTCGGCCATCACGCCCGTGGACGCGGCAATGTCTTTGTTGCCATGACCCAAGAGCATCAAGGCAAACATGCTTTGCTCTCTGGGGCTCAGTCCTTCATACAAGCTGGCCACGCGCTGCAAGCGTAGTTGATCGGCATGGCGTTGCGCATCCAGGGCCAAGCCTTTGTCGATGGCTTGCACCATTTGCAGTTGGGTAAACGGTTTCCATAAAAAATCAATCACCCCCAACTTCATGGCGTCAATGATTTCTTGGTTCTGACTGTCCCCGCTCATGTAGATGATAGGCAAGGGCCAGTCTTGTGCATGCAAGGCTTTTTGCAAATCCAAGCCCGTCATCTGCGGCATGCGCATGTCCAACACCAAGACAGCGGGTGACACAGGCTTGGCTTGCTGCAAAAACGCGGCAGCGCTTGCATGGTCGGTCACGCCATAGCCAAGCTGACGCAACACATCGCCCAAATGAAAGCGAATGTCGTGGTCATCGTCCACCAAAAAAACATGGCCTTTGACTGTCATGGTGTGTGTGGTTTCATGGCTGCGTATTGTGTGTTCATCGCTGTGCACACTCGTTTCTAAAAATAATCTTTAGGTATTCATCCCTGAAAATATTTATGGGTATTGCTGAGCAATTCCCCAATTGGGGATGTGCGAGACAGGGCGCAAATGCCACATTTCGGTGCATGTCATTCTGTCCACCCGCTTAGCAACATGGCTTCTTCTTTCGCCGCCGATCCCAATATGTTGGCTGAAGCAGGTCGGCTGTTGCATGAGGCTCGCATCAAGCAGGGTTTGTCCATGGATGACATGTGCAAAAAACTCGGCATGCGTGCCGAACAAATTCAGGCCATTGAAGAAGGCAACGCCGCCTTCTTTCAAAAAAGCACACAACCGCTGATTTGGTTTGCCAGGCTTTATGCCAAAAAGTTGGGCGTGGATTTGCCCGATCTGGTGTTCAACCACATTCAACGCAGCCAACGAACAAGCTCTCAAGCACCAACCAAAATTCCTGCGTTTTTAATGAAGAACACCCAGCCGACAGAAAAATAAGAGATATATAGAAATGGAAGAAGAAACTTATGCACCTAATGATTTGTACATCCCAGATGGGGTTACTTTTGTTGGCACCATACATGCGTTGGGTACTGCAAAAATAAATGGCAATGTCACCGGCGAGATCACCTCCAATATCTTGGACATTGGTCCCCAAGGTCATATTCAAGGCAAAGTAAAAGCGACAAGAATAGACGTCTACGGCGTCTTAATGGACGATGTGGTTTGCAAAGGGTTGCTGCAAATTCGAAAAACTGGCAAGGTCTCTGGCACCCTCACCTATGCGGATCTTGATATCGAACGCGGTGGTCAGTTTGAAGGTGACATGCACAGTAGCAGCAAATGAGTTACTTGAGTTTCTTAACCAAATGGTATTCCACGGATTTGGCCATCGACCTTGGTACTGCCAATACTTTGATTTATGTGAAAAACAAAGGTGTGGTTCTGGATGAGCCATCCGTGGTAGCTATCCAGCATACCAGTGGCATCTCAAATAATAAGAAATTGATTGCTGTTGGACAGGAAGCTAAGTCGATGCTGGGACGCGTTCCCTTCAACATCGAAGCTATCCGGCCCATGAAAGATGGCGTGATCGCTGACTTCACTGTCACCGAGCAAATGCTCAAGCACTTCATTCGTACCATCCATGCCAACAGCCTATTGCGACCCAGCCCACGCATCATCATTTGCGTGCCATGTGGTTCGACGCAAGTGGAACGGCGAGCCATCCGTGAATCCGCTTTGGGTGCAGGTGCTTCAGAAGTTTTTTTGATTGAGGAACCAATGGCGGCAGCCATTGGTGCGGGCCTGCCTGTTGCGGATGCCTGCGGCTCGATGGTGGTCGATATTGGCGGTGGCACCACCGAGGTGGGCATCATCTCGCTGGGTGGCATGGTTTACAAAGGCAGCGTGCGCATTGGTGGTGATAAGTTTGACGAAGCTATCGTCAACTATCTCCGACGCAATTACGGCATGTTGATTGGTGATCAAACTGCCGAGAACTTGAAAAAAAATATTGGGGTCGCTTTTCCAAGCGCCGAATTCAAAGAAATGGAAGTCACCGGTCGCAACCTGAGCCAAGGCATCCCGCAGTCGTTCTCTGTGTCGGCTTCAGAAATATTGGAAGCGCTTACCGACCCACTGAATGGATTGGTCACTGCCATCAAGGTCGCGTTGGAAAACACCCCCCCTGAACTCAGCTCTGACATTGCAGAGCGCGGCATCATGCTCACCGGCGGCGGCGCTTTGTTGCGCGACCTAGATCGATTGATTTCCGAAGAAACCGGATTGCCCGTCGTGTTGGCGGAAGACCCCTTGACCTGCGTCGTCCGCGGTTGTGGAATGGCCTTAGAACGTTTAGATGGTGTGACAGGGATCTTTTCCCGCGAATAATCCCGTGGTGTGATAAATCTTGCCCTTTCCCAAAGGGGGAAGCTCCAAATGGGAGAAGCATTACAGTTTGCCAACGATGAATCTGGACACCCAAACCACCATCTTCATGATTTGCTTCGTGTACCTGATCTTGCACGGCGCCATTTGGTTGGCCCTGCAAGAGGACCGAAGCCATCAAGTGAAACTGTGGTGCGCCGCCGGGATGTTCAGCGGCATGGCTGTGGTGCTGCTGGCCATGCGCGGGCAAGTGCCAGAATTTTTGTTTTTGTATGTCGCGCAGTTGTTGATGCTAGTGGGCAACTGGGGACGCATGGTGGCGCTGCGCATGTATTTGCCAGCGCAAAACCAAGACCGCGCTTTTTGGTCCTACACACTTGCACACTTGTTGTACTTTGTGGTGTTTGTTGATCTCACCTATTTTCTTCAGGCAGAGTGGGAAGCGCTGATCTTGTTCAATGCGTTCTATGCAGTGATGTGTTTTGAGTATTTCCGCATGGGTCTTGAACTCCATCGCTTGCGTGAATCACTGGGTGCCAAGTTGCTCATGTGGGGTGGCTTGAGTTTGAGCAGCACCTTGGCGGTTCGCACCCTGGGTGTGTTCATGGCCGGATCAATTGATGACATCTACGCGCCCAGTTGGCACCAAGCCATCATGGTGATTGGGCAATTCTTGGGCATCACTCTTTGCAACATCGCTTTTTTGCGTGTCTTTTTAGAAATTGCGGAGCGCCAAAAAATGGCGGTTGCCCATGAACTCACACTGACCAATGAACGCGCGGATGCCATGCATCGCACCAGTGTGAACTTGAAACAGTTGCTGGAGGAACGTGAAGAAATCATTCGACAACTCAGCCTGTTCAACAAAACGGCTGGCATGGGCGCCTTGGTGGCGAGTTTGGCGCATGAGCTGAACCAGCCCTTGACCGTGATTCAGATGAACACCGACATGATTCAAATGGTGTTGAATGATCAGGACAGCCATGCCACACAAGACGTTAACCTTGACAAGGCTATGACAGGTTTGCGCAAAGCCAACCAACGCGCGGCCACCATCATCACTACTTTGCGCAATATGTTTGGATCGGGTCGCAAAACCTTAACTACGTTTGATTTTAATGAGTTGGTGCGCGATGTGTTACTGCTTTGTCAGCCCAGCTTGCAGCGGCAATCGATTGAATTGCAAGTGGAACTACACCCACATGCATTGAACTTCACAGGAGACAAATCACAGTTGCAGCAGGTATTGCTGAACCTGATCACAAATGCCAGCGAGGCATTTCCTGATTCATTTCAAGGTGTTAAAAATATTGCACTGCACACCAAGTTGGAAGCAGCTCAAATTTATTTGAATGTATCAGACAACGGTAGTGGCATTGCTGTTGAAATTGAATCAATGGTGTTTGAATTGCTGCGCACGAACAAAGACACGGGTATGGGTATTGGATTGTGGCTCTCTAAGACCATTGTTGAGTCGCATCAGGGGCATATTAGCTTCACAACATCCACTGGAAAAGGAACCAGCTTTATGGTGACATTGCCGGCAACAAAAGAGATGGTGTTTTTTTAGTATTGTTTCTTTTCTATAAATTTACAGTCAAAGTAATTTTCATTTTCCTTTTTTCGTTCTTTATCAAATTAAACCCAATAAGAGACTTTTAAGGAAGGGATTTATTAACTACCCCTGAACTTGTTTACTTGAACTCGTGCGATGCCATTTGTGAAATTGCTGAATCCATTCATGGCGTATTGATAGCGAGCCTTGCAGCTCGCTTGTGCTTTCACAAATCCCTTTTCGCTTGTCGCTCAAGGATTTTTTTCAGCACATTTCTTTTCTTGTTTGATCCTAGCGTTTGAATTGTCAATTTAATTTGATGTTGTACTGATGCTTGAAACTTTGATTGGTATTCAAGGGTTTTCGCTAGATTCAACCCACACTGAGCCTTGTGCACACAGGCTCAGTTTTTTGGGCAACAGACTTTCGCTGAGTTCGTTACCACAGCACTTCAGCACAACCCGGTAGGGCAAGGGCGGTTTCGCGGTCTCCTTTTATGTGCTGCTAATGAAACGCAACAGTCTGCGACAGCCG
>CANFOQ010000057.1 GCA_947448745.1 Comamonadaceae bacterium
CTGCGGGTGTCAGGCACCCAGATTTGCACTGGCCGCAAGCCATTGGCGCGCAAGGCGTCGCGGTGTTTTTGCACCCTGGAGGCGCTGGAAGCGGTCATGCTGGGCTCCTGATTTGTTACATGAAACATGCTAAATCAAGTGCGCCGATTGTTCAAGGCCTTGGTGCATGGGTCACTTTTGCTTTGACCACCACCAGCAGAAAAGCTGAACATCTTTCGGGGTTTGATGAAAAAGCGGCACCAGCCCCGGTTGAGGGCGCGCCCTGGGCTTAGGCTGTCACGTTGTCTGTGTCTTTCAACTTCGGAATCCATCCCATGACCAAATACCTGTTGTCTTTGCTGATGCTGCTCGCTGGCCCCTGGGCGTTGGCGCAAACCGTGCCCGCCACCACGTTGCTGGACGCCCAAGCCAATCAAGAAGTGGACAACGACGAACTGTGGGTGAGCCTGTCGGTCAGCCGCGACGGCCCCAACCCGACCGACATCACCCAAGCGGTGCTGGCCAAGCTGAACGCTGCCGTGGCGCAAGCCCGCAAGCTTGACGGCGTGCAACTTCAAGTGGGCAACGTCCACACCACGCCGGTGTGGGGGCCCAAAGGCAAAACCAACCAATGGACGGCGCAAGCCGAGCTCAGCTTGGTGTCCACCAACACCAATGCTTTGGGTCAATTGGCCTCGGAACTCACCAGCTTGATGCAACTCAACGGTGTGCAATTTCGCCTCTCCAAAGACAAGCGCTTGCAGGTGGAAAAAGCCCTGCTCAAAGACATGGCCGCCAACTTCAAGGACCGCGCCAGCAGCATTGCTGTGGCGTTTGGCTTCAAGACTTACCGCATTCAATCCTTGAACTTCAACCCCAAGCAAGAGCGCCCCTTTCCCATGCCCATGATGGCGCGCAGCATGGCCGCCCCCGACGCAGTCGCCATCAGCATTCCGAATGAAGGCGGCAAAACCGCGGTGTCGGTGGGCATGCAAGCCAGCATCGAGCTGTTGCCCTGATGCGCGGGGCACGCCCAGGCCGCGTGTCGGCTCCGTCTGGCTGTCGCCCAGTTGCCTCGCTTTTTGGGAGATTCTTCCTAGAATGCGCCTTCTAGGAGACACGCCATGAATGCACCCAGCACCGCCCAGCACCTGATGCCCGTCGTCGCCCAACGCGAGGTGCCGCAAGCCTTGCTGGACGCCTTGAAGGCCCACTTTGGTGATCGTTGTTCCACCGCCTTGGTGGTGCGCGAACAGCATGGCCGCGATGAATCCGCGTACACCACGGTGCCACCGCCCGCAGCCGTGGTGTTTGCCGAAAGCACGGCCGATGTGTCTCAAGCGGTGGCGATGGCCGCTGCCCACGATGTGCCCGTCATTCCCTTTGGTGTCGGTTCGTCCTTGGAAGGCCATTTGCTGGCCGTGCAAGGCGGCATCAGCATCGACGTGGGCCGCATGAACAAGGTGCTGGCCATCAACGCCGAAGACCTGACCGTGACCGTGCAACCCGGCGTCACGCGCAAACAACTCAACGAAGAGATCAAAAGCACGGGCTTGTTTTTCCCGATCGACCCCGGGGCTGACGCCAGCATCGGCGGCATGAGCGCAACCCGTGCCAGCGGCACGAACGCGGTGCGCTACGGCACCATGCGCGAAAACGTGCTCGGTCTGGAAGTCGTCACCGCCAGCGGTGAAGTGATTCGCACCGGCACCCGCGCCCGCAAGTCATCAGCCGGTTACGACTTGACGCGCTTGATGGTGGGCAGCGAAGGCACCTTGGGCGTGATCACCGAAGTCACGTTGAAACTCTACCCCTTGCCTGAAGCGGTGTCGGCGGCCACCTGCTCCTTCCCCAGCATCGAAGCAGCGGTGCGCACCACGATTCAAATCATCCAAATGGGCATCCCGATTGCCCGCGTGGAGTTGATCGATGCCAACGCGGTGCGCATGGTGAACAACTATTCCAAGCTGAGCCTGCCCGAACAACCCATGCTGTTGATGGAGTTCCACGGTTCACCTGCCAGCGTGAAAGAGCAAGCCGAAACCGTGCAAGAGATTGCGGCTGACCATGCCGGCCATGCGTTTGAGTGGGCCACCACGCCCGAGGAGCGCACCCGCTTGTGGACCGCGCGGCACAACACCTACTTTGCCGGCATCCAAAGCCGCCCCGGTTGCCGCGCCATCAGCACCGACACCTGCGTGCCCATCTCGCGCTTGGCCGATTGCTTGCTTGAATCCGTCGCCGAAGTGGACGCCTCAGGCATCCCGTATTTCTTGGTCGGTCATGTGGGCGATGGCAATTTCCACTTTGGTTATTTGATCGACCCTGAGAGTGAGAAAGAGCGTGCCACCGCCGAGGAGCTCAACCACAAGTTGGTGGCGCGTGCCCTGGCTTTGGAAGGCACCTGCACCGGCGAGCACGGCATTGGTTTGCACAAGATGGATTTCTTGGTCGCCGAAACCGGCGCTGGTGCAGTCAACATGATGCGCAGCATCAAGCACGCGCTGGACCCGAAGAACATCATGAATCCCGGCAAAGTCTTTTTGTACTGAGCTTCCCTGCTAGATCGCCCAGTGTGGGAGTCGCCGGCCGCTCACCGCCGCAAGCGGCAACGTTCGCTACGCCAGCGACCCCCACACTAAGCGCTCATGGAAAGCAGCGTTCAAACACCATTTGCACCGCGTTCAATCACCACCGTGCTGTCAAGCAACCCACTCGAATGATTCAAGTCGGACTGCGAAATCAGCACCGACAAGTCTGCGCCTTTGAGTTGGTGCAGCACCTCAGAGATGCGCATGGACAGCGCCGGGGCCACGCCTTCAAACGGTTCGTCCAACAACAACAAGCGCGTCCCCACCGCCAAAGCCCGGCCAAGCGCCACCAGTTTTTGCTGACCGCCCGAGAGCAACAAGGCGCGACGCTGGGCCATCTCTTGCAACTCAGGCAACACTTGGTAGACAAAATTCATGCGCGCTTGCAGCTGCAAAGTTTGGCTGACCCACAAAGGGATGAGCATGTTTTCTTCGACCGTGAGCTCGGGCACCAAGCCGCGGTCTTCCGGCATGTAGCCGATGCCCAAACCAGCGCGTGCCTCGGGTGGCAAGGCGCTCAACGGTTGGCCGTCAAAATGAATTTGCCCTTGGCGCAACGGCAAGTGCCCCATGATGCTGCGCAGCGTGCTGGTTTTGCCCGCACCGTTGCGGCCCACCAAACCGACCATGTGGCCCGTGGGCACCTGCATGGAAAAACCACGCAGCACTTGGGCCGAGGCGATGTCCACCTGCAGGTCTTGCAACTCAAGCATCGCGTTCACCTGTGACGTAACGGCGCACATCGGCATGGGCCAGCGCCACCGCGGGCACATCGTCGGCAATGATGCGGCCGCTGTAAAAAGCAATCACGCGTTGGCAATAGCGGCTGACGATGTCCATGTCGTGCTCGACAAACAAAGCGGTCAGCGGCTGCCCATCCAAGGCTTGCATCACCGTGTCCATCATCGGGAATTTTTCTTCGGCGGCGACGCCGCTGGTGGGCTCATCCAGCAACAAGAGTTTGGGCGAGCCCATCATGGCCAAAGCAATGTCGATCAACTTGCGCACACCGCCGGGCAACTCGGCCACCAAGCGATGACGGTGCGCCAGCAAATTGAAACGTTGCAACACGGCTTCAGCGCGTGCGCGTGATTCGGCGTTGTGCGCAGGCCGCCACCAAGACAGTTGGTTGTCGTGCGTGGTTTGCGCCACCAGCATGTTGTCCAGCACGCTGAGCGAGGGGTAGAGCTGTGGGATTTGAAACGAACGCGCCACGCCCATGCGGGTGATGTCACGCGGGTTCATGCCGGTGATGTTTTGACCATCGAGCAAGATCTGCCCCGCATCGGGTTGGATGTAGCCGGTGATCATGTTCACAAACGTGGTTTTGCCCGCCCCGTTGCTGCCAATCAAGCTGATGCGTTCACCCGCTTGGATGTGGACTTGCAAGTCTTGCGCAGCCACCACGGCACCAAACCGTTTTTGCACACCTTGTGCACTCAGCAACCAGGTCATGGTGTGTCCTCCTGCGGCTTGGCACGCCACAGCGAGCCCAAACCTTGCGGCAAAAAGCGAATCACCAAGAGCAAAAACAAACCGAGCGCGAACTGCCACGTGTTGGGGAAATAGGCGCTGGAAAACGACCGCACCACTTCCAACACCACCGAGGACAGCATGACCGCCACCACGCTTTGGCTGCCCGCCAAGATGGCGACAAACACGAACTCGCCCGAGGTGGTCCAGTAGCTGAAGTTCGGGTCGATGTGGCCCAGCGCCATCACCGCCAAAGCGCCGCCCATGCCCGCCAAAAACGCAGCCACGACAAAGTTGATGGCCATGGTTTGCGCCACCGACCCGCCCATGTACTCGACCCGCAATTCGTTGTCACGAATGGCACGTGTGACCAAGCCGCGCGTGGAGGCAAAGTAGATACGCGCCCACACAGAGGCCAGCACCGCAAAACCCAAGGTCACGGCGTACAACGCAAAGCTGACCCCTTCATCGGGCAGCGCTTGGCCCAGCAAGGTGACGCGGCCCATGTTGAAACCGTCCGAGCCGCCCAAGGTTTCTGTTTTCACCAACAGCCCATAACCCACCATCGACAAGGCGAGCGTCAGCATGGAAAAAAAGATGCCCCGGTAACGCGCCAGCAAGGGCGCAAACGGGGCCGTGATCAGCATGGCCGACAAGCCGCCCAGCATGGGCAACAACAAAGCATCTCGCCAGCCAAGTTGTTGAAACAACAAGGCTGCGGTGTAGCCACCCAAGGCCGACATCAGCCCTTGGCCAAAGGCCACCACGCCGCCGCGCATCAAGATGACCAAGCCCAGCGACACCAAGCCATTGGCCAGCGCCATGGTCAGCATGAACTGCAACCACTTGGGCAGGAAAAAGCCCCCAAGCAAACAACCGACCAAGACCAGGCACGCCGCGAACAACAACTTGGCCATGGCTTAAATCTTTCGCGCCTGAATGCGCTGGAACAAGCCTTGCGGCCGAAACACCAGCACCAGGGCCATCACCACATAGACCGAGAACAACTCGGCCACGGGCATCACATGCACGGCGAGGGCGCGGGCCAAGCCCACGATGAGCGCACCGATGGCCGCGCCTTCGATGCTGCCCAAGCCGCCGATGATGACCACCGCAAACGAGATGATGATGACGCCGACCGACACGCCCGGTTGCACCGAGATCATGGGCGCGGTGAACGCCCCACCCAGTGCCGCCAAAAAGATGCCAATGGCAAACGCCGCCATGTAGACACGGGAAACTTTCACGCCCATGCTGGACGCGACCTCAGGGCTGTGGATGACGGCGGTCACGATCTTGCCAAAGCGCGTGCGGTTCAAGCCCCACCAGACCACGCCACCGACCAACACCGCCAACACCACCAACATCAAGTCATAGCCCACATAACTTTGGCTGCCAACGTCGATGTTGCCAAACAGCGCATAGGGCTCAGAGACGTAATAGGGGTTCGCGCCCCAAATCAGTTTGGTCACGTCTTCCAACATCAAAAACATGGCGTAGGTGACCAAGACCAACAACACCTCGTCTTGGCCGTAGAAGAAACGCAACAAGCCGCGCTCGGTGAGTGGTGCGACCAACAAGGCCACCGCCACGGCGGCCAACAACATGGCGAACAATGAAACGTAAGGCGAGGTATTGAGGTTGTTGGCCAGTGCCACAGCAGACGCCGCCATGTAAGCGCCGAGCGCATAGAAACTGCCGTGTGCGATGTTCAAAATTTTCAGCACGCCAAACACCAGCGTGAGGCCCAAGGCCACGATGAACAACCACGAGGCGTAGCTCAGGCCGTCCACCAAAATCGTCAAGGCCAACTGCATCAGATGTTCAGTCGCGTTATTTGCACTTGGCGCCAGCAAAACCCGACTTGATCCAGTCTTCGGATTTCACATTCAGCGGCGGGTTCACACACTCGGCATCGAAGCGTTGGATGTCTTCGAGCAACACCATTTTTTTCTCTTCGCTCCATTTGGTGCGACCAATTGCCGTGTCTTGAATCGCTTGTTGGCCATTGGAGAGGGCCATGCGAATTTTGCCGGCCGGTGACATCCACTCGCTGCCGCGCAACGACGCTGCCAGCATTTCGGTGCTGGGCTTTTTGCCTTTGTTTTGCGCCATGGCTTTTTCAGCCGCGAGCTTCAAACCCATGAGCGCTTGCGCCATGCGGTAGGGCGCTTGCACCGGGTACACATTGTTGGCTTTGCTGTAGTTGTCCCACCACCAGGTGTTCAGCGGTGAGGGCGGGGCCATCAAGCCGTACGCACCACGTGCACCCAAGATCGTGCCGTCTGGCACTTTGTTGCCCAAGCCTGGCAACACATGGTCACCAGCGCTCAACACCACTTGCGATTTTTTAAAGAGTCCACGCGGCGCAGCTTGCAAGATGAAGGCTTGCAAATCGCCGCCCCACAAACTCGAGTGCACCAAGTCAGCGGGCTGCGACATGAGGGCAGAGATTTCAGTGCCGTATTGGCCCGCGCCAAACTTGGGCAACTGGTCCACACCGGGCTTGGCCTCGGGGTAGAGGTTGGCCATGGACAACACAAAGTCTTTGCGCGAGTCTTGGCCCCAGGCGTAGTCTTGGTTGATCATGTTGAAGCTTTTCACCGGCACTTTGCGCGATTTCAAATACCGCGCCAGCGCCACGTTGTCCATGGTGGCGTGGGCCGCTGTGCGAAACACATAGCGAAAGTTGTTGTCTTCAAAAATGCGTGGTGTGCCGCAGTCGTAGAGGATGAGGAATTTCTTCAGCTCTTCGGCCACCGGGGCCACCGCCAAGCAGTCGCCTGAGCCGACATACCCGACCACCACATCCACTTTGTCGCGCTCGTAGAGGTTGCGCAACTCTTGCACTTGCTTGGTCGCGCCACCGGCTTCATCGACATAAATCACTTCGATGGGCAGGCCGCCAATGCCCACCTTGTTGTAGGGCGCCGGTGCTTGGCCTTTGTTGAAGGCTTCCACCAACATTTTGGCGCCGTTCACAGCGGGGATGCCAAAGCTTTCAGCGGCTTGGCCCGATAAAAAACTGACGATGCCGATCTTGAAAGTTTCTTGTGCGTTGGCCACACCAGCCAGGAGCCCCAAGGTCAACACGACGGCGCTTGGGCACCAAGAACGACGAACGGAAAACAACATGGAAAGGCTCCTGAAGCGCGTTGAAATGATTCGAGCCGCCGGCTGCGCTGAGCCGCGACTGACAACCGTCAAGGATACCCTGCGCCGCCCGCGTGCTCGGGCGGTGTAAACACTAGCCGCGCAGTTTGTCGATCAAGCCATTCAAGGCGTCCAGCGAGCCAAAGTCGATGGCGATCTCGCCCATTTGCTCCACGCGCCCGTTGCGTTTGACTTGTTTTTTCACCCGAATTTCCACTTGTGCAGTCAGCAAATCGGACAGCTCTTCTTCCAAGCGTTTCAAGTCGCGGGCTTTTTCTTTCTTGGGTTTTTGCGTCACCAAAGAAAACTCGGCACCGATTTTTTTCACCAGGCTCTCGGCCTCGCGCACCGACATTTTTTTCGCCGTGATCTGGTTCGCCGCGGTGATTTGCGCGGCGCGGTCCAAGCTCAGCAAGGCCCGTGCATGGCCCATGTCGAGGTCACCGGCCATCAGCATGGTTTGCACCGGCTCGGCCAAATTCAAGAGACGCAGCAAATTGCTGGCGGCACTGCGCGAGCGGCCCACCGATTGCGCGGCTTGCTCGTGGGTCAGGCCAAATTCTTTGATCAAGCGCTGCATGCCCTGCGCTTCTTCCAGCGGGTTCAGGTCTTCGCGCTGCATGTTTTCAATCAGCGCCATCGCGGCCGCCGCTTGGTCGGGCACGTCGCGCACCAGCACCGGCACCTCGCTCAAACCGGCGAGTTTGGAGGCACGGAAACGCCGTTCGCCCGCGATGATTTCGTACTTGCCAGCGTTCTCGCCGCTGGCCAACAAGCGCACCAGAATCGGTTGCATCACGCCTTGCGCCTTGATGCTTTCGGCGAGTTCGTACAACGCACCCTCGTCCATGCGGGTGCGCGGCTGGTAGATGCCGGCCACCATTTGATCGACATTCAGGCTGGAAGGAGAGCGCTCACTCTCGGCCAATTGCACGGATTCATTGGCTGTGGGGCCAAGCAATGCTTCCAGGCCGCGGCCCAAGCCTTTGATTTTTTTGGTTGCCATGTCGGGGTTCTCTTCCAAGCGGACGCGCCGCTGTCTTTAAAAGTTTTTGAATCGTTCGGTGAGTTCTTTGGCGAACTCGATGAAGGCCTGGCTGCCTTTGGCGGCCGGATCGAACACCACGCCGGGCAAACCGTAGCTGGGGGCTTCGGCCAAGCGCACGTTGCGCGGGATCAGGGTGTTGAACACCTTGTCGCCAAAATGGGACTTCAACTGATCGCTCACCTGCTGTTGCAAGGTGATGCGCGGGTCGAACATGACGCGCAACAGGCCGATGATTTTCAAGTCGTTGTTCAGGTTGGCGTGCACCTGTTTGATGGTGTTGACCAAATCGGTCAGGCCTTCCAAGGCGAAGTACTCGCACTGCATCGGCACGATCACGCCGTGCGCCGCGCACAGGCCGTTCAAAGTCAGCATCGACAGCGATGGCGGGCAGTCGATCAGCACCACGTCGTACTCGTGGTTCACTTTGGCCAGCGCCGCCTTCAAGCGTTTTTCGCGCAACTCCATGTTCACCAACTCGACCTCGGCACCGGCCAAATCGCGGTTCGCGCCCAGCACATGGTAGGTGGCCAGGCCCGGCTTGGCGGCAGCTTCGCCCCACACACTGGCGGTGCGCGCCTGCGCAATGTCCGTCTCGCCCAGCAACACGTCATACACCGAGTGCTTGAGTTGGCGCTTGTCCACGCCCGAGCCCATGGTGGCATTGCCCTGCGGGTCCAGGTCCACCATCAAGACGCGTTGGCCAATGGCGGCCAAAGCCGCGGCCAGGTTGATGGTGGTGGTGGTTTTGCCGACCCCGCCTTTTTGATTGGCGACACAAAATATTTTCGACATGCTTGTTTACTTCTGAAAAATGAGACGCAGGCCAAAGCCGACCAAAACGACA
>CANFOQ010000058.1 GCA_947448745.1 Comamonadaceae bacterium
GCACCCCCATGCGGTGCACTTTGTAAACGTGCTCGGCCACATCGGGCACGGTCAACAAGCCATGCGTCAGGTAGGGCGACAACATGCTGACCGCCCCCTCAATGTGGTTGCGGGTTTGAGCGTATTCAAAGGGTCGGATGGCCGCCAAGCGCGCTTGCACCGCATGGGCATAGGGCTCAAACAAAGCTTGTTCGATGAAGAGCTTCATGGCGCGAGATGTTTCAAGCAGCCGCCAGTTGTTCAGTCAAGGCATCCATGAACATGGCCGGCACATCAAAACCAGTTTGATCGGTGATTTCACGAAAGCAGGTGGGGCTGGTGACATTCACCTCGGTCAAACAGTCGCCAATGATGTCCAAGCCCACCAGCAACAATCCGCGGGCTGCCAACTTGGGCCCCAAGGCGTTGGCAATCTGCCAGTCACGCTCGGTCAGCGCTTGTGCCACGCCCTTGCCGCCTGCCGCCAAATTGCCACGCACTTCATTGCCTTGCGGAATGCGAGCTAAGGCAAAGGGCACCGGCTTGCCGCCGATCACCAAAACGCGTTTGTCGCCTTGTGCAATGGCGGGGATGAATTGCTGCACCATGACGGTTTGGGCACCCTCGCGGTTCAGGGTTTCGATGATGGCGCCCAGGTTCAAACCATCGGCTTTGACGCGGAAGATGCCCATGCCGCCCATGCCATCCAGCGGTTTCAAGATGATGTCTTGGTGCTGCGCGTGGAAGTCGCGGATGGCCTGCGCTTGGCGCGTCACCAAGGTCGGGCTGGCGAACTCGGCAAATTCCATGAGCGCGAGTTTTTCGGGGTGCTCGCGCAAAGCAGCCGGTTGGTTGAACACCCGTGCTCCTTCTTTTTCAGCTTGGCTGAGCAAATGGGTGGCGTAGAAATACTCGCTGTCAAACGGCGGGTCTTTGCGCATGACCACCGCGCTCATCTGGTGCAAGGGCAGCACCTTGGTTTGTTGAATGGTGAACCAATGCGCGTGGTCGCCGGTCAAATGCAGTTGGTGCATGGGGGCACTGACGAATTGACCCGTTTGCCAATGCAAGTCGGTGGTATCGCAGCACCACACCTCATGCCCCCGGGCTTGGGCCTCGCGCATCATGGTGAAGGTGCTGTCCTTCTTGATGTTGAAGGTGCTCAGCGGATCGGCAACAAACAAAAGTTTCATGACCGTGAGGTTAACAGCCCAACAGCCCTTAGCGGGTGGCCAGGCTTAAATTTCGATCTTGCTGCCCATCTCCACCACCGAGTTGCTCGGCAGATTCAAAAAGTCGGCAGCGGCACTGGCATTGAGGTACATCTGGGCAAACAATTTTTCACGCCACTGCGCCATGCCGCCGTGCACGGTGGGCACGATGCTGTCACGCGACAAGAAATAACTGGTGTTCATGCCGTTGATGTTGCCCACTTGGCCACGCAACAAGCTCAGTGCAAACGGCACATCGGGGTCGTCCTTGAAGCCATAGTGGATCTTCACCTGCCAGCAGTTGTGGCCAAGGTCGATGAGTTCAGCGCGCTTGTCTTTGGCGATCCAAGGCACCTCGTGACTGCGCACCGTGACAAACAGGTTTTGCGCATGCAACACCTTGTTGTGTTTCAAGTTGTGCAGCATGGCGTTGGGCACGATGTCATCCTCGGTGGTGAGGAAAACCGCCGTGCCTTCCACGCGGGTTGGCGGGGCTGTGAACAAGGCATCCAAAAAGGAGTGCAAGTCCATGGCTTCATCGCGTGTTTTGTGGTGCAACAAATGGCGACCATCGCGCCAAGTCAACATGAGGATCAAAATCATGCCGCCAATGAACAAGGGGAACCAACCGCCGTCGACCAACTTCAGCAGGTTGGAGCTCCAAAAGGCCAAGTCCACGATAAAAAAGATGGACGTGGCACTGATGCACAACCACAGCGGGTATTTCCATGCATAGCGAATCACGAAGAAGGTGAGAACGGTGGTGATCAGCATGTCGGTACACACCGCAATGCCATAGGCTGCCGCCAAGTTGCTGGAGGTCTTGAACATGACCACCGCCAACACGATGACGACGAACAAGCCCCAGTTCACAAACGGCATGTAAATCTGCCCAGTGTCTTGCTCGCTGGTGTGGTGAATTTGAAGGCGTGGCAAAAAGCCCAATTGAATGACTTGCTTGGTGACGCTGAACGCACCGGTGATCAGTGCTTGCGAAGCGATCACCGTGGCTGCTGTGGCCAACACCACCAGGGGTATCAAGGCCCAATCGGGGGCCATGTTGAAGAAGGGGTTTTTCACCGCATCAGGTTCGGTTAGCAACAAGGCACCTTGACCAAAATAATTCAAAGTCAGGCAAGGCATCACTACGCCAAACCAGGCCAAGCGGATGGGTTTTTTGCCAAAGTGGCCCATGTCGGCATACAAGGCTTCGCCACCTGTGACACACAAGACCACCGCACCCAAGATCAAAAACGTGGTGCCCGGTTGTTCCCAAATGAACTTCACCGCATAGTAAGGACTGATGGCCCACAAAATGGCTGGGTTGCTGGCGATGTGATACAGCCCCAAGCAGGCAATGGCGGCAAACCAAACCAAGGTGATGGGACCAAAAAATTTGCCAATGCCACCCGTGCCGCGCTTTTGTACCGCAAACAAACCCAGCAAGATGACCAGGGTCAGCGGGATCACGGCCTTTTTGAAATTGGGCGACACCACCTCTAAACCTTCCACGGCCGACAACACCGAGATGGCGGGGGTGATGACACCATCGCCATAAAACAAGCAAGTGCCAAAAATTCCCACCACCAAAAGCACATTGCGCAAGCGGGGTTTGTCGCGCACGGAGGATGAGGCCAAGGCCAACATGGCAACCAATCCACCCTCGCCATTGTTGTCTGCTCTTAACACCAAGGTGACGTACTTGATGGAGACGATGAAGGTCAGGGTCCAGAAGAAGATGGACAAAATGCCCATCACGTTGTCGGGCGTGAAGTCCACATGGCCCGAACCAAAAACCTCTTTGATGGAGTACAGCACGCTGGTGCCGATGTCGCCATAAACAACCCCAATGGCCCCCAGGGTCAGTCCGGCCAAGGACGATGTTTGGTTGTCTTCAGATGCGTTGCTCATAGGGACTTCAAGCGACGCCAGGCCGCTTCACCAGTGTTTGGGGAAGCGCAGAGTTTACCGATATTGCGCTGCAACAAAAGGGTTATTTTTAGTCGTAGACCTCGGCGTTTGGGTCCGTGGCTTCGAGTTCGTAGCTGGCCGCCAGCATGGCCAAACGGGCGATCACCCCATACATGTAGAAGCGATTGGGGGCGCTGGCACCAGGTTTCATGCCCGGCTGGGGGGTGTGGGCACTTTGCTCAAACGCCAAGGGCACGAAGCTCGAGCCTGGCGCGTTCAGGTTTTCGTCGATGCCCCGTTCGGCGTGCACTCGGTAAAAGCCGCCCACCACATAGCGATCCATCATGTAGACCACCGGTTCGGCCACGGCGTCATTGATGCGCTCGTTGGTCAACACACCTTCTTGGATGATGACCTGATTGACCTCTTGACCATCTTTGACCACACTCATTTTGTTGCGGGTTTTGCGGTTGAGGACTTCAAGGTCCTTCACATCGCGCACCGTCATGATGCCCATGCCATAAGTGCCGTTGTCAGCCTTGACGATGACGAAAGGTTTGTCGTGGATGCCAAACTCTTTGTACTTGCGGCGGATTTTGGTCAGCAGCATGTCCACGTTGGTGGTCAGGCATTCCATGCCAGTGCCTTCAGCGAAATTCACTTCTCCGCACTGCGTGAACATCGGGTTGATCAACCAAGGGTCGATGCCCAGCAATTTGCCAAAGCGTTTGGTCACTTCTTCATAGCTGGCGAAATGCTGGCTTTTGCGCCGCACACACCAGCCCGCGTGCAGCGGTGGCAACAGGTATTGTTCGTGCAGGTCTTCCAAGATGCCCGGAATGCCGGCGCTCAAATCGTTGTTGAGCAAGATGGTGCACGGGTCGAAATTTTTCAAACCCAGGCGGGTCTTGCTGCGAATGACCGGCTCCAGGGTCACCGAGTCGCCATTGGGCAATTCGATGGTGGTGTCTTCTTTGATCTCGGGGTTGATGGAACCGATGCGCACATTCAAACCGGCCATGTTGAAGATGCGGGCCAGCTGCGCCACATTGCTCAGATAAAACGTGTTGCGTGTGTGGTTCTCGGGGATCAGCAACAGGTTGCGTGCTTCAGGGCAAATTTTCTCGATGGCGGCCATGGCCGCTTGCACCGCCAGCGGCAGCATTTCGGGCGTGAGGTTGTTCCAACCGCCGGGGTAGAGGTTGGTGTCCACGGGCGCGAGCTTGAAGCCGGCATTGCGGATGTCCACCGAGCTGTAAAAAGGCGGCGTGTGCTCCATCCATTCCATGCGAAACCAGCGTTCGATGGCGGGCATGGAGTCGAGGATGCGCTGCTCGAGTTCGTTGATCGGGCCGGTGAGCGCGGTGATGAGGTGTGGAACCATGGAGTTGCTTCGTCAGAGTGAATTTTTGATGTGGGGGTGATTCTGACAGCTTCAAGCAGGACTTTGTGAAAACGGCTCGATGATGACGGGCAATGCTTGTGTGGCGTTTCTGATCTTTGACAACAGGAATGGGGAAAGCTTGGCCTATTTATTGGTATGTGGCTTGTCTCTTATACTTTTTACATCTATAAGTTTCCAGGCTAACAAAGGAACTGTGCATGAATAACGTGCAAATAGTGATTGGTTTCTTCACCGTCTTGATGTGCGGCATGTCTTTGGCTGCGTCTTACTTTGAGGCCAAAGAAAAAAGCAAGGCTGCATCAAAGGACGACGGTCTTTAATTCATCCCCGCAACAAGCATCCCATCGCGTGCGCAATGCACCGAAAGTCAACTTCGCCTATCTTCACCTGCCCAAACCGGAAAGTCGCACCCCAGTGGGTTTTGTCTTTGATGAACGCCAGCTGCGCAATCAAGGGCTTGATGGGCGCAGATTGCGCTGGCAAGAAATCCACATCAATGCGCCACGGCACAAACCCCGGCACACCGTCCGCTGTCATGTCGTGGGCATAGACCTCACCCGTGCAGATGAACCCCAAAGCGGTGAAAGCCTGCAAGGGCGCACCATCGGGATAGGCCTCACGCGGCGAGTAATAAATCAAGCCGTCCCCCGCCTTCATGCGCTTTAGAGGCGCTTGCTTGCCGTGGTTCATCTGTGCAAAGCCACCGGCCACCCCGCGCAGCACATGCGAGCGGCTGACCACACCAATCCAATAGTTCATCCCACACCCCATTCAAAGATCTTCTAATTTGATGCCATGGCGCTGCATGTATGCAGGCAATGATTTGGAGTGCGCCAGATCAACTGTTTGGTCAGTCAATTGAGCGTCCATGATGCGATCGATTCTGAATGTGCGGAAATCTTCACGTGTATTGCACCAAGCCACCAAGGCACGAGCCTCTCCAACAGTGAACATGAGCGGTGGCAACTCAAAACCTTTGCCCAAACGGTAGCCCACGCCCGCTTCGCCCTCAATGGGCACACCCTGGTATTGCAGATCGGCCACATCGCGGTACACCGTGCGCTCCGAAACCTCCAGCCGTTGCGCCAACCACTGGGCCGTGGTCTGGCGACGGCCTCGGATGAGTTGGACAATGTGGAACAGGCGATCTGCGCGGCGCATGGCGAGGTGCGTTTTTTTAGAAAATGGGCACCAGTCTAGGGTCTTCAGGCGTAAGCATGCGAGCCCACACGGTTGCCGTCCACATCGAGCATGTGCGCCATGAATCCCACACCCTCTGGCAAAGCCACTTTAGCCATGGCCACTTGCCCTCCCGCCGAGACGACGCGCTGCAAGGCCGCATCCAGCGATGCACCTGCATGCAGATAGACCAAGGTGCCGCTGGTGCCCGGTTGCAATGCTGGGTGACCAGACAGCAAAGCACCTTTGGCTCGATGACCGTCTTCTTTAAAGACCATCATTTGCATATGGGGGCCCACAAAATTCTCACGGTGCAATGTGGTTTGTAAAACCGCCTCATAAAACGCCTGAGCACGCGACATATCGCTCACGGGAATCTCAAACCAATCGATCACTTGCTTCATGTTGTCCATCCTTTGAATGTGCACAGACCGTCTGCGCACAGGAAAGGACTTTGCCTGAGGGGTACTGACAACGGGGTGTCAGGAGTACATTGGTATTTATTTAAATATATATTGAAATTTTAATGCATGACGTTAGAATTTCAATGATGATTACCCGCCAACTCCTTTCGACGCTGACCCAACGCCTGCAAGAGTCCCCTGCCGTGGTGTTGCTCGGGCCGCGCCAAGTGGGCAAAACCACCTTGGCCCTGCAAGTGGCTGAACACTGGCCAGCGGGCAGCACTTACCTGGACCTTGAGCGACCAGCAGACCGTTTGCGACTGGAAGATGCTGATGCTTTTTTGCGCAGCCAGGACAGCAAGCTGGTGATACTGGATGAGATCCACCGCATGCCCAGCTTGTTTGACATTTTGCGCGGCATCATTGACGAACGGCGGCGCGACGGTCAACGCTTTGGCCATTTTTTGCTGTTGGGCTCGGCCTCGCTGGACTTGATGCAGCAAAGCAGTGAAACACTGGCCGGGCGCGTGGCCTATTTGGATTTGAGCCCCATCCATGCCATGGAATGGGCATCAACAGACTTGGACACCCTCTGGTTGCGCGGCGGTTTTCCCGACAGTTTGCTGGCCACCAATGAGGCCGCGAGCCTGCGCTGGCGTGAGGACTTTGTGCGCAGCTATTTGCAGCGCGATGTGCCTATGTTTGCGCCTCGCCTGCCCGCTGAAACCGTGGGCAGGTTGTGGACCATGTTGGCCCATCAGCAGGGCGCGTTTTTGCAACAAAGCCGCTTGGCCAGTGGCTTGGGTGTCAGCAGCCCCACTTTGGAACGCTACATCGATTTGCTGGTGGACTTGCAATTGGTGCGCCGCTTGCGACCATGGAGCGTCAACGCAGGCAAGCGCTTGGTGAAAGCGCCCAAGGTGTATGTGCGTGACAGCGGTTTGGTTCATGCGCTGTTGGGACTGGAGAATGTTCACGCGGTGGCTGGGCACCCCGTGTGTGGCCTGAGCTATGAAGGCTTTTGCATCGACAACTTGCTGGCGGCCACCCAAGCCCGTGTCACGCCCTACACCTACCGCACCCATGCGGGGGCTGAAATTGACTTGCTCCTAGAGCGCGGCGGAAAACCTTGGATGGCCATTGACATCAAACGCTCGACCGCGCCCACTTTGAGCAAAGGCTTTGGCCTGGCTTGCGATGATTTAGACATTGCCCAGCGCTTTGTGGTTTACCCCGGCACCGAGCGTTTTCCCATGCGTCATGGCGCCCATGCGATCGGCTTGCTGGAATTGATGCAGGTCTTGCAAACTGCGTGACAGACACTAAGCCCTGACTTCCCCCGCCCCCAGCACCACATACTTCAACGAGGTCAGGCCCTCAATGCCCACTGGCCCACGGGCGTGGAATTTGTCGGTGGAGATGCCAATCTCGGCACCCAAGCCGTATTCGAAGCCGTCGGCAAACCGTGTGCTGGCATTGATCATCACACTGGCCGAATCCACCTCGCGCACAAAGCGCTGGCTGTGCACATGGTTGAGCGTCAGGATGGCGTCGGTGTGGTGGCTGCTGTAGTGGTTGATGTGGTCAATGGCTTCGTCCACGCCGCTCACCACCTTGATGCTAATGATGGGGGCCAAATACTCCTCGAACCAATCTTGCTCGGTGGCGTCTTTCAGCACCGCGCCTTTCACGCCTTGCAACAAGGCTTTGCTCTCGGGGCAGCAGCGCATCTCCACGCCTTTGTCGGCCAACACCTGGCCCATGCGCGGCAAAAACGCCGCCGCCACACCACGCGCCACCAACAAACTTTCTGTCGCGTTGCAAGGGCTGTACTTTTGGGTTTTGGCGTTGTCCACCACGGTGAGGGCCATGTCCAAATCACAAGGGTCGTCCACATAGGTGTGGCAGTTGCCATCCAAATGTTTGATGACCGGCACCTTCGCGTCTTTGCTGATACGCTCAATCAAGCCCTTGCCGCCACGCGGAATGATGACGTCCACATAGGCGGGCATGGCGATGAGTTCACCCACGGCCGCGCGGTCGGTGGTGGGCACAAGTTGCACCGCTTTTGCGGGCAAATCTGCTGCCTTTAAAGCCTGTTGCACCAAGTTCGCCAGCGCTGTGTTCGAAGCCAAAGCTTCCGAACCACCGCGCAAGATGCAAGCGTTGCCACTCTTGATGGCGAGTGACGCAGCTTCGATGGTGACGTTGGGGCGGCTCTCGTAGATCATGCCGAACACGCCAATGGGGACGCGCATTTGACCCACGCGAATGCCGCTGGGTTGCTGGGTCATGCCGCTGATGCTGCCGATGATGTCGGGCATGGTGGCGAGTTGCTCGCAGCCCACCGCACAGGTTTCCAAAATCGAAGCGCTGAGTTTCAAACGATCGAGCATGGGGCCGTCCAAGCCATTGGTTTTGGCGCGGCTCAGGTCTTCTTGGTTGGCCGCCACCAGCGCGGTGGTTTCACTGCGCAAGAGCGCGGCCAGATGGCGCAAGGCCGCACTCTTGTGCGCGGC
>CANFOQ010000059.1 GCA_947448745.1 Comamonadaceae bacterium
GCGGCCATGGCGAATTTGTCGTTTTCGAGGTTTTTGCATTTGTTCAAGCAAGAGGTGGGGGCGCCGTTTCGCAGTTTCCGCACCTGGAAGCGGGCCCGCAATGTGCTGCACCATGTGGTGCGGCACGACGCCAATTTGCTGGACGTGGCCTTGGACGCGGGCTACCCCGACTCGACCCATTTCAGCCATTCCATCCGGCAGATTTATGGCTTGAAGCCCAGCGACATGTTTGCTGGGTCTCGCCGACTGAGCGTCCATGCGCAAGTGGCCCCTGCCTAATTGGGGTCAGATTCCAATTAATTCTTGAATCGTGATACAGGATTTCGCCAAAATTTTGAATTTATGTATCATAAAAACGCCCGCAAGCCCCGTCCCTGCTGACCACCCCCTCAAAACAAGGCATTTTGAGGCCTCGCCAAAACACCCTCCTCAAAACAATTGGAATCTGACCCCAATTAAAAATAATTGGAATCTGACCCCAATTAGTTGGTCAGGTGCGCGGCGACGGAGAGGGGCACCAGCAGTTCGATGTCCAGCAGCATTTGTCCCATGCCTTTGCCCAAGGGGTCGATGCGGCTGGAGGCGGGGCCGCCGCCGTCCAGCGCTTGGTGCAGCAGGTAGTTGATGGCCGAAATGCCGGGCAGGTGAAAGCGCTCCACCGGCCCGTGCACCAGGTGCTTGAAATAAGCCTGCACCACCTCGGGCGTCAGCCGGTCCCAAATGAGGGGCAGCCACTCGGGCCGCCGCGCCACCACGCCGATGTTGGACATGTCGCCCTTGTCGCCGCTGCGGGCCCAGGCCAGCTGAATCAGGCGCACCCGCTGCTGCGGCTCGGCAGGTTCAGCCCACACAGGCACTTGCGCCTCTGATGGTTCGGCCCATACCGGTTCTTGCGGTTCTGACGACGCTGCCCAATGGGTCAAATGCGAAACATTTGAAAGAGGTGAATCAGGCTGCACAACCAAGCTTTCTGCCCCACCCCTCAACCCCCCCATCTGCCCATCCAGCTCTTTTCCATCCAAACGCACCCGCACCTGCACCGCCGTTTTGGGCAGCAAAAAAGCAAAGGGTTTGATAAGCGGCGAGGCGCTGGGCCGACCCGCGCCCGGGCCGGTGGTGCCGGGTGACCACGAGGTGCCGGAAGGCGCGATTTCGCGGGCAAACAGATCCAGCGCTTGGCGGCTGCTGTGGCTGGCGGTGATGCGCACCATCACCTCGCGCGACGCGGATGTGCGGGCGTGTTCGCCGTACAACGTTTCCGCGCCAAACAAGTCGATGTGGCTGGACGTGAAATCTGACAAACCCGCTTGCGCCAACAAGCCGCGGCAACGCTGCAACACGGCTTCGCCGGTGCGCTGCGCTTTGGCGGCGGCGTCCATGCCGATGATGACCATGCTGCCGGTGCACCGGTAGCCTTGCAAACTGGTGGCCGACACCTTGAAACTGTCGGTGGGGGCGCGGCCCAACGCGCCGCTCACGCGCACATGCTCGGCATCCAGTTGCTCGATCTGCACTTGGCGGAAATCGCACACCACGTCGGGCAACAGGTAGCTGCCGGGGTCGCCAATTTCATACAGCAGCTGCTCGGCCACCGCCGCCCGCAACACCTTGCCACCCGTGCCGGGCGGCTTGTGCACCACAAAGCTGCCGTCCGCGTGGCAGTCGACGATGGGGTAGCCGATGTGGTGCCAATCGGGGATGTCTTGCCAATCGGTGTGCAACCCGCCGGTGGCCTGGCAGCCGCACTCGATGATGTGACCGGCCAAACTGCCGCCCGCCAGCTGATGAAAGTCGTGCTCCTGCCAGCCAAACGCGTGGATCAGCGGCCCCAAGGTGGTGGCGCTGTCCACGCAGCGGCCGGTGATGACGATGTCGGCGCCCGCGTTCAAGGCTTGGGCGATGGGCCAAGCGCCCAAGTAGGCATTGGCGCTCAGCACTTTCTCGGGCAAGGGCTCGCCGTTGAACATGTCGGTGCAGCCTTGTTCACGCAACGAAGGCAACAGCGCCGAGATGTCGTCGCCTTCGACCACCGCGATGCGCGGCTGCAAACCTTGCGACGCGGCCAAGGCTTGCAAAGCCTTGGCGCAGGCTTGCGGGTTGATGCCGCCCGCATTGGCCACCACCTTGATGCCGCGCTTCATGACCTCGGGCAGCACCGACTTCATGGCGATGTCGACAAAGTCGGTGGCATAGCCCATGTCAGGGTGTTTGGCCCGCGCAGCAGCCAAGAGGGCCATGGTGGTTTCGGCCAGGTAGTCGAACACCAAAAAATCAATCAAGCCCGATTGCACCAACTGCGGCGCACCCACGCTGCTGTCGCCCCAAAACCCGGACGCGCCCCCGATGCGAACCACCTTGCCTTTTGTCACGCTTGCCCCTGTGAAGTTGTCTGCAAGGTGTCAGCTTAAACCCAAGCCGCGAGCAAACGCTTGTGCCGATTGGCTGACTTGTCCCGCCAACCCACAGCCTGTCACCAATGGGTTAGTCCGCATGGCAGGGTGCACGCTATCGGCTAGCATCCCTGTCACCTTGCTACAGGACATCGCCATGCACAAACCCATGTTGTTGAAAGCCTTTGGCCTCTTGCTGCTGTGCGGCTTGACGCTGACCGCACAAGCGCAAAACCCATACGACTCGCCCCAACGCATCGAGCACAAACGCGCCGATCTGAGCGGTGCGCCCGGCATGGAAGTGGTCATGTCCTCTGCCGAATACAAAAAAGGCGACAGCGTGGTGCTGCACATCCACCACGGCATTGAAGCCGCGTATGTGGTGCAAGGCGCCACCATCCAAGTGCCGGGCAAAGACCCGGTCAATTTGGTCACCGGCAGCAGCGTCATGAACATGCGTGACGCGCCCCATGCCGGTTGGGTCGTGGTCAGTGACACACCTTTGAAACTCTTCACCGTTCACATCGTCGACAAAGGCAAGCCCTTGTACGACCCCGTTCCTTTCAAATAAAAACCCATGCACTCCAACCCCAACCCCCGCCGTCAACTCCTCAAAGCCGCCGCAGGTGCTTGCGCCTGGCCACTGGTCAACCAGGCCTGGGCGCAAAACGCCGAGTTCAAACTGAAGTTGGCCAACAACTTTCCGGCCACGCACCCGACCAACATCCGCATGAAAGAAGCGGCGGACGCGATCCGCGCCGACTCCAAAGGCCGGGTGGACATCCAGTTGTTTCCCAACAACCAACTCGGCGGCGACACCGACATGTTGTCGCAGGTGCGCTCGGGCGCGATCGACTTTTTCATGTTGTCGGGGCTTATCCTGCAAACCCTGGTGCCAGTGGCCGGTATCAACGGCTTGGCCTTTGTCTTCAAAGACTACGCCACGGTGTGGGCGGCGATGGACGGCGACTTGGGTGCGCATGTGCGCGGGGCCATTGAGAAAGTGAATTTGCACGCCTTCGATTTCTGCTTTGACAACGGCTTTCGCAACATCACCAGTTCCACCAAACCCATCCAAACACCGGCCGATTTGCAGGGCTTCAAAATCCGTGTGCCGGTCAGCCCCTTGTGGACCTCCTTGTTCAAAGCCTTTGGCGCATCGCCTGCGTCCATCAATTTCAGCGAGGTGTATTCCTCGTTGCAAACCAAGATTGTGGAAGGCCAAGAAAACCCGCTGCCACTCATCGAATCGGCCAAGCTCTATGAGGTGCAAAAGTACTGCTCCATGACCGGCCACATGTGGGACGGCCAATGGGTGTTGGCCAATGCCAAGCGCTGGGCCAGCCTGCCGCCCGATGTGCAAGCGCTGATTGCGCAGCACTTCAAAAAAGCCGCCTTGGTGCAACGCGACGACATCCGCCGCTTGAACAATGTGTTGGAAGCGCAACTCAAGTCCAAGGGCTTGGTGTTCAATTACCCCGACATCAAACCCTTCCGCGAGGTCCTCACCAAAGCCGGTTTCTACCAAGAATGGAAAACCAAATACGGCCCCGAGGCCATCGGCAAGCTGGAGAAATACACCGGTAAATTGGCATGACCCTGGCCTGGCCTGAGCGCGTGTTGCGAGCCTTGGCCGAGTGGCCTGCGGCTTTGTTGGTGGTGGCTGAAATCGTCGTGCTGTCGCTGGGCGTCATCAGCCGCTATGTCCTTCAGTCGCCGCTCACCTGGTCGGACGAACTCGCATCGGTGTTGTTCTTGTGGCTGGCCATGCTCGGCGCGGTGGTGGCCATGCAGCACGGCGAGCACATGCGCCTCACGGTGTTTGTGGCCCGCTTGTCTGAGAGCCAACGCCGCCAAGTAGAGAGTGTGGTGGCCTGTCTCACCGTCTTGTTTTGTGCGGCCTTGATGTGGCCAGCCATTGAGCACATGAACGAGCAATGGGTCATCTTGACACCCGCCTTGGAAATTCCGGATGCACTGCGCGTGGCCGCTGTGGTGGTGGGTTTGGGGCTCATGTTGTTGCAATCCTTGTTGCAACTGTGGCGCACAGCACGCGGCGCAGACTTGGCTTGGGCGCTGGGTGGTTTGTTGGTGGTGGGCGCTGTGCTTCATGGGTCTAGTCCGTTGTTGATGAACTTGGGCCACGGCAATTTGCTGCTGTTTTTCGTCTTGATGGTGGGCGTGTGCGTGGCCATGGGCTTGCCCATCGCGTTCGCGTTTGGGTTGTGCACCGTGGCCTATTTGCAGTTCTCCACCAGCACACCACTCACCATCGTGGTCAGCCGCATCGATGAAGGCATGTCGCACCTCATCTTGCTGTCGGTGCCCTTGTTTGTGTTTTTGGGCGCGTTCATCGCCATCACCGGTTTGGCCAAAGCCATGGTGCAGTTTTTGGCGTCGCTCTTGGGGCATTTGCGCGGCGGTTTGCAATACGTGTTGTTGGCGGCCATGTATGTGGTGTCGGGCATCTCGGGCTCCAAAGCCGCTGACATGGCAGCCGTGGCCCCGGCCTTGTTCCCCGAGATGAAACAACGCGGTGCTGATCCGGGCCGCTTGGTGGCCTTGTTGGCCGCGTCAGGCGCCATGAGTGAAACCATCCCACCCAGCTTGGTCTTGATCACCATTGGCGCGGTCACGGGTGTGTCCATTTCGGCCTTGTTTGTTGGCGGCTTGGTGCCCGCCTTGGTGGGTTTGCTGGCGCTGTGCGTGGTGGTGTTTTGGCAGGCGCGGCGCGATGCATCTGCGTTGGTGGAACCTGCACCCTTGCGCGAGGTGCTGCGCAGTTTTTGGTTGGCTGTGCCCGCGTTGGCGCTGCCGTTTGTCATTCGCTCGGCGGTGGTGGAGGGCGTGGCCACCGCCACCGAGGTGTCCACGATTGGCATTTTGTACACCTTGCTGGTGGGTGTGTTGGTCTACCGGCAAATGGACTGGCGACGCATCTACCCGATGCTGGTGGAAACTGCGTCTTTGTCCGGGGCCATCTTGCTCATCATTGGTTGCGCCACTGCCATGGCTTGGGCGCTCACGCAATCGGGTTTTTCGCGCGACTTGGTGGCGCTCATGACGCAAGTGCCCGGTGGGGCCATGGGCTTCATGGTCGTGTCCTTGGTGGTGTTCGTGATCCTGGGCAGCGTGTTGGAGGGGATTCCCGCCAT
Source organism: Comamonadaceae bacterium (assembly GCA_947448745.1). Lineage (GTDB taxonomy): Bacteria > Pseudomonadota > Gammaproteobacteria > Burkholderiales > Burkholderiaceae_C > Limnohabitans. The sequence goes on from CANFOQ010000059.1 coordinate 5,546, forward strand.
CGTGTTGTTCGGTCCATTGCTGTTTCCAGTGGCGCGTGCTTTGGGGATTCACGAGGTGCACTACGCCATGGTGGTGGTGTTTGCCATGGGCTTGGGCTTGTTTGCGCCGCCCGTGGGCGTGGGTTTTTACGCGGCTTGCGCGATTGGCAAGGTGGACGCTGATTTGGCCTTGCACAAAATTTGGCCCTACTTGGGTGCCTTGTTGGTGGCGCTGTTGGTCATCGCATTCGTGCCTTGGGTGTCCATCGGTTTGCTCTGAGGAGGCGCGGCTTGGGCGCACAACCCCGCCACCTATAATTTGCGCACCCTCATGAGCTCCTTGAAATTCATCCGTTCCGACCTGCAAGCGATGCAGGCCTACCACGTGCAATCTGCCACGGGCATGGTCAAGCTGGACGCGATGGAGAACCCCTACACCTTGTCCCCCGAACTGCAAGCGCAGTTGGGTGCGCGTTTGGGCGCGGTCGCCATCAACCGCTACCCCGGTGACCGCATCGACGACTTGAAACACGCCTTGTCTGAATTTGTCGGTCTGCCCTCGGGCTGGCAGCTGATGTTGGGCAACGGCTCGGACGAACTCATTTCGCTCTTGTCCACGGCTTGTCATCTGCCCGGTGCCAGCGCCTTGGCCCCCGAGCCTGGCTTTGTCATGTACGCGCTGAGTGCCAAATTCCAAGGCTTGACCTATGTGCCCGTGGCCTTGCGTGACGACTTCGAGCTTGATGAAGCCGCCATGAGCGCGGCCATCGCCCAGCACCAACCGGCCATCGTGTATCTGGCCTACCCCAACAACCCGACCGCCAATTTGTGGGACGTGGCGGTGATGCGCCGCCTGATTGCACAAGTGTCAGCCTATGGTGGTTGGGTGGCTTTGGACGAGGCCTACCAACCGTTTTCCAGCGCCACCTGGTTGGATGAAATCCAACGCGACCCCGCGGCCAACGCCCAGGTGCTGCTGATGCGCACCTTGTCCAAGTTTGGTTTGGCCGGTGTGCGCATTGGCTACATGCTGGGCCGCGCCGATGTGGTGGGGCACTTGGACAAACTGCGCCCGCCCTACAACGTGAGCGTGTTGAACGCCGAATGCGCTTTGTTTGCCCTCGAACACCGCGCCGAATTTGAACGCCAAGCCCAAGCCATTTGCACCGAGCGCGATCGGCTGTTGGCCGCCTTGAAAGCCTTGCCCGGTGTGACGCCTTACGCCAGCCAAGCCAATATGATGTTGGCCCGTTTCAGCGGCGACGAGCAAGTGGCCACACGTGTGTTTGAAGCCTTGCGCGACCGCCATGTGCTGGTGAAGAACGTTTCTAAAATGCACCCGGTGCTGCACCATTGCTTGCGGCTCACCGTGGGCACCCCGGCAGAGAACGATCAATTGCTCAAGGCTTTGCAAGACGTGCTGGCCTCGCTTTAACAAACCAAACCCACACCATGACACAACGCACCGCTGAAGTTCGCCGCGACACCAAAGAAACCCAAATCTTCGTGCGCATCAACTTGGACGGCACCGGCCAGTCCGAGCTGTCCACCGGCATTGGTTTCTTCGACCACATGCTGGACCAAATCGCGCGTCATGGCCTCATCGACCTGCACATCCAAGCCACTGGCGACCTGCACATTGACGGCCACCACACCGTGGAAGACGTGGGCATCGCGCTGGGCCAAGCCGTGGCCATCGCTGTGGGTGACAAAAAAGGCCTGCGCCGTTATGGCCACGCCTTTGTGCCCTTGGATGAAGCCCTGAGCCGCGTGGTGGTGGACTTCTCCGGCCGCCCCGGTTTGGAAATGCACGTGCCCTTCAAGAGCGGCATGATTGGCCACTTTGATTCGCAACTGGCCTTTGAGTTTTTCCAAGGCTTTGTGAACCACGCGTTTGTCACGCTGCACATTGACAACCTGCGCGGCGAAAACGCGCACCACCAAGCCGAGACCGTGTTCAAAGCCTTTGGCCGTGCTTTGCGCGACGCCATGGAACTGGACCCGCGAGCGCTGGGTGTGATTCCTTCCACCAAAGGCACGCTCTAAGCCCTTCATGCGAACCGTTGCAGTCATTGATTACGGCATGGGCAATTTGCGCTCGGTGGCGCAAGCCGTCATGGCTGCTGCGCACGACAGCAACATCCACGTCGTCATCACCGCCAAACCCGAAGAAGTGCAGGCCGCCGAACGCGTGGTGCTGCCCGGCCAAGGCGCGATGCGCGACTGCATGCGCGAACTGCACGACAGCGGTTTGATGCCTGCCGTGTTGGATGCGGCGGCCAACAAACCCCTGTTCGGTGTCTGCGTGGGCATGCAAATGCTGCTCAACCACAGCGCCGAAGGCGGCGCAGACGGCACGGCTTGTTTGGGTTTGATTCCCGGCGAAGTGGTGAAATTTGATTTGGCCGGTCAACACCAAGCCGATGGCAGCCGCTTCAAGGTGCCGCAAATGGGCTGGAACCAAGTGCGGCAAACCCAGGCGCACCCGCTGTGGGCCGGGGTGCCCGACAACAGTTATTTCTACTTTGTGCATAGTTTTTACGCCCGCCCGTTAGATGCACGCCACACAGCGGGGGTAACCGATTACGGCCAAAGCTTTACCTCGGTGGTTTCTCGGGATAATATTTTTGCCACCCAGTTCCACCCCGAAAAAAGCGCCGACATGGGTTTGATGCTCTACCGCAATTTCCTTTCTTGGTCACCTTGACCGCTTTCACTCTTACTTCAATTTATGCTGCTCATCCCCGCGATTGACCTCAAAGATGGCCATTGCGTTCGCCTGGTTCAAGGCGACATGGACCAATCCACCGTCTTCAGCGAAGACCCGGCCCAAATGGCTTTGCAATGGGTGAACAAAGGCGCTCGCCGTTTGCACCTGGTGGACTTGAACGGCGCGTTTGCCGGCAAGCCGCAAAACTACAGCGCCATCCGCAGCATCTTGAAAGCCGTGGGCGACGATATTCCGGTGCAACTGGGCGGCGGCATCCGCGACCTGGACACGATTGAAAAATACATCGACGGCGGCATCCGCTACGTCATCATCGGCACCGCCGCCGTCAAAAACCCCGGCTTTTTGCAAGAC
>CANFOQ010000060.1 GCA_947448745.1 Comamonadaceae bacterium
ACATGGCGAATGCCCAAGCCAAACAAAAACCGGGGCAAAGTGGTTTGCTTGGATTTTTCAATACTGGCCAGCACGTTGTTGGCGGATTTTTCAGCCATGCGGTCCAAGGTGGCCAAGGCTGTGAAGCCCAATCGGTAAACATCGGGCAAGGTGTTGACCAAGCCGGCGTCCACCAGTTGCTCCACCAGTTTATCGCCCAGGTCTTCAATTTCCACCGCACGGCGATGCGCAAAGTGCAGGATGGCTTGCTTGCGCTGGGCGCTGCAAAACAAACCGCCGGTGCAGCGGTAGTCGGCCTCGCCTTCTTCGCGCACCGCAGGGCTGTTGCACACCGGGCACTGGTGCTGCATGGTGAAGATTTGCGCGTCTTGCAAGCGTTTTTCAAGCACCACCGAGACGACTTCGGGAATCACATCGCCCGCGCGGCGCACCACCACGGTGTCGCCCACCCGCACATCTTTGCGGCGGGCTTCGTCTTCGTTGTGCAAGGTGGCATTCGTCACCGTGACACCGCCTACAAACACGGGTGCCAACTTGGCCACGGGTGTGAGTTTGCCGGTGCGACCTACCTGCACTTCGATGGCTTGCACCGTGGTGAGTTCCTCTTGCGCGGGGTATTTGTGTGCCACGGCCCAGCGCGGCTCACGTGTCACAAAGCCCAACTGCCGTTGCGCGGCCAAGCTGTTCACTTTGTAAACCACACCGTCAATGTCAAACGGCAGCGCATCGCGTGCTTGACCGATGCGCTGGTGAAAGTCCACCAAACCGGCAGCGCCTTGCACCACGCTGGTCTGTTCAGCGACAGGAAAGCCCCATTTTTGCAATGCCATCAGCAATTCAAAATGGGTTTCAAAGGTGGGGCCACCCTGTTCAAAAGGTGTGATGTCACCCAGCCCATAAGCAAAGAAGCTCAAAGGTCGTTGCGCGGCGATGCTGGGGTCGAGTTGTCGCACCGCACCGGCGGCGGCGTTTCGTGGGTTGACGAAAGTTTTTTCACCCTTGTCGCCTGACGCGATGCGCTGTCGTTGGCGCTCGTTCAAGGCTTCAAAGTCAGAACGCGCCATGTAAACCTCGCCACGAACTTCCAACAAGTCGGGCACCCGCAAGGCGGAGCCTGTTTGAAGCCGCAGTGGAATTTGCCCGATGGTGCGGATGTTGTGGGTCACGTCCTCGCCCATTTCGCCGTCGCCCCGTGTGGCGGCTTGTACCAAGACGCCCTGCTCGTAGCGCAAGCTCATGGCCAAACCGTCAAATTTCAACTCGGCCGCATAGTCGACCGCAGGGTCGGCGTCGCGCAAGCCCAGTTCTTTGCGGATGCGTGTGTCAAAGGCTTCGGCACCACTGGCTTCGGTGTCGGTTTCGGTGCGAATGCTCAGCATCGGCAGGGCGTGCTTGATGCTGGCAAAGCTGTCCAAGGGTTTGCCCCCCACCCGTTGGGTGGGCGAATCGGCCGTGATCAATTCGGGGTGAGCGGCTTCCAAGGCTTGCAGCGCCTTGAACAAGCGGTCGTACTCGGCGTCAGGCAAGGTTGGCGCATCTAAAACGTAATACAAGTGCACATGGTGGTGCAGCTGGGCCCGCAGTTGGGCGGCTTGGTCCGCAAGTGTGTTTGACATAGGCCCGCTGTGGGCTTAACTGAACAAGCGACGCGCTTGCAAAGAACCCGCAGACAGGTCGCGGGCGGCCAAGGCGTCATAGAGGCTGCGCAAGTCGTGGTCGATCATCTGAATGCCGGCCTCGGTCAAGACCTGACCGTTGTCATCCGTGATCAAGCCATCCATGGCCTGCGCCAGGTTTTGGGCGGCTTCGCACAAGCGCGAGAACGCTTGTTCGGATTGGGCCACCTGCGGCACATCCAAACTCAGGCTGACGCTGCGCAAGGCCGCTTGGTTCGGGTCTTCGGCCATGGCGGCGCGGGCGTCAAAGGTCAACACCAAGACCGGTGGCATCCCGGGCGTAGAGGCTGGTACCACCATGCGCCCAGGAATGACGCCGGGCACAAAGCCGATGCGTGCAGCTTGTTGTTGGACATAGCCCGGGCTCCACGCAGCTTTGCGGGACGCCAGGGTGAAGCTGAGTTGGGCATCGTGGGCGCTGGCAAAGTGGTCGAGTTCACGGGCTTGCGCCACCACTTCGTTCATGTCGGGGAATTCGGGCGTGGCAGAAAACACCTCGGCAAAGGCCTGGGTCTTCACCACAAATTCGGAAAACTCGATGTCGTTCAAAGGGCCTTGGCGATTGGCCACCTGCATGCCGGCTTGGAAGGCGCTGTAGTAGCGCTGGGTTTGCAGGGCTTCCCACTCGCCGCTGTCAGCGTTCAAGCCTTCAACCAAAAACAATTTGTTGCCCACGCGTCGAATGGGCGGCAGTGCGGCCATGGCGGCTTCGCCAGAGACGGGGCTGTCGAGTTCCATGGTGGCAATCACATCGATCAAGGCGTCCAGTTGAGAGCGTGCATCCAGGTGTGGCAGTTCATGTGCCATGCCCGGAAAGGCGTTGCCCGCATGCAGCTCGTCATCGAGGTCGGCGCTGGGTTCGGCCACCAAGGCGTCCAATTCTGCTTGGGACACCAAGGGCTCGGCTTGTTTGGGTTGGCTCTGACGCGACGTCCAGGTGCTGTGGGCGACCACCACCACCAACACCAAGCCGCCTGCCACGGCCAACCAAAGTTGCAAGTTGCTCATGCGGGCTCAACCAAACTGGCAGCGGCTTCCATGTCCACTGCCACGATGCGCGACACGCCTTGCTCTTGCATGGTGACGCCGATGAGTTGCTCGGCCATTTCCATGGCGATTTTGTTGTGGGAGATGTATAAAAACTGCGTCTCAGAGGACATTTTGGTGACCAATTTGGCGTAACGATCGGTGTTGGCGTCGTCCAGTGGCGCGTCCACCTCGTCGAGCAAACAAAACGGTGCGGGATTGAGTTGGAAGATGGCAAACACCAGGGCGATGGCGGTGAGGGCTTTTTCACCCCCGGACAACAGGTGAATGGTTTGGTTTTTCTTGCCTGGGGGCTGGGCCATGACCTGCACGCCCGAATCCAAAATCTCGTCGCCGGTCATCATCAGTTTGGCATTGCCGCCACCAAACAGCTCGGGGAACATGATGCCAAAGTGCTTGTTCACCGTCTCGAAGGTGTCGCCCAACAACGCGCGGGTTTCAACATCAATCTTGCGGATGGCGTCTTCCAAGGTGTTGATCGCATCGTTCAAATCGGCTGACTGCGAATCGAGGAAGGTTTTGCGTTCGCGGGCGGTGCCCAACTCGTCCAGAGCCGCCAAGTTGACCGCGCCCAAGGCTTGAATGTCGCGGTTCAAGCGGTCAATTTCAGACTGCAGGCCCGTCAGTTTGACCTTGTCTGTCTCAATCGAGGCTTCAATCACAGCCACATCGGCTTGGGCTTCTTGCAAGAAACGGTCGTATTGCTCGAAGCCCAGGCGAGCCGCTTGCTCTTTGAGTTGCATGTCCACGATGCGCTGACGCAGTGGGTCAAGCTCGCGTTCGATCTTCAAGCGGTCTTCGTTGCTGGTGCGCAATCGGTTGGTCAGGTCGTCGTATTCGGAACGCTTGGCAGCCAACAGGCTTTCACGCTCAAGCTTCACGGCCAACGCGGCTTGCAAACCCGACTGGGCAGCACTGTCCGACAACAAGGCCAGTTCGGCTTGTTGGCTGGTGTGTTCGGCCCGCAGATTGTCAATTTGCTTGGCGGCGGTGTCTTGGGTGCGTTGCAACTCGGCCAACTTGGCCGACAAGCTGCGCATGTTGAAGTCGGCTTCTTGAACTTGGCGTTCGAGTTGACGCAAACCCTCGCGGGCTTGGTTCAGTTGCTGTTCGGCCGTGATGGATTTTTCTTGCAAGTTGGCATGCCGCTCTTGGGTTTGCGCCAGTTGCATGTCGAGCGCTTCAAAGCGGGCTTCGGCTTCTTCGCTGCGGCTTTGCAGTTGCGCCATTTGCGTTTGCAAATCACCCACTTCGTTCTCAAGCTGGCCTTGCCGAGCGCGGGCTTGTTCGGCCTGCTGCTGCACCCGCATGAAATCCACCTTCAGGGCATGGGCCTGGGCCTGTGTGTCGGTGGCTTCCACGCGTTTTTGGGTGCGTTCTTGGGCCGACTGGGCCGCAGCACTTTCAGAACGAGCCAAGTGCACGCGGGCTTCTTCGCTCATCAGGCTTTGGGCGCGGATTTGTTTGTCCAGGTTTTCAATTTCTTGGGCTCGCGCCAACATGCCAGATTGCTCGGAGTCTTGGGCGTAGAACGTGACGCTGTGCAAACCCACGGCATGGCCTTGGGCGATGAAAATTTGCTCGCCCGCTTGCAGTTGGTTGCGGGCGGCCATGGCCTCGTCCAAGCTGTTGGCGGTGTAACAACCGGTCAACCAATCGGCCAGCAAACCACTCATGCCTGCATCGTTCAATTTGAGTTGGTCAAACAAGCGCGGCAACTTGTGTTTGGGCGAAGTCGCCACGGCCACACCTGGGGTGTAGAAGCTGAGCTTGGCCATGGGCACATCGGCGGCAAAGGCTTTGACGCTGTCGATGCGGGTCACTTCCAGAGCCGCCAAGCGCTCGCGCAAGGCCGCTTCAAGCGCTTGTTCCCAACCCGGTGTGATGTGCAATTTGTTCCACAAGGGTTGCAAATCTTGCAGGCCGTGTTTGTTCAACCAGGGCGTGAGCCGCTCGTCGGTGCGCAGCTTTTCTTGCAGGGCTTTCAAGGCTTCTTGTCGGGCTTGCAATTCCACCAGCTTGGCAGATTGCTGGTTGCTGCTTTCTTGGGCTTGTCGGCGATTGGCTTCGACTTCCTCGGCCATGTCTTCCAAGGTTTGCAATTGCGCTTGGCTTTGGGCAGAACGTTCTTCAGCTTCTTCAAGCTGCGCTTGCAACTGCTGCAAGTGCGTGTCTTCTGGCATGGCCAAAGCTTGCTGATCGGCATGCAAACGTGCTTGGCGTTGTTCGAATTGGCGGGCTTGCTCTTGCATGCCACGCTGCTCGGCGGCCAGCACCTGGATTTGTTGCTGCACCTCGTTCACCAAGGTGGACTGGGCATGCACTTGTTGTTGGGCATCGCGCCAGAACTGCTCCAGCTCCGGCAATTGCTCGGCTTTGAGGCCAAGGTCTTCTTGCAAGCCAGCCAATTGCGCTTGGGCCGTGTCTTGGTTGCCCAACAGGTTTTGCGCCTCTTCATGGGCTTGGGCAGCTTGGCTGCTCCATTGCTCGATTTGCGCTTGAATTTGAATCAACCGTTCTTCTGCGCGTTGACGGCCTTCCACCACAAAGCGAATTTCAGCTTCCAACCGACCCACTTCAGCACTGGCTTGGTAGAGCTGGCCTTGGGCTTGGTTGACTTGTTCGCCGGCTTCGTAATGCGCTTGGCGGATGGTTTCCACACTGGCTTCAACTTGGCGCAAATCGGCGGTTTTCGATTCCAAGCTGTTGGCCGCTTGTTCGGCTTGCGTATGCACCTGTGTTTGATCGGCCTGGGCTTCAGCACGCTTCAAAAACCACAGTTGGTGTTGACGGGTACTGGCTTGGTGTTGCAAGTCGTGAAAGCGCTGCGCCACTTCGGCTTGGCGTTCCAACTTTTCCAAGTTGGCGTTCAACTCGCGCAAGATGTCTTCCACACGCGTCAGGTTTTCGCGGGTGTCGCTCAGGCGGTTTTCGGTTTCGCGGCGACGCTCTTTGTATTTGGACACACCAGCGGCTTCTTCCAAGAACAAACGCAGTTCTTCGGGTTTGGACTCGATGATGCGGCTGATGGTGCCTTGGCCAATGATGGCGTAGGCACGCGGGCCCAAACCGGTGCCCAAGAACACGTCTTGCACATCGCGGCGGCGCACCGGTTGGTTGTTGATGTAGTAGCTGCTGGTGCCGTCGCGGGTCAACACCCGCTTGACGGCGATCTCGGCGAACTGGCTCCATTGGCCGCCCGCACGGTGGCTGGTGTTGTCAAACACCAGTTCGACACTGGCGCGGCTGGCGGGTTTGCGGCTGGTCGTGCCATTGAAAATGACGTCTTGCATGGACTCGCCACGCAATTCGCTGGCGCGGCTTTCGCCCAAGACCCAACGCACGGCGTCAATGATGTTGGACTTGCCGCAACCATTGGGGCCGACCACGCCCACCAATTGACCGGGCAACATGAAATTGGTGGCGTCTGCAAAGGATTTGAAGCCAGACAGCTTGATGGAATTAAGACGCACCGAAAAACCTTTTCATCTCTGGGAGTTCAAACAACGGTAAAAGCCTGCACCGCTCAGGCTTGTTTTTGTAGTTCGGTGGATTTCCATCGGGTGACTTCAGCCAACAGGGTTTGCAAAGCAGGGAGCACACTTTGCACCGTGCTTCGCACCTCGTCCACGGGGCTTTGTCGACTCATGGCTTCAAGCTGTATCACTTTAGAACTCAATTCATCCTTGCTGAGGAAGGTCACATAGCCTTTCAAAGCATGCAACAGGCGACGCATCGGATCAGGATCGGGGTTGACCAAAGCCTCGTCCAAGGCTTTCAGGTCTTGGGTCAAGCTGGTTTCGAAGGTTTCCGCCAGATTGAGCATCTGCTCAAGGTCCATGGCGAAATCCTGAGCACGGCTGGGGTCGAGGTAACTGTACATGGCTCGATAATATCAGCCATGAACCCACTGTTATCAAAGCTACACCCCTACCCGTTCGAGCGTTTACGTGTTTTGTTTTCAGACGTCAGCCCCAGTCCGAACTGGTCCCCCATCAGCTTGGGGATTGGTGAACCCCGGCATGCGACCCCAGCGCTGATCATTGAGGCTTTGCGCCAACACACCGATGCCTTGGCCGCCTACCCAGCCACGGCCGGTTCCTTGGCCTTCAGACAAGCTTGTGCAGGTTGGGTGCAACGACGCTACGACGTGAGTTTGAACCCCGAAACCCAAGTGTTGCCCGTGAACGGCTCGCGCGAAGCCTTGTTTGCCTTTGCCCAAACGGTGTTGGATGGCCAAAGCGATTCGGTGGTGCTGTCACCCAACCCATTTTATCAAATCTACGAGGGCGCGGCGCTGTTGGGTCATGCCCAAATACATTACGTCCCCAGTTTGCCCAGCCAAAACTTTGCGGTGGACTGGGACAGCGTTGCCCCAGAGGTATGGCAAAAAACCAAATTGGTGTTTGTTTGTTCGCCCGGCAACCCCACGGGCGCCGTCATGCCCTTGTCGGAATGGCAAAAGCTCTTTGCCCTGAGTGACCAGCATGGCTTTGTGTTGGCCTCAGACGAGTGTTACAGCGAAATTTACTTTGGCGACACGCCCCCGTTGGGCGGCTTGCAGGCTGCCAAATTACTCGGCAGAGACGATTTTAAAAACCTGGTCAGTTTCACCAGCCTGTCCAAACGCAGCAATGTGCCCGGACTGCGCAGTGGCTTTGTGGCGGGTGACGCCGCGCTGATGGCGCCGTTCTTGCGCTACCGCACCTACCACGGCAGCGCCATGGGCGGCATGGTGCAAGAGGCCAGCATTGCGGCGTGGAATGATGAAGCGCACGTTCAGGCCAACCG
>CANFOQ010000061.1 GCA_947448745.1 Comamonadaceae bacterium
GCGTGGTGGCCTTGAATGCCCATGGCGATGTCGTGCCACCCGGCGAAGGTTGGACCCACGACCCTTATGGCGGCGAGATTGAGGACGGCAAAATTTACGGCCGTGCCGCGGCCGTCAGCAAATGTGACTTTTCCACTTTCACCTTTGCGGTTCTTGCACTAGAGGCTGCGGCCAAACCCAGCAAAGGCAGTGTCGAGTTGCACTTCACCTACGACGAAGAATTCGGTGGCGAATTGGGACCCGGTTGGTTGCTCTCGCACGGCCACACCAAACCCGATTTGATGATGGCGGCTGGTTTCAGTTACCAAGTCGTCACGGCCCACAATGGTTGTTTGCAAATGGAAGTCACGGTGCACGGCAAGATGGCCCATGCCGCCATTCCCGACAGCGGCATCGACGCCTTGCAAGGCGCGGTGGCTTTGTTGAACGCCTTGTACGCGCAAAACGCCAAGTACAAAACCATCACGTCCCAAGTGGAAGGGATTTCACACCCTTACTTGAATGTGGGCATGATTGAAGGCGGCACCAACACCAATGTGATCCCCGGCAAAGTGGTCTTCAAACTGGATCGCCGCATGATCCCCGAAGAAAACCCCGAAGCTGTCGAAGCTGATATTCGGCAGGTCTTGGCGCAAGCTGTTGCCGACTACAACCAGGCACACGATGCCCATCACGCCATTTCCATCGACATCCACCGCATGTTGATGGCCCACGCCATGAAGCCCTTGGCAGGCAATCAACCCTTGGTGAGTGCCCTGCAAAAACATGGCGCCGAAGTATTTGGCGAACCGATTCCAGCAGTGGGCACACCGCTGTATACCGATGTGCGCTTGTATGTGGAGCGCGGTATCCCCGGTGTGATTTATGGCGCAGGCCCCCGCACCGTGTTGGAGTCGCATGCCAAACGCGCGGATGAACGTCTTGATTTGGAAGATTTGCGCAGAGCAACCAAGGTGGTGGCCCGCTCTCTTAGCGACCTGCTGGCCTGAACTTCAAGTCTTAGCCTGCCAGATTCATGTGATCTGGAAGGTTGTTCCAGGCGGACTCGAAACCATTGTGGCTTTGCACCGCCGCTGGCATGCGGCCTTGAAGATACACATCCAAGCCAGCAGACACGCTGTCAATCAGGGGCACGGGCAGCATGGCTTGCAAATCTTGGGCATAGCCTGCCAAACCCGCGCCACCCATGATGATGGCCTTCACACCGGTGTTGGCAGCCCGCTCACATGCCTGTGCCAAAACTTTCAAGGCCAAAGCGCGATCTGCCAACAACGCTGCGCCCGTTTCTTTCACGATTTCAATGTGCTTGAGTTGATTCGCAAACCCCAAGCCGAGGGCCAGCCGCTGCAACATGGGTTTCCAATGCACCCCGCCAGTAACGATGGCGAAGTCTCCCAAAGCACTGGCCTGCATAAAAGAAGCCTCGGCCAGTCCACTGACGGGGCAAGCACTGCTGGCCCGCAATGCAAACAAACCGGGGTCACCAAAACACGCAATCAAGACACCGTCAGGGACACGCTGCGATGTATGAAGGTGATGCGCCCAAGCATCCAGCAAGGCGTGTCCTGCCACAGCATGGCTGGCCTCGCAAGCGATGTAGGGCGCACCAAAGCGTGCGGTGATGCAATCAAGTTGCACATCCGTCGGCAACAAGGGTTTGAGCCAAGTTTGCAGGCGCTGCGTGGTGGCCTCACCTGTGTTGGGATTGATGACAAGCAACTGGCGCATCAACTGTCCTGCAACATGCTTTCCAAGGCCATGGATCGCTCGGGTTCGATTTCAAAATGAAGTTGTTGCTCAATGGTCGTGAGGTGTGCACCCAGCAGTTTCACGGCCATGTCCGCATCTCGCAATCGAATCGCATCCAACAATTGGCGATGTTCTTGGCAACCACAAGCCGCATGCTCGCGCCGCTGCAAACGATCTGGCGAACCCCAAGTCATGATGATCAGGCAGGTGCGTGACACCAGTTCATGCATGATGCGGCCCATGGTTTCATGCTGCGCTTTGTGCGCGATGTACAAATGAAATTCGCCCGATAGCCCGATGGCTTTGTGCATGTCGCCTTGGTCTTGCGCCAAGCGCTCCTCGGCCACCATGCGCGACAACACCGCAATATCGTCGGCTTGGGCGTGCAGCATGAAGCGACGCAACAGCACTGGTTCAATCAAGCGCCGGGTTTCAAACACTTCTTGCGATTCTTCAAACGTCGGTTGTGCCACGGAAGCGCCCCGGTTGGGGGCCAAGGTGATGATTTTTTCGTTCGCCAAGCGCACCAAAATCGGTTTGATGCGGGTGCGCGAAACGCCAAAAATACTGCCCAACTTGTCTTCTGTGAGTCTTGTTCCAGGCGGTAATCGGTGATCTAAAACGGATTCAACAATGCGTTCGTAAATGGCCTGGTCGGTCAAGCCTGACTCGCTCTCCACGGGCATGCGTGCCAAGTTCAAACGCGGCCCCGACGCAACCAAGCGGCCATGCCCAAGGCCAGGCCAATCACCACGAATGAAATCAAGGTGGTCAAGGTACCCAGTGCATAAATGGCCGGGTTGGTGACCGTGGTGGTCAGCCCTTGCAATTCCAAAGGCAAGGTGTTGACATCGCCAATGGCTTGCGATGTGCGGGCAATCTCATCCCAACTCAGCGTGAAACCAAACATGCCCACGCCCACCACAGAAGGTGCGATGAGGGGAAACACCACGTATTTGAAAGTTTGCCAAGGGGTGGCCCCCAAGTCTTCCGCGGCCTCCTCAAAAGCCGGGTTGAAACGGTTGAACACCGCGAACATGATGAGCAAGCCAAAGGGCAAGGTCCAGGTGAGGTGTGCGCCCATGGCCGAGGTGAATAAACCCAAGGAGGTGCCAAAGTCTTCCAAGGTGCTGGTCATGCCCCAGGCTTCAAAGAAAGATTTCAAGCCACTGTCAATCAATCGGAATTGCAGTCCAATGCCCAAGGACACGATGATGGAAGGCATGATGAGACTGGCCACCGTGATGTAGAACAGCGCGTTGCCGCCCTTGAGCTTTTTGCGAAATGCCAAGCCGGCCAAGACCGACATGAACATGGTGAGGGTCATCACCACCAAGCCCAACATGAGCGAGCGTTTCAAGGCGGCAGCAATGTCCACCACACCCAAACCCTCAGCCAATTTGTAGAACCAATGCAAGGACACGCCTTGCAAGGGAAAAGTCATGCCGCCATCTGGGCCTTGGAAACTGAGAATGAAGATGGTGATCATCGGGCCGTATAAAAACAGCACGAACAACATGAATACGGCCAACAAGCCCCAAAAGCCTGCAGGTTTTTTCGGTTCGTATTGGTTGGCCATGGTTCAGAGTTCTTTGCGAATATCGACCAAGCGGGTCAGGCCCCAAATGATCATGAGCACCACCATGAGCAAGATGACCGCGTTGGCTGCAGCCAAGGGGAATTGCAAAAACGATGTTTGCACTTGGATGATTTTTCCAACTGACGCAATTTGCTGTCCGCCCATCACGCCAATGGTGACGAAGTCGCCCATGACGATGGTGATGACAAAAATGGAGCCAATGATGATGCCGGTGCGAGACAAGGGAATGATCACATTCCACAGGGTCTGCCAAGCGCTGGCACCGGTGTCGTAAGCGGCTTCAATCAGGGAGCGGTCAATCCGCATCATCGAATTGAAGATGGGCACGATCATGAACATGGTGTAGAGATGCACAAAGGCCAGCACCACAGAAAATTCGGAGAACAACAACCATTCAACAGGCTTGTCCACCAAGCCCAAGTTCATCAGGTTTTGATTCACGAGGCCGTTGCGACCGAGCAAGGGAATCCACGAGATCATGCGGATCACGTTGGAGGTCCAAAAAGGCACGGTGCACAGCACAAACAACAAGGTTTGCGTGGACGATGAACGCACACAAAACGCCAAGAAATACGCAATGCAAAAGCCCAAGATGAGCGTTACAAACCAAACCACCAGGCTGATGCGCACGGTGGACCAATAGGTTTTGAGCGTCACACACACATCCCCATAGTCATTCAAACTGCTGCAGCCCTCGAAGATGCTGAAATAACTGTGCAGCGTGAACGCGGGGATCATTTCATATTCATTGAATTCCCAAAAACTGACCATCAAGATGAGGGCCAGGGGCACCAAGAAAAACAGCAGAAACACCAAGGAATAAGGCGTGGCTTGCCACAAGGCTGAGAGCCTGAAGGCTTGCCGCCCTCCCCCGGTGATCTGCTGTGTTGTCATGGTTCAGTGCATCAAGCGGCGACGAATTCGTTCCACTTTTTCACCATGTACTCGTTCTCGTCCATCACGGCATTCCAGCAAGCGATGCCACCCATGCGGGTTTCATAGCTGCCACCGTCACGCACGCTGCCGGCTTTGGCCAACAAGTCGCCGTTGGGCGATTTGATGTCTTTGGCAGCAGGTTTGCCTTCCATCCAGTAGGCCCATTCGTAGGCTTCCATTTTGGCTTTGGCAGTTTCCAGCACAGCGCTGTAATAGCCTTGGCGGTTCAGGTAAGCACCAGCCCAGCCGTCCAGGAACCAGTTGATGAACTCGTACACGCCATCGGCTTTTTTGCCAGTGACAGACTTGGGCACGCCAAAACCAGCAGCCCAGGCACGGTATCCCTCTTTCAAAGGTTGGAAGGTGCAATCAATGCCTTTGGTGCGAACAGCCGTGACAGCAGGTGACCACATGGACTGAATCACCACTTCACCGGAAGCCATCAAGTTGACGGACTCGTTGAAGTCTTTCCACAAAGCACGGAATTGACCGGCTTTTTTGGCTTCAATCAGAGTCTTGATGGTCAAGTCGATTTCGGCCTTGGTCATGTTGCCCTTGTCGGGGTATTTGTAAATGCCTTTGGCTTCAACCACCATAGCCGCATCCATGATGCCGATGGAAGGAATGTTCAAAATCGCGGCTTTGCCTTTGAACTCGGGGTTGAGCAACTCGGCCCATGAGGTGATGGGGCGTTTGATCAGGTCAGGACGGATGCCCAAGGTGTCGGCGTTGTACACGGTGGGAATCAAGGTCATGTATTGGGTCGGCGTGGCCGAGAAGGTCTTGCTGTCTGGTTTTTCCAGGTACATGACTTTCTTGGGTGCGGTACCTTGGTCGCCGACTTTTTTGCCAGCAACTTCACCTTTGGTGAACAAGGTGGTGATCTTGTCAGCGTTTTTGATGCGCTTGGTGTCGATGCCCAGCAAATTGCCTGTGGGCACAATTTTCTTCAATGAAAAATATTCTGTATCGATCAGGTCGAAAGAGTTGGGCGCGGTCACTGCGCGTTTGGTGACGTCATCGGTGGTCACGGCCACGTATTGAATTTCAATACCAGTGGCTTTTTTGAACTCTTCGGCAATTTTCTTGTCTTGGTTGACCGCAGTACCCAAATAACGCAACACGATTTTTTCTTGCGCGTGGACGGCGGGGAAGATGCCGCTTGCCAAAATGGCCGCAGTTCCTTTCAGAACCGCACGACGATCTGTTGCAACATTCTCAACAGGCTGTTTCACTTCTTTCATGGTCTTCCTTTTGGGGTGAGGTTGTTACCTGAGATCGTCAGGCGGCGATGGGGGAACGCTGGTGAATGGACTGTTTGAGCGCGTGGCTGTCGGCCTCGGCCCAATGCAAGTGGTAGGTCTGGCCAGATTGCCAGGGCGCATTGGCCAGTTGCTCGGGCAACATCACGCTGATGGTTTCAGCACCGTCTGTTTTCGGGGCAAAGGCCAACAGGCTGTAGCTGCCTTGAAATTCCACATCGATCAAATCGGCTTGCAAACCGGGTTGGCTGGTGGAAGGTGGCGTGCTGGACACCGTCATCTTGTCGCTGCGCACGGCCATCAAGCCTTGCGCGGTTTTCAAAATATTGTGACCACCCATGAAGCGAGCCACGAACTCGGAGACAGGACGGTTGAACACATCTTGCGGGCTGCCCGATTGCTCGATGCGCCCATGGTTCATCACCACCATGGTGTCGGCCAAAGCCATGGCTTCCTCTTGTGAATGGGTCACATGGATGAAGGTCAAGCCCAATTCTTTTTGCCAGTGGCGCAACTCGGCTCGCATTTGAATCCGCAAGAAGGGGTCCAAGGCTGACAGGGGCTCATCCAACAACAGCACACGCGGTTGCATGATGAGGGCTCGTGCCAAGGCAATGCGTTGTTGTTGTCCGCCCGACAACTCAGCGGGGAAACGTTGTGCGTACTGCGACATGGCCACACGCTCC
>CANFOQ010000062.1 GCA_947448745.1 Comamonadaceae bacterium
GAGTTTGCGGCTTAGCAGAGGCAACTCTGGACACGCTTCGCCGCGCCAGTAGTGCTCGTAGACATACACAAGGACATCGAACATGGGGGGCAATATAACCTGTTTTGTGTGCCCCTTTTGAAAATATATATTTGTTTTTCACGCGCCAATGCGTTGGTACAAACCACCGGGCAAGCGGGCCAACACACCACGGCACTCCAGTTCGTGCAAGGCCACCAAGGTGTCTTCCAAGGCCAGTTGACTGCGCACCAACAACACGTCCAGGCTTTGCGGGTCGTGGCCCAAGGCATCACACAAGGCGTGTTGGGTCGCACCTTGCGGTTGCGCATGTGCAGGTGCGGCATCATGGCTTTCGAACTGCAAATGCGGGGGCAATTCTTCCAACACGTCTTGCGCCGTTTCCACCAACTTCGCGCCTTGGCGCAGCAAGGCATGACAGCCGCGCGACAACGCCGAGTGGATGGAGCCCGGCACGGCAAACACCTCTTTGCCTTGCGACAAGGCCATGTCGGCGGTGATGAGTGAGCCCGATTTCAACGCCGCTTCAACCACCAACACACCTGAACTCAACCCCGCAATCAAGCGGTTGCGACGCGGGAAATGGTGGGCGATGGCGGGTGTGCCCGGCGGCAATTCACTGAGCAGCCAACCGTGTTGCGCGACTTGCCGCGCCAAGCCTTGGTGGGCACGCGGATAGACCTGGTCCAGCCCGGTGCCGACCACGGCCACCGTGGCGCAAGTGATCGCATTCGCCGCTTGCAAAGCGCCTTGGTGCGCCGCGCCGTCGATGCCCAGCGCCAAGCCCGACACCACGCAACAGCCCGCTGTTTGCAAACTGTGCGCGAAAGCCCGCGCGTTTTCGCGGCCTTGCGCGGTCGGGTTGCGACTGCCCACGATGGCCACGCTGGTGTTGCAAGCTCGCTCGAGTTGGCCTTGCACAAACAACAAAGGCGGTGGGTCGGGCAGCGCCAACAAACCCGGCGGGTACTGCGCATCGGCCCAGGTCCAGACCGCGTGTTGCACACCATCACCGGCTTGCGACAGCCAGGCTTGGGTGCGGGTGCACAGCGATAGCCAATCGGGCGGCTCAAGTTGCAAGGCCTGCACTTGCGCGTGGCTGAGCACTTGTTGCAAGGCTTGCGGCGACTGCGCCAACACGGCTTGCACCGAGCCAAAGGTTTGCAACAGTTGACGCAGGGTTTGCGGGCCGACGCTGGGGGTTTGCGACAGGCGCAACCACAGC
This sequence comes from Comamonadaceae bacterium, assembly GCA_947448745.1. GTDB lineage: Bacteria > Pseudomonadota > Gammaproteobacteria > Burkholderiales > Burkholderiaceae_C > Limnohabitans. The sequence goes on from CANFOQ010000062.1 coordinate 1,244, forward strand.
GCCCATTCGGGCAAAGCTTCCAAGCGGGCGGTGCGGGTGCGGAGTGCGGTGTTCATGGCGTCGGTCTGAGCAAGGCAGTGAATCAGACTTGAGCTTAAAAACACGCGAGGCACTTGGGTGACAGTGAAGCTTCCCCTTTTTGAAAGTGGCACTGCACCCGGGCTTTTCAAAAAAGCGACAATATCTGCATGGCTTTACTCCCCATTCTTTCCTACCCCGATCCGCGTTTGCACACCGTCGCCAAGCCGGTGACCGAGGTCAACGATCAGATCCGCCAACTGGCCGCCGACATGATTGAAACCATGTACGAATCCAAAGGCGTGGGCCTGGCCGCCACGCAAGTGGATTTCCACCAACGTTTGGTGGTGCTCGATGTCTCTGAAGAGCGGGATCAACCGATGGTGCTGATCAACCCCGAGTTGCTGTGGCAAAGCCCCGAGCGGGTGAAAAACGAAGAAGGCTGTCTGTCGGTGCCGGGCATCTTCGATGGCGTCGAACGCGCCGAGCGCGTCAAGGTGCAAGCCTTGAACGAGCACGGCGAAACCAATGTGTTTGACGCCGATGGTTTGTTGGCCGTGTGTTTGCAACACGAAATGGACCACTTGATGGGCAAGGTGTTTGTCGAGTACTTGTCGCCACTCAAACGCATGCGCATCAAAGGCAAGTTGCTCAAAGCCCAGCGCGAAGCCGAGCGCATTTAAATGCGCATCGTGTTCGCCGGCACCCCGGCATTTGCCCAATCGGCCTTGGCCGCATTGCATGAAGCTGGCCACGAGATCGCTTTGGTGCTGACCCAACCCGACCGCCCTGCCGGTCGCGGCATGAAACTGCAAGCCTCTGCCGTGAAGCAATACGCTTTGACGCACGGCATGCCTGTGTGCCAACCGACCAGCTTGCGTTTGGACGGCAAACACCCCGACGACGCTTTGCAAGCGCAACAAGCCCTTGCGTCCGCACAGGCTGAACTGATGGTGGTGGTGGCCTATGGTTTGTTGCTGCCTGCTTGGACTTTGCAAAGCCTGCCCTTGGGCTGCTTGAACATCCATGCCTCTTTGTTGCCGCGCTGGCGCGGTGCCGCGCCGATCCAACGTGCCATCGAAGCCGGGGACGCCGAGACGGGTGTGTGCATCATGCAGATGGACGAAGGCCTGGACACCGGTGCGGTGCTGTTGCGCGAAGCCTTGCCCATCGCCTCTGACGACACCAGCACGACGCTGCACGACAAACTCGCCGCGTTGGGTGCACGGCTGGTGGTGCAAACCTTGGCCGAGTTGCCTGGGTTGAAAGCCACGCCACAACCCATGCAAGGTGTTTGCTACGCCGCGAAAATTTTGAAGGACGAGGCCTTGCTGGACTTTGCGCTGCCCGCACTTGCGTTGTCGCAACGCATCCGCGCCTTCGATCCGTTTCCGGGGGCGCACACCGTGCTGCGCGGCCAAGTCTTGAAGATTTGGTCGGCGCAGGTGGCCACTGCAGCGACTGCCACCCCGGGCACCCCCGGCACCCTGCTGCACGCCCATGGCGACCAGCTGTTGGTGGCCACCGGCCAAGGCGTGTTGCGCATCCTCCAAGTGCAGCTGCCCGGTGGCAAACGCATCAGCGCCCAAGACTTTTTGCACAGCCACCCCGGCTTGCAAGGTCAGGTGTTGGGCGCCTGAGCTGACATGTTTTTCGACGCCGCCAATTACAAACACCCCGCTTTCAAAGAAGGCATGCGCGATATTTTTTCGGTCGCGCCCGGCATTTGGGCCTGGGGCTTGATGACCGGCGTGGCCATGGTGCAGTCGGGTTTGAGCGTCGAGGTGTCCACCGCCATGACGGTGTTGGTCTATGCCGGCAGCTCGCAACTGGCCGCCACACCGATGATGGTGGCGGGTGCGCCGTTTTGGGTGGTGCTGGCCACCGCGCTGTGCGTGAATTTGCGCTTTGCCGTGTTCAGCATGCACCTGCGCCAATACCTCATGCCTTGGCCGCGCTGGCAGCGCATGTGCGTGGCCTATTTCACCGCCGACCTGAGCTATGTGATGTTTGTGAAGCGCTTTCCCAAGCCAGCCGAGGACGCTGCAGGGCAACGCGCCGAGATGGCGTATTTGTCGGGCAACTGCTTTTTGAACTGGATTGGCTGGCAGATCGCCAGCTTGGTCGGCGTCTTCATGGCCAGCCAAATTCCGGGCAGCTGGGGGCTGGGCTTCGCTGGCGTGCTGGCCTTGGTTGGCGTCATGTGCTCGCTGTCCGACAGCCGCTTGCGCCGGATTTCAGCCGGTGTGGCGGGCGCGGCGGCGGTGGCGGCCTATGCCCTGCCCTTGAAACTCAACATCGTGGTGGCCATCGCCGCGGCGGTGGCGGTTTGTTTGCTGCTTGAAGACAGCGCGTTGGCGGGGGAGGAGCGGCGATGAGTGACTTTGGGGTGTTTGTGTTGGTGGCGGCGCTTGGCGTGGTGACGCTGGTGACACGCAGTTTTTTCTTCATGTTCAAGCAGGAGTTGCCGTTCCCAACCTGGGCCGATCGGGGCTTGCGGTACGCGCCGATCGCCGCCTTGAGCGCGGTCATCATCCCGGAAATCGTGATGCGCCACGGCGCTTTGATCACCGATTGGCGGGATGGCCGGATTTTTGGTGCGGCGGCTGGTGCGGCCTTTTATTTTTGGCGGCGCGGCCAGGGGCAGGCGGTGCTTGGCACCATCGTGGTGGGCATGGCGGTGTATTTGCCGCTGCACATCGGGTTGGGTTGGTAGTCTGGGGCGCCCCAAGTGGGGCGTTGGCGCTGTCCAAACAGGCGGTTTGGGGGGGTGCTTCAAAACCCCTTGTTTGGAGGGGGTCGTCATACTGGGCGGGGCTTGCAGCCGTTTTTATGATACATGAATTCAAAGTTTTGCCGTTTTCTTGTATCACGATTTGCTGGCTAATTGGTGTAATTGGGGTCAGATTCCAATTGTTTTGGCGTTGAAGTCACGCATGAGCCGCCCGCCATGGGGACTCATTTTTCTGGTCTTTCGCTCAAAAAATGGTCCCCAGGCCGTGCGGCTTTGAAGTGATGTTTCAGCTGGCCGAACATGGTGGGTCTACGCGCAAGCGAACATCGCAGCTCCGCTGCGGTGAGCGGCGGACGAGCCCACCGTGGTCGGCAAGCAGGCGTGAATTAATTGGAATCTGACCCCAATTAGCACCAAGCAAAGCGCCGCTTGCTTGCATAGAATCGCCAAAAACCAACCAGCGAGACAACCCCATGAACATCATTCGCTTCGCCGATCTTTGCGCCCAAGGCCGCGCCAAGGATCAACGCGTTTTCATTCGCGCCGACCTGAACGTGCCGTTTGACGACCACGGCCAGATCAGCGAAGACACCCGCATCCGCGCCTCCGTGCCTTGCATCCAAATGGCGCTGGCCGCCGGCGCCGCCGTCATGGTCACCAGTCATTTGGGCCGCCCCACCGAAGGCGAGTTCAAACCCGAAGACTCCCTCGCGCCCGTGGCCAGACGCTTGGGCGAGTTGCTGGGCCGTGACGTGCCCGTGCTGGCCGATTGGGTCGGCGGCGTGGCGGTGGCCCCCGGCCAAGTGGTGATGTTGGAGAACTGCCGGGTCAACAAGGGCGAAAAAAAGAACAGCGAAGCACTGGCCCAACAAATGGCCGCGCTGTGCGACATCTATGTCAACGACGCCTTTGGCACCGCGCACCGCGCCGAGGGCACCACCTACGGCATCGCGCAATTTGCGCCGATCGCCTGCGCCGGACCACTGTTGTCGGCTGAGATTGACGCCATCACCAAGGCGCTGGCCAATCCAAAGCGCCCGCTGGCCGCGATCGTCGCCGGCAGCAAGGTCAGCACCAAGCTCACCATCTTGCAAGCGCTGGCCAAGAACGTGGACCAACTGATCGTCGGCGGCGGCATCGCCAACACCTTCATGCTGGCCGCCGGCATGAAGATTGGCAAGTCCTTGGCCGAGCCGGATCTGGTGGGCGAAGCCAAAGCGGTGATCGAGGCCATGAAGGCGCGTGGCGCGGAAGTGCCCATCCCCACCGACGTGGTGTGCGCCAAGTCCTTTGGCGCGGACGCCCCGGCCACGGTGAAAAAAGCCACCGAGGTGGCCGACGACGATCTGATTTTGGACATCGGCCCGGACACCGCGGCACGCTTGGCCCATCAACTCAAAGCGGCCGGCACCATCGTCTGGAACGGCCCGATGGGCGTGTTCGAGTTTGCGGCGTTTGAGAACGGCACCAAGGTGGTGGCCCACGCGATTGCCGACTCTGACGCTTTCAGCATCGCCGGTGGCGGCGACACCTTGGCGGCGATCGCCAAGTACGGGATTGAATCCAAAATCGGCTACATCTCCACCGGCGGCGGCGCTTTCCTGGAAGTGCTGGAGGGCAAAACCCTGCCCGCGTTTGAGATTTTGATGAAGCGCGCAGCGGGCTGATAACGGCTCAGGCAACAAAAAGCCCCGCTTTGCGGGGCTTTTTTTTGGGGGGCTGAGGGGCTCTAAGCCGCCGTCAAGCCAGCCGGTGGTGTGCTGGTGGCGCGGCCTTTGTAGTCGGTCCAGCACTGGCGGGTGAAGTCGTACAGCTTGCAGTCCCGCGCGGTTTGGAAATACCAGCGCCAAGAGAAGGGCTGCACAATGATGCGACCGGGCAGCAAGGTTTCCAATTTGGTTTGCGCTTGCTTCAAGCGGTACAGCGGGATGCTCATGTCCACATGGTGGGCGGTGTGCTCCATGATGTGGTGCATCAGCGCGCCGATTTTCAAAGGGAATGTGAGGTGCACCGTGGTGGACACGAAGGGCTGGGCTTTGGCCCAAGCGCTGCGGTCATCGTGCCAAGACACTTTCACATGGGTGTGGTGCACATAGACCACGAAGCCAATCATGGCGCACCAGAACAAGAACGGCACGACAA
>CANFOQ010000063.1 GCA_947448745.1 Comamonadaceae bacterium
CGCGCGGGTGCGGCTCGAAGGTCATGACGCAACTGTGCACACCACGGTGCCGTGCTTCATTCTGCAGCAAGGCCAGCATGGCCTGGTGTCCACGGTGCACCCCGTCAAAGTTGCCAATGGTCAACGCACAAGACGCTGCGAGTTGGGGATGTTGAAAGCCTCGAAAAATACGCATGGGCACAGAGGGGGTTATAGAGCTGTCATGGAAACAAGGTATATTGTCCAGCAATCGACGTCAGTGCTCGCTTATCTCTCTGGAGGTGCAAGTTGAAGGTCTTGAAGCTGTCTGCCCAAGGGCTCCCGCAGTCTTGGATTTCACTCGAACAAGCCGTGACCCACTATGCGGCCGACGAGGTGCGCTGGGAAGCCGGTGTCGACATCGCCGTCTACCACGGTGGTCACAACGCCGTCACCGGCTTGCAATCGCTGATCACCGTCAACAGCATCATTGGCACCAAAGGCGTGCCGCGCATCAACCCCTTCGAACTCAAGCCCGGCCTGACCAACAGCAAGTTGTTCGCCCGAGACCGCAACATTTGCGCTTATTGCGGCGACGATTTCCACGAAACCGAACTCACCCGCGAACACATCATTCCGTTTGGTCAACACGGCGTGGACAGTTGGATGAACGTGGTCACCGCGTGCCGCGCTTGCAACCACCGCAAAGCCAACCGCACCCCTGAGCAAGCCAAGATGCCGCTGCTTTACACCCCGTATGTGCCCACCTTGTGGGAAGACTTCATCCTGCGCAACCGCCGTATCTTGGCGGATCAGATGGAGTTTTTAAGAGCACATGTGCCGAGAAATTCAAGGCTTGCGGCTTGACAACTTGGCGGGCCAACTCAGCCCTTCATGGACGCCAACAACTGCGCCACCACCCTCGGAAACATCAGATGCTCTTGCGTCAGTACCCGTGCGGCCAAGCTGTCGGCGCTGTCGCCAGGCAACACTGGCACCACGGCTTGCGCCAAGATCTCACCATGGTCCAGTTCGGCGGTGACGCGGTGCACCGTGGCCCCGGCAAATTGGCAACCTTCATCCAATGCGCGTTGGTGCGTGTGCAAGCCGGTGAAGGCCGGCAGCAGTGAGGGGTGGATGTTGATCAAACGCCCCTCGTAATGCGCCACAAACCCCGGCGTCAAGATGCGCATGAAGCCGGCCAACACCACCAAGTGGGGTTGATGCTGGTCGATCTCGGCCATCAAGGCGGCGTCAAAGGCGGCACGCGGCTCAGCTTCGTGGGCAAAGGCGTGGTGGTTCACCATTGACGTTTTCAAGCCCTGTGCTTGTGCAAACACCAATCCCTTGGCATCGGGCTTGTTGCTGATGACGGCGGCCACTTGGGCGTGGTAGCGCGTGGCCCAGTCGTCGCGCAGCGCGGTGCGCACGATGGCGGCCATGTTGGAGCCGCCGCCTGAAATCAAAATCACCAGGTTTTTCATGGGGCTGATTATCCCGATGCCACCCCCGTGTTCATGCGGGGAGGAAAAATAGAACGAGCGTGCTAAAACACGGTCTTTGCAAACCACAGACCCGTCGCCGGAGAACCCCATGGATTTGGCTTTCACCCCTGAAGAACAGGCTTTTCGCGAAGAGGTGCGCACTTGGGTGCACGCCCATTTGCCTGCGCAGCTTTCCCACAAAGTGCACAACGCCTTGCGTTTGACCCGTGAAGACATGCAGTCTTGGGCGAAAACCCTGGGCAGCAAAGGCTGGCTCGGCTACGGCTGGCCATCGCAGTTTGGCGGCCCCGGTTGGAACGCGGTGCAAAAACATTTGTTCGAAGAAGAATGCGCCTTGGCTGGTGCGCCGCGCATCGTGCCGTTTGGCCCGGTGATGGTGGCACCGGTCATCATGGCCTTTGGCTCACCCGAACAGCAACAGCGCTTTTTGCCGGGCATCGCCAGTGGTGAGGTGTGGTGGAGCCAGGGTTACAGCGAGCCGGGCTCGGGCTCCGACTTGGCTTCCTTGAAAACCCGCGCCGAACGTGTTGGCAACAAGTTCATCGTCAACGGCCAAAAAACCTGGACCACCTTGGGCCAGTTTGGCGATTGGATTTTTTGCTTGGTGCGCACCGACAGCAGCGGCAAGCCGCAAACCGGCATTTCGTTTTTACTCATCGACATGAAGTCGCCCGGCGTGTCGGTGCGCCCTATCAAATTGCTCGATGGTGAATGCGAGGTCAACGAGGTTTGGTTTGACAACGTGGAAGTGCCGGCCGAGAACTTGATTGGCGAAGAAAACAAAGGCTGGAATTACGCCAAGTATTTGCTGGCGCACGAACGCACCAACATCGCCGACGTCAACCGCGCCAAGCGTGAACTCGAGCGCTTGAAGCGCATTGCCAAGGCCGAAGGTGTTTGGGAAGACATGCGCTTTCGCGATGAAATCGCCAAGCTAGAAGTGGACGTGATGGCCCTGGAAATGATGGTGTTGCGCGTCTTGAGCGCCGAGAAATCGGGCAAGCAGTCGTTGGACATCGCGGGCTTGCTGAAGATTCGCGGCTCGGAAATTCAGCAGCGTTACAGCGAACTCATGATGTTGGCCGCCGGCCCGTTCAGCATGCCCTTCATTGAAGAAGCCATGGAAGCCGGCTGGCAAGGCGACCATGTGGGCGCGGCGCATTGCGCACCCTTGGCCTCTACGTATTTCAACATGCGCAAGACCACCATTTACGGTGGCTCGAATGAAGTGCAACGCAACATCGTTGCGCAAACTGTTTTGGGGTGAACCATGGACTTTGATTTCTCTGACGACCAAACCCAATTGCGCGACGCTGTGCGCAAGTGGGTGGACAAGGCCTACAACTTTGATGAGCGCCGCAGTGTGGTGGCTGCGGGTGGTTTTTCCGCCAGCGCTTACCAAGCCTTGGCCGAGCTGGGCTTGTGCGGTTTGTATGTGCAAGACGCCTACGGCGGCATGAACATGGGGCCTGTGGAGGGCATGGTGGTGATGGAAGAACTCGGGCGCGGCATGGTGCTCGAACCCTTGGCCCACACCTGGATCAGCACCGCGGTATTGCAAGCCTTCGCGCCTGACGACATGAAGACCGAATGGCTGCCGCGCTTGGCCGGTGGCGAGGCTTTGTTGGTGTTGGCCCACCATGAAAAAGGGGCACGCTACAACCTGCACACATGCCAAACCACCGCCAAGCAAGTGGGCAATGCCTGGCACATCAGTGGCACCAAAAGCCTGGTGCCTGCCGGTGACCAAGCCCATGGTTTCTTGGTGCCCGCCACCGTGAATGGACAACTGGCCTTGTTCTTGGTGCCACGCAGCGCGGGCACCCTCACCAGCCACGCCTACCAAGCGCAAGACGGCAGCCGCATGAGCGAGTTGCAGTTGAAAGACGCCACAGCACAGTGCATCAGCACCGATGGCTTGGCCGCTTTGCAACTGGCCGTGGATGTGGGCGCGGCGTGTTTGTGCGCCGAAGCCGTGGGCTTGATGGAAAGCACCTTGGCCATCACCGTTGAGTACATGAACACCCGCAAACAGTTTGGCGTGAACATCGCCAGCTTTCAGGCACTGCGCCACCGCGTGGCCGACATGAAAATGCAACTCGAATTGGGTCGCTCGATGAGCTATTACGCCTCGCTCAAGCTGAACGCACCGGCCGACGAGCGCAGCTTGGCGGTGTCGCGTGCCAAATACCAAATGGGCTGCTCCACACGCTTTGTGGGCCAACAGGCCGTGCAGTTGCATGGCGGCATTGGCGTCACCGATGAGTACATCGTCAGCCACTGTTTCAAGCGCTTGACGCAAATGGAACTCAGCTTCGGCGACAGCTTGCACCACCTCGGCGCGGTGTCGAGTCAAATGCAAGAAGCCGCAGGTGTATTTGCGTAAGCCGATAATGGGTGCATGCATCCAAAAGCCCTGTTAGACGCTTGCACCGAACTCACCCGTTTGCTGCTTCGCTTTGACCACCCTGCCGACAGTGTGGTTTCCAAATACTTCCGCGACCAACGCAAACAAATGGCCTTGGGCCCGCGCGAGCGCGGCGTGTTGGCCGAAACCGGCTACAACGTGTTGCGCCAAAAACTGCGCTTTGAACACCTGGCCAAATCTGGCACCGGCGTGCGTGAACGCCGCTTGGCCATCTTGGGCTGGGCCGCCTACTTGGATTCACAAGCCAAACTGCAGCAACCTCAAGCCACCCATGGTGACCGCGGCTTCATGAAAGCCGCCATGAGCGAGATGGAGTTCAAGTGGTTGGCCGATTGCGATGCCGCCACCGACGAAGCTTTCTTGGCTCCGCACCGCCACAACTTGCCGCCTTGGTTGGCCGAGGCCTTGGAAGCGCAATTGGGCGACGACTTCTGGCCTTTGGTCGACAGCTTGCAGCACACCGCTGGTTTGGATGTGCGGGTCAACACCTTGCAAGCCAAACGCGCCGATGTGCAGGCCGAACTCGAAAAAAACGGCATTGCTGTCGTGCCCACACCGTTTTCACCTTGGGGCTTGCGCATGAACGCCAAACCCAACTTGAGCAAGCTCACGCTGTTTGAAAAAGGCGTGATTGAAGTGCAAGACGAGGGCTCGCAATTGTTGGCACTGTTGCTCGACGCCAAACGCGGCGAGATGGTGGCCGATTTTTGCGCCGGCGCTGGCGGCAAAACCTTGGCCTTGGGTGCGGCCATGCGCAACACCGGTCGCTTGTATGCCTTCGACACTTCAGCACACCGCTTGGAAGCCATGAAACCACGTCTGGCCCGCAGCGGTTTGTCCAACATCCACCCCGTGGCGATTGCCCACGAGCGAGACGACCGCATCAAGCGTTTGCGCGGCAAGATGGACCGGGTGTTGGTGGATGCGCCTTGCACAGGCTTGGGCACCTTGCGACGCAACCCCGATTTGAAATGGCGACAAACCCCCGAGGCGGTTGCCGAACTGACGGTGAAACAAGCGGCCATCTTGGCCAGCGCCGCCAGGTTGCTCAAGCCTGGTGGCCGCTTGGTCTACGCCACCTGCAGTTTGTTGCCGGCTGAAAACGAAGAGATCGCCCAAGCCTTCAGCGCGGCGCATCCCAATTTCAAACCTTTGTTGGTGAAAGACCTCCTCACCGATTTCGAAGTGGCGCAAGCCGACAGTTTGTGCACACCGGATGGCCAGTATTTGCGCCTGTGGCCGCACCGCCATGGCACCGATGGTTTCTTTGCCGCCGCTTGGGTGGCGGCCTAAAATTGGTTTTTGCTGTTTGGAAGGATTGACATGCTGTTGCCCACTTGGCCTTGGTTGGATGCGCTGCTGAATTGGTTGGCCTATGGGGTTTGGCACCTCAGCGCCTGGCAA
>CANFOQ010000064.1 GCA_947448745.1 Comamonadaceae bacterium
AGTGAGCGCATGGCCACTGGCCAAATGGCCTGCGGCACATCGTCATAGACCAGCGCCAACCAATCGTCCATGCTGCCGTCGGGCAAGGCTTGCATGGCTTTCAACACTTTGAGTTCACGCGCCAAGCGGTGGTTTTTCAAACGGTTCATGCAGTCGATGGCGCTGTAGGCCTCGCCCCACACATTGCCCAGCACATGGCCGTGCGCAGGCAAGATGAACGCCACTTGAAATTCATGGCCCAAGGCCATCAGTTTGTCCAAGGACGCCAGATATTCGCCCATGTGGCCATCGGGCGGGTCAATCACGGTGGTGCTGCCGTTGAGCACATGGTCGCCGCTGAACAGCAAGCCGTCTTCTTCCAAGATCAAACACACATGGTTGGCCGCGTGCCCTGGTGTGTGGACCACGCGCAAGCTGTGGCGGTGTTCGCCTGACTGCAACACCAAACGCTCGCCGTCTTTCAATTGGCGGTCGGGCACAAAGTCGCTGTGGGCCCGGGCGGTGGGCAATGAGGCCATGCCCCAAATGGGCACCTTCACGCCGTGCTGGGCGCACAAGGCTTGAAGCAATGCTGCACCTGGCGAGTGGTCGGGGTGCGAATGGGTGCACACCAGTGCTTGAATCTGTCCTTGAGTGATGTGCCACAAGCGCTGCACATGGTCTGCATCTGGCGGGCCGGGGTCGATGACGATGAAGCCGCTGTCGGCGTCGCCCACCACATAGCTGTTGGTGCCGGGGCCGGTCATGACACTCGGGTTGGGGGCGGTCAGGCGTTGCACATGTTGGATCAAACGCACCGGCGCTTGGGTTTGCCAATCGAGGTGGTGCACGATTTGACCATCGCGGCTGGTGAGGGCCAGCTCGCCATAAGGCGCATCGTGTTCCATGAACCGCGCCTCTTGGGCGTTCAAAAAACCAGCCCGTGGGCAACTGGTGAACCAGGGTTGCTCGTTGGCGCAGGCTTGCAGCACGCTGTCCACGGTGTGGTGCGCTTGCATGCGCTCCAAAGTGCGGATGGTGGGAAAGATGATGAAGAAATCTTCCTCGCGGTGACGCCGCAGTGCTTCAGAAGGGCGAATCCACACCGGTTCAAACTGCTCTTGTTCATCTGCCACAGGTGTTTGGTGGTCGGGCATACGTGCCACCAAAAAAGGCACGTCAAAGCGGCGCTTCAAATCCCGGTCGGTGATCCAATGCGCCAACACAAACACCTGGTCGGCAGCCAGTTTCAAACCCAACGCGTCGCATTGCGTGTGCAGCGCTTGGTTGCGATCGAGCTTGGCGATGTCTTGCATATCGGCCATGCGGCCTTGTGCATCCGTGGCCAGCAACACCCCCAGCTCTTCAAAGCTTTCACGGATGGCGGCAATCGCTTGCGTCAATCGGGTGTCGTCTTGCGTGACACGTCGATTCGCAAAGTGGTGTACTTGCGCATCGCTGGCGTCAATGCCGCCGCCTGGAAACACATACGCCCCTGGCGCAAAACTCGCGCTCATCGAGCGGCGTGTCATCAACACCTCCAAGCCTTGTTCACCATCGCGCAGCAGCAACACTGTGGCTGCAGGCAAGGGTGTGGCGGGTGTGCGTTCGGGGTGAATTTGCAGATGAGGGCGAACCATGGTGTGAGGCGAGGGGTGGGGGTGAAGGGATGATAATCGGCGCATGCGGATTCGATTTACCAAAATGCAAGGCGCGGGCAACGACTTCGTGGTGCTCGACGAGACCCACGGCCTCTTGGGTTTGCGCCCCGATCAATACCAATTCATTGCCAATCGACACTTTGGTGTCGGTGCCGATCAAATTCTCAGTGTGCGACCTGCCCCCCAAGCCGATGTGGACTTTGAATACGTGATCCACAACGCCGATGGCGGCGAGGTGGAAAACTGCGGCAACGGTGCGCGTTGCTTTGTGCGCTATGTTCGCAGCCACGGCCTGACCGACAAAACCACGGTGCGTGTCAAGGTGCACGGCGGCGTGATCTCTTTGCATGAACGGCCCGATGGTCAAGTGCAAGTGGACATGGGCGCTCCGGTGTTTGCGTTGCCCCAAGTGCCTTTCAATCCCGCGCACGCCAAGGCATTGGACGCAACCGATGGCCTGCGCTGGCAATTGGCTTTGAACGCGAACGACCATGCAGATGTGGCCGTGCTGTCCATGGGCAACCCCCATGCGGTGCTTCGCGTGGACGATGTGGACCAAGCCCCGGTGGCGAGTTGGGGCCCCTTGATTGAAAACCACGCGGCCTTCCCCAAGCGCGTGAACGCCGGGTTTTTGCAAGTGCTGTCACGCAGTCAAGTGAAGCTGCGCGTGTTCGAGCGCGGCGCAGGTGAAACCTTGGCCTGTGGCACTGGCGCTTGTGCGGCGGTGGTGGCCGGTATACGGCAAGGCTGGCTCGACGATCAAGTTCAGGTGCACACCCGTGGTGGTGTGCTCACGATTCAATGGCAAGGCGCGGATGCATCAGTGATGATGACGGGCCCGGCCACCACGGTATTCACAGGCGAGATGGAGATTCCCGAATGAGCAACCCGATCACACCGATCACCGAAGACGACATCGCCAATTTTTTGGTGAACACGCCTGATTTTTTTGAGCGCCATGCCGCGCTCTTGTCCACCGTGCGATTCGTCAGCCCGCATGGCCAACGTGCGGTCAGCTTGCAAGAACGACAAGCCGACATGCTGCGCGAAAAAATCAGGGCCTTGGAACACCGCATGATGGACATGATCCGCAATGGCAGCGACAACGCCGTGCTGTCCGATCGTTTGCACCGTTGGTCGCAAAGCCTCTTGAACACCCAACAACCCGGCAATTTGCCCCATGTCATCGTCGATGAAATTCAGCACCATTTCATGGTCCCGCAGGTGGCCATCCGGGTGTGGAACGTGGACCAGGCCTATGAGATTGAGCCTTTCACCCAGGGGGTCACCGACGAGGTGAAAGCGTTTGCCGCCGGTTTGCGTGCGCCGTATTGCGGCGCCAATGCCGAGTTTGAAGCTGTGAATTGGTTGACCCATCCCCACGAAGCTCAATCGGTGGCGCTGTTGGCTTTGCGCAGCACCAACACGCCTTGGTCCACCGATGTACCGATCGACCCGGAAGCCAAACTGCCCGACCATGAACTCATGGGTTTGTTGGTCTTGGCTTCGCCCGATCCTCAGCGTTTCCAAACCTCCATGGGCACCGACTTGCTGGGCCGCATAGGCGATTTGGCCAGCGCTGCTTTGACACGCTTGCGCTGACCAAAAACGGCATGTCCGACAAACCTGCTTTGGTTGAACGCTATCTGGCGCATGCACAGTTTGAAAAGCGTTTGGCTGCGCGCACCGTGGCCTTGTACACCGAAGACTTGAAGCGTTTGCAAGCCTTGGCGCAAGAAGCCGGTGTGTCGCTTGAACAAGTGCAAGCCCACCACGTGCGACGTTGGATGGCGCAGATGCACAGCAGTGGCCGCTCGCCACGCGGCATCGCACTCATCGTCTCGGGCTGGCGCGGTTTTTACACCTGGCTGGGCCGTGAAGGTTTGGTCAGCAGCAACCCATTGGCTGGATTGCGTGCCCCCAAAGCCGCCAAGCCTTTGCCCAAAGCGCTGAATGTCGATGATGCGGTGCACCTCACCGAATACCGCAACGACGACCAAGACCCGTGGTTGCAAGCGCGTGACATCGCCATGGTGGAGTTGCTCTACAGCAGTGGTTTGCGTGTGGCCGAACTGACCGGCTTGGATGTGCAAGCCAGCGCACAAGCGCGGGGGTGGATTGACATGGATGGTGCTGAAGCCCATGTGCTGGGCAAAGGTTCCAAGCGACGCAGTGTGCCCGTGGGTCAACAAGCCCTGCAGGCCTTGCAAGCGTGGTTGGCTGTTCGCAACCAGGGCTTGCCCGCCGAGGCACAAACCCAAACCGCTTTGTTTGTCGGGCAGCGTGGCACCAGGCTGAGTTCACAAGCCATTTGGCAACGCTTGCGCCAACGGGGTGTGCAAGCGGGCATGAGCACAGCTGTTCACCCGCACATGCTGCGGCATTCATTCGCCAGCCACGTGCTGCAGTCCAGTGGTGACTTGCGTGCGGTGCAAGAGTTGCTGGGCCACGCCAACATCAGCACGACACAGGTCTACACCCGACTCGATTACCAACATTTGGCCAAGGCCTATGACGCGGCGCATCCACGCGCCCGCAGAAAACAAGCATGAAAACCATCACCCTCAAAGCCGGCAAAGAACGCTCGGCCCTGCGCTTTCACCCTTGGGTGTTTGATTCGGCCATCGCCAAAGGCGGCGGCGACCCTGGTGAAACGGTGCGGGTCGAATCGCAAACCGGCCAGTTTTTGGGTTGGGCTTCGTTCAGTCCCACTTCCAAAATTCGCGCCCGCATTTGGAGTTTTCAAAGTGAAGAGCGCATTGACAGCGCATTTTTTGAACGTCAAGTGGCGGCTGCCGTGGCCATGCGGGCCCGCTTGCAAGTGCCCAGCAATGGTGTGCGATTGATTCACGGCGAAGCCGATGG
>CANFOQ010000065.1 GCA_947448745.1 Comamonadaceae bacterium
ACAGGCAGCCCGAGCCATTATGAAACAGAAAACTGGTTCAAAACCAAGTATTTATCCTGACTTGGTCGAGAAAACCCGCAAAAAAACCACATATCTCACCAACTGGTCTCGCGTTCTGGGCTGGAATTGATTTGGTGGATGCTCATGTCGGCACCTTCAAACTCTTCTTCTTGGCTCAGGCGCAGCCCCACAAAGTGCTTCAACAAGGCATACAGCACAAAGGAGGTCAGCAGCGCCCACGACACGCCAAGCAAGGTGCCCAGCAATTGCGCGGTGAAGCTCACGCCGCCCAAACCACCCAAGCTGGTGCTGCCAAACAAGCCCGCAGCGATACCGCCCCAGGTACCGCACAAACCATGCAAGGGCCACACGCCCAACACGTCATCGACTTTCCATTTGTTTTGCGTCCAGGTGAACATGAACACAAACAAGGCGCCGGCCACGCCGCCGACCACCAAAGCGCCCAGTGGGTGCATCAGGTCCGAGCCGGCACACACCGCCACCAAACCGGCCAACGGGCCGTTGTGCACAAAGCCCGGGTCGTTCTTGCCCAGCCACAGTGCGGTGAGCGTGCCGCCGACCATGGCCATCAAGCTGTTGACCGCCACCAGACCAGAAATTTTGTCGATGGTTTGGGCGCTCATCACATTGAAGCCAAACCAACCCACGCACAACACCCATGCGCCCAAGGCCAGAAAGGGGATGCTGGAAGGCGGATGCGCTGAAATGGCGCCGTCGCGCTTGTAGCGGTTTGAGCGTGCGCCCAACAACAACACGGCGGGCAAGGCAATCCAGCCGCCGACCGCGTGCACCACCACTGAACCAGCGAAATCATGGAACTCGGCGCCCGTGGTGGCCTTGAGCCAGGCCTGAAAACCGAAGTGCTGGTTCCAAGCGATGCCTTCGAAGAAGGGGTAAATAAAGCCGACGATAACGGCCGTTGCAAACAATTGGGGGTAGAAGCGTGCGCGTTCAGCGATGCCCCCCGAGACGATGGCCGGTATGGCGGCGGCGAAGGTGAGCAAGAAGAAGAACTTCACCAAGTCATAGCCGTTGCGGTCTGCCAAGGTGGCCGCATCGACGAAAAACGTCGTGCCATAGGCCACGCTGTAGCCCACAGCGAAATAGGCCACGGTGGAAATGCTGAAGTCGGCCAAGATTTTGACCAAGGCATTCACCTGGTTCTTTTTGCGAACCGTGCCCAGCTCTAAAAACGCAAAGCCGGCGTGCATGGCCAGAACCATGATCGCGCCAAGCAAGATGAACAATGCGTCCGCGCCCTGTTTTAGTGCGTCCATGTGACCTCCTGGGGATAGATGTTTGTTTTTGGTGCAAAAAAAGGCGCAAACCATGTTGCGCACCATTTCAAAGCAAATTGCGCACCAAATCGTGGCGATACAAACACAAAACGTATTGCTATACTTTGATCGCGCCGATTTGAATCAGCTTGCGGGCGCATTAACAAATTCAGCTAAAGACGTCCGTCGATCCGGCCGCGTTTTTAGCGATGCCGGATTTTTTTTGGATGTCATTCACCGTCACACCCCAATCCATGTCGTTCAGCCAAGCCCTGCCGCTGCAAGGCGGTGGCAGCTTGCGCGACTATCACCTGAGCTATGAAACCTACGGCAGTTTGAACGCCGAGCGCAGCAATGCGGTGCTGATTTGCCACGCCCTGAACGCGTCGCACCATGTGGCCGGCAGTTATGCGGGTCAAGCCAAAAGCGAGGGCTGGTGGGACAACATGATTGGGCCTGGCAAGCCGGTGGACACCAATCGTTTCTTTGTGATTGGCGTGAACAACCTGGGCTCGTGTTTTGGCTCCACCGGACCGATGCACACCAACCCCGACACGGGCCGCATCCATGGTGCCGACTTTCCGGTGGTGACCGTGGAAGACTGGGTGGATTCACAAGCCCGTTTGGTGGAGGCCTTGGGCATCACGCAACTGGCGGCGGTCATGGGTGGCAGTTTGGGCGGCATGCAGGCCCTGAGTTGGAGCCTGCAATACCCCGAGAAACTGCGCCATGCGGTGGTGATTGCCAGTGCACCCAATTTGAACGCCGAAAACATTGCATTCAATGAAGTGGCGCGTCGCGCCATCGTCACCGACCCGGACTTTCATGGTGGTCATTTCTACGAGCACGGCGTGGTGCCCAAACGCGGTTTGCGCATCGCCCGCATGTTGGGCCACATCACCTACCTGAGTGACGATGTGATGAACACCAAGTTTGGCCGCATGCTGCAAAGCGGCGATGTTTTGAAATACAGCACGCAAGAGATTGAATTTCAAATCGAGAGTTATTTGCGCCACCAAGGCGACAAGTTCAGCGAGTACTTTGACGCCAACACCTATTTGCTCATCACCCGGGCGCTGGATTATTTCGACCCGGCCAAAGCACATGCGCACAACCTGACCAAAGCCTTGGCCCGCGCCAGGGCGCAGTTTTTGTTGGTGAGCTTCACCACCGATTGGCGCTTCGCCCCCGCCCGCAGCCGCGAAATGGTGCAAGCGCTGGTGGCCAACCAACGCGATGTGAGCTATGCCGAAATCGACGCGCCGCACGGCCACGATGCCTTCTTGTTGGACGACCCGCGCTATTTGTCCTTGGTGCGTGCTTATTTCGAGCGCATCAGCTTGGAGGCCCGCCCATGAACAAGGTCTTGAAAGACGCGGTAACCCGCATGGTGCCGTTTGGCAGCCGGGTGCTTGACTTGGGTTGCGGCAACGGCGAGCTGCTGGCGCACTTGCAAGCGCAGCATGGTTGCACTGGTTATGGCGTGGAAATTGACGACGCCAATGTGTTGGCCTGTGTGCAGCGCGGTGTGCAAGTCATCCAGCTCAACCTGGACCAGGGCTTGGCGATGTTTGGCGACCGAAGCTTTGACGTGGTCTTGCAAATCGACACCTTGCAGCATTTGCGCAATGCCGAAACCATGCTGCGCGAAACCGTGCGGGTGGGTCGCATGGGCGTCGTCACCTTTCCCAATTTTGCGCACTGGCCGAATCGCTTGAGTGTGTTGCAAGGCCACATGCCCATCACCAAAAAGCTGCCCTACCAGTGGTATGACACGCCCAATATCCGCGTGGGCACGTTCTCGGACTTTCGCGCCTTGGCCGAAAAAAACCATTTGCGCATTCAAGACGCCTTCGGTTTGCAAGAGTTTGGCCAAGTGCGTTGGTGGCCGAATGCACGTGCGGCCACGGCTGTGTTTCAATTGAGCGCTGATCAACCCTGAAGAAGTCATGTCCACCATTGCCGCCCATCACGCTTTCCATGCCACCACCAGCGACTGGCTGTGTGGCGACCACACTTTGGCGCGTTACCACTGGCCCACGCCCGAACTGCCCGCCAAAGCCCAAGTGTTGTTGGTGCACGGCTTGGGCGAGCACATGGGCCGCTACAACCATGTGGCCTTTGCGCTTCAAAGTGCCGGGTATGCGGTGCAGGGTTACGACCATGTCGGTCATGGGCTGTCCAGCGGCGAGCGTGGTGATGTCGCCACGCCCAACCAACTGGTGGAAGATTTGGCGGCTGTCGTGGCCGATATCCAGCACCACAAACCCCGCAGCGAGCCCTTGGTGCTGCTGGGTCACAGCATGGGCGGTTTGGTGGTGGCGCGAGCCTTGGGTCAGCAAGCCTGCACCGCAGACGCCGCCGTGTTAAGTGCCCCAGCATTTGCCGCCTTCACCAACGCGGTGCAAAAACTGCTGCTGGCCACCATCCCCAAATTCTTCCCGCATTTGCGTGTGGCCAATGGCTTGCAATTGGCTTGGCTGGCCCGCGACGCGCAAGTGGTGCGTGCCTACCGTGAAGACAAACTGGTGCACGACCGCATCTCAGCGGGCTTGGCCGCTTGGATCATGGACGAAGGCGACAAGGCCGTGCAAGAAGCCGAGCAATGGCGCACACCTTCACTCTTGCTTTATGCCGGTCAAGACCGATTGGTGAACCCGCAGGGCAGCGCAGACTTTGCAGCCGCCGCGTTGCCCCAGTTTTTGCAGACCCAGTGTTTCAATGTGATGTACCACGAGATCTTCAACGACCCCGAAAAGCACCTGGTGTTCAACAAGCTGATGGCGTGGTTGGATCAGCGTTTTGCCAAGGCTTGATCACGCTGCTTGAAGCTGTTCAGGTCAAGCGCAGGCCACCTGGGCGAGGCCTCAAAGCAATTGCGCCAACACCGCCAAGGGCGCGGTTTCTGCCCGCAACACCCTGGCGCCCAATTGCACCGGCACAAAGCCTTTGGCCACAGCCCAGGCTTCTTCTTCAGCGCTTAAACCCCCTTCAGGCCCACTCAACAGCGTGAGCTTGGACGGTGGCGTGGCCCACAGGCTG
>CANFOQ010000066.1 GCA_947448745.1 Comamonadaceae bacterium
CAAAAGCTCTTTGCCCTGAGCGACCAACATGACTTTGTGCTGGCCTCAGACGAGTGTTACAGCGAAATTTATTTTGGCGACACGCCCCCGTTGGGTGGCTTACAGGCTGCCAAATTGCTCGGCAGAGACGATTTTAAAAACCTGGTCAGTTTCACCAGTCTGTCCAAACGCAGCAATGTGCCCGGACTGCGCAGTGGCTTTGTGGCGGGTGACGCCGCACTGATGGCGCCGTTCTTGCGCTACCGCACCTACCACGGCAGCGCCATGGGCGGCATGGTGCAAGAGGCCAGCATTGCGGCGTGGAATGATGAAGCGCACGTTCAGGCCAACCGGGCTTTGTACAAAGCCAAATTTGAACAAGTCACACCCTTGTTGGACCAGGTCTTGGATGTGGCCTTGCCCGACGCTGGTTTTTACCTTTGGGCAGCCGTTCCTGGGGGCGATGACGAGGCCTTCGCCCGTGACTTGCTGGCTCAATACAATGTCACGGTGTTGCCTGGCCGCTATTTGGCGCGTGAGGTCAACGGTATGAACCCCGGCCAAGGCCGCATTCGCATGGCTTTGGTGGCACAACCCCAAGAATGCCTCGAAGCCGCTGAACGCATTGTGTCGTTCGTCAAACAAACCCATTCTTAATTTCAACCAAGCTCAAAGAAAACAACCATGGCTCAACACCAACTGCAACACATCATCGACAACGCCTGGGACAACCGCGCCACCATCAACGCTGAGAACGCCACCCACGAAGTGCGTGAAGCGGTGGACCATGTGATTGCCGAGCTGAATGGCGGCCGTTTGCGTGTGGCCACCCGTGAAGGCGTGGGCCAATGGACAGTTCACCAGTGGTTGAAAAAAGCCGTGTTGCTGTCCTTCCGTTTGAACGACAACAAGATCATCAAAGCCGGTGACTTGGGTTACTACGACAAAGTCAAAACCAAGTTTTCAAATCTCTCGGATGAAGAATTCAAGGCCGCAGGTGTGCGTGTGGTGCCGCCTGCCGTGGCGCGTCGGGGCAGCTATGTGGCCCCTGGTGCCATCTTGATGCCCTCTTACGTCAACATTGGTGCCTACGTAGACAGCGGCACCATGGTCGACACCTGGGCCACCGTGGGCTCCTGTGCACAAATTGGCAAGAACGTGCACTTGTCAGGTGGTGTGGGGATCGGCGGCGTGCTCGAACCCTTGCAAGCCAACCCCACCATCATTGAAGACAACTGCTTCATCGGCGCCCGCTCTGAAGTGGTCGAAGGCGTCATCATCGAAGAAAACTCAGTCTTGGGCATGGGCGTGTTCATCGGTCAATCGACCCCCATCTTTGACCGCGCCACCGGCGAAATCACCTATGGTCGCGTCGCCTCGGGCTCGGTGGTGGTCAGCGGCAACATCCCCAAAGTGGCGGCCAACGGCGCACCCTACAGCATGTATGCCGCCATCGTGGTCAAGCGTGTGGACGCGCAAACCCGCTCCAAAACCAGCATCAACGACTTGTTGCGCGACTGATTCTCGCAAGCCGATTGATGTCTCGCACCCTCCAACTCACCGAGCAACTCATCTCGCGCCCCTCGGTCACCCCCGAGGACGCGGGTTGCCTGGACCTGATCGCTTCACGCCTGACGCCGCTGGGGTTTGCTTGCGAGCGCATGGACAGCGGGCCAGACACGTTTCGCGTGAGCAACCTGTGGGCCGTGAAACGCAGTGCCCACGCCAAGGCCAAAACCTTGGTGTTTGCCGGCCACACCGATGTGGTGCCCACCGGCCCTTTGGACCAATGGACGCAAGACCCGTTCACGCCCACCCATCGCCATGGCATGTTGTACGGCCGTGGTAGCAGCGACATGAAGGCCTCACTCGCCGCCATGGTGGTGGCCTGTGAAGAATTCACGGCGGCATGCGCTGACCCCTCCATCAATATTGCTTTTTTGCTGACCAGTGACGAAGAAGGCCCGGCACTGGATGGCACCGTGGTGGTGTGCAACACGCTGAAAGCCCGTGGCGAACGACTCGATTGGTGCATCGTGGGCGAGCCCACCTCGGTGCAACGCACAGGCGACATGATCAAAAACGGCCGTCGCGGCACCATGAGCGGCAAGCTCACTGTCAAAGGTGTGCAAGGCCACATCGCCTATCCGCAGTTGGCTCAAAACCCGATCCACTTGCTCTCGCCTGCGTTGGCGGAATTGGTGACCATCGAATGGGACCGGGGCAATGCCTTCTTCCCACCCACCAGCTGGCAGGTTAGCAACATCCATGCGGGCACCGGAGCCAGCAATGTGATTCCAGGTGCTTGCGTGGTGGATTTCAATTTCCGTTTTTGCACCGAGTCCACCCCTGAGCAATTGCAGCAGCGCCTGTGCGCTGTGCTCGACAAGCACGGCTTGAACTACGACCTCGCCTGGACCATTGGTGGTCTGCCTTTCCTCACCACCCCCGGCGATCTGGTAGGCGCCGTGCAAACGGCGATTCGCGATGAAACCGGTCTGGACACCGAACTCTCGACCACTGGGGGTACCTCGGATGGTCGCTTCATTGCGCAGGTGTGCCCGCAAGTGATTGAACTCGGCCCCTGCAACGCCACCATCCACAAGATCGACGAATGCGTGCCGGTGGCTGACCTGGAACCGCTGAAAAACATTTACCGTCGGGTGCTGGAACAATTGAACCGCGCGTTGGCATGACCCTCTCCAAGCTGATTCAGCAAGTTGCTGAACAACTCCGCCATGCTGACGTGGCCTTCGGCCAAGGCACCACCACCGCTGAAGACGAGGCGGCGTGGTTGGTGCTCTGGAAGTTGGGCTGGCCCCTGGACACCGACTTCAACGAAGCAGCGCACAACGCCGAACTCACGCCCGCGCAAATTGCACAGGTGCAAGCCTTGATCGCGCAGCGCATCGAGCGCCGCCAACCTGCGGCCTACCTGACCCAAGAAGCTTGGTTGCAAGGCGTGTCGTTCTACATCGACGAACGCGCCATCGTGCCACGCTCACTGATTGCCGAGGTATTGGCCGAGGGCAGCATCGATCCTTGGCTCGATCCCCAAAGCCGCCGCGTGCTGGATTTGTGCACCGGCAATGGCAGTTTGGGCATCTTGGCCGCATTGGCCTACCCCCAGGTGTCGGTGCTGGGCTTGGACTTGTCCAAAGACGCATTGGACGTGGCGCAGATCAACATCGAACGCCATGGCCTTGCAGGTCGCATGACGCTGGCCGAGTCCGATGGCTTGCAGCAAGCAGATGGTTTATTTGATCTGATCTTGTGCAACCCACCCTACGTGAATACCCACAGCATGGCCGCCTTGCCGCCCGAGTTCAAAGCCGAACCTGCACTGGCTTTGGCCGGTGGCATGGACGGCATGGACTTTGTGCGCCAACTCTTGCGCGACGCCCCAGCTCACATGAGCGAACACGCCGTATTGGTTTTGGAAATTGGTCATGAACGTGACCACTTTGAAGCAGCCTTCCCTCAACTAGATGTCGTGTGGCTATCGACCAGTGCTGGTGATGACCAGGTCTTACTTCTCACCCGACAAGCGATGGCGCCAAGCGCTCAGAAACCATGATCACGATTAAAAATGTCACCTTGCGACGCAGTGCCAAGGTGTTGCTCGAAGGGGCTTCCGTCACCCTGAACCCCGGCGAAAAAGTCGGCTTGGTGGGCCGCAATGGGGCCGGCAAATCGTCTTTGTTTGCCCTCCTCAATGGCGGCTTGCACGAAGATTCGGGCGAGTTCTATATCCCCACGCAATGGCGCATGGGCCAAGTGGCCCAAGACATGCCCGAGACCGATCAAAGTGCCACGGCCTTTGTGATCGAGGGTGACACGGTGCTGACCGATGCCCGCACCGAAGTGGCCGCCGCTGAAGCCTCAGGCGACGGCGACCGCATGGGGCACGCTTACATGGCGCTTTATGACGCGGGCGAACACGATGCTTCATCGCGCGCCCAAGCCCTGATCTTGGGTCTGGGCTTCAAAAC
>CANFOQ010000067.1 GCA_947448745.1 Comamonadaceae bacterium
AACGCCCTGGGTTTTGCCTTGGCCGATCGCAACATCCGCTTGAAAGAAGCGCGTGAATTGATCGTGACCGCCTTGGAATTCGCGCCCGACGATCCGATGATCACCGACAGCTTGGGCTGGGTTGAGTTCCGCATGGGCAACAAGCTTGCTGCCTTGGCTATTTTGGAAAGCGCCTACAAGACCAAAAACGACCCCGAAATTGGTGCCCATTTGGGTGAAATTTTCTGGAGTTTGGGCAAGAAAGACGAGGCGCTGAAGGTCTGGCGCGAAGCCAAAAAAATGGCACCTGCCAATGAAATTTTGCTGGAAACCCTCAAACGCCTGAAGGCCAAACTTTGAGCCTGCCGGGTCGCCTCACGGCTTGCTGTTTGATGGCTTGGGCCTTGAGCTCATGCGCCCTGTTTTCCAAGCCCACGCCCACAGCCCAGCAAGCCACACTGAAACAAATGGGCCATTGGCAAGGCCGCCTCAGTCTGAAGGTGTTGCAAGCCAACCCAGAGCAATTCAGCGCTCAGTTTGAGCTCAACGGCAGCGCCGACGCTGGCGAGTTGTCGATCATTTCACCCTTGGGCACCACCTTGGCCGTGGCCCGCTGGACGCCGCACAACGCGCAACTGCTGCAAGGCCAGAAGGTGCAAGATTTCACCTCGGTGGAGGCCCTGACCTTGCAACTCACCGGGGCTGCTTTGCCACTGCCTGCTTTGTTGGCTTGGTTGGATGTGGATGGCCCCCCTGTGCCGGGCTGGCAACTGAACGCTGAAAGCCCCCCCGGCGGCCGTCGGGTCTTTGCCAAGCGTGAAGCGCCGTTGCCTGTCTTGCAACTCACTTTGCTGCTGGACCCGCCATGAAGTCCTTGCATAACGTCCCAGCGCCGGCCAAATTGAATTTGTTTTTGCATGTCACGGGCCGACGCCCTGACGGCTACCACCTGCTGCAATCGGTGTTCATGTTGATCGATTGGTGGGATGTGTTGCACTTTGACCTGCGAGAAGATGGCCTGTTGCTGCGCCAAGATCTGACCGTGGCCTTGCCCGAGGATGACCTGTGTTTGCGCGCTGCACACGCTTTGAAAGCGGCATCGGGCACCGCCCTTGGGGCGCTGATTCAGATCGACAAACGCCTGCCGGCCCAAGCTGGCATGGGCGGCGGGTCCTCGGACGCGGCCACGTGTTTGTTGGCCCTGAACCGGCTTTGGGGCTTGCATTGGCCGCTGTCGCGCTTGCTGCCCCTGGGCCTCAGTTTGGGCGCGGACGTCCCGTTTTTTTTGCGCGGGCACAACGCTTGGGTACAAGGCATCGGCGAAGACATCACCCCCATTGATCTGCCACCTGCCCGCTTTGCCGTGCTCAAACCTGCCCAAGGTTTGGAGACCGCCGGCATTTTCAAAAGCGCAGCCTTAAAAAGGGACAGTTCTACTGCTACAATTTCGGACTTAGCTGCACAGCCATTTGCCTTTGGGCGGAACGACTTGCAAGCAGTTGCCCAAGGCTTGTGCCCCGAGGTATTTGAAGCCCTTCAGTGGCTTGAAAACCAAGGTTTACAAGCTCGGATGACTGGTTCAGGCAGTGCGGTATTTGCCCTTGTTGGCGCGGACGCGGTTTTACCCAAACCGCCCCCAGGCTGGCAGTTGCAAATGTGCAGCAATTTGGAAATTCACCCCCTGGCCGGATGGATTTCCAGCGACGATTAGCAGGAAATTTGTTGTAAAACAGGTTTCCCGTGTAGGGGAGTCGCCAAGTTGGTTAAGGCACTGGATTTTGATTCCAGCATGCGAAGGTTCGAATCCTTCTTCCCCTGCCACCCTTTTGCTTTGAACGGAAGCGGCAAGGGTTTGCGGCAAACACCGCGAACCGTTGCCCTTTGTTTTTTTAACCTCAGGTCGTCAGCATGTCGAACCCCCAACCAGATTTCATGGTCTTCACCGGCAACGCCAATCCTGTGTTGGCCGCTGAAATAGCCGGTCACCTGGGAATCGGCCTGGGTGCGGCCGAGGTGGGTCGCTTCTCCGACGGTGAAGTCACGGTTGAAATCAAACAAAACGTGCGTGCCCGCGACGTCTTCGTGGTGCAGTCGACCTGCAACCCCACCAACGAAAACCTGATGGAATTGCTGATCATGGTTGACGCCCTCAAGCGGGCTTCCGCCGAACGCATCAGCGCCGTGATTCCCTATTTCGGTTATGCCCGCCAAGACCGCCGTCCGCGTTCTTCGCGGGTGCCTATTTCAGCCAAGTTGGTGGCCGATTTGCTGCAAACCGTGGGCGTGGACCGCGTCCTCACCATGGACTTGCATGCCGACCAAATTCAGGGCTTTTTCAACATCCCCGTGGACAATATCTACGCCTCGCCGGTGTTGCTGGGCGACTTGCGCCTGAAAAACTACGACGACCTGATCGTCGTCTCGCCCGATGTGGGCGGTGTGGTGCGTGCCCGCGCTTTGGCCAAGCAACTGGGTTGCGACCTGGCCATCATCGACAAGCGCCGTCCCAAGGCCAATGTGAGCGAAGTCATGCACGTCATCGGTGAAATCGATGGCCGCAACTGCGTCATCATGGACGACATGATCGACACCGCAGGCACCTTGGTGAAGGCTGCGGAAGTGCTGAAAGAGCGCGGCGCCAAAAAGGTTTACGCCTATTGCACCCATCCTATTTTTTCCGGCCCCGCCATCGAGCGCATCTCCAATGGTGCAGCCCTGGATGAAGTGGTGGTGACCAACACCATCCCCTTGAGCGCAGCTGCCGAGCAATGCCAAAAAATTCGCCAACTCTCCGTGGCACCCCTGATCGCTGAAACCATCCAGCGCATCTCCAAAGGAGAGTCGGTCATGAGTTTGTTCTCCGACCAAGACCAGCTTTTTTAAGCCGGTCTTGGTAGGAAAGCAATGTTGTGGGGCGGTTTCCGCCCCGTTTTGAAACCGAAGTCACACTGGTCGCGGTGGACTTCTTCTGGAGATAGTTATGAAATTCGTCGCTTTTGAGCGCTCAAAGCAGGGTACGGGTGCGAGCCGCCGTCTGCGCATCACCGGTCGCACGCCCGGTATCGTTTACGGTGGCAAAGCCCACGAACCCCAATCCATTGAACTCGACCACAACGCACTGTGGCACGCTTTGAAAAAAGAAGCTTTCCATGCTTCGATTTTGGAGATGGAATTCAACGGCAAATCATCCAAAGTGTTGTTGCGCGATGTGCAATACCACCCGTTCAAACAGCTCGTGTTGCATATCGACTTCCAACGCGTGGAAGCCGACACCATGTTGCACATGAAAGTGCCCCTCCACTACAGCGGTCAAGAAAATTCGCCTGCCGTGAAAGCCGACGCTTGCTTGGTCAACCCGGTCATCACCGAGTTGGAAATCGCTTGCTTGCCTGCCGACCTGCCTGAGTTCATTGCGGTGGACCTGAGCGGCCTGAAAAAAGGCACTTCACTGCACGTGAACGACATCAGCCTGCCCAAGGGTGTCAAAGCCGTTGTTCATGGCAAAAACAACCCCGTGTTGGTGAGCGTGGTGTCGGTGGTTGAAGAAGCCGCTCCCGAAGCCGCTGCCGCACCTGCAGCACCTGCCAAAGGCAAAGGCAAGAAGTGATTCTTCGCCGCTGTCCTTGAAGAGCCCGCTTGAAGCGGGCTTTTTTTGGTCTTTTTGATGCGCCGGATAATCCCCCACCATGATCAAACTGTTGGTCGGCCTGGGCAACCCGGGCAGTGAGTACGAGGAC